>WHTH01000013.1 GCA_009377865.1 Pseudonocardiaceae bacterium | reverse complement strand
GACCTTGCGGTGCGCCAACCGCGGCGACCCCGCGATCCGCTTCAGGTCAGCCCGTTGATCGTCGGTCACCGGCAGCGCCGGCGCGGTCATCACTGCCATACCACAAGTATACCTTGTTATTTCGCAGACACACCACTAGAGCCACCCCAACCCCCGTCACCCCGGAGCCGGCCACCCCAACCACCGTCACCCCGGAGCCCGATCCTCCGTTCCCGTTCGTTCCCGCCCCCTCCGTCCCAGCGCCGGGAGCACCGCAGCCCGTTCCCCCTGCACCCCTCGCGCCTACGCCGGAGGCACCGATTCAGGCGGCAGACCGGCCGACCGCATCACCGCTGCGCCCGCAGTCACCTGTCGAGCAGCCGGGGGCGACTGGGCCGCTGGCATCGCCGGGCCGGACCGCCGCGGTCATCGCCGTGCTGGGTGTGCTGGTGATGACTGTGAGCGTGGGGGCGCTGTCGGTTGCAACCCGCCGGTGAGGCGGGGGCGTCGCGTCACCCCATCCGCTGCGTAACCACCTATGGTCCGAAGTGGATCGTCTCGCATTCGACGACGGTGACGGGGCCCAGCGCGTCCAGCGCGTCGATCACGGAATCCACGATGCTGTATGGCGCCGATGCGCCCGCGGTGATGCCCACGACGCACACCTCGGCGAGCCACGCGGCTCGCAGATCGGCGACGCCGTCGATGAGGTGTCCTGGCGTGCCGAGGCGGGATGCGACCTCGACGGCGCGGCGGGAGTTAGAGGAGTTCGCCAACCCGACGACGAGGACCAGGTCCGCGTCGGCGGCGATCGCCGTGAGCGCGTCCTGCCGGTTGGTTTCGTGAACCGCCCCGCCCGGTCGAACGACTCCGCGCCTTCTTCAGCAGCGGCAGCAGATCTTGGGCCAGGTTGTTCCGGAACGGATGTCTGACCCCGCCACGCCCCGTCGTCCGCGCCGTCGAACTGCCCGACCAGCGTGCCCAGCTCGGCACCCAGTGCCGACACTGACGGCCCGCCGCGCGCGTCAGCTCGGCATCCCCCGGCGTCGTCGGGTCCCACCCCAGATTCGAGAAGCTACGCCGCATCATCAGCGCCACCCCCGGCACCACTGCCCCCGTCGGGACGGCAGGCCTCACCAAGCGCGGTGTCGCACTCGTCGAACGCCTTGCCGATCTGGGTCAGCGCCTGCACCGCGCGCTCGGTGCGCTCACCGATCTGGCTGATGCCGTGCTGCCACCCCTCGGCGAAATCGTCCATCGCATTGATCAGCGGCGACGCACCCACCACCGCACCATCGATTCTGCGTAGCGAGGTGCATGCCCCCGACAGCTGGGCCGGCACCGTCCACCACCTCGACTGCAGACCGTCGAGCACGTCGCTACGGACATAGAGATCCCCCACTGCTGCTCCCTCGCTCGAACCCCACCCATCCGACACCGCGACCGCTGTGCCAGCGACCCCGCCGCATCC
Source organism: Pseudonocardiaceae bacterium (assembly GCA_009377865.1). Classification (GTDB taxonomy): domain Bacteria; phylum Actinomycetota; class Actinomycetes; order Mycobacteriales; family Pseudonocardiaceae; genus WHSY01. Next base: position 75,359 of record WHTH01000013.1, on the reverse strand, counting down.
TGGCAGGGCCAGCAGACCGGCGGCAAGCAATTCGCATTGCCGGAACTGTCGGTGCCGCCGTCCATACTGGCCTCGAACAGGAAGGAGGGGGACCATGACAGTCATGACCGAACCGATCGGACTCGCCGAGGGTCGCCCGTTCACGGTGCACGACCTGGAGGCGATGCCCGATGACGGCCGGCGCTACGAGCTCATCGACGGGATGCTTCTCGTGACCCCGGCCCCGGGCTGGTCGCACCAGGAGATGTCAGGGGCGCTCTACCGGGTGCTGCACGCGGCGTGCTCGCCGGAACTGCGCGTACTGATCGCGCCGTTCGCGGTGCGGACCGCGCTGACGAACGAGGTGCAGCCCGACGTGCTGGTGGCACGCTACGACGACCTCACCGAGGCCAACCTGCCGGTGCCGCCGGTGCTGGCGATGGAGACGTTGTCACGCAGCACCCAGCTCAACGACCGCAACACCAAGAAGGCGCACTACGAGCGGCTGGGAGTGCCATCGTACTGGCTGCTCGACCCGGTGCAGCCGGGCGGTCTGGATGTCTACGAGCTCGACGAGCAGGCCCACTACCAGCTGGTGGCAGCGGTCAGCGGCGACGAGGTCTTCGCCGCGCGCCGGCCGTTCCCGGTGCAGGTGTGCCCGGCACGGCTGCTCGACGGGCTGCGGCCGCGATGAGACGTCAGACCAGCCGCCGGTCCGAGGCCCAGCGGGACAACTCGTAGCGGTTGGACAGCTGCGTCTTGCGCAGCACGCTCGACGCGTGCGTCTCGACGGTCTTGACCGAGATGAACAGTTCCGAGCCGATCTCCTTGTAGGCGTAGCCGCGGGCGAGCAGCCGCAGCACGTCACGCTCCCTCGGAGTGAGCAGATCCAGCTCCGGATCACCCACCGCCCCGGTGCCGGGGCGCTGCGCGAACGCGTCCAGCACGAAACCCGCGAGCCGCGGCGAGAAGACCGGGTCGCCGGTCTGCACCCGGCGCACCGCGTCGACCAGCTCGTGGCCGGAGATCGTCTTGGTGACGTAGCCGCGGGCGCCGGCACGGATCACGGCGATGACGTCCTCGGCGGCGTCGGACACGCTCAACGCGAGGAACACCACGTCGGGCCAGTCGGTGTGGGTTTTCCGGAGCACCTCCGCCCCGCCGCCGTCGGGCATGTGGACGTCGAGCAGCACGACGTCGGGGCGCAGGTGCCCGATCCCCGCCACCGCCTCCCGGACCGAGCCGGCCTCGCCGACGACGCTGACCGTTCGCCCCGCGCCCGCTGCCGATCCGGCCCGTTCGAGCTCGGCTCGCACCCCGCTGCGGAACAGTGCGTGGTCGTCGACCAGGAACACCCCGATCGGTTCCGGTTCCGTCATGATGGTTCATCCTCCCCGGGCTTCGGTCTCGGCATGATGAGCTGAACCTCGGTGCCCTCGCCCGGCGACGTGCGCAACCGTACGCTCCCGCCGTTGCGTTCCATCCTGCCGTGGATCGAGTCGGCGAGCCCGTGACGGTCGTCGCCTACCGCATCCGGGTCGAAGCCGCTGCCGCGATCGCGCACGAACACGGTCACCTGCGCCGGCTCCACCTCGGCGTAGACGCTGATCTCCGACACGCCGGCGTGCTTGGCCGCGTTGACGATCGCCTCCCGGGTGGCTTGCACCAGCGGCGACATCGCCTCGTCGGCAGGGCAGTCGCCGACCACGACGGCCTGCACGCTCACCGCGTAGATGTCCTCGACCTCCCCTGCGGCGGCCGACAGCGCCTCGGACAGCTGGGGCGGGGCCGCGGCGTCACGCCCGGTGCGGCCGTAGCCCTGCGGGCCGTAGAGCCAGCTGCGCAGCTGGCGTTCCTGGCCGCGGGCCAGCCGCCGAACCTCCCGGCTGGAATCGGGCTGCTGCTGGATCAGCGCCAGCGTCTGCAGCACCGAGTCGTGCAGGTGCGCGGCGATCTCGGCACGCTCCGTGGTGCGAATGCGCGCGCGGCGTTCCTCCCCGAGCGCCCGCATCAGCCGCAGCCACCAGGGCACGGTGAGCACCGCGACGCCGACCAGGGTCGCGAGCACCGCCAGCAGCCCGAACTGCACCTGACCAAGGTTGATCTGCCCGAGCAGGAAGATCGCGGTGCCCGCGACCACGAGCCCGGCACCCGCCAGCACCCGCAGCACGGCGATGCGGCCACCGCCGAACACCACCGCCCCGGCCCCGCTACGCCAGCGCTGGCGCTGCGTCTCGTCGGCCTCCCGCCAGACCACGGCGGCACCCACCAGTGCCACACCCAGCGGTGCGGTGATCCAGCTGCTCCACGAGGTGCCGAGCGCCGTGGAGGCCAGCGCCAGCCCGACGCCCAGCGCGGCCAGCCCGAGCGCCTGCTGATGGTCCTTGGGGTTGGGCGGCTGCCCGCTGCCCGGTCCCTCCGGCAGGAACGCCCAGAGCAGGCCATACGCCAGTACCCCGGCCCCGCCGAGCCCGGCGAGCGCGGCGAACACCGCCCGCACCCACAGCACCGGCACACCGAGGTGCTCGGCGACGCCGACCGCCACGCCCGCGACGACCCGGCCGGAGCGCACCCGCTGTAACCGCTGCATCTCGGCAGTCGGTTCCGTCGCCGGTTCTGGGGCGGGTTCTGCACCCGGTTCGGCAGCCGTCACCGTGCCGTCAGCGACGGCATGCTCCGGCCGGGTGTCCACACCATGAATGGTCACACGTCCCGCGCACGGGGTCATCAGGGTCGAGCCATGGATGCAGATCAGGGTGGTCCCCGATGGTGTCCGCGCGCATCGCGGGGCAGTGTCGACACCGTGAGCGAGATGAGCGTCGACGCGACGCTGCGGGACTTCTGGCGGACCCGGCCACGGCGACGGTCCGAGGACCGGATGCTGGCCGGCGTCGCCGCCGCGATCGGGCGCCGTTACGGCATCGACCCGGTGCTGGTGCGGATCGCCTTCGTGGTGACCACCTTCTACGGCAGTGTCGGCGTACTGCTGTACCTGCTGGGTTGGCTGCTGCTGCCGGTCGACAACGACCAGGTGTCGGCTGCGGAGGCGATACTGGGGCGCGGCCGCAGCTCGGTCTCCACAGCCCTGACGATCTGCCTCGGGCTGGCGCTGATCCCTGCCAGTGGCGCCGTGCTCGGTCTACAGCCCACCGGCCTGGTCGCGCTGGCGCTGTGCGCGGGTGCGCTGTTCCTGCTGCACCGTCACCGGTCCGGTGCGGGGGAACTGCCGACCGCCGAGTCCGGCACAACGGAAACCACGAGCGACGCGGCGACGGCCGGGGCCGCACCCGCTGGGCCCGCCGCGCCGGCTTCACCGGCCGCACCCGACACCGCCGAACGGTCCACGCCACCCGCCTGGGACCCGCTCGGTACCGCCCCGTTCGCTTGGGACCTGCCCGACCCTTCGCCGGCAGCCCCACCCGCACCCGCCGAGCCGCGGCCGCCGCGATCGAAGGTCACTCCCGTCACGCTGGGCCTGGCGCTGCTGGCGGGTGGGATCGCATCGGCATTCATCCCGGCCATCGGCCCGGCCCAGGTCGCCGGGGTGGTGCTCGCCGTCATCGGGTTCGGCCTGGTGGCCGGCTCGATGCTGCACAGCGGGCGGGGACTGATCGCGGTCGCAGTGCCGCTCGCCCTGCTCATCTGGGTGTTGCAGGCGGCACCGGCAGCCGGTGTCTCGGCCGGGGAGCGGCGTTGGGATGCTGGCACGGTCGCTGCGGTGCAGCCCCGCTACGACCTCACGGCCGGTAGCGGCTGGTTGGATCTGTCCGATCTCAGGATGCGCAACGGGCAGACGGTGGCCACCGCGGTGTCGGTCTCGCTCGGCGAGGCGAAGGTGTTCCTGCCCCCCGATGTGGACGTCGCGCTGACCTGCGGCGCCGCCATCGGCGACGTCAATTGCCTGGACAGGACGAGCTCGGGAATCCCGTCGCAGGTCGCCGTCCGCGACACCGGCCGCGACGGGCCCGGCGGTGGCACGCTGCTGCTCGACGTCCGCACCGGTACCGGGAACGTGGAGGTGACCCGTGGCTGAGTACGACATGTCGAGCCGGCGGCGGATGCCGGACCTGCTCGCACTGCTGTGCGGCATCGCGGCGCTGGGCATCGCCACGACCGCGATCGCTGGCAGCAGCGCGTGGCTGCCCCCGGTCGACGCCCGCTGGCTGCTGGCCGGCGGCGCGATGGTGATCGGGCTGCTGCTGCTCGTCAGCTCGCTGCGACCCGGCAAGCGCTGAGGGCTACTCCCACTCGATTGTGCCGGGCGGCTTGCTCGTCACGTCCAGCACAACGCGGTTGACCTCGTACACCTCGTTGGTGATCCGGCCGGAGATCCGCGCGAGCACGTCGTGCGGCAGCCGCGACCAGTCCGCGGTCATCGCGTCCTCCGACGACACCGGACGCAACACCACGGGATGGCCGTAGCTGCGCTCGTCGCCGGCCACCCCGACGCTGCGGACCTCGGCCAGCAGCACCACCGGGCACTGCCAGATGTCGGAGTCCAGCCCGGCCGCGGTCAGCTCCGCGCGGGCGATCGCGTCGGCGGCGCGCAGCGTGGCCAGCCGCCGCGCCGTGACCTCGCCGATGATGCGGATGGCGAGCCCGGGACCCGGGAACGGCTGGCGGTGCACGACCGTCTCGGGCAGCCCCAGCTCCAGCCCCACCCGCCGTACCTCGTCCTTGAACAGCGCACGCAGCGGCTCGACGAGCTCGAAAGCCAGGTCCGCAGGCAGCCCGCCGACGTTGTGGTGGCTCTTGATGTTCGCGGTGCCCGAGCCCCCGCCGGATTCCACCACATCCGGGTACAGCGTGCCCTGCACGAGGAACCCGACGTGCTTGCCGTGCTCGTTGACCTCGGCCGCGACGTCGAGTGCGGCGGCCTCGAACACTCGGATGAACTCGCGCCCGATGATCTTGCGTTTCTCCTCGGGGTCGGTGACCCCGGCCAGCGCCGCGACGAACCGGTCGGCGGCGTCGACGGTCACCAGCCGTACCCCGGTGGCGGCGACGTAGTCACGCTCGACCTGCGCGCGCTCCCCCGACCGCAGCAGCCCGTGGTCGACGAAGACGCACGTCAGGTCGTCGCCGACGGCCTGGTGCACGAGCGCGGCGGCCACTGCCGAGTCCACCCCGCCGGACAGCCCGCAGATCGCCTTGCCGCCGGCGACCTGCTTACGAATGGCGTCAACCGCGTCGTGCACCACGTTCGCGGTGGTCCAGTTCGGCCGGATCCCGGCGACTTCGTGCAGGAACCGGCGCAGCACCTCCTGGCCGTGCGGGGAGTGCGCCACCTCCGGGTGGTACTGCACACCGGCCAGCCGTCGGTCCGCGTCCTCGAACGCGGCGACCGGCGACCCCGACGAGCGTGCGGTGACGATGAACCCCTCCGGGGCTGCGGTGACCGCGTCGCGGTGACTCATCCACACCGGCCCGCGCGGCGGCAGCTCCCGGTGCAGCACCCCGCCGGCGTTGGTCACCTCGACATCACTGCGCCCGTACTCGCTCGTGCCGGTTCGCTCGACGGTGCCGCCCAGCGCGTCGGCCATCGCCTGGAACCCGTAGCAGATCCCCAGCACCGGCACACCGGCGTCGAACAGCGCCGGATCCAGCCGCGGTGCACCCGGCGCGTAGACGCTGGCCGGGCCACCGGAGAGCACGATCGCCAGCGGGTCGCGCGCCAACATCTCGGTCACCGTCGCGGTGTGCGGCACGATCTCCGAGTACACCTGCGCCTCGCGGACGCGGCGAGCGATCAGTTGAGCGTACTGCGCCCCGAAATCGACGACGAGAACCGGCCGTGTCTCCACGGTGTGCAGCCTACGGCCGCCCGTGCGTGGCGATGCGAGCCCTGACTCGTATTCGCACTCACGACCTGTCCACAGGGGTGAGGCGGAGCGCGCCCGGGGCGTCGGACGGCACCACCGGGCAACGCGGCGGCACAGGCGCGATCCGGCGGTAGCCCTCGCCGGGAGCGGGCCGGGCGTCGGCCTCACCACGGTTGGGCCACAGTGCGAATGCCCGCTCGGCCTGCGCGGTGATCGTCAGCGCCGGGTTGACGCCCAGGTTGGCGCTGATCGCCGAGCCGTCCACCACCGACAGCCCCGGGTAGCCGTGCACTCGGTGATACGGGTCGATCACGCCGTCGCCGCGGGTCGTGCCGATGACGCAGCCACCGAGGAAGTGCGCGGTGAGCGGGATGTCGAGCAGCTCGAGCCAGGTGCCGCCCGCGACGCCGTCGATGCGCTGGGCCACCAATTCGGCGGCCCGGTGCCCGATCGGGATGAAGGTCGGGTTGGGCTCACCATGGCCCCGTTTCGACGTCAGCCGCCCGCGTCGCAGGTATGTCGTCAGCGAGTTGTCGAGGGTCTGCATCACCAGCAGGATCAGCGTCCGCTCGCTGCCTCGGCGCACCGACAGCAGCCGCAACGTCCGCAGCGGGTGACGGGCGGCGGCATGCAAGAACTGCTTCCAGCGCGGGAGCTGCGACGATCCGTCGGTCGCGAAGGTCTTCAACAGGGCCATCGCGTTGCTGCCCCGCCCGTAACGCACCGGCTCGATGTGGGTGTACTCGTCGGGGTGAAACGACGAGGTGATCGCCACTCCACGGGTGAAGTCGCGCTCGGGATCGACGGTGGGCCGGCTGGCCGCGAGGATCGATTCGGAATTCGTGCGGGTGAGCTCTCCCAGCCGCGGTGACAGCGCGGGAAGCCGGCCGCCCGCGCGCATCCGGTGCAGCAGCTGCTGGGTGCCCCACGTCCCGGCCGCCAGCACCACCCGGGTGGCACGGAACGTGGCGCCCCGGCGGCGCAACGGCCCGGTCCGCGCTGTCTCGACGCACCAGGTTCCGTCGGCCTCGGGAGCCACCGCGGTCACGGTCGTCATCGGGTGCACCGCCGCGCCGGCGGACTCGGCCAGGTGCAGGTAGTTCTTCACCAGCGTGTTCTTCGCGTTGTACCGGCACCCGGTCATGCATGCACCACACTCGATGCAGCCGCGGCGGCGCGGTCCGGTGCCGCCGAAGTACGGGTCGTCGACGTCCTCACCCGGCTTACCGAAGTACACCCCCACCGGAGTGGGGTGATAGGTCTCGGCGACGCCCATCTCCTTCGCGACCTGCTCCATGACGTCGTCGGACGGGGTGTGCCCGGTGTAGGTGGTGGCGCCCAGCATCCGCTGCGCCTGGTCGTAGTAGGCGTCGAGCTCGTCGCGCCAGTCGGTGATGTGCGCCCACTGCCGGTCGGAGTAGAACGGTTCCAGCGGCCGGTAGAGGGTGTTGGCGTAGTTCAGCGACCCGCCGCCGACGCCGGCCCCCGCGAGCACCATCACATTGCGTAGCAGGTGGATGCGCTGAATCCCGTAGCAGCCCAGCGCGGGCGCCCACAGGAACTTCCGGGCGCGCCACGAGGTCTTGGCCAGCTCGTGGTCGGCGAAGCGGCGCCCGGCCTCGAGCACGCCGACGCGGTAACCCTTCTCGGTCAGCCGCAGCGCCGCGACGCTGCCGCCGAACCCGGATCCAATCACCACGACGTCGTAGTCGACCTCGGACACGCCGCAACCTCCTCTTACCGCCGGTAACCCCTCCTCGATGGTAGCTGGGCTCGGTCGCATTATGACCGGACGGAGAGGCCGACCTTCTGGAACTCCTTGAGGTCGGAGTAGCCGGTCTTGGCCATCGCGCGGCGCAGCGCGCCGAACAGGTTCACCGCGCCGCTGGGGTCGGCCGACGGACCGAACAGCAGGGTGTCGAGCGTCACCGAGGCGTCCTCGGCGAGCTCGACCCAACTGCGCGGGACCGACGGGTGGGCGGCCGCCGAGGTCCAGTACCAGCCGTTGCCGGGGGCCTCGGCCGCGCGGGCCAACGGCTCGCCGAGCATCACCGCGTCGGCACCGCAGGCGACAGCGCGCGCCACGTCGCCGCTGGTCTCCACCCCGCCGTCGGCGATGACGTGTACGTATCGCCCTCCCGTCTCGTCGAGGTAGTCGCGGCGCGCCGCGGCGGCGTCGACCACCGCGGTTGCCATCGGCACCCCGATGCCCAGCACGTCACCGGTCGACGTCGCCTTGCCCGCGCCATAGCCGACGATCACCCCGGCGGCGCCGGTGCGCATCAGGTGCATGGCGGTCCGGTAGTCCCCCACCCCGCCGGCGATCACCGGCACGTCGAGTTCGGCGATGAACTCCTTGAGGTTGAGCGGGGTCGTTCCGCCGACCGCCGTCCGCGAGACGTGCTCCGCCGAGATGATCGTGCCCTGCACGATGAGGACTTCGACGCCGGCCGCGATGAGGTCAGGCGTCAGCTCCCTGGCGCGCTGCGGGCTGACTCGCGCCGCCACCGTCACACCAGCCTCGGCGACCTGCTTGATGGCCTCGGCCAGCAGGTCGACACGCAGCGGGGCGGCATGCCACTGCTGCAGCATCCGGACCGCGGTCGACGGCTCGGCTTCGTCGGCAGCGGTGGCCAGCCGGAACAGCAGCTCGTCGACGTTGGAATGCCGGGCCCACAGCCCCTCCGCGTTGAGCACTCCGAGCCCGCCGAGCTCCCCGATCCGCACCGCCACCGGCGGCGAGACGATCGCGTCGGTCGGATGCGTCACCAGCGGGATCTCGAAGCGGTAGGCATCGATCTGCCACGCGGTCGAGACGTCGCGGGAGGTCCGGGTGCGCCGCGACGGAACGATCTCGACGTCGTCGAAGTGATAAGCCCGCCGCGCGGTGCGACCCATCCCGATCTCCACCAGATCTCGCACGGACCTGATTGTTCCGGCAGACACAGTCGCAGAGATCAGCGGGTGGTGTAGTTCGGCGCCTCGACGGTCATCGTGATGTCGTGCGGGTGGCCTTCCTTGAGACCGGCCGCCGTAACCCGGACCAGCTGCGCCTGCTGCAGCTCCGGGATGCTCGACGCGCCGGCATAGCCCATCCCCGCACGCAGCCCACCGACGAGTTGGTGGGTCACCAGCGACAGCGAGCCGCGGAAGGGCACCCGGCCCTCGATGCCCTCGGGCACGAGCTTGTCGTCGGAGAGCGCGTCGTCGGCGAAGTAGCGGTCCCGGGAGTAGGACTGCGCGCGCTCGGAGCCACGCGACGACATCGCACCCAGCGATCCCATGCCGCGATAGGTCTTGAACTGCTTGCCGTTGACCAGGATCAGCTCGCCGGGCGCCTCGGCAGTCCCGCCGAGCAGGCTGCCCAGCATCACCGTGCTGGCACCGGCCGCGATCGCCTTGGCGATATCGCCGGAGTACTGGATGCCACCGTCACCGATGACCGGTACCCCCGAGGGCCGGCAGGCCAGGTCGGCCTCGTAGATGGCGCTGATCTGCGGAACGCCGACGCCTGCGACGACCCGCGTGGTGCAGATCGAGCCGGGCCCGACCCCGACCTTCACGGCATCCACGCCCGCGTCGACCATCGCCTGCGCACCGGCCCGGGTCCCCACATTGCCGCCGACGACGTCGATGGTGTCGCCGAGCTCGGCCTTCAGCCGTGCCACCATCTCCAGCACGGCACGCGAGTGGCCGTGCGCGGTGTCGACCACCAGCACGTCGGCCCCGGCGTCTGCCAGGTACTGCGCCCGCTGCTTGGCGTCGTCGCCCACCCCTATGGCGGCGCCGACGACCAGCCGTCCGTCCGGGTCCTTGGTGGCCAGCGGGTACTGCTCGGTCTTGACGAAGTCCTTGACGGTGATCAGGCCGCGCAGCAGCCCGTCACCGTCGACGATCGGCAGCTTCTCCACCTTGTGCCTGCGCAGCAGCCCGAGGGCGGCCTCCGCAGTCACCCCGACCTGGGCGGTGATCAGCGGCGGGGTGGTCATCACATCACGAACGTGCTTGCGATGGTCGACCTCGAAGCGCATGTCCCGGTTGGTGATGATCCCGACCAGGACGCCGCGGTCGTCGGTCACCGGGACCCCGGAGATGCGGAAACGGGCACACAGCGCATCGACATCTGCGAGCGTGTCGGTCGGCGCGCAGGTCACCGGGTCGGTCACCATACCGGCTTCGGAACGTTTCACCACCTCGACCTGGGTGGCCTGCTCCTCGGCCGGCAGGTTGCGGTGCAGCACCCCCATACCGCCCTGCCGGGCCATCGCGATGGCCATTCTGGCCTCGGTGACGGTGTCCATCGCAGAGGAGACCAGTGGCACCCGCAGCGTCACGTGGCGCGACAGCCTGCTGGAGGTGTCGGCCTCACCGGGGACGACGTCGCTCCGCGCGGGCAGCAACAGCACGTCGTCGAAGGTGAGGCCGAGCATCGCGAACTTCGACGGGGGGTTGGTGAGTTCGCTGGTCATGCGACAGAACGGCCTTCCTGGGTGGCGGCGGACGGCGGGACGCTGTGAGGTGTCGCGGCAGGCATTCGCCAATGAGATCTACTGGAGCTTCTACTGGGGATGTACCGGTACTTCCATGGTATCCGTCGTCACGACCCCCGGTTGGCCGGTACCGTCGCGGCCGTGCCACACGATGCGCTACCCCCTGACCCCTTCGCGGAGGACTCGGACGACCCGGCCCGCTCGCTGGAGGCAGTCGACGAGGGTGGGGTCGACGAGCCGCTCGATGACGAGGAGCGCGCCGGACTCGTTGCCGACCTCACCGACCTCGCCGTCTACCAGGCACTGCTGGAGCCACGCGGTGTCCGCGGCATCGTCGTGGAGTGCCCCGACTGCGACGAGGAGCATTACCACGACTGGGAGATGCTGCGGTCGAGCTTGCAGCAGCTGCTCGACGCCGGTCGGATGCGGCGACACGAGCCCGCCTACCAGCCGGATCCCGCTGCCTACGTGAGCTGGGACTACTGCCGCGGTTACGCCGACGCCGTGCTCGCCGAGGACGCCGGCGGCTGAACCGTGAGTCCGTGGCAGCGCCAGGCGTGGACTCAGGTCGTCGGTGGTGCCTCGATCGGAGAGCTGGGCGCGAACCCACCGGTGGGGGTCGGCCACGCGTTTGAGTTGGATCCGTCCTCCGACGGTCTGCTCCTGGTGCTCGGATCGTCCCGGGCGTCCTCCCCGCCCGAGTCGCTGTCCGAGTCGCCGCTGTCCGAGTCGCTGTCCGAGTCGCCGCTGTCCGAGTCGCTCTCGGAGTCGCCGCTGTCCGAGTCGCTCTCGGAGTCGCCGCTGTCGGGCTCGTCGTCCGGGGCCAGCTGCTCGACCCGGTCAGAGGATTCGGCTGAGTCGCTCGACTCGCTCGTGGATCCGGACGAGGGGTCGCTACCGGCGCCCGACTTCTCGGCGAGTTCGCTCCGCAGCGTCTCGCGATGCAGGACCAGTTCGTCGCGTTCCTCCGCCCCCTTCACCCGGCTGAGATGCTGCTCGGCACGGTCGAGTGCCGCCTCGGCATCGGTGCTGCGACCCTCCTTCAGTGCGGCAGCGGCCTCCGCCAGGTCCCGCTCGACCGCGGTGGCGGCCTCGACTGAGCCGGCGTATTCGGGGTAGAGCACCTGGGTGACGCCGAACAGCCGGTCCTCCGGCTGCGCGGACTTGGCGGCAAGACCCACTCCGGAGAACGCGATCACCAGCATGGCCGCAGCGGCGGCGAACGGCATCAGCACCGGGCGGCGCCGCGGCGCCGGGCGTCGGGCATCCGCCATCAGCTTCATCGCCGTGTCGGTGTCGACGAGCTCAGGGACGGGCTCGGCGTCTATCTCGCGCCGCCATTGCAGCAGCACGTTCGCCACTGGCTCGTCAGCGGGTGGGAACGTCGGGGGTGAGCCGCTCAGCGTATCGAGCAGCGCGTCATCGGCCTGGATGGCGGCCAGATCGGCTGGGTAGTCTCGCGCCTCGTCGTCATGCTCGGACACGTCAGAGCCCCCCTTCCGAAGACAGCACCTTGCGCAGCCGGGACAGCGCCCGGTGCTGCGCCACTCGGACCGCGCCGGGTGTCGAACCGACCATCTCGGCGGTCTGCTCGGCCGAGTAGCCCTCGATCACCCGCAGCACCAAGATCTCCCGCTGCTTCTCGGGAAGCACGCCGAGCAGCCTGCCCAGCTGGCCGTTCAGCTCGCCCTGCATGAACCGCTGTTCCGGCCCGTCACGCAACTCGACCTCATCGGGAACATCCGCGAAGAGGTCGGCCCGGTTGCGGCCTGCGGAACGATGGGCGTCGGCGACCTTGTGTGCTGCGATCCCGTAGACGAACGCCATGAAGGGCCGCCCCTGGTCCCGGTAACCGCGCAGCGCCGTGATCACCGCGACACACACCTCCTGGGCCACATCGTCCGCTGACGCGGACGACCTTTCCTGCGATCCGACACGAGCACGGCAGTACCGCACCACGGGGGAACGGATCGTGGCCAGCAGTCGGTCGGTCGCAGTGCGATCGCCGGCTACGGCCGTCGCCACGAGGGCGTCGAACCCGTCCCCCGTAATGGTCATCGCAGCAGTTGGCCCCAGCGTTACGTGTGAGGACCGGCCGGGCAGCAGCCCGGCCGACGGTGGCTTGTTCGCCGTCCCGGTCACCCATCACCCTCCAGGGACGCCGAAACCTCCCGTGCACCGTACCGGGTGACCCTCCCGATGCGGAACGTGACGTTGCACGGTCGTGATGTGACAGCTCCAACCGAGCCCGGCGTTACGGCGGTGCCCGACGTATGTCGCCGGTCAGGCGACCAGGCCCCGCCGGAAGCCATGCGCCACCGCTTGCGCCCGGTCACGTACGCCGAGCTTGCGGAACAGCCGCCGGGCGTGGGTCTTGACGGTGTCCTCGGAGAGGTAGAGCTCGCGGCCGATCTGCCCGTTGCTCTTGCCCTGGCTCATACCGCGCAGCACCTGCAACTCGCGCTCGGTCAGCTGCACTCCGGGATCCGAAGGGGCTCGAGGTGCGGGTACCGAGGTGCTGGCGAGGGTGTGTGCGAGCGCCGCGACAAGCTCCGGGCGAGAGGCGTCCCAGCGCAGGTAGCCGCGGGCACCGCCGGCAATGGCCGCAGCGATGCTGCCCGCGTCGTCCGGCGCCCCGAACACGATCACGTTCGCCTGCGGGTGCGCGGACACGAGCCGGCGCGTGGCTTCGACGCCGGTGGGAACCGCCCGCTGGGTGCCGACCAGAACGACGTCCACCGGCTGCCGCGAGAATCGGGCCAGCAACTCGTCGCCGTGCGCGACACAGTCGATGCGGGCGACCCCCGGAACCGCGGACATCACACGGGTGAGTCCTTCGCGGACGCTTCTCCGGTCATCGCAGATGAGAACCGCGGTCACGGAGGCTCCTTTCCTGCAGCCGAGTGACGTACTTATTCCTCCATCGGTCGCCTGCCGCCGGACCTTGACACGATCTGGTGGAAAAATCCGTCGGCCGCGTCAAGGGTGCTTGCCCGAACGGGCGCTGTCACCGAGGTGGAGCAGACCAGAGCGTACCGAGAGTGAACGGGTGTGGGAATACCGTAATCGTTCCGTATCGCCGTCACAAGAGGTCATCGTCCGGCTACCCGCAGTCGCAGCGCCAAGTCTCCGGACGCAGCGAAGGTGCCGTTCACTGCACGGGATGCACTGAACGGCACCTTCACCTGATGCGGGAGGGCTCAGAAGCCCGGGCCGTGGCCGTGGCCGTGGCCGTGGCCGTGGCCGTGGCCGTGGCCGTGGCCACCGCCAGCCGACTCCTGCTCCTCCTCGGGCTTGTCCACGATCGCGATCTCGGTAGTCAGCACCATTCGCGCGATCGACGCGGCGTTGATCACGGCGGAGCGCGTCACCTTGACCGGGTCGATGACCCCGGCGACCACAAGGTCGCAGTAGGTCTCGGACTCGGCGTCGAAGCCGTGACCCCACTCCTGCTCGCGGACCCGAGCGGTCACGACGGCGCCCTCGTGGCCTGCGTTGGCCGCGATCCAGTGCAGCGGCGCCGCACTGGCCCTGACCACGATGGCCGCACCGGTGGCAGCATCGCCGGTCAAGCCCAGATCGCCGATCGAGGCGGCGGCTTGGATCAGAGCGGCGCCGCCCCCGGGGATGATGCCCTCCTCGACGGCGGCCCGGGTGGCCGACACCGCGTCCTCGATGCGGGCCTTGCGCTCCTTGAGCTCGGTCTCGGTAGCCGCCCCGACCTTGATCACCGCGACGCCACCGGCGATCTTCGCGAGCCGCTCCTGCAGCTTCTCGCGGTCCCAGTCGGAGTCGCTGTTCTCGATCTCCCGGCGCAGCTGAGCCGAGCGGGCGTCCACATCGGCCTGGTCGCCACCACCGTCGACGAGCGTGGTGGAGTCCTTGGTCACCACGGCACGGCGGGCCTTGCCGAGCACCTCGGGACCGACCTCGGTCAGCTTCAGGCCGATCTCCGGGTTGATGACCTGCGCACCGGTGACGACAGCCAGGTCATCCAGGAACGACTTACGCCGGTCACCGAAGAACGGCGCCTTCACCGCGCACACCGAGATCGTCTTGCGGATCGCGTTGACCACCAGCGTGGACAGCGCCTCACCCTCGATGTCCTCGGCCACGATGAGCAACGGCTTGCCGTCCTGGCCGATCCGCTCCAGCAGCGGGAGCAGGTCCTGGATCGAGGAGATCTTGTCACGATGCAGCAGGATGTGCGCGTTCTCCAGCACCGCCTCCATGCGCTCGGAGTCGGTCACGAAGTAGGGCGAGACGTAGCCCTTCTCGAACGCGACACCCTCGGTGATCTCGAGTTCGGTGGCCAGCGTGGAGGACTCCTCGACGGTGATCACACCGTCGTCACCGACCTTGGTCATCGCCTCACCGACGAGCGCGCCGATCGTCGCGTCGCGGGAGGAGACGGTGCCGACCTGGGCGATCTCGTCCTGTCCCCGGACCGGGGTGGCCCTCACCTTGAGCGCCTCGGCGAGCTCGGTGGCTGCGGCGGCGATGCCGTGGCCGAGCTCGGTCGGGTTGGCGCCCGCGGCGACGTTGCGCAGGCCCTGGCGGACCATGGCCTGGGCGAGCACGGTCGCGGTGGTCGTCCCGTCACCGGCGACGTCATTGGTCCTGGTGGCGACGCTCTTGGCGAGCTGGGCGCCCATGTTCTCGTAGGGGTCCTCGAGCTCGATCTCCCGAGCGATCGTCACCCCGTCGTTTGTGATCGTCGGCCCGCCGAACTTCTTGTCAAGCACCACGTGCCGGCCGCGCGGACCGAGTGTCACCTTGACGGTGTCAGCGAGACGGTCGACACCACGCTCCAGCGCCCGGCGCGCGGTCTCGTCGAACGTGATCTGCTTTGGCATTGACTGCCTTCCTCGCGTCTGTCTCGAAGGGACCGATCAGGTCCCGGCATACACGGCCGCCCCGGCGGCCCTGACGGTCGAACCGTCATATCTCGGGGTCGCCGGGGCGGTCATGAGGTTGCGGCGATCCTCAGTTGACGACCGCCAGCACGTCGCGCGCGGAGAGGATGAGGTAATCCTCGCCGTGGTACGTCACCTCGGTTCCGCCGTACTTGGAGTAGATGACGACGTCACCGACAGCCACATCCAGCGGGATGCGGTTGCCCTTGTCATCGGTGCGGCCCGGGCCTACAGCCAGGACCTTGCCCTCCTGGGGCTTCTCCTTTGCGGTATCCGGGATGACGATGCCGGACGGGGTGGTCGTCTCGGCCTCGCTCGTCTGGACCACGATCTTGTCCTCGAGCGGCTTCATGTTCACGCTCGCCACGGTGTGACCTCCACCTTCTGGGGCCTGGAAGCGTTGGCAGGTTGTCAACGAATTGAACGGACAGTGAATTGAAGGGACACTGCGTAGGCTCCCTGCCACCCCGCCGTCGCGGGTGCCGAGGCGGCTTGGCGCCGTTGCTAGCACTCCACTAGCTCGAGTGCCAGTTGGCACTCTACTCAGCCGACTGCCAACGCTCAACACCGACCCCCGGGCCTGCCCCTCCGGCTACAGCAGCGAGGTGGTGACGGGCAGTGCGGGGTCGGCGGGGATGCCGGGATCCGACGGTGGCGCGCCGGCGGCGAGCAGGTGGGCGCCCAGCGCCGCGACCATCGCGCCGTTGTCGGTACACAGCCGGGGGCGTGGCACCCGCAGCCGCACACCTGCCGCGGCGCAACGCTGCTCGGCCAGCGCCCGGAGCCGGGAGTTCGCCGCGACACCACCACCGACGAGCAGCGTGTCGATACCGAGATCGGCGGCGGCGCGTAGCGCCTTGGCGGTGAGCACGTCGGCCACCGCCTCCTGAAACGCCGCCGCGACATCGGCGACCGGGACGGACGTGCCCTCCCGTTGCAAGGCCTCCACGTGGCGCGCCACCGCGGTCTTGAGTCCGGAGAAGGAGAAGTCGTACCGCGCATCCCGTGGCCCGGTCAGGCCGCGCGGGAAGCGCACCGATCCCGCATCGCCGGCGCGGGCAGCGTTGTCTACGTGCGGCCCGCCGGGAAAGCCCAGCCCGAGCAGCCGGGCGACCTTGTCGAACGCCTCCCCCGCCGCGTCGTCGATCGTCGCGCCCAGCGGCTGCATCGGCTCGGCCAGCGAGCTGACCTGCAGCAGGCTGGAATGGCCGCCGGAGACCAGCAGCGCCAGTGCGGGCGGCAGCGGCCCATGCTCGACGGTATCCACGGCGACGTGCGCGCCCAGGTGGTTGACCCCGTAGAGCGCGACGTCCCACGCCGTCGCATAGGCCTTCGCCGCTGCCACGCCGACGAGCAACGCCCCGGCCAGCCCCGGCCCGGCAGTCACCGCGACGGCGTCCACATCGGATGCTGCGACGCCCGCGGAGTCCAGTGCGCGGTGCACGGTGGGCACCATCGCCTGCAGGTGCGCGCGGGAGGCCACCTCCGGCACCACCCCGCCGAACCGTGCATGGTCGTCCACACTGGACGCGACCTCGTCGGCGAGCAGGGTCACGGTCCCGGCGTCGGCCAGCCGCACGATCCCGATGCCGGTCTCGTCGCAGGAGGTCTCGATACCGAGCACGATGGCGCTGGTGCTCATGGGTCGACCCAGCGCTGACGGCTCGGGCCTGCAAGCAGCCCTCGCGCAAGCAGGTCTCCCGCAGCAACCATCCTCCGCTGGTCCGGCAAGCGCCGCATCGTGTAGGCGTCCGCACCGCTCGGGCGGTAGTAGCCCCGGCGGGTGCCCACGACGGTGAAGCCCTCGCTGCGGTACAGCGCGATCGCCGGCTCGTTGTCGGTGCGCACCTCGAGGAACACCGTCGCCCCCGCCGCGTCGGCCAGCAGCTCGCGCAGCAGCACCCGCCCGAGGCCGTTGCCCTGGTGCGCCGGGTCGACCGCCAGGGTGTGCACCTCGGCCTCGGGCCCCAGCACCGCGATGCCCGCGTAGCCGAGCAGCTCACCGTCGTCGCGAACGGCGACATAGCGGTGCCCGGCGGCGAGCGCCTCGACGAACGCGTGCTCGCTCCAGGGATCGTCACCGGCGAACAGCGCCCGCTCCAGCTCGGCGCAGCGCGGCGCGTCCGCTGGGCGCAGCGGACCGATCCGGGGGCTCATGCCGGTGTCACCCGCTTGCGCTGCCCGGGCTCGGCCGCGTCGGGTCTGCGCAGATACAGCGGGCGCAGCGGGGGCGGGGGCGCGCCGCGGCGCAGGTCGGCGGCCACCGCGACGAGCCCGACCGGCCCGGGGTGTTCGGGTGCCACGACCGGCAGGTCCAGTGCAGCCGCCGCCGCGCCCGCCGCCCTGCCTACCGCCGCGGTCGGGACCTGGTCGGGATGCTGCACGTACGGGCCGTCGACGCGGGTGCAGCCGGCGTCGTAGCGCGCCCAGTAGACCTCGCGGCGCCGGGCATCGGTGGCCACCAGCACCGGACAGCCCGCCTCGTGGGCAATGGCATCCAGGCTGCACACCGGATACACCGGGATGCCGAGCGCATCGCCGAAGGCCGCGGCGGTGACCATGCCGACACGCAGCCCGGTGAACGGGCCGGGCCCGTCACCGCAGACGATCGCGTCGAGATCGGCCGCGACCACGGCGGTCTCCGCGAGCACCGCGCGGATCGAGGGGGTCAGCAGCTCGGCGTGTGCTCGGGCGTCGACCGTCACGCGGTCGGCGAGCAGCTCCGGCGCGCCGTCGCGGTCACCGTCGGGCACCCGCAGCAGCCCGGCGGTCACCGCGGGCGTCGCCGTGTCGATCGCCAGCACCAGCACGTCATGCACGGTAGCGCGCACCGTCGTGAGTGATTGTTGGGGTTATAGCACCAGAAATCATTCACGGGCCGCGCAGCGGCAGCAGCCGCGCCGGGCCGGTCAGCTCGGCGAGCCGCAGGTCGTCGTCGCGGCGCGTCAGGCGCACGAGCAGGTGCTCCTCGGCGAGCCGCTCGGCCATCCCCTCGCCCCACTCCACCACCACCGCGGCGTCGAGCAGGTCGGTGTCGAGGTCGAGGTCGTCGAGCTCGTCGAGCCCGCCGAGGCGGTAGGCGTCGGCGTGCACCAGCGCCACCCCGCGCGGCCCCGGCGGGTGCTCCCTGGCGATGACGAAGGTCGGCGAGGTCACCGTGCCGCGCACCCCGAGCCCGGCCGCGATGCCGCGAGCCAGCACGGTCTTGCCCGCTCCGAGCGGGCCCGACAGCACCACCAGGTCGCCGGCCCGCAGCAGCAGGCCGATCTCGCGGCCGAGCGCCTCGGTGTCGGCGGGACCGGGCAGCTCGATCACGCCCGGCGCCGTCGCCAGATCCCGAACCTGCTGCCCTCGGCGCACCGCGACAGCAGCCCGAGCAGGTGCTCGGTGACGACCTCCGGCTGCTCCAGCATGGCGAGGTGCCCGGCCCGGGGCACCTGCACCAGCTCGGCATCGGGCAGCAGCGCGGCGATCGCCTCGGAGTGCTGGAACGGGATCATGCGGTCGGCGTCCGAACCGAGCACCAGGGTCTCGACGTGGCGCAGTCCGGCGACCGCGGCGTAGCGGTCGTGGGCGCCCAGCGTCTTGAGGAAGTCGGTCATGACCTCGACCGGGGTGCCGCCGATCATCGCGTCCACCAGGTCGACCAGCGCCGGGCTCGCCGTGGCGTCGCTGAAGCCGAACTGGCGGGTCAGCCCCCACAGCAGGTGGCTGCCCAGCGACCGGCCGTGCTCCACCGCCAACGGCTGCCACGCCGCCAGGTGTGCAGCGGCGATCATGACCGGATTGCGGCGGGACAGTAGCGGGCGGTGCAGCCCGGAGCGCCCGATCTCGCCGGCCGAGGTGTTGAGCAGCGCCACGCCGCGCACCCGCTCGGCGAACAGCTGCGGGTTGCGCTCGGCCAGCTCCATGATGCTCATGGCACCCATGGAGTGGCCGACCAGCACGATCGGACCAGTCGGTACGACCGCGCGGATCACCGCGTCGAGATCGCGCCCGAGCATCTCGATGGTGCAGGCATCGCCGGCGGACCGTCCGGACCGGCCGTGGCTGCGCTGGTCGTAGAGCACCTGGCGCACCCGTGGCGCTGTCGACTTCGCGAGGTCGCGGCGCTGGAAGTGCCAGCTGCGCCGGTCGAGCGTGTAGCCGTGCACCAGCACCACCGTCAGCTCGGACTTTCCACCATCGGCCGGATCGACCTCCTCGACCGACAGCGGCTCCCCGTCGTCGGCCGTGACGGTGGACTCGCGGTCGGGCGGCAACGTGCCGAGCTGCTCGTCGGTGGGCTCGGCCGAGCGGCGCTGGTGAGCGATCCGGGTGCTGTGAGCAACGGTCGCCACCGCGGCGGTGGCACCCAACGCACCACCGATCCACCCTGCGATCTTCCAGACCGGTCTCATCCGGCCGTCCCCGCCGGCACGCCGCGGCGGCCCAGCACCGTGCGGGTCAGCCGGGGCCGGACCATCCCCGCCACCACCTCGTAGTGGATGGTGTTGAGGTTGTCGGCCCATTCGGCTGCGGTGGGCTCGCCCCGCTCGCCGGTGCCGAAGAAGACCACCTCGTCACCCTCGGCGACCGGGTCGTCACCGCAGTCGACCATCACCTGGTCCATCCTGACCCTGCCCACTGTCGGACGCCGCCGCCCGGCCAGCCACACGTCGAGCCGACCGGTGAGGTTCCGCGGGATGCCGTCAGCGTATCCGACGGGCACCAGCGCCAGGGTGGTGTGCTGCGGGGTCGTCCACACGTGGCCGTAGGACACGCCCTCCCCGGCAGGCACCTGCTTGAGCAGCGCCACCTGCGAACGCAGCGTCATCGCGGGACGCAGCCCATACCCCTCTCCGGGCACCGGCGAGAGACCGTAGGCGGCGATTCCCGGCCGGACCATGTCGAAGTGCAGGTCCGGGCGGGTCAGCGTCGCCGCGGAGTTGGCCAGGTGACGCAATGGCCGCAGCCCGGCCTCCCGGGCCACCCGGTAGGCCTCGGCGAACCGGGCCACCTGCTGCTCGATGACGGGGTGGCCAGGGTCGTCGGCGTGCGCCAGGTGCGACCAGATGGCCCGCACCTCGATACCGGGCGCGGCGGCCGCGGCGGCGACGAGTTCGGGCCAACCGGCCGGGACCGCGCCGCCACAGCTCAGCCCGGTGTCGGCCTTGAGATGCACTCGGGCGGTGCGCCCGGTGGCGGTCGCGGCACGCGCGGCGGCGGTGAGCTGCGCCGTCGAGTACACCCCGATGTCGACGCCGGCGGCGACGGCCGGTGTGAGGTCCTCGGTGGGGACGTGCAGCCACGCCAGCACCGGAGCGTCGATGCCGCCGTCGCGCAGCGCGAGCGCCTCGTCGACGCTGCACACGCCGAGCTCGGTGGCGCCGGCCTGCAGCGCCGCGATAGCGACGTCGACCGCGCCGTGGCCGTAGCCGTCGGCCTTGACCACGACGATCGTGCCGGCGCCGGACGCCGCGGCACGGGCGGCGAGGATCCCGACGTTGTGACGCACGGCATCAAGGTCGATGACCGTCTCGGCGCGAGGCGTGTTCATCCGCGCCATCCTCGCACCCGGTCGGCGCGCAGCCGCCGGATCGCCTCGGTCAACGCCGTGACCAGCATCGACGCCGGTGCCGGCGCGCCATTGGCCGCGAGATCGGCGGCGGACTCGTGGGCGTGCACCGCCATCGCGGCCGCCGTCGCGGGCTCCAGACCGGCCGCCAGCAGCGCCCCGATGATCCCGGCGAGCACGTCGCCCGATCCCGCCGTGGCCGGCCACGCCGAGCGGGCGGGATTGGCGAGCACCCGCCCGTCCGGCGCGGCGACGATCGTGGTGTTGCCCTTGAGCAGCATCACCGCGCCGAACCGGCGGGCGGCGTCGCGGGCCGCGGTGGCCCGGTCGGCGCCGGGCTCCTCGCCGGTCAGGCGAGCGAACTCCCGGTCGTGCGGGGTGAGCACCAGCGCGACGTCGGGGTCACGCTCGTCGGCCAGCTCGGGATGCTGCGCGAGCAGGGTGAGCGCATCGGCGTCGGCGCACACCGGCACCCCGTCGGCGAGCACGCGCGCGAGCACGTCGCGTCCCGCGCTGCCGGTCCCGATGCCCGGCCCCACCACCCAGGCCTGCACCCGGCCCGCGTCGGTCACCGAGCCGGTGACGATCACCTCCGGCCACCGGTTGCCGACCGCCTCGGCGGCGCTGCCCGCGAAACGCACCATCCCGGAGGTGGCCAGCACCGCGCCGCCGCTGGCCAGCACCGCGGCGCCCGGGAACTCCGCCGATCCGGCGGCGACCCCCGTCACGCCCTGGGTGTACTTGTCGCTGGCGGGTCCTGGCACCGGCCACCGCGCACCGACCTCGGTGGGTTCGAGGACACCGATGTCCGGCTCGCCGAGCTGGTCATCGAGTCCGATGTCGACGACGTGCAGCTGCCCGCAGCGGGCGGGGTTGAGGACATGGGCCTGCTTGCGGGCGCCGAAGGTGACCGTGGCGGCCGCGGTGACCGCTGCGCCGTCGGTCGCCCCGGTGTCCGGGTCCACACCGGACGGCAGGTCGATGGCGAGGATCGGGGCGGTGACGGCGTCGACCAGGTCGGCCGCGGCGGGGCGCAGTGGTCCCCGGGCCGACAGGCCGACGATGCCGTCGATCACCAGGTCGGCCCGCCCGGGAAGCGACTCGGTGGTGCGCCCGCCGGTGCGGCGCAGCGCGGCCATGCCCTCCGGGTGCGCCTTGTCGGGGGCGAGCAGCACGGCGGTGACGGCCACACCGCGGCGGCGCAGGAACGCCCCGGCCCACAGCGCGTCCCCCCCGTTGTTGCCGGCACCGACCAGCAGCACGACCCGCCGGCCGGCAACCCCACCGGTGCGCTGTCGCAGCATACCGGCGGCCACGATGGCCGCACCGAACGCGGCCCGTCGCATCAGCACGCCCTCCGGCGTCCGCGCGAGCACCGCGTCCTCGGCGGCACGCACCCGCTCGACGCTCCACGCCCCCTGCACGTGGCCTCCCTCCGGTCGGCCCTGTGAGTGGGGATGCGAGTCAGGACTCGTATCGCCACTCACGACGCTTCGGCGACAACGATGGCAAACGCGAGGTCCGCGTCGTGGGTCAGGGACACGTGCCACGCGGTGACACCCTGCCGCGCGGCGGCCTCGCCCAGCGATCCGGTGATCCGCAGCAGCGGGCGCCCGTTCGGACCGCTGATGACCTCGGTGTCGTGCCATCCCCAGCCACGGGGGACGCCCAGCGCCTTGGCGGCCGCCTCCTTGGCGGCGAACCGGGCGGCCAGCGAGCGCGACCGCCGGTGCGCGCCGGACCGGGTCGACAGCTCGCCGTCGGTGAAGACCCGGGGCAGCAGACCGGGGGTGCGACGCAGCGCCTGTTCGAAGCGCACCACGCCGACGATGTCGGTGCCGATCCCGGCGATCACCGCACGACTCCCGCTGCCACGCCGGTCATTCGACGGTGACGGACTTGGCGAGGTTGCGGGGGCGGTCGACGTCGAAGCCGCGCGCCTGCGCGATCTCGGCCGCGAGCACCTGCAACGGGATGGTGGAAACGAGTGGTTGCAGCAGCGTGGGCACCGCGGGTAGCTCCAGCAGGTGCGACGCGTAGGGACGCACCGTGTCGTCGCCCGCCTCGGCGACGACGATCGTGCGCGCCCCGCGGGCCCGGATCTCCTGGATGTTCGACAGCAGCTTGGCGTGCAGCACCGCGCGGCCCTTCGGCGAGGGCATCACCACCACCACCGGCAGCCCCTCCTCCAGCAGCGCGATCGGCCCGTGCTTGAGCTCGCCGGCGGCGAAACCCTCGGCGTGCATGTAGGCGAGCTCCTTGAGCTTGAGCGCACCCTCCAGCGCCACCGGGAACCCCACGTGGCGGCCGAGGAAGAGCACCGTCTTCGACCCGGCGATCTCGCGCCCCAGCGTGCGCACCTGCTCGACGGTGCCGAGCACGTCGGCCACCGCGTCGGGCATCGCCTCCAGCTCGGCGAACTCCCGGGCGATCTCGTCGGAGTACTTGGTGCCGCGGGCCTGCGCCAGCGCCAGCCCGACCAGGAAGTTCGCGGCGATCTGGGCGAGGAACGTCTTGGTGGCCGCCACCCCGATCTCGGGCCCGGCGTGGGTGTAGAGCACCGCGTCGGACTCCCGGGGAATCTGCGCCCCGTTGGTGTTGCAGATGGCCAGCACCCGCGCCTTCTGCTCCCTGGCGTGCCGGACAGCCTCCAGGGTGTCGGCGGTCTCGCCGGACTGCGAGATCGCGACGACCAGCGTGGAGCGATCCAGCACCGGGTCCCGGTAGCGGAACTCGGAGGCGAACTCCACCTCGACCGGCAGTCGACACCAGTGCTCGATCGCGTACTTGGCGACCAGGCCGGAGTGATACGCGGTGCCGCAGGCGACGACGAACACCTTGTCCACGTCGCGCAGCTCCTGAATGTCCATCCGCTGCTCGTCGAGCACGATCCGGCCATCGAGGAAGTGGCCGCGCAGCGTGTCACGGACCGCGTCAGGTTGTTCCTCGATCTCCTTGAACATGAAGTAGTCGTGGCCGCCCTTCTCGGCGGCCGACAGGTCCCAGTCGACGTGGAACGGGGTGCCGTGCACCGGAGCACCGTGGAAGTCGGTGATCTCGTAGCCGTCCCGGGTAATGGACACGATCTGGTCCTGGCCGAGCTCGACGGCGTCACGGGTGTGCTCGATGAACGCCACCACATCGGAGGCCACGAAGTGCTCACCGTCGCCGACACCGACCACAAGCGGCGAGGAGCGCCGGGCGGCGACGATCCGGTCCGGCTCGTCGGCGTGCGTGACGACCAGCGTGAACGAACCCTCCAGGCGACGGCACACCGCCCGCACCGCGGCCGGCAGGTCACCGGCGTACTCGCGGGCGAGCAAATGCGGCACGGTCTCGGTGTCGGTGTCGCTGTCCAGCTCCACCCCGCCGCGCTCGAGCTCGGCGCGCAGCTGCCCGAAGTTCTCGATGATCCCGTTGTGGACCACCGCGACCCTGCCGGTGGAGTCGGAGTGGGGGTGGGCATTGCGGTCGGTGGGTGCGCCGTGGGTGGCCCACCGGGTATGCCCCATCCCGGCAGTGCCGGCGAAGCCGTTTCGGCTCGAACCGTCGAGCTCCGCGGCGAGGTTGACCAGCGGCCCGGCCTTGCGGCCCACCGACAGGCCGCCGGCCCCATCGAGCACCGCCACGCCCGCCGAGTCGTACCCGCGGTACTCCAGCCGGCCCAGTCCCTGCAGCACGACGTCCAGGGCGGGCCGGTGACCCACATAACCCACGATTCCGCACATGACCGTCACGGTATCCGAGCAGCCGGGACAGACCGCGAGGCACCGATGGCGCGGGGCAGGCCGGACACCGGTACCGTCCGTGACCATGTCACGCGGCGACAGGGCGGCCAAGCAGGCGGCCGAGGAGCTGGCCCGGCCCGGCCCGCACCAGGTGCTTCGCGGGGACCTCGCGCTGGCCGGCCTGCCCGGCACGATCTTCTCCCCGCAGCGCGGGCTCGGGTTGCCCGCCGTCGCCTTCGGTCGCGGGTGGCTGCAGCCGGAATCGCGCTACGACGAGCTGCTGCGCCACCTCGCCTCGTGGGGAATCGTCGCGGCCTGCCCGGGCACGCAACGCGGGCTGCTGCCCTCGCACCGGCAGTACGCCACCGACCTGCGCACCACCCTCGACGTGTGCAGCGGGGTGCGGCTGGGCGACGGCGACATCACAGTCGATCCCGGCAAGCTCGGGCTGGCAGGGCACTCGATGGGCGGCGGGTGCGCCGTGCTCGCCGCTGCCGACGACCCACGCTGCGGTGCCGTCGTCACGCTCGCGGTCTCCGAGACCGTGCCGTCCGCGCAGAATGCGGCCAGGCGCTGCGACGCCCCGGCGCTGCATCTGGCGGCGGGCAAGGACAGGATCGCGCCGCCGGTCGGCCACGCCGTGCCCGTGGCTGCGGCGTGGGCCGGCCCGGTTCAGCTGCGCACCCTGCCCAAGGCCAGCCACCTCGGTTTCACCCACGGCTGGCACTGGAGCAACCTGCTGCTCGACGGCAGCCCGCAGACCGCAACCCGGCGGATCAGCAGGGCCTTCATGACCGCGTTCCTGCGGCGTCAGCTGATGGGAGTCACCGAGCACGACGTGCTACTCGACGCCGACCTGCCCGCGGCCGCGATGCACCAGGCTGACGGCCAGGTCCAGCCCACCGTCTGACCCGCCCGGCGGGTGCGCGCTGCCGAACTCGCTGCGCTCAGCCCGCGGCGGCGACCACGACGGCGATACGGTCGGCCACCCTCTCGGCGGTCTCGCGGGTGGGCGCCTCGACCATCACCCGCACCAGCTGCTCGGTACCCGATGGGCGCAGCAGCACCCTGCCGGTGTCGCCCAGCTCGGCCTCCGCAGCCGCCACGGCCGACATCACAGCGGGCTGCGACGCCACCGCGGCCCGGTCGGCGACCGCCACGTTGAGCAGCACCTGCGGCAGCCGGGTCACCACCCCGGCCAGCTCGGCCAGCGAGCATCCGGTGGCCGCGACCCTGCCCATCAGCCGCAGCGCGGTCAGCAGGCCGTCGCCGGTGGTGGCGTGGGCCGGCAGCACGAGATGACCGGACTGCTCGCCACCCAGTGAGTAGCCGCCGGATCGCAGTGCTTCGAGCACGTACCGGTCCCCGACCGCCGTCGTCAGCACCTCGACACCGTGCTCGCGCATCGCGAGGTGCAGTCCGAGATTGCTCATCATGGTCGTGACCAGGGTGTTGCCGGCCAACTCGCCCGCCTCGGCCATCGCGACCGCGAGCGCCCCCATGATCTGGTCGCCGTCGACCACCTCGCCTGCTGCATCCACGGCGAGGCAGCGATCGGCATCGCCGTCGTGCGCCACGCCAAGATCCGCATGCTCGTCGAGCACGGCCTTGCGCAGCCCGTCGAGGTGAGTGGAGCCGCAGCCGTCGTTGATGTTGAACCCGTCGGGCGTCGCCGCCACCGCGACGACTTGGGCGCCCGCGCGCGCATAGGCCTCGGGCGCCACGCTGGAGGCGGCGCCGTGGGCGCAGTCGACCACGACCCGCAGGCCGTTCAACCGATCCGGGGCGGCCGCCAGCAGGTGATCGACGTAACGGCGGGGTGCTTCGCCGACATCGTGCACCCGGCCGATCCGGGCGCCGGTCGGGCGGGTCGGCGGTGTCGATGCTTCGACCCTGCCAGCAGGTCTCAGTTCGGCGAGCCGATCCGCGATCTCGTTCTCGACGGCGTCGGGCAGCTTGTGGCCACCCGCCGCGAACAGTTTGATGCCGTTGTCGGGCATCGGGTTGTGCGACGCGGAGATCATCACGCCGAAGCCCGCGGCCAGCTCGCCCACCAGGTGCGCGATGGCCGGTGTGGGCAGCACCCCGACGCGCAACACGTCAGCGCCCGCCGAGGTGAGCCCGGCCGTCACCGCAGCCTCGATCATCTCCCCGCTGGCGCGCGGATCACGACCGACCACGACCTGCGGCCGGTGTGACCCCTCGTGCTCTGCGAGCACCCGCGCCGAGGCGGCCGCGAGGGACAGCGCCAGCTCCGGGGTCAGCTCGGCATTGGCCAGGCCGCGCACCCCATCGGTGCCGAACAGGCGTGCCATCGGGGCCAGATCCTTCCTCGAGCGCATACACGAGGAGTCCTCCACCCGTGCTGGCGGAGGACTCCCGGCGTGTCAGATGCTGATCAGCGCTTACTGTACTGCGGCGCCTTGCGCGCCTTCTTCAGGCCGTACTTCTTGCGCTCCTTCTCCCGAGCATCCCGGGTCAGGAAACCGGCCTTCTTCAACGCGGGACGGTCATCACCGTTGAGCTCCACGAGCGCCCGCGCGATCCCCAGCCGCAGCGCACCGGCCTGTCCGGACGGGCCGCCGCCGGACAACAGTCCGACGATGTCGTAGGACTCGGAGCGCTCCGCAGTCACCAGCGGCTCACGGATCAGCTGCTGGTGCACCTTGTTCGGGAAGTACTGCTCCAGCGTCTTGCCGTTGAGCGTGAAGCTGCCGGTGCCCGGCACCAGCCGCACCCGCACGACGGCCTCCTTACGACGGCCGACGGTCTGAATCGGGCGGTCCCTGGTCACCGGGGCCGGCGGCCGCACGGGCTCGGGCACCGTCGGCTCCGGCTGCGACGACTGCTCTGCCAGCGGCTGGGCTGCCAGCGGCTGAGATGTCAACGGCTCGGCGGGCTCGCCCACAACGGCATCGGCCAGCTGCTCGTTCTCGTCCTGCGGGCTCTCGGGTGTACTCACGGTGTCTCTGCGATCCTCACTGGTGACATGCTCACTGGGCGATCTGGGTGATCTCGAACGGCTGCGGCCGCTGCGCGGTGTGCGGGTGGTCGGGGGTGGCGTAGACCTTGAGCTTCTTGGCCATGGCCCGGCCGAGCTTGTTCTTGGGCAGCATGCCCTTGATGGCCTTCTCGACCAACCGCTCAGGATGGCGCTCGAGCATCTCGGTGAAGGACCGCTGCTTGAGCCCACCGGGATGGCCGCTGTGCCGGTACACGAAGTTGCGGTCGCCCTTATTGCCGGACAGCGATACCTTGCCGGCGTTGACAATCACCACGAAGTCGCCGGTGTCGACGTGCCGCGCGAACGTCGGCTTGTGCTTGCCCCGCAGCAACGTCGCGGCCTGATTCGCGAGCCGACCGAGCACCACGTCCGTGGCATCGATGACGTGCCAGGCGTGATCCACCTCGCCGGGCTTCGGGCTGTACGTGCGCACGGATCTACCTCGTCAAGGGTTCGTCAGGCTTCGTCAGGCGTGCCGGTGCGGTTCGCGCCCGCGCGGGTGTGCGCGCAGCTGGTTCGCGCGGACACCCGCACAACAGTCTCAAGATACCCGGCCGCGAATACCGGGGTCAAAACGGGGCGGGGCCGCACCGGCGATGCCCAGCGACCCGACCGCTCGATGACGCTACGGTTCGGGGGTAGCCCCACCGTGGGCCGGCGTGTAACGGTCCGGAACCATTCGGGAACAATCGCAACGCACTGGTGCGCAGCTGACGACGACAGGGGAGCCCGGTGGCGACCGCATCTGATCGGGACCCCGGCCCCCCGGTGCGACGTGCCCGCCGTGCCGCGTTGGTTGTCGCGGTCGCACTGCTCTGCCTGGCCAGCCCTGCAGCGCAGGCCGGCGCCCAGGCCGGGGCCCCACCGTCGCCGCCACCGACACCGGCGCTGTCGCAGCCGCCGCCGGTGGCCATGAGCGAGCGCCCCTCGCCGGCGGAGGTCTCAACGTTCCCCTACCAGGCGCCTGGCCAGGTCGGTCCCACGCTGCCGGTCTCGTCGTGCATTACCGCCGCGCCGGCGCAGCCGAGCATCGAAGCCACGCCACCGGCCCAGCAACGACTGCGGATCGAGCAGGCCCAGCGCGTCGCAACCGGACAGGGACAGACCGTCGCGGTCATCGACAGCGGGGTGAACCCGCATCCCCGCCTTGCGGACCAGCTCGACGACGGTGGGGATTACATCCTGGGGGACACCGCGCTGGAGGACTGCGAGGGCCACGGCACGGTCGTCGCCGGCATCATCGCCGCCGCGCCCGACCCTGACGCCGGCTTCGTCGGTGTCGCCCCCGAGGCGCGCATCCTGTCGATCCGGCAGGGCAGCACGTTCTATCGGGTGCAGCTACCCGACCAGGAGAGGCCGGGCCAGACCCGATCGGTACTGGCCGGCGACACCACCAGCATGGCGCGGGCAATCGTGCGCGCGGTGCTGCGCGGTGCCTCCGTCATCAACATCTCGGAGGCGGCCTGCTACCCGAGCAGCGACGTGTCCGGCGCACCGATCCCCGACCGCGACCTACAGGCCGCCGTGCGCTACGCGGCCGAGCGCGACGTGGTCGTCGTCGCAGCGGCAGCCAACCTGACCGACAACTGCCGCCAGAACGGGCCGGGCGAGCTGTCGACCATCGTGTCCCCTGCGTGGTTCGACGAGGACGTGCTCGCTGTTGCCGCGACAGACACCGGCACCGGCGAGGCCGCTGACTTCAGCATCCGCGGGCCCTGGGTCGACGTCGCCGCGCCCGGCACCCGGATCGTGTCGCTCGACCCGGTGGGCGCCGGCCTGACGGCGACCCTCGCGTCGCCCGATGGCCAGCGAGGCACGATCCGGGGCACCAGCTTCGCTACAGCCTACGTATCCGGCCTGGCGGCGCTGGTCCGCGAGCGCTACCCGCAACTGACAGCGCGGGAGGTTATGGAGCGAATCGAGCAGAGCGCTCAGGTGACGTCCGGCACGGGAGGGCACAACCACGCGGTGGGCAACGGCGTGGTGAACCCGGTGGCGGCACTGTCCGATGTCCCGAACGCCAACCAGGTGGCGCCTCCCGAACCGATCGAACCCGCCCGACTGGACAACGTCTCGCCACCTGCGCAGCAGGATCTGCAGCGGCGTACGGTCGCGTTCCTCGGCGCAGGTATCGGCTTGGGGATGCTCGGCCTGACACTCTTGATCATCTACGCCGTCAGGGGCTACCGCGGCCGTGCCCTCAACCGCCGGTAGTGTCGCGAGCTCATTGTAGTGACCTCGTGGGCAAGTCAGCAGGATCTTCTCCGCGTGAGCGAATCCGGCCGACAGACGTGCCGCCAGCGCGACCGCGCCGGTAGACATGATCGCACAGCGCACTGCCCCCGCTGAAACGCGAGAGAAGTGCCACCCTCGTGAACGGTGGCGTACTCCCCGGGCACCATCCCTGCTAGGGTGTCCCGCGCCAGCAGCGAGACGGGGCTGAGGTCCAACGACAGAAGTGTCCTCGGTTAAGGTGTGGGAGGCGCCGGATGGGCAACGCCGACGAGTTCTTCCGCAGGATGGGTATCCCTCGTCACGAGGAGCGGGACGAGGAAAATTCCGACACCGCAGCCGACAATCCCGGCTCGATGATCACTGACCTCGAGGAGTTGCGCCACGACGCCGAAAACCTCCAGCGGCTCTTTTCCGCAGGCTATGCCCCGGCGGCACAGCATCGGGGGCAGAACGGCACCCATGCCGTCCGCGTGACCGTGGGCGGGGACGGGAACGTCAGCGACGTCGAGATCGACCAATCCTGGCGACGAACCGTTGGTGAGCAGGGCCTCAGCGCGGCGGTGCTCGAGGCGGTCACGGACGCGACCATGCGCCGCCTCGCTCAGTGGGCCGAGGCGGTCGCAAGTGAACAATCCCATAGTGCCCAGCCCAATGAGGGCGCCGGCTCGGGCGAGCTGACCACAACTGGACCGGTACGCCCGCCGGGGCTTTCGGACAATGCGGAGGCCCGCCGGACCGTTCAAGAGGTGCTGTCCCTCCTGAAGAATGTCGAGGCCGAACTCGACGACCTCGAGCGGGAGGTCAAACGTCGAGGACAGCAACATGTCGTAGGCCGGAGCCCCAGCCATCTGGTCAAAGTCACCATGGCCGGTCGAGGCCAAGTGGTCGACGTGAACATCCAACGCCGGCTTATGCAACGCGCTGATGAACGCCTGCTCGCACGGGAACTGACCAAAGCATTCCACGCAGCCTACGAGCGGGCCGACGCACTGAAACTCGACGGTTTCCTCGGGGACGGCAAGCTGTCCCGTCTGCAGGACCTAGCAGCGGACCCCAACGCCCTGCTCCGCCGCCTAGGCCTAAACCCACGATAACTCACCTCCCTGGCAGCCGAAAGGGGTCACCAATTAACACACCATCCTCGAGTCCCGTGGCAGGCGCAGATTTCCAACAACTCCTCGACAAGGCCGAGAGGCTCCTCGACCGTATCCGCACGAAGGCTAATGAGCTCGTAGAAAGCCTTAACAATCTGCTGTCTAAGATTCCAAGCCTACTAGTTCCGGGTTGGGTCGTCGAGAGTATTCAAACTGGCATTCGAAAAATGTATGAAGTGTACGATCAACTCGTCACAAAGATGCAAGAATTCTTCGAATCACCCGGCTGGCCATGGGCATTATACGATGCCGGCGACCGTTGGCTCAACGAGGTAGGAAGCGCCGCAGCTGACACGGAAGAGAGGATTAATGCCGATCGCCTTAAGGTTGATGACTACTGGAAAGGTTCAGCCGCGCAGTCCTACACAAACACGCTCGGAACTCAACAGGCAGCCTTCGCTGCGATGGTCGGTGTCGCGCGAAAGGTCAAAGAATCACTGCACCAAGCTGGTCGGGGAATCAGAAACTTTTGGATAGCGATAGCAATTGGGCTAACTACTGCCGCAGTCGGCATAGTCGCCGCAATTATCGAAGTTACTGGAGTGCTTACTGCGCCCGCGGCCCCGCCGACGGCAACAATTGCGATTGTAGCAGCAATCAGTACGATTCTTGCTGGGTACTGGGCTGTGTTCCAGGAGTTTGAAGGAATCAAAATAGAAGTAGAAGCCCTGCGTGAAGAGGCTCGGTACAATCCAGACTTCGACGGTGATCGCTGGCCCAGGGCGACCGCAGCGGGCGAGTGGCAGGCGGATTGATAGACATGTCATCGTCAAATTATGTCGCCCTACCACCAGGCGGCGGCCATGCGGTGCGCACTCGGCTGCTTACTTTTGCAATGATCTGTATCACCCCTCTCGGACTGATCATTGTGGGCTCAGGTGTGTTTGCGCGAGGGGTTGGCGTTCCCACGGCGCCGTACGCATGGGTGTACTCTGTCGGAGCATTGGCAACTTCGGTCGTCGTCATGCAGATAACTACATTGATTTGTACGAGTGCGTCCATCAAGGGGGACATGGTGCGCCTTGGTCGTGCTTCCATGGCTAAGCGAACAATGACGTACCTCAGTTTCCCGATCGTGGCGACTGCACCACTATTAGGAGTTTATGGTATTTTTGTGGGCGTCGGCGTAGGAATCTTAAATGCAATCGGACTGTTCGGGATCGGTGTACTCGGACTGCTTGCTCGACATCTGCTCGAGAAACTCGAGCGCCTCGCCGCAGTCGGTGCCGATAACGCCGACTCCCGTCGCCGTCGCACGCAGTAAACCCAGCTCGAAGTAACACCGCCGTCGGCGATCCTTACCTTCGCCGCGGGTCTCACTGGCGCCGCGTCGGTAGCGCCACCGTCAGTTTTCTCCCCGGTTGAGTTCGTCGAACGACCGCGCTGCGGAAGCTTCTTCGGCTTCATAGGCCGCAGCGGATTCTCTCAGTGCATTGGCCATACCAGCCAAGTTCGTGTGCGCACCCTGAAGGAGCCCGACAGCCCATTGGTGGATTTCCTGGTAGGCGACGTCAAGTCTGGTGTGTTGCGAGATTAGTGAGAGGTCATGTCCGCTCAGCGCCAACTGTTGAGCGGAAGCGTGAGCGGCACTCATGCGCTCGGCAGCGCCGTCCCACACCCCTGCGTCACGTCGCATCGCCTCAAGATCGGCTTCGTAGGTGTCAGGACTGTCGGGCGGTAGAGGTGCTCCCATGGCGTGTGCCTCCCTGTGGTGCTTGTAAGCGGTGAGACCGGTTGGGTTCATTCGCTCATCGAGTTAACTAGGCGCCAGCCTGCGAAGCAGTGCAGTTGGGCCACTACATAGGGCGTAGGTCTTTGTGAACTGCCCGTTAGACCATGACCTCGGCGCGATCCAAGACAGGAGCGGAGTCACCCGTGTGCATACCCTTCGTGACCAAGCGTCATACCTAGGAGATTCGGCACCGTTGATTGCGAGATGGGAGGTCACGAGGACATCACCTCTCGGGTCTCGGCGAGCAGCGATCGCAGCTGCGCGACGACGTCAGTCGGTTGCGCGGGACCGACGGTGACCGCTTCGCGTCCGGCATGATGGCGCCGCAGCTGCAGGTACCAGCCACCCGGTGTCGCGTGCAGCCCGATGACGCGCTCGCCGGAGGTGCGCCGTCCGGTCCGGCCACGGACGAGCACCCCGAACTGGGCTAGCTTCTCGTGCCCGTCGCACATCCGCACCAGGCAGTTGGCATCGTCGGCGTGCACACCCAGCGACACGAGCTCTCGTGCCAGACGTTGCATGTCTCGGCCCGCGGCCCGGACCGCGATGTCCAGGTTGTCGGCGGGCAGCTGCACCGGCGTGCCCGGTCCCGCAACGATGCCCGCGACGACCACCAGCGCCTCGAGCAGCCCCTGCTCGGAGCATTCGCGCAACTCGACGCGGTCACCGTCGATGATGGCGACCGCGCCACCGAGGCCGGCCTGAGCGGCCATCGCGCGCACCGGCCGGTCCAGCGCCAGCCACGCCTCCGCGGCCCAGGTGTAGCGGGTGAGCACCGCGAGCAGGTCGGTGAGATCCCGATCGAGGCCCCGCCGGTCGGCCAGCCCGCGGGGACGCAACCGCTCGATGACATTCGCGACGACCTGGCGACGCTCGGTGTCGGTCTTACCGGTGAAGGGCACGTTGAGGATCGCCGGCGGCTCACCGACTGCAGCCAGCTCCCAGCACACCTCGAACTCGAGGGTCGACAGTTCGTACTGCAGGACTACTCCGCCCACTTGGGTTGGGTCCACTCCTGGGTCCCCTCATCGCCGCGTTCCCGCTCCCGCTCTTGCTCCCGTTCGAGCCGCCGCTCCTCCTCGTACGGCGTCTCCCCGATCACCGCAGGCGCCGCGGCAGGGAGCCGCCCGACGATCTCGTTCTCGGGCTCGGCATACTGGTTACGATGCTCGGTGTCGTCGTCGCCGCCGCCCCCGCGGCCACCCATCGGCGCCCCCATCATCGGCCCGCCGGCGCCACGGCCACCCGACGGACCCGCCGCCGCCGCCCGGCCCGACGCCGCACCGTCGGTCGCCCCCCGCACACCTGCGGCGCCGCCGCGACCAGCGCCCGCGTCGCCGCCGCCGAACGCGCGGCCCGCGCCAGCGCCCGAGTAGCCACCCCTGACACCGGAACCGCCACCGAACCCCGACCGGTACCCGCCAGCAGCTCCGGCACCCACGCCGGTCGCACCGCCGGCACCCGATGCCGCGCCGCCGCCTGTGACCCCAGGGCGGGAACCGGCAGCACCGCCAGCCGCGCCGGCGGCACCAGCGCCCGGCGTGGCCACACCCGGAGAAACCCCACCAGCCGCTCCGCCGGAACCGGCGCCCGCGCCACCACCCGGACCCGCCGACGCCGCAGGCGCCGAGGACACCGGCGTCCCCTGGGCCGCAGCCGCGCCCTGCGTGCCGGTACCCACCGCACCGCTGCCACCACCCCCGAGCGAGGGGACATCACCAGCCGGCTGTGCCACGGCCCCGCCACCTCCACCGGAACCCGAGGCCGCCGGTGCGGTCGAGACCGCCATCGGGGCCGGGGCAGCCACCGCAGGCATGCTCTCCACGCTCGACCGGCTACCTTCCATGTGAGCACTCAGCGCCATGTTGGCCTGGCGGTCGAGCTCACCACGCTGTTCCATCGCCTCGTGCAGCGGCGACTGCGGCTCGAACACCCCGAACGACCCCGCCTTGACGGCCTCCGCGCCGCCGTAGAGGAACACGTCACCCATCCCGGTCGGGACCTCGTTCGGCGCGGGCACATTGCGCTTCGCGGTGCTGAACGACTCACCCAGTTCGACGACACACCGGCCAGCACTCGTCGTCCCATCAGCCGCCTGCGCGATCTCGAGGGCACCCCGACTCATCGCCTCCCCCGCCGACGCCGCCGCCTGCCCAGCCCAACTACCCGCAAGACCCCCCAGGGTTTCCCGGATCTTCTCGCCAGACGCGGTCATCCGCGCCGCCATCTTGCTCACCGCATCCTGCGCGGATGTGGCCGCCTCGGCGCCCCTGCCGGTGTGCATCCAGTTGTACTTCTCTTGCAGCGGGTAGCCCTCGAACAGGTAGTTCCCCACCGTGGGTGCCTGTGTCATATCCCTGTCCCTCTTACTCAGCGCCGCGCCAGCAACGTCTGCGTCGCCATCGCCGCGGCCACCCGGGCCTTCTCACACACCACCGCTGGCGGGTCCTCGGTACCCGAACCCTCGCTATACAGCACGGTCAAGTATTGCCCCTGCTTAGTGCTCACGCTCGCGAAGCAGGCCCGCTCATCACCTGGCAGCCGGTGGGCCACCGCAGGGAATCCCGCCGCCGAGACCACCTCGCCGGTCGACTGCCGCGCCCCGGTCAGATACACCGAAACATCCTCCTGGGTGACCGGCCCCATCCGGTAGCCGTACGCGGGGCGCTCAAGCTTGCGGAAGTCGCACCGCGGGTTGCCGTACCGATCCGCGTCCACCAACGTCGGCGGAAGGTCGGTACCCAACTCCAGCTGCTGCTGCTCGGTTAGCAACGAACAAGGATCCACCCCCGCCAGATCGACTACCTGCGGCCGCGGCGGCAACGCCGGCGCCGACGACTCCACCGACCCGCCACCGGTAGCCGGCGTCCCGCTGAGCGGCCCCGAACAGCCGGCCACCGCGACCACCGTCGCTGCTGCGGCCGCCAAGAGCCCCATCCGGTCACCCACGAACGTCCCCGCCCTCGCCGCGAAACGACGCCTCGATCTCCTCCTCGGTGAACCCATACCCCCGGGCCGCTTGCTTCAACGCCTCGGCCGTGTCATACAAGTTATCGATCCACGCCCGAAACGTCGCGTGGTACGAATCCTCACCTCCGATGGTGCGGTGGGTCACCGCCCGCGCCACGTCCTCGCTGACGGGATCACCCCCACACGGATCCATGCCTAGATCTTCCCGGATGCTGTCCAGGAAACGCTCCAGATCCGCGACCTCGGCCATCAGTGCCGCCCCCTTGGACAGCACATCGTCGGGGGTCACCTCGATCGGCGGGCCGGCAGCCGGGGCCGGCGGCGACTCGTAGCTGTACATCGGCCCGTCACTGACGACGCGCCCACCACCGGGCTCCATCGATGCCATCCTGCCTCCCCTACCTGGGAACCGACTCCCGACCCGACGCACAGCGTAGCGGCTTGCTTGCACTCCGAGGAAGCAATTCGCAGCCGCTGTCACACCACCTGACGAGGCCTGACACCCCCCTGTGGCCCCGGGGCAGTCGGTCCCAGGGCCACCGTCCGACGTCGGCCGAGCCGGCTCAGCCGCCGAAGCGCTGGGTGTTCTTACCTTCGGTGTTCTGGTAGCCCTCGTTGGCGTTACCCACGGCCACGCTGATCTGGTGCAGCACCTGGTTCAGGTCTGCCGCCGACTTGTCCCACTGCGCCTGCTTGACCTGGTAGGACTCGGACGCCGCACCCTGCCACCCGGAGGCCAGGCGCTGCACGGTCGACTTGAGGTCATCCAGCTTCGTCTGCACGAGCTTCGACGTCGACGCGATGCTGCCCTGCGCGTTGGCGATCTCCCCGAACGTGACCTTGATCGGTCCTGACATTGCTACTCCCCTCACTCCAAGACTGTGTTCGACTTCAAGACTGTGTTCGACACCAGCAGTGACGCTCAGCCCAGCTCCGACGTGATCCGCGACATCGACTGCTGCTGCACCTCTTCTTCGGCCTGGTACGCCGTACCGGAACCCTCGAGCTGCTCAGCGATGCCGCGAAGGGCCTCGTTGAGCGTCTGCGCGTTCTGATCCCAGCGCTGCATCAGGTTCTGGAACGACACGGAGGCACTGCCCTTCCAGGCTCCCGCCAGCGGAGCCAACTGGTTCCGCAGCTTCGAGAGCTCGCCCTGCACCTCCTCGTTCACCTGGAAGACCTGCTTGGCGCCGGCCTGCATCTCCTCCGGTGTGACCTCGTACTGTCCCGCCATGTCTGCTCTTGCCCCCTACCGGGTCGTTGTTCTGACTCCCTTGCGCCGCACACTCTGCCATGCACGGCTGCGTCACGTGTCAAACTCGATGTGAACTATCGGGCCCACTCTCACTCCGGCGCCAGCCAGGCGACCTGGATCAGCTGCTGGCCCGCCTTGCGTCCCACGAGGGTGCCGCGCCCCGGCGACATCTCCGACGGCTTGACGTTGCCCAGCAGCGGCCCCTCGTCCCGGCTCCCGCTCATCACGATTCCGGGGCTCGACAGCTCCCGCAACCGGCCCAACACCGGCTCGAACAGCGCCCGGGAGGCGCCACCGGACCGCCTGGTGACGACCAGGTGCAGCCCCACGTCCTTGGCTTGCGCGAGGAAGTCGAGCAGCGGGGCGAGCGGGTTACCGCTCTGGGTCGCCACCAGGTCGTAGTCGTCGACGAGGATGAAGACCTCCGGCCCGGTCCACCAGGAGCGGTCGCGCAGCTGCTGCTGGGTGATGTCCGGTCCGGGCAGCCGCCGTTCCATGGACGACTTGACGTCGGCGATCATCCCCGTCAGCTGCTGCGACGAGACGGCGTAGGCGAGCAGGTGATCGCCGGTGATCTGGCCGAGCATGGTGCGCCGGTAGTCGACCAGGATGATCTTCGCCTGCTTCGGCGAGTACCGGTTGACGATGCCGGTGGCGATTGTGCGCATCAGGTTCGTCTTGCCGGACTCGCCGTCGGCGAAGCAAACGAAGTGCGACTCCGCGTCGAAATCGAGATACACCGGGTCCAGCTCGGCCTCGTTGATGCCGATGGGAATCAGGTGCGGCTTGGGCTGCCGCTCGGCTCCGGGCAGCTCGGCGTAGGGCACCACGTGGGGCAGCAGCCGGACCATCGGCGAGCTGGGGCCCTGCCAAGCGGCCTGCACCTTCGCGACGGCGTCGGTGACTCCGGCGCCGACGTCGTCGACGGAGACCTGGGCGTCGATCCGAGGCAGCGCCGACAGGAAGTGCAGCCCCTCCGGGGTCGCACCGCGCCCGGGCCGGCCCTGCGGCACGTTGGTCGCTGCCCGGCGAGCCATCTCCGATTCGCCGGTGTCGCCGAGGCGCAGCTCGAAGCGGGTGCCGAGCATGTCCTTGAGCTGCGGTCGGATCTCGGTCCAGCGGGAGGCGCCGACGATCACGTGAATGCCGTACGACAGGCCCTGGGTCGCCAGGTTGATGATCGGCATCTCCAGCGCCTCGAACTCCTGGCGGACGGTCATCCAGCCGTCGACGACCAGGAAGACGTCCCCGAACGGATCGTCGCGGATCTCCCCCCGGCGCTTGCGGGCGCGGTAGTCGGCCATCGAGTCGATGCGCAGCTCGCGGAACCGACGTTCCCGCTCGCCGAGCAGCGTGGCCATCTCGGCGACCACGCGCTGCGCCGTGTCGGGCTCCAGCCGGCTCGCGACGCCGCCGCTGTGCGGCAGCTTCTCCAGCGAGGTGAGCGTGCCGCCCCCGAAGTCGAGGCAGAAGAACTGGAACTCGGCGGCGGTGTGGGTCAGGGCCAGCGACATCAACATCGTGCGCAGCAGGGTCGACTTGCCCGACTGCGGTCCACCGACCGCGGCCGCGTGCCCGAGCGCGCCGGAGAAGTCGGCCCACAGCACGTCACGACGCTGCTCGTAGGGCTTGTCGACCACGCCGATCGGCGCCGTGAGCCTGCCGTTGCCGAAGAACCCGGCCGGGCACAGGCCCCGCTCCTCGGTGGGTGACAGCGGCGGCAGCAACTGGTCCAGCGACGGCGGCTCGTCGAGCGGCGGCAGCCAGACCTGGTGCGCCGGCGGCCCCTGCCCCTTCATGCGGTCCACGACGATGTCGAGGATGCTCGGCTCGTTCACCTCCGCCGGTAGGGGCTCCGCCGGCACCGACTGCTCCACCGGCGCCGCGGGCTGCTCGGGCTCCACGTACTCCGGCACGAACAGTCGCGGTCTGCGGTCAGAGGTCACCGGCGCCGACATCGACACCGATGCCCCGACCCCGGCGCGGTACGGGCCCGAGACGTAGGACGCCTTGAACCGCACCATCGAGGCGGTGTCGAACTTCAGGTACCCCGACCCGGGCGTCGACGGCAGCTCGTAGGCGTCCGGCACGCCCAGCACCGACCGCGATTCGCCCGCGGAGAACGTCTTGAGGCCGATCCGGTACGACAGGTGCGACTCCAGCCCGCGCATCTTGTTCTCCTCCAGGCGCTGCGAGGCGAGCAGCAGGTGCATCTGCAGCGAGCGACCCAACCGCCCGATGGCCACGAACAGCTCGCTGAAGTCCGGCTTCTGGGCCAGCATCTCGGAGAACTCGTCGACCACGATGAACAGCGCGGGCAGCGGGTCGAGGTCCGCGCCGTTCTCCCGGGCGCGCTCGTAGTCCTTGACGTTGGCGTAGTTTCCGGCGCTGCGCAGCAGCTCCTGGCGGCGGTTCATCTCGCCCGCGATAGCGTCGCGCATCCGGTCGACCTGAGTGAGGTCGTCGGCGAGGTTGGTGATGACGGCGGAGACGTGCGGTGCGTCGCCGAGCCCGAGGAACGTGGCGCCGCCCTTGAAGTCGACGAGCACGAAGTTCAGCGCGGCCGAGGAGTGCGTGGCGATGAGGCCGAGGACCAAGGTGCGCAGGAACTCCGACTTGCCCGACCCGGTGGCGCCGACGCACAGCCCGTGCGGGCCCATCCCCTGCTGAGCGGCCTCCTTGATGTCGATCTCCACCGGCTCGCCGTCCTCCCCGAGACCGATCGGGACGCACAGCCGCTCCCGCAGCAGCCGGGGCCGCCAGGCCTGCCCGGCGTCGAATACCCGCGGATCGCCCGGCAGCCCGAGCAGCTCGAGCAGGCCGGAATCGCCCATCAGCGGCTCCTCCTCGCCGTCCGCGTCGGACTCGGCACTGACGCGATACGGCGCGAGCTTGCGCGCCAGCGCCTCGGCCTCGGCCAGACCGAGCTCGTCGGGGCGCCCGAACGGCTCGACCCCGGACGCGCCGCGAGCCTCGACGCTCTCGCCGTCCACGGCCAGCCGCAGCCCCCGCTGTCCGGCCAGTGTGCCCAGCGACTCGGACAGGTCGAGCAGCGTGACCCCGACCAGCCCTTCCTCCACCATCACATGCTCATCGAAGGACACCTCGCCATCGTCGACGACGATCACGATGTGCGGCTCGTCCGCAGGCGGGGTGACGTTGCGGGCGAACCGCGGCCGCTCACGAATGTGCTCGGCGAGCATCTCCTCGATCTGGCCGAGCGAGGACGCCATCATCCGCGCCTGACCCAGGCCGTCGACCATCGTGGGGTGCTGGACGTGGGGCAGCCACTTGGCCCACTCCCACTCGTGGCCGGCCCGGCCGGCCGTGACCACCGCGACGATCAGGTCGTTCGGGGAGTGGAACGTCGCCAGCTGTGCGATCACCGCGCGGGCGAGCCCCCGGACCTGCGCCCGGTCGCCGGTGATGCCCACGGCGGCGAAGCCCCGGATCGAGACGGAGATCGGCAGCTCGGGAACGATCGAGTGCACCCGGACGAACTGCCGCAGCGCCACGGTACTGATCGGCTCGAGCTCGTCGATGGTCCCGGTCTGCGGGGGCACCAGGCGGGTCGCCAGCCGTTGCGCGCCCCGTCCGAGCCGGATCTGGCAGAAGTCGGGGTCGTCGGGGCGCCGCTCCCACATCCGGCGGCTGGCCACCAGCGACCACAACGACTGCGGGTCGGGGTGGCTCCACTCCAGGGCGGCGCGCTGCTGGCCCGCGGCCCGCCGTGCCCGCTCGCGCTGCTGGCCGAGATAGCTCAGGTAGTCCTTGCGGTCCTCGTGCATCTCGGCCTTGCGCTTGCCGCCACCGCGGCCGCCCATCCCGCCCGCCACCATGCCCACCGTCGAGAGCAGCATCATCAGCGGGAACATCAAGAACATGGGGTTGGTCCGGCCGCCCTGGGTGAACATGAAGGCCACCATGCCCAGCACGGCGACGATCATCACGACCGGCAGCAGTTTCATGAAGATGCTGCCCGGCACGATCCGGGGCACCTCGGGCGGAGCCTCGAGGTTCACCTCACCACCAGGTATCGTCGGCGCGGTCAGGCGCGACGTCCTCCTGAACGTGAGCGTGCTCACCGGGCTACCCCCTCTACTGCTGTACTGCGGGCGAGCCCCGTCGCCGACGGGCCCGATGAGCGAGTTGGGTCATCCATGAGACCGCAGGCGCCAGGTCGCGTCATACTATGCCCCGGGCCGTGACTCGGTGAACCGATTCGGGGACACTGTGCCGGGCCGAAGGGTCGACGAGGAGAGGGGAGTCCGGTGACGACCTCATCACGCCCCGGCGCCCAAGGTCGGCCACCGGACGCCGACCCCGCGCGGCGAGGACCCGTACCCGGAGCCGCCGCCGGAACCGGTCCGCCGGCCCGGCAACCCGGATCGGATGCGGGGGGTCGACCGTCCACCGCGTTCAGCCGGGTAACGGTGATCGCCCCACGGACCCGCATCGACGTGGCGTTGCCGTCCGACGTGGCCGTGGCTGACCTGCTGCCGATGCTGCTCGGCATGGCCCGGGAGGACGGCCAGGACGGCGGCAGCGCCCACGGCGGGTGGTGTCTGGCCAAGCTCGGTGAGACCGCGATCGCCCCGGGTCGCACGCTGGGCTCGCTCGGCATCGTCGACGGCGACCTGCTGCAGCTGCGGCGGCGTGCCGACAACCCCCCGCCTCCGCTGTTCGACGACGTGGTCGACGCGATCTCCGCCGCGACGCCAGACAGCTACCGGCCGTGGACGGTCGCCACCGCGGGCGTGTTGGGGCAGGTCGCCGGGGGGCTCGCACTGCTCGCCGCGACCGGCGCGGTGCTGCTGGCGGGCCCCGGACCGGCGGCGGCCGTCGTGGCCGGCGTCGCGGCGCTGCTCGCGGTGACGGTCGGTGCGGTGATCGTACGGGTCTACGGCGACACCACCACCGGCGTGCTGGTCGCGGCGGCGGGAGCGCCGCTGGCGTTCGTCTGCGGCCTCTACGTCGTACCGGGTGCCATCGGAAGGCCGAACCTGCTGCTGGCGTGCGTGCTGGGGCTGGTGTTCGCCGCCGGGGCACTGATGGTGACCGGTCGGGGGATCACGCCGTTCGTCGCGCTCGCCGCAGCCGGTCTGCTGGGAGCGGTGGCGTTCCTGGTCGCCACCCTGGTGGCGCAACAACCAGCGGCGGGTATCGCCGCGGGTACGGCCGCGGTGGCCCTCGGCGGGATCTCCGTGCTGCCGCGGCTGACCATCCAGCTGTCGAAGCTGCCACTGCCCCAGGTGCCGAGCAACGCCAAGGACCTGCAGGAGGACGGCGGCTTTCCGGACTTCGCGGCGATCGAGCGCCGCGCCGGGATCGCACACGAGTACATGACCGGTCTGATCATCGGCTGCGGTGCGGTGGCCGCGGTCGGCGGCGTGCTGGCGGCGGCAGGCGGCATCTCCGGGGCGATCCTTGCGGTGGTGGTCGCCACCGTGCTGCTGCTGCGTGCCCGCTCGTACGCCAACGGCACGCAGGCCATCGCGCTGCTCGTCGCGGGCTTGCTCGCCGCGGCCGGGATCGCGGCCGCGTTCATGATGGTGGCGACGCCGCTCGTGCTGCTGGTCATGTTCGGCGGCCTGGTCGCGCTCGCCGCGGCGGCGATCGTGCTCGGGGTGGTGCTGCCCACCCGCCGGTTCTCCCCGCCACTGCGCCGATCCGTCGACATCATCGAGGCCATCCTCATCGCCTCGGTGCTGCCGCTCGCGTTGGCCGTGATGGATCTCTACCAGATCTTCCGGCAGTTGTGAGCGGCCTGCCACGACGCTGCCGGGCCGCCGCGGTGACCGCAGCAGCCGCCCTGCTGTGTCTGGCAGGGCCGGCGTGGTCGGCCATGGCCCAGGACGCAGCGCCACCGTGGGTCCCGCCGCCGGTGGACCCCAGTGCCCGGCCGTCGACCGCGGCGGCGGATTCGTTCCCCTATCAGGCGTCCGGCCAGGTCGGGCCCCCGGTCGCGGCGCCGTGCGCCGACAGCCAGCCGGGCAGGCCGGACATCGAGGCCGCCCCGCCGGCGCAGGCCCGGTTGCAGATCGCGAAGGCACAGGAGTTCGCGACCGGTCAGGGCCAGACCGTGGCAGTGATCGACAGCGGGGTGCAGCCGCATCCCCGGCTCGCCGGCAGGCTCGACGACGGCGGCGACTACATCCTCGGCGACACCGGAACGTCGGACTGCGAGGGCCACGGCACGGCCGTCGCGGGGATCATCGCGGCGACACCGGACCCGCGGACCGGGTTCGTCGGGGTCGCCCCGGACGCGCGCATCCTGTCGATCCGGCAGAGCAGCACGTTCTTCGAGGTCGAGGTCCCCAGCGCCGACTCGGGACGCACCGAGACGACCCTCGCCGGTGACACCACCAGCATGGCGCGGGCGGTGGTGCAGGCCGTCCGAGGCGGCGCAACGGTGATCAACATCTCCGAGGCCGCCTGCTACCCGGTGTCCGCCGTTGCCGGCGGGAGCATCCCCGACCGCGACCTGCAGGCCGCGGTGAACTACGCGGCGAACAACGACGTCGTGGTCGTCGCCGCGGCGGCCAACGAGGACGACCAGAGCTGCCAGCGCAACCCCGACGGCGCGGTGGCGACGATCGTGTCCCCCGCGTGGTTCGACGACGACGTACTCGCCGTGGCGGCCACGAGCACCGAGACCGGAGACGTCGCCGACTTCAGCATCGCCGGCCCGTGGGTCGATGTCGCCGCGCCCGGCACCGGCATCGTGTCGCTCGACGTCGCGGGCGGGGGCCTGACGGCCACGCTCGCCGCGCCCAACGGCGAGCGCGGGACCATCCAGGGCACCAGCTTCGCAGCGCCCTACGTCGCCGGGGTAGCAGCCCTGGTTCGCGAGA
This sequence comes from Pseudonocardiaceae bacterium, assembly GCA_009377865.1. Classification (GTDB taxonomy): domain Bacteria; phylum Actinomycetota; class Actinomycetes; order Mycobacteriales; family Pseudonocardiaceae; genus WHSY01. Next base: position 31,663 of record WHTH01000013.1, on the reverse strand, counting down.
GGTTCCCGGAACTGAGCGCGCTGGAGGTGATGGACCGGCTCGAAGCCACGGCCCAGGCGACCTGGGGCACCGGCGGCCGAAACGACGCACTGGGAAGCGGCGTGGTCAACCCGGTCGCGGCGCTCACCGACGTCGGGTTCGACGAGCCGGTGGCGCAGAGCGCGCCCACCAGACTGGAAGGTTTCGCGCTGCGCGACCAGGAGGACCCGATCCGGCAGACCGTCGCGCTCGTCGGGGCGGGCGCGGGGGCCGGGCTGCTCGGCGTGACGCTGCTGACCGTCTACACCGTCAAGCGCTACCGGCGCAGGAAACTCGCCGAGGCATACCGGTCACGATAGCCGGTCACGACAGCCGGTCACGACAGTGCCACCGCGTCAGCCGCCCGCGAGCTGCTGCTGTTGCCGCTGCGCTGCAAGGTCGGGGTCGAAGAGTTCGAGCGCATCCTGCGGCTGCAGCGACGGCCCGGAGGGAAGCAGCCGCAGGATCGACTCCGGGGCCGGGTCGGTGGCCGGGTTCTGCTGGTCCGCCAGGCCCAGCGACACCGCGACATCCATCGACGGCAGGCCGTACTTCAGACCCTGGTCGGTGACCAGGAAGATCGAACCGGTGGCGAGCGGCTGTCCGGGCACGACGCCGCGCACCAGGGCGCCCTGCGCGGGCGGCAGGTAGGCCGCGTCGAGGTTGTCGCCGGACCCGTCACCGCGGGGCACCTCGACCGGACTCATACCCTCGTCCAGTGACAGCTCGTTGCCGACGGTGATCGCGGTGTCCTGCTCTCCGTCGGTGATCTGCCACGTCAGGCAGGCCACCCGCGAGTCGCCGATCTCGACGATCTGCGGCACCCGGGTCGGGAAGTCCTCGAAGTCGATCCTGCCGGACGTAGGCACGTCGGGGACCTCGCTGACGTCCTCGGGTGGCAGCGACTCGAACTCCGCACCTGCGCTCGCGTCATCGACGCGGATCACGTTGGCGACGGCCTCGGGCACCCGCTGCTTACCGTCGCGCAGGATCAGGTAGTACTGCGGCTCGGCGAGCTCCTGCCGAACGACGCTGCCGACGTCGTAGCCCTGCAGCGTCGAGAAGCTCGACGGCTCGCCGTCACCGGGCACCATGGGCGGGTCGAGCGCATCACCCTCCGGGATCGCATCGAGCAGGCCCGTACTCACCTTGCGGGGGACCGCGTCCGCGAGTTGGTATGCGTTGACGACCGCCCGGTCCCCGAGATCGACCTCGCTGCGGTGACCGTCGAAGACCAGGTAGTGCTCGCCGTTGCTGGCCTCGACGAGAAGTGCCTCGTCCTCGGTCAACTGCCGGCCCGGCCGCGGGACGCCCGCCAACGCGGTTGTGCTGATGTCGGGCTGCGACTCCGCGTCTGGCAGTGCCTGGTTGACGTCCGCGGTATCGCACACCGCCCACTCGGGCTCCACTCGCCGATCCGGCCCCGGCAGGTAGGTCGGAGCGCCCTCGATACCGGTCAGTGGCCCGCGCGGGGCGTCGGCGAGCGTCGAGTCGTCCACCATCGAGACTTCCGCGGCACCCGCCGCCCCCGGGCCGGAGAGCGCGGTGAACAGCAGCCGCCCCGACGCGAGGTTACGCACCGGGATCAGCCGGAACGGATCCTGCTGCTGCACCACGTAGATCGCCCCGGACTCCTTGCCGACCACGATCTCGGACGCCCGCAGGTTGGCGTCGGGACTGAACAGCCCGAACACGAAGAACCCCGCACACCCCAGTACCCCGAGGACGAGGCCGGCGGCGGCGGCGCGCAGGTGGTTGCGCATCGGCTCGTGCAGCAGGACGGGGTCCTTGCGCACCAGCGCCGACTCCATCCTGCGGATCACGAACTGGTAGGCGTGGACCTGGGACGTCGTCGTCGGATTTCTCGCCATCGCCGCCTCAATGCCTCCAAAGGTGCCTCCTGGAGAGGTACCGTGCGGCAGGATAGCGGTCCGCACCGTCATCGTGGGATGGGATCGAGCGCGACCTACCGGTATGGTGACAGCCCGCCGCCCGCACCCGTCCACACTCGAGAGCATCCGGGGGAGATCGAGCGCATGACCACGACGCCGCCGTCTCCGGCCCCGCCACACCCGGGAGGTCCGGTCGCCGGCCGGCCGCGCAGCGACTCCGGAGAGGTCACCGGCTCACGACCGCGCGCGATCGGCAGTGCCCGCCGCCGAAACGCCGGTGCCGGCCTCGGTGGGCTGCCACTGACCAATGTGGTCATCGTGGAGGGCGGGCTGGCGATCGGGCTGGTACTGCTGGCGATCGACACCGCCCTGCTGGTGGTCGCGGTCGCGGTGGTGGTGGCCGCGATGCTCGTCGCGTTCACCCGGTGGCGGGGCCGGTGGCTGACCCAGTGGGTCTCGCTCACTGCGAGCTACCTCGGCCGGCCGCACGAGCGAGCGATACAGCGCCCGGATCCCGCAGCGCAGGACAGCGCCGAGGAGGTGGAGACCGTCGTGCTCGGCGCCGACGACCCCCGAGTAGCGCTGCTGCGGCTCGTGGTCCCCGACCTGGTCGTCGCGCGGAGTGTCGACCACGAACGCGAGCCACTCGGACTCGCCTGGCACGAGGGCTGTTGGACCGCGGTGCTGCAGGTCGACGCCGCTCCCTCGCTGGTCGTCCCCCTCGTCGGGACCCCGAACCTGCCGCTCGGCGCGCTCACCGCGTGCCTGGAAGACCGGGGTGTGGTGCTGGACGCCCTCGAAGTCATCTGGCACTGCTACCCCGGCAGCGCGGCGCTGCCGTCCTCGGCGCCCGCGCTGCAGTCCTACCTCGAGGTCCTGGGGCCGCTGCCGGCGGCGGCGCGGCGCACCACCTGGATCGCGGTACGGTTGGACCCGCGCCGCTGCCCGGCCGCCGTGCAGGAACGCGGAGCCGGCGTGGTCGGGGCGCACCGCGCGTTGATCGGCGCGCTGTCCCGGGTTCGCAGCGCGCTCGCGGCGCGGGGCGTGCAGGCCCACCCACTGGATGCCGACATGCTGCTGCGGGCGGGCACCTCGGCGGCCGAGCTGACAGCGATGGCGGCTTCGGGCCGATCGGCAGCGCTGCGGGAGCGGTGGACCGATGTCACCGCCGGCGGTGTGGGGCATGCGAGCTACGCCATAACAGGGTGGCCCGCGCGCGGCGGCCCGCCCAACCTCAACGCACTGACCGGGGTACGCGCGCTGTCCGCGACGGTGGCGCTGTCGATCTCACCGAGCGGCGAGGACAGCGACGTCGGGCTGCGCGGTCTGGTACGGGTCAGCGCCCGCAACCCAGCCGAGCTGGCGACCGCCGACGAGCGGCTGCAGTCGATCTCGGATCGGCTCGGGCTGGAGCTCACCCCGCTGCGCGGGTTGCAGGCCGCCGGGCTCGCCGGCACGCTGCCGCTGGGTGCTTCGGCATGAGCCGAGCGCGTGTCGTCGACAACCCGGCGGGCAGCCAGGCGGTGGCCCCCGAGTTCGTCGTTGCCCCCGAGATGCTCGACGCGGTGAGCCCGTCGAGTGACCGCGGCGGCATGGTGTTGGGCTCCGGTCCGAACGACGAACCGATGTCGGTGTCGCTGCTACGCCCGGCACCGACTCGGGTGGTGCTGGTCGGTGGCCTCTACCTGGCCCGGCAGGTGGCGTTGCGGGCGATGGCCACCGGCGCATGGGTGGTCGTCGCGACCGGCCGACCGGGCGCCTGGCGGGCGCTCAGCCACGCCGCGGGTGAGCAGCCCGACGGGCGGCCGGCCCCGCTGGTCCAGATCCGCCGGCTCGACCCGGTCGAACTGCCGCGCGCCTCCGAGGACGCCCCGCTGCTGGTGGTCCACGACGGCGGGGCGGCGCCGCAGGAGCTGTTCGGCCCGAGGTCACCGTGGCAGACGACGCTCTACGTGTTGCCCTACCTGCACCCACAGGTAGCACCGACAGCCGAGCAGGCCGATCTGGGGTTGCTGCAGCGGCTGCCGGGGCTGCAGGCCCAGCTGGCGGGACGTATCTGGCGACTGCCGCCACCGCCGGTCAACCAGCTCGCCACACTGGCTGATGATCAGGTGGTGGCACTGGCACCGAACCTGTGGCTGCCGGTGCGGCTGGTCACGACCCCCGCCGAGCGCGAGATCCTCGGCCCGGTCCGCCGCGGCGACTGAGCTACCTGGTGCGACGGCGCCGCGCCACCGTCAACTCGGTGTCAGGCCTCCGGAAGGTTCGGCGGCGTGCCTCGGACGGCGCGGGTGAGCTCGGCTCGGGCGCGGAGCTCGTCCGCAGCGGGATAGTCGACGGCGACCAGGGTGAGCCCGTGTGCCGCGACAACCGGCACGTCACTGGCTCGATCATGGCGAGCGAGCAACGACACGGGCCACGTCGGCGGGCGGCGTCCCTCTCCCACCGCGAGGAGCGCACCGACCAGGCTGCGCACCATCGAGTGGCAGAAGGCGTCGGCGACGACGTGGGCCACCAGCAGGTGCGGCTCCTCCCGGGTCCAGTCGAACCGCTGCAGCGTGCGAACCGTCGTCGCACCCTCCCGGCGCCGGCAGAACGCGGCGAAGTCGTGCTCGCCCAACAACATGGTGCTCGCGGCGTTCATGGCGGCGATATCGAGCTGGTGGTGCCAGCCGAGGGTGTGGTGGCGCGCCAGCGGGTCGACACCCCAGGGTGCGTCACAGACCCGGTAGCGATAGTGCCGTCGCAGCGCAGCGAAGCGGGCGTCGAACTCTCCCGGCACCTCAGTCACCGCAAGCACCCGCACGTCCGCGGGCAACAACCGCGCCAGCCGGTGCGTGAGCTCAGGCGGCTCGACGGCGCCGGCCGGGATGTCGGCATGGGCCACCTGCCCGGTCGCGTGGACCCCGGCGTCGGTCCGGCCCGCCACGGTCAGCGCGACCGGGGTGCGTAGCAGGGTCGCCAGCGCATCCTCGAGCACGCCCTGCACCGTCCGCCGGTCCGGCTGCCGGGCCCAGCCGGAGAATCCGGCACCATCGTAGGAGATATCGAGCCGGTACCGACGCAAGAGCCCGCCGTCCCCGGACGGGGCTGCGGGCTCCTGAGATGCGGAATCGGTCAGGACTCGTCCTCCTGCTGGGAAGGCGGCAGGGTGAACCCGGCCGCTTCCGCTGCCGCCTCGCTGGCGAACCAGACGTCGGCGGCAGTGCGCGCGTAGAACGGGCTACCGGGCAGGTGGTAGAGCTTCGAGCTCTCCTTGCCCTTGATGGGGAAGCCCTCGGGCTGCGCGCCGTCCTCGGTCGCGGCGTGACTGCCCTCGCCGTACGGCGCGTCCCCGGCGGAGGTGTCCTCCTCGGACGGCCCGTCATCGGTTCCCGCCGATGCGGGGCTCTCGACCACCGCGCCGGCAGCCGCCGTCTCCTCGACCGCCGCGGCGGTCTCCGTCTCGTCGACGGTGGGTGTCGGGGCTTCGGTCACCGGCGCCGGCGGCTGCGGCTGCTGGTCCCGGGCGAACCGACTGCCACGGGCCTGCTCGGCCTCCGCCGTCGCCGTGCGCTCGGCGACAAGCTCGATGACCGCCATCGGGGCATTGTCGCCCTTGCGCGGCATCGTCTTGACGATCCTGGTGTAGCCGCCGGGACGGCCGACGAAGTGTGGGCCGATCTCGGCGAACAGCTTGTGCACCACGTCCTTGTCGCGGATCACCTTCATGACCTCGCGACGGTTGTGCAGGTCCGCCTTGCGCGCCTTGCTGATCAGCCGCTCGGCGAACGGGCGGAGCCGCTTGGCCTTCGCCTCGGTGGTGGTGATCCGGCCGTGCTCGAACAGCGCCGTGGCCAGGTTGGCCAGCATCAACCGCTGATGCGTCGGCGATCCACCGAGACGCGCGCCCTTGGTCGGGGTCGGCATTACAGCTGCTCCGTTTCTGCGTAGTCCTGACCGTCGTCGTTGATGTCAGGGCCGCCGAAGACGCTGTCTGCGCTGCCATCGCTATCAACGGGGCGGTCGTCACTGCCCTCACCCCAACCGTCGATGGAGTACTCGGTCGCGGCGGCGGTCGGGTCGAACCCGGGCGGGCTGTCCTTGAGCTGCAGGCCCAGCCCCACCAGCTTCAGCTTCACCTCGTCGATGGACTTGGCACCGAAGTTGCGGATGTCGAGCAGGTCGGCTTCGCTGCGGCTGACCAGCTCCCCGACCGTGTGGATCCCCTCGCGCTTGAGGCAGTTGTAGGACCGCACCGTGAGGTCGAGGTCCTCGATCGGCATGGCGAACGCGGCGATGGTGTCGGCCTCGGCGGGCGAGGGGCCGATCTCGATGCCCTCCGCCTCGATGTTGAGCTCGCGGGCCAGACCGAAGAGCTCCACGAGGGTGCGGCCGGCCGATGCCAGCGCGTCCCGGGGGGTGATCGAGGGCTTGGTCTCGACATCGAGCACCAGCTTGTCGAAGTCGGTGCGCTGCTCGACACGGGTGGCCTCGACCTTGTAGGTCACCTTCAGCACGGGCGAGTAGATCGAGTCCACCGGGATGCGACCGATCTCGGCGCCGGTCGTCTTGTTCTGCGCCGCGGGCACGTAGCCACGACCGCGCTCGACGACCAGCTCGATCTCGAGCTTGCCCTTGGTGTTGAGCGTGCCGATGTGCAGGTCGGGGTTGTGCACTGTGACCCCGGCCGGCGGAACGATGTCACCCGCGGTGACGTCGCCCGGGCCCTGCTTGCGCAGGTACATCGTCACCGGCTCGTCCTCCTCGGAGCTGACCACGAGCTCCTTGAGATTGAGGATGATGTCGGTGACGTCCTCCTTGACCCCGGGGACGGTGGTGAACTCGTGTAGCACACCATCGATCCGGATACTGGTCACGGCCGCACCCGGGATCGACGAGAGCAGGGTTCGACGCAGCGAGTTGCCCAGGGTGTAGCCGAAGCCGGGCTCCAGCGGCTCGATGACGAACCGGGACCGGGTGTCGACGACCGACTCCTCGGCGAGGGTGGGTCGCTGGGTGATGAGCATGGTGTTGTCCTCCTCTGGCGCCCGCTATTTGACGCCGTACCGAACCGCCGCCAGGCGGTTCGGGGGATTTATCTTCTGATCTTCTGTTTCTCGCCCCTCCGCAAACCCCGCTCGGCCATCCAACCGGACCACGCGGGCACTTCGGGGGACCCCGGGGGCGGCGCCCCCGGGTGTGTGTTTACTTCGAGTAGAGCTCGACTATCAGCTGTTCCTGCACGGGGGTGTCGATCTGCGCCCGCTCCGGCAGCTGGTGCACCAGCACTCGCAACCTGTCGGGAACGACCTGCAGCCAGCCGGGCAGCGGGCGATCGCCGAACGACTCCTTGGCGACGACGAACGGCAGCGTGTTCGTCGACTTCGGCCTGATGTCGATGATGTCGAACCTCGAGACCCGGAAGCTCGGGATATCGACCTTGTGGCCGTTGACGAGGAAATGGCCGTGCGTCACGAGCTGGCGAGCCTGCCGCCGGGTGCGGGCGAGGCCCGCCCGGTACACGACGTTGTCGAGCCTCGACTCCAGGATCTGCAGCAACATGTCGCCGGTCTTGCCGGAGCGTCGGTGGGCCTCCTCGTAATACCGGCGGAACTGCTTTTCCATCACGCCGTAGGTGAAGCGTGCCTTCTGCTTCTCCTGCAGCTGCAGCAGGTACTCGCTCTCCTTGATCCGCGCGCGGCCGTGCTGGCCCGGCGGGTAGGGGCGGCGCTCGAAGGCCTTGTCGCCGCCGACGAGATCGACCTTGAGCCGGCGCGACTTGCGCGTCGCGGGTCCGGTGTATCGAGCCATGTCTCCTACTCCTCCCCGCGCTTCAGACCCGGCGCCGCTTGGGCGGCCGGCAACCGTTGTGCGGCTGCGGGGTCACGTCCTGGATCGTACCGACCTCGAGGCCGGCAGCCTGCAAAGAACGGATCGCCGTCTCGCGCCCCGAGCCGGGGCCACGGACGAAAACGTCCACCTTCTTCATGCCGTGCTCAGCGGCCTTGCGCGCGGCGTCCTCCGCCGCCATCTGCGCCGCGAACGGGGTCGACTTCTTCGAACCCTTGAACCCGACGTGGCCTGCCGAGCCCCAGCTGATCACCGCACCGGTGGGGTCGGTGATCGAGACGATCGTATTGTTGAAGGTCGACTTGATGTGCGCATGACCGTGCGCGACGTTCTTCTTCTCCTTGCGCCGTACCTTCTTGGTACCGGCGCCGGCGCGTGCCCTGGGTGGCATCCTCTCGAGAACTCCTCAAACATGAGCCGGGGCAAAGCCCCGGGGGGTTATTTGCGCCCGGCCTTCTTCTTGCCGGCGACCGTCTTCTTCGGCCCCTTGCGGGTGCGGGCGTTGGTCTTGGTGCGCTGCCCGCGCACCGGCAGCCCACGGCGCCAGCGCAACCCCTCATAGCAGCCGATCTCGATCTTGCGGCGGATGTCCGAGTTGACCTCGCGCCGTAGGTCGCCCTCGACCCGGTAGTTGTTCTCGATGTAGTCCCGCAGCGCCGCGAGATCCTCGTCGGTCAGGTCCTTGGAGCGCAGGTCCTGGCTCACGCCGGTGGCGGCGAGGATTTCGTGGGAGCGGGTGCGACCGATGCCGTAGATGTAAGTCAACGCGATCTCCATCCGCTTCTCGCGGGGGAGATCGACGCCGGTGAGTCGTGCCATGCGGCAGTGTCTCCTGTCTCATCGTCTCCAGGTCTGCTCCCCGCCCGTCCCGTGGCGGACTCATCGTCCACGGGCCCCGGCCCGGAGTCCGGGGGAGTACCTGATCCCTGCAGACGTCGATCCTGCAGGGTCGGGCTGGCGCGGGGAGGTGATGTGGCGCGCCGGTCGAAGATCTGCGCGGCCTGTCAGCCCTGGCGCTGCTTGTGCCGCTGGTTGTCACAGATCACCAGCACCCGCCCGTGTCGGCGGATGATCTGGCAGTTGTCGCAGATCTTCTTGACGCTCGGTTTGACCTTCACGTCGTCTCGTTCTCCTGGTTGCGCGGGCCCGCGAAGCGGTCCCGGGCTCTTTCAGTTGTATGTTTCCCCAGGCCGCCCACCAGTACCGGCGGGCTCTTCCGGGGGATCCCGGGGGGCGGAGCCCCCCGGGCTTCCTACTTGTAGCGGTAGACGATGCGACCTCGGGACAGGTCATAGGGCGAGAGCTCCACGACCACTCGGTCCTCAGGCAGGATGCGGATGTAATGCTGGCGCATCTTGCCGCTGATGTGTGCCAGAACCCGGTGGCCGTTCTCCAACTCAACGCGGAACATCGCGTTGGGTAGTGGCTCGACCACGCGGCCCTCGACCTCGATGGCCCCGTCCTTCTTGCCCATGTCCTCCGCGTCTCATCATTGTCCGTGCTACCTGGTGCTGTTGCGTTGCCGCTGGTCGGCCTCGCCGTAACACGGCGCGAGCCAGCTCCATGACCTGCGGAAGGCATCGGATGTGGGCGACGAGCACTGCGACGCGTAACACCCTGCAGACACGCTGGAACCGGCGCATCACGCGCCGACATTCAGTGTACGTCGGGCGTGTCGAGCCCGCCAAACCGGGCAGGGCTCAGGTAGCGCGCCGACCGTGGCCTATGTGGCCTGCGAGCGGCACCGCGCCCCAGGGCCCAGCAACCCACGGTGGCAGGCTCACCGGACGGGCAACTCGTGGGTTCGAGCAGCCCTCCCCTCCGCTCGATCCCGGACCGCGCGCCGAACTGTGACAGCGACACGGCCACCCCTCGTGGTCCAAGGTGCCCGTCCGGATGAACCTGCCAGGTCAGGCATGCCGCCCGACCTGGAATCATCCTGCTGGGTGCGAATGTCCGGATCGAGGCAAGAAACCGGCAAGAAACCGGCAAAATCGGTCGCGCGGGCTTGCCCGAACGCGGCCTTGCCCGAACGCGGCGGTGCGGCAGCGGGGTCGCGCGGACGCCGCGTTGGGGCAAGCGGCCGGGTCGGTCAGGCGGTGAGCACTACGGGACCATCGGGTGTGACGGCGATGGTGTGTTCCCAGTGCGCGGCGCGGGAGCGGTCCAGGGTCACCACGGTCCAACCGTCGTCGAGCTCCTCGGTGAGGTGGCTGCCCGCGGTCAGCATCGGCTCGATCGCCAGCGCCATCCCTGCGACGAGCTTGGGGCCGCGGCCGGGCCTGCCGACGTTGGGCAGGTACGGGTCCATGTGCATCGAGGTGCCGATACCGTGGCCGCCGTAGTCGGCGACGATCCCGTACTCCACGCCGTCGGCACGCCCGGCTTCCATGATCGCGTTCTCGACGGTGTGCGAGATGTCGGTCAGCCGGGCGCCGAGCCGTGCGACCTCGATCCCGGAGAGCAACGCCGATCGGCACGCCGCCGACAGCTTGCGGTCACTCGCACCGACCGCGCCGACCTCGATGGTGACTGCCGCATCGCCGTGCCAGCCGTCGAGGATGGCACCGCAGTCGATGGAAAGCAGGTCGCCGTCGGCGAGTACCTGCTCGCGGCTGGGGATACCGTGTACGACCTCGTGGTTGACCGAGGCGCAGATCGAGCCGGGGAAACCATGGTAGCCGAGGAACGACGGTACGGCGCGTGCCTCGCGGATGGACTGCTCGGCCACCTCGTTGAGCTCCGCCGTGCTCACCCCGGGCCGCGCGGTGCGCTCGAGCAGTGTCAGCGTCCGCGCGACGACCGCGCCGGCAGCACGCATGGCATCGAGCTCGCCGTTCGACTTGATCTCGATGTTCTTGCCGCGCAGCTTGCGCACCACCGCGCGGACCCCGCCACCGGTCACGTCCTGGTACGCAGCGCGTCCAGCGCACGCGCGGTGACGTCGTCAACGGAGCCGACGGCGGGAACGGTCACCAGCCGGTCCGAGTAGTACTCGAGCAGCGCCGAGGTCTCGTCCCGGTAGACCTGCTGGCGGTCCCGGATCACGCTCTCCCTGTCGTCCTCGCGACCTCGGGACAGCAGCCGCTCGACGAGCTCGTCCTCGGGAACATCGAGTTCCAGCACGACATCGATCTCGGCGTCGAGCTCGCCGTTGAGTTCGCGCAGCATCGCACCGAGCTGCTGCGCCTGGCGCACGTTGCGGGGGTAGCCGTCGAGCAGGAAACCCGCGTTGCAGTCGGAGTCGGCCAGCCGTTCGCGCACCATCTCATTGGTGATCTCGTCTGGCACCAGCTTGCCGGAGTCCAGGTACCGCTTCACCTCGACCCCGAGCGCGGTCTCGCCACCGACATGGTCCCGGAACAGGTCGCCGGTCGAGATGTGCGGTACGTCGAGCCGCTCGCTGAGCACGGCCGCCTGGGTGCCCTTGCCCGCACCGGGTGGACCCATCAGAAGGAGTCGCACTAGCGGAGGAACCCTTCGTAGTTGCGCTGCGTCAGCTGGGCCTCGATCTGCTGGATGGTGTTGAGGCCCACCCCGACCAGGATCAGCACGGCGGTGCCACCGAACGGGAAGTTCTGGGCCGCGCCCTGCTCCTGCCCACCGGTCAGATCCAGGAAGAAGTTCGGCAGCACCGCCACCGTGGCCAGGTACAGCGAGCCCGGCAGCGTGATCCGGCTCAACACGAAGCTCAGGTACTCCGCGGTCGGTCGGCCCGGGCGAATACCCGGGATGAAACCGCCGAACTTCTTCATCTCCTCGGCCCGGTCCTCCGGGTTGAAGGTGATCGAGACGTAGAAGTAGGTGAAGAAGACGATCAGCAGGAAGTACAGCGCGATGAACACGAAGCTGGACTGGTCGACCAGGTGCCGGTTGATCAGGTCCTGCCACCAGCTCGGGTCGCTCGCCTCCGACGCACCCGTCAGCTGGGCGAGCAGCTGCGGCAGGTAGAGCAGCGAGGAACCGAAGATCACCGGGATGACACCGGCCTGGTTGACTTTCAGCGGGAGGTAGGTCGACGTCCCGCCGTACATCCGGCGGCCCACCATGCGCTTGGCGTACTGCACCGGGATGCGCCGCTGCCCCAGCTCGACGAACACGACGCTGGCGACGATCGCCAGGACGAACACGCACACCACCGCGAACACCAGCGGGGTGTTCTGGTCCAGGATGTTCTTGCCCTCGGTGGGGATACGCGCCGCGATCGACGCGAAGATCAGCAGCGACATGCCGTTGCCGATGCCCCGCTCGGTGATCATCTCACCCAGCCACATGACGACCGCGGTCCCGGCGGTCATCACGACGACGACGACGACCAGGTTGAACACCGAGTCGTCCGGGATCGGCGGGAATTGGGGGGGGCAGTCAGGGAACAGCTGGCCACGGATGGCGAGCGCCACGATGCCGGTGGCCTGCAAGACGGCCAGCGCGATGGTCAGGTAGCGGGTGTACTGGGTGAGCTTGGCCTGCCCGGACTGGCCTTCCTTCTTGAGCTGCTCGTAGCGCGGGATGACCACCGTGAGCAGCTGGGTGATGATGCTCGCCGTGATGTAGGGCATGATGCCCAGCGCGAACACCGAGAGCTGCAACAACGCGCCACCGCTGAACAGGTTGACCAGCGAGTAGATGTTCTGGTTGTCGCCGCCCTGCGCCTGCTCGAGGCACTGCTGGATGTTGCCGTAGGAGACCCCGGGCGAGGGTGTCGAAGCGCCCAGCCGGTACACCACCAGGATCCCGATCGTGAACAGGATCTTGCGGCGCAGGTCCGGCGTTGCGAAAGCCGAGCGTAAGGCGCCGAGCACTCAAGACCTCCTGGCGTGGCCGGCGGGTCGGACGCCGACACGTTGATGACGGGCTAGTGCCTTAAACATGCAGTGCCTTCGACATCCGGTGCCCGCCGGATGACTCTAACAGTCGCCCGGCGCCGCACCGGCTGTGTGTCAGGCCGGCGTGACGCTGCCACCCGCACCGGTGATCTTCTCGCGGGCGGAGCCGGAGAAGGCCTGCGCGGTGACGTGCACCGCGACCCCACCGAGCTCGCCGTCACCGAGAACCTTGACGGCCGCTCCCTTGCGCACCGCGCCGGCCGCGACCAGATCGGCGGGCGAGATGGCGCCGCCGTCGGGGAACAGCCGGGCCAGGTCACCGACGTTGACGACCTGGTACTCGGTGCGTGAGCGGTTGCGGAACCCCTTCAGCTTGGGCAATCGCATGTGGATGGGCATCTGGCCACCTTCGAAGGTGGCGGGCACGTTCTTGCGCGCCTTGGTTCCCTTCGTCCCGCGGCCTGCCGTCTTGCCCTTCGAGCCCTCACCGCGACCGACCCGAGCCTTGCCGGTCTTGGCGCCCGGAGCGGGCCGCAGGTGGTGGATCTTGATCGTCATCGTGCTGTCACCTCGCCAGAGAGCTCCTCGACCGCCACCAGGTGTCGTACCGTGGCGATCAACCCGCGCAGCTGCGGGCCGTCCTCACGCACCACCGAGTGCCGGATCCGGCGCAGGCCGAGGGTGCGCAATGTCTCGCGCTGGTTGCGCTTGCTGCCGATGCTGCTTCGAACCTGGGTCACCTTGAGTTGCCCCATCACGCTCACGCTCCCTGTCCGGCGCGCGCGCGGAGCATCCCCGCCGGAGCAACGTCCTCGAGTGGCAGGCCGCGCCTGGCGGCGACCTCCTCGGGGCGCTGCAGTCCCCGCAGCGCTGCCACCGTGGCATGCACGATGTTGATCGCGTTGTCACTACCCAGCGACTTCGACAGCACGTCGTGCACGCCCGCACACTCGAGCACCGCACGCACCGGACCACCGGCGATGACCCCGGTACCGGGGCTGGCCGGCCGCAGCAGCACCACGCCGGCAGCAGCCTCACCCGTGATCGGGTGCGGGATGGTGCCGGCGATCCGCGGGACGCGGAAGAAGTTCTTCTTGGCCTCCTCGACGCCCTTCTGGATCGCGGCCGGCACCTCCTTGGCCTTGCCGTAGCCGACGCCGACCATGCCGTCCGCATCGCCCACCACGACCAGCGCCGTGAAGCTGAAGCGGCGACCGCCCTTGACGACCTTGGCCACCCGGTTGATCGCGACCACCCGCTCCAGGTTCGGGTTCTTCTCCGGCTGGGCCGCCCCGCCGCGGCCACCGTCGCGACGGTCCCGACGATCGTTGCGCTCGCCGCCGCCGCCCTCACGCCGTGTGCGTCCAGGCATCAGGCGTCCCTTCCGTTACTCGGGTACTGCTTGTGTCGTGTGGTCATTCGGTCGCTCATCTAGAACTCCAGGCCCGCGGCACGAGCCGCATCGGCCAGCGCCGCGACCCGGCCGTGGTAACTGTTGCCGCTGCGGTCGAAGACCACCGTGCTCACCCCGGCGTCGCGCGCCCGGGTCGCCACCAACTCGCCGACCCTGGTTGCCTTGGCCGTCTTGTCAGCGTCCGTCGATCGCAGCTCGGCTTCCAGCGTCGACGCCGAGGCGAGGGTGTGCCCGGCCAGGTCGTCGACCAGTTGCACCCGGATGTGCCGGGCGGACCGGGTGACCACCATACGTGGGCGGGCCGGCGTCCCGCTGACCTTCTTGCGGATGCGGACATGCCGCTTGGTGCGTGAGACCCGGCGCCGGGTGGAGACGTCCTTGCCCACCGGGCGGCGCTTGGTAGCCGTCGAGTTGACCGTATTGTCAGCCATGATCACTTACCTGTCTTCCCGACCTTGCGGCGGACCCGCTCGCCTGCATACCGCACGCCCTTGCCCTTGTAGGGGTCGGGCCGGCGCAGCTTGCGGATGTTCGCGGCGACCTCGCCCACCTGCTCCTTGTCGATGCCCGCGACGGAGAACCGGGTAGGACTCTCCACTGCGAACGTGATGCCCTCCGGCGCCGGCACGGGCACCGCGTGGCTGTAGCCGAGCGCGAACTCCAGGTCCGAGCCCTTGAGCACAACGCGGTAACCCACGCCGTGGATCTCGAGCCGCTTCTCGTATCCCTGGGTCACGCCCACGACCATGTTGTTGACGAGGGTCCGGGAAAGCCCGTGCATGGACTTGCTGTACCGCTCGTCGTCGGGACGCTGCACCAGCAGAGTGCCGGAGTCCTGCTCCACGGTGATCGGCTCGTGCACGGTGTGCGAGAGGCTGCCCCTCGGGCCTGTCACGGTCACGGTGCGCCCGTCGATCGTCACGTCGACCCCGGCAGGGATGGTGATCGGCTGCTTCCCGATGCGCGACATGTCGTCTCCTCCCCTCTCACCAGACGTAGGCGAGGACTTCCCCGCCCACACGCTGCTTGGCGGCTTGCCGATCGGTCAGCAGCCCGGTAGAGGTCGAGATGATCGCCACGCCCAGGCCGCCGAGCACCTTCGGCAACGAGGTGGACTTCGCGTAGACCCGCAAGCCGGGCTTCGACACCCGACGCAGGCCGGCAATGCTGCGCTCCCGGTTCGGACCGTACTTGAGCTCGACCACCAGCGAGTTGCCCACCGTGGCGGCCTCGGTGCGGAAGCCGGTGATGTAACCCTCCCGCTGCAGGATCTCCGCGATGTGCGACTTCAACTTGGAATGTGGCATCACGACCTGGTCGTGGTAGGCCGAGTTCGCATTGCGCAGACGGGTGAGCATGTCTGCGATCGGATCGGTCATCGTCATGGTGACCTCGTGGGTCCTCTCCCGCCGTGGTCCCCGGGACTAACGCAGCCGGGCCTGCGGCGAAGTAGTTGGCGCATTACCAGCTGCTCTTGTGGACGCCGGGCAGCTCACCGCGATGGGCCATGCCCCGCAGGCATACCCGGCACAGCCCGAACTTGCGGAACACCGCACGCGGACGCCCGCAACGCTGGCAGCGGGTGTAGGCGCGGACCGCGAACTTCGGCTTGCGGGCCGCCTTGATGACCAGCGACTTCTTCGCCATCAGTTCTCCTTGAAGGGAAAGCCGAGGCGCCGCAGCAGCGCCCGACCCTCCTCGTCGTTGGTAGCCGTGGTCACGACCGTGATGTCCATGCCTCGCGTTCGGTCGATCGAGTCGGGGTTGATCTCGTGGAACATCGACTGCTCGTTGAGACCGAACGTGTAGTTCCCGTTGCCGTCGAACTGGGCCGGCGACAGTCCGCGGAAGTCACGGATGCGCGGCAGGGCGATCGTCAGCAGCCGGTCCAGGAACTCCCACATCCGGGCACCGCGCAGCGTCGTGCGGGCACCGATCGCCATTCCCTCGCGAAGCTTGAACTGCGCGATGGACTTGCGCGCGCGGCGCACCTCGGGACGCTGGCCCGTGATGGAGCCGAGGTCGCGCACCGCGCCCTCCATCAGCTTGGCGTCACGGGCAGCGTCGCCGACGCCCATGTTCACCACGACCTTGGCCACGCGCGGCACCTGCATCACGTTGTCGTAGCCGAACTCCTCGTGCAGCGCGGCGCGGATCTCGTCGCGGTAGCGGGCCTTGAGCCTCGGAACCGGTGCTGCGTCCTGGGTAGTCGTCATCTCAGATGTCCTTGCCGTTGCGGCGCGAGACGCGCACGCGCCTACCGTCGTCGTCGGTGCGTGCACCCACCCGGGTCGGCTTGCCGTCGGAGTCGGTGACCATCACGTTCGAGACGTGGACCGATGCCTCCTGGGTCACGATCCCGCCGGACTGGGCACCTCGCTGGGTGCGCGAGATCCGGGTGTGCTTCTTGATCCGGTTGACGCCCTCGACCAGCAAGCGTCCGGTGTCCGGGTAAGCCTGGATCACGCGCCCCTTGGCGCCTTTGTCCTTGCCGGCGATGACCACGACCGTGTCACCCTTGCGTACTCTCATGCCTACAGCACCTCCGGGGCCAGTGAGATGATCCTCATGAACCGCTTGTCCCGTAGTTCGCGCCCCACCGGCCCGAAGATGCGGGTACCGCGCGGCTCCCGGTCGTTGCGAATCAGCACCGCAGCGTTCTCGTCGAACTGGATGTAGGAACCGTCCGGGCGGCGCTTCTCCTTGGCCGTGCGCACGATGACGGCCCTGACCACGTCGCCGCGCTTGATCGTGGAACCCGGGATGGCGTCCTTGACCGTGGCCACGACGATGTCCCCGATGCTCGCGTACCGGCGCGACGAGCCACCGAGCACCCGGATGCACAGGATCTCCTTGGCACCCGTGTTGTCGGCGACCCGCAGTCGCGACTCCTGCTGAATCACTTCTCACTCCTCCCGAGGGCGGAGCCCGAGGGGTGGTCTTGTCCCGAGGGCGAACTCGCCCCTGGGATTACTTCGCCTTCTGGAGCACCTCGACGAGCCGCCAGTGCTTGGTCGAGGCCAGTGGCCGGGTCTCCATCAACCGCACGAGGTCCCCGACACCGGCAGCGTCGGCCTCGTCGTGGACCTTCACCCGCTTGGTGAAACGCATGATCTTCCCGTACAGCGGGTGCTTCTTGCGGTCCTCCAGCGCCACCACGATCGTCTTGTCCATCTTGTCGGACACGACGTAGCCCTCGCGGACCTTGCGGGGGTTTCGGGTGCGCTCGTTGCTCCTGCTGGGCCCCGAGCCGGTCTTGCCGCTCGTGCCCGCCGTGTTCGTGGTAGTCATGCCACACCTTCACTCTGTGTCGCTTCGACGGCTTCCGGTGACACCGACAGCCCCAACTCACGTTCCCGCATCACGGTGTAGATCCGGGCGATGCCGTGACGCACGATCCGCAGCCGCCGGTTGTTGTCCATCTGCCCGGTGGCCATCTGAAAGCGCAGGTTGAACAGCTCCTCCTTGGCCTCGCGCAGCGCAACCACCAGTTCCTCGTCGGTGAGTTCGCGCAGCTCCGCAGCCGCTGTGGTGGTTGTCGCCATCAGAAGTCACCACCTTCACGGGACACGATCCGGCACTTCATCGGAAGCTTGTGGACCGCACGACGCATCGCCTCGAGGGCCACCGGCTCGTTGGGGTAGCTCAACTCGAACATCATCCGGCCGGGCTTGACGTTGGCGATCCAGTGCTCGGGGGAGCCCTTGCCCGACCCCATCCGGGTCTCCGCCGGCTTCTTGGTCAGCGGGCGGTCCGGAAAGATGTTGATGTAGACCTTGCCGCCACGGCGAATGTGCCGGTTGATCGCGATACGGGCCGACTCGATCTGCCGGTTGGTCACGTATGCCGGTTCCAGAGCCTGGATGCCGTAGTCACCGAAGCTGATCTGGGTACCACCCTTCGCAGCACCCCGGCGCTTGGGTGCGTGCTGCTTGCGGTGCTTGACCTTGCGTGGGACGAGCACGTCTCAGCCCTCCCTCTTCTCGTCAGCGTCCGGCTGGCTGACCTCGGGCGCGTTCGCCGCGGCGACGTCGGTGTCGCTGCGGTTGTCGGGCTGCTGCGCCTTGGGCGCGTCGGCGATCTCGGACCGGAGCTCGGCCGACGGATCGGACGGTGGCTCGTCGGGCGCCCGGTCGACCGTGCCACCTGCCTGCGGGCCAGCCGTGCCGGCGCCCTGCGCCGCCGCAGCGGCCCGCCCGGCCTCGGTGGATGTTCCCGTGGTGCCGGAGGCACCCGAGCGGCGCCGTGCGGGCCGCTCCCGGCGCGGTGGCCGGGAGGCGGGGTCGGCGGTGGTTTCGCGCTCGCGGCGCACGCCGATGACGTCGCCCTTGTAGATCCACACCTTCACGCCGATCCGGCCGAAGGTGGTGCGGGCCTCGAACAGGCCGTAGTCGATGTCGGCGCGCAGCGTGTGCAGCGGCACCCGTCCCTCGCGGTAGAACTCCGACCGCGACATCTCCGCGCCACCCAGCCGGCCTGAGCACTGCACCCGGATGCCCTTGACCTGCGGTGAGCGCATCGCGGACTGGATGGCCTTGCGCATCGCGCGCCGGAACGCCACTCGGTTGGACAGCTGCTCGGCGACGCCTTGCGCGACGAGCTGCGCCACCGACTCGGGGTTCTTGACCTCGAGGATGTTGAGCTGCACCTGCTTGCCGGACAGCTTCTCCAGCGCGCCCCGGATCCGGTCGGCCTCCGCGCCGCGGCGGCCGATCACGATGCCCGGACGCGCGGTGTGGATGTCCACCCGGACGCGGTCGCGGGTGCGCTCGATCTCGACCTTGGCGATACCCGCCCGCTCCATGCCTTTGGACAGCAGCTTGCGGATCTGCACGTCCTCCTTGACGTACTCCCCGTACTGCTTGTCGGCGTACCAGCGGGACTTCCAGTCGGTCGAGATACCGAGCCGGAAGCCGTGCGGGTTGATCTTCTGACCCACTAGCGGGCACTCCTCTTCGCACTGGACTGCGTGGACTGCACGGTGCGGGACCTACTGCGCCGCTGTGTCGTCCGGTTCTGGGGCACCGACTCGACCTCGACGGTGATGTGGCTGGTGCGGTTATGGATCCGGTAGGCGCGGCCCTGCGCGCGCGGCCGGAGTCCGTACCTCCGCCCTACGCGAGGGTGACCACCGTCGTCGACAAAGGCTCTGCTGATGACCAGCGTGTCCGGGTCGAGCCCGATGTTGTTCTCGGCGTTGGCCGCTGCACTCTCGACGACCTTGTACACGGGTCTGGTGGCTGCCTGCGGCGCGAACCGCAGTATCGCGAGGGCCTCGTCAACGGGTAGGCCACGGATAAGGTCGACAACCCGTCGCACCTTTCGCGGGGTCATGGGCACCTTAGTGGCACGAGCGATGGCTCGTGCAGCCTCGTCCCCCGGCTTCATTGCTTGTCCTCTCCTCATGATTTCGGCCCGCATCTTGCCTGCGGAATGCACGAAGGGTTGCAATCCGGGGTACAGGCCGCATTCGACGTGCAGTGCGGGCTGCAGGAACCCACTGGTGTACGAGAAGCAAAATGACGTCGAAGCTCCTCCTGCGCCGAAGCACGCTCCGCGCCGAAAACAAGCGACCCGAGCGACCCTTCGCGCATGTTACCAACGGCTATCCACCGCGCGAACACACACGGCCGGATCTCACCGTTCGGCGAGATCGCGAGCACGCCGCCGGCACAGTTTCCACAAAGCTGATCCATGGCCGCACCACGGTCACGGATGCCCCGACCGACCTTGCGTAGGTGGTCGACCTTGACGTCGCTGACGCCCAGCTCGGCCGCCTCATCGATCACCCGCATCCAGTCGGCACCCGTCATGCTGCCGTGGCTGCCAGCGGGTCCGCTGTCGGCGTAGCAATGCTCGCAGGCGAGCTGACACTCGCCCGTGATCTCCAGCCACAGGAAGGAGACACGGGTGTCCTGGTCAATGGTCGTGTCGGTCATCTCAACGGTCATGATCAGTGCACCTCCTTTGTGCTCCTTGGTGGCGACCGCTCACCCACACGGTCAGCGGCGCCGCGCCCGCCGGTCGTCCTTCACGTGGCCCTTGAAGGTGCGGGTCGGAGCGAACTCGCCCAGCTTGTGCCCGACCATGGCCTCGCTGATGAACACCGGAACGTGCTTGCGGCCGTCGTGCACCGCGATGGTGTGCCCGATCATGTCCGGGATGACCGTCGAACGGCGCGACCAGGTCCTGATGACCTGCTTGCTGCCCTTGTCGTTCTGCTCGTCCACCTTCTTGAGCAGGTGGTCATCGATGAACGGGCCCTTCTTCAGGCTACGCGGCATCGCTGTCTCTCCTCGACCCTCAGCGCTTCTTCTTGCCGGTACGCCGGCGACGGACGATCATGCGGTCGCTGGCCTTGTGGCGACGGGTCCGGCCCTCGGGCTTGCCGGCCGGGTTGACCGGGTGGCGACCACCCGACGACTTGCCTTCACCGCCACCGTGGGGGTGGTCGACGGGGTTCATCACGACACCGCGAACGGTCGGGCGCTTGCCCTTCCAGCGCATCCGGCCCGCCTTGCCCCAGCTGATGTTGGACTGTTCGGCGTTGCCGACCTCGCCGACGGTGGCACGGCACCGCACGTCGACGTTGCGGATCTCGCCCGACGGCAGCCGCAGCTGCCCGAACGGCCCGTCCTTGGCGACCAGCTGCACCCTGGCACCGGCCGAGCGGGCCATCTTGGCGCCGCCGCCGGGCCGCAACTCGATGGCGTGTACCACGGTGCCGACCGGGATGTTGCGCAGCGCAAGGTTGTTACCCGGCTTGATGTCGGACCCGGCGCCGCTCTCCACGGTGTCGCCCTGGCGCAGCCGGTCCGGCGCCACGATGTAGCGCTTCTCGCCGTCGGCGTAGTGCAGCAGCGCGATCCGTGCGGTGCGGTTGGGGTCGTACTCTATGTGCGCGACCTTGGCCGGGACGCCGTCCTTGTCGGCCCGCCGGAAGTCGATCACCCGATAGGCGCGCTTGTGCCCGCCACCCTGGTGGCGCGTGGTGATCTTGCCCTGGCCGTTGCGACCGCCCTTGTTGTGCAGTGGCCGTACCAACGACTTCTCCGGCTCCGCCCGGGTGACCTCGGCGAAGTCGGCGCCGCTGGAACCGCGACGGCCCGACGTCGTCGGCTTGTGCTTGCGGATGCCCATGTCTATTCGCCCTCGCTCACGCGGCTGGTCCGCCGAAGATCTCGATCGGCTTGCTCTCGGCGGACAGCGTCACGATCGCCCGCCGGGTGTCGTTGCGCTTGCCGTACCCGAAGCGGGTCCGCTTGCGCTTGCCCTGGCGGTTGATGGTGTTGACGCTGACCACCTTCACCCCGAACACCTTCTCGACCGCGATCTTGATCTCGGTCTTGTTGGCGTGCGGCGCGACGATGAAGGTGTACTTGTTCTCCTCGAGCAGCCCGTAGCTCTTCTCCGAGATCACGGGCTTGACGATCACGTCCCGCGGGTCGGGGATCACGTGGCAGCCTCCTCACCGGACGCGCTGACCTCGGTGGCAAAAGAACGCTCGGGTGCGGTCGCCGAATGCTTGCCGGCCGGCCCGGCCACGAATGTCTGCAACGCATCGGCGGTGAACACGACCTGATCGCTGACCAGCACGTCGTAGGTATTGAGCTGGTCCGGCGTCAGCACGTGTACCGACGGCAGGTTGCGCAGGCTCTTGCGGGCGACCTCGTCGGAACGCCCGACCACGACCAGCATCCTGCCCTCGGCCACGATCCCTTGGAGCACCCGGCGAGCCGCCTTGGTCGACGGCATCTCGGTGCCGACCACCCCGGAGACCACGTGGACCCGGCCACCACGGGCCCGGTCGGACAGTGCACCGCGCAGCGCAGCCGCCTTCATCTTCTTCGGGGTCCGCTGCGCGTAGTCCCGAGGGGTCGGGCCGTGCACGGTGCCACCGCCGGTGAACTGCGGGGCCCGGATGGAGCCCTGCCTGGCCCGTCCGGTGCCCTTCTGGCGGTACGGCTTTGCGCCACCGCCCGAGACCTCGCCACGCGTCTTCGCGGCGTGCGTGCCCGCACGGGCAGCCGCCAGCTGGGCGACGACGACCTGGTGCATCAGCGGGATGTTCGGCGCGACACCGAACACCTCTTCCGGCAGCTCCACCGTGCCGTCGGTGCCACCGTCCGGCGTCCGGAGTGCGACCGTCGCGCCGGCAAGCTCTGCCCCGTCAACTTCGGCGCCAGCAACCTCGTTTCGCGTCATGCCCGAGCACCGCCCTTCGCGGCCGTCTTGACCAGCACCAGGCTGCCCTTGGAGCCCGGCACCGCACCCTTGATCAGCAGCAACCCGGCCTCGGCGTCCACCCGGTGCACGGTCAGGTTCTGGGTAGTGGTGCGCACGTTTCCCAGCCGGCCGGGCAGCCGGGTGCCCTTGAACACCCGGCTGGGGGTGGCGCAACCGCCGATGGCACCGGGCGCGCGGTGCACCCGCTGCACGCCGTGGCTGGCTCCCTGGCCACGGAAGCCGTGGCGCTTCATCACACCCGACGTGCCCTTGCCCTTGCTGGTGCCGACCACATCGACGAGTGCCCCGGTCTCGAACAACTCGGCGCGCAGCTCCTGGCCGACCTCGTACTCGCCGGCGTCAGTGGTCCGCAGCTCGACGAGGTGGCGACGCGGCGTCACCCCGGCCTTGCTGTAGTGCCCGGATACCGGCTTGGTGACCTTGCGCGGGTCGATCGCGCCGTAAGCCAGCTGCACCGCGCGATAGCCGTCCTGCTCCGCGGTCCGGATCTGGGTCACCACACACGGTCCGGCCGCCACGACCGTCACTGGGACGATGCGGTTGTTCTCGTCGAAAACCTGGGTCATCCCGAGCTTGGTGCCCAGGATGCCGGTCACCTGCTTCTCTTCAGCCGCTGCCATCTCATGGCCTCACTGGATGTTGACGTCGACACTGGCTGGCAGGTCGATGCGCATGAGCGCGTCGACTGTCTTCGGTGTCGGCTCAAGGATGTCGATCAGCCGCTTGTGTGTGCGCATCTCGAAGTGCTCCCGCGAATCCTTGTACTTGTGCGGCGAGCGGATGACGCAGTACACGTTCTTCTCGGTCGGCAGCGGCACCGGGCCGACGACCCTGGCGCCGGTGCGCGTCACGGTCTCGACGATCTTCCGTGCCGACGCGTCGATCGCCTCGTGGTCGTAGGCCTTGAGCCGGATGCGGATCTTTTGTCCCGCCATGGTGGCTTGCCGTTCCTCTTCTCGTGCCCGTCAGTCGTGTCGCTGCGTCGTGCTGGGTCGTGCTGCTCCGTCGTGTGCCCTATGCCGACACTCGCCGGAACATCACACCTCCGAAGAGGCTCCGTGACCGGTCCCCGAGGTCGGGCGTGTCGCCGAGGACGCACAGACCGATCCCGCGACGATCGTGGTTGGTCCGGGTGGGCTCGGTCGTGACCACTCGAAGTCGTGGCCACTCGCGCGGGAGCGACCGGCTTTCAGCCTGATGGCTGTCGACCGGTCGCCCCGCCGAGCAACCCGTCCAGGATAGCGACCGGAGGGCCACCATCCAAATCGACGCGTCTTACTTGTTGATCTTGACGACGCGGCCCGCGCCGACGGTGCGGCCACCCTCGCGGATCGCGAACTTCAGGCCCTCGTCCATCGCGATCGGCTGGATCAGCTGCACCGACATCCCGGTGTCGTCACCCGGCATGACCATTTCGGTGCCCTCGGGCAGCGTCACCACGCCGGTCACGTCGGTAGTGCGGAAGTAGAACTGCGGCCGGTAGTTGTTGAAGAACGGCGTGTGCCGGCCACCCTCGTCCTTGGACAGGATGTAGACCTGGCCCTCGAACTCAGTGTGCGGGGTGGTGGTGCCCGGCTTGATGACGACCTGGCCGCGCTCCACATCCTCGCGCTTGATGCCCCGCAGCAGCAGCCCCGCGTTGTCCCCCGCCTCGCCGTAGTCGAGGGTCTTGCGGAACATCTCGACGCCCGTGACGGTGGTCTTCATCGACTTCTCCTTGATGCCGACGATCTCCACCTCCTCGCTCGTCTTGATCTTGCCGCGCTCGATACGGCCGGTCACGACGGTGCCGCGACCGGTGATCGTGAAGACGTCCTCCACGGGCATGAGGAACGGCTTGTCGATCTCGCGCTCGGGGTCGGGGACATTCTCGTCCACGGCGTCGATCAGATCGACGATCTTGGTGCCCCACTCCTCGTCACCCTCGAGCGCCTTGAGCGCCGAGACCCGAACGATCGGCAGCTCGTCGCCCGGGAAGTCCTGGTCGCTGAGCAGCTCCCGGACCTCCATCTCGACGAGCTCGAGGATCTCCTCGTCGTCGACCATGTCGGCCTTGTTCAGCGCCACCACGATGTAGGGAACGCCGACCTGGCGAGCCAGCAGGACGTGCTCCCTGGTCTGCGGCATGGGACCGTCGGTTGCCGCGACCACCAGGATGGCACCGTCCATCTGCGCCGCGCCCGTGATCATATTCTTGACGTAGTCGGCGTGCCCTGGGCAGTCGACGTGCGCGTAGTGGCGCTTCTCGGTCTGGTACTCGACATGCGCGATCGAGATTGTGATACCCCGCTGCTTCTCCTCCGGAGCCTTGTCGATCATGTCGAACGCAGAGGCCTGATTGAGAGTGGGGTACCGGTCGTGCAGGACCTTGGTGATTGCAGCCGTCAGCGTCGTCTTGCCGTGGTCGATATGACCGATCGTGCCGATGTTGACGTGCGGCTTGTTCCGCTCGAACTTCGCCTTCGCCACTTGTCTCGTCCTCCTGGACTTGTCGCTGCACCGCCGGACCGGACGGTCCTTGTCGTGGCGGCATGCTGTCAGGGTCTACTGCTGCGGACGCTGACGGGGTCTCACTCGCCCGTCGCCTTTCGCTCGATGCTCACTCGCCCGTCGCCTTCGCGATGATCTCCTTCGACACGTTCGCCGGAACCTCACCGTAGGAGTCGAACTGCATCGTGTACTGCGCACGCCCCTGCGTCCTGGACCGCAGGTCACCGACGTACCCGAACATTTCCGACAGTGGGACCAGCGACTTGATGACGCGGGTACCACTGCGCTCTGCCATGGCCTGGATGTGACCACGGCGGGCGTTGAGGTCGCCGATCACGTCACCCATGTAATCCTCGGGAGTCGTGACCTCGACGGCCATCAGCGGTTCCAGGATGACCGGACCGGCCTTGCGGGCAGCCTCCTTGAGCGCCACCGAGCCGGCGATCTTGAAGGCCATCTCGGAGGAGTCGACCTCGTGGTAGGCGCCGTCCAGCAAAGTCACCTTCATCCCGACCAGCGGGTAGCCGGCCAGCACGCCGTACTGCATGGCGTCCTGCGCGCCGGCATCGACCGACGGGATGTACTCCCGCGGGATGCGGCCACCGGTGACCTTGTTGGCGAACTCGTAGAGCGCGCCATCGCCCGACGTCAGCGGCTCCAGCTTGATGATGACGCGGGCGAACTGACCCGAGCCACCCGTCTGCTTCTTGTGGGTGTACTCGTGCTTCTCCACGACCTTGCGGATGGTCTCGCGGTAG
Organism: Pseudonocardiaceae bacterium; assembly: GCA_009377865.1. Classification (GTDB taxonomy): domain Bacteria; phylum Actinomycetota; class Actinomycetes; order Mycobacteriales; family Pseudonocardiaceae; genus WHSY01. The sequence goes on along the minus strand of WHTH01000013.1, from coordinate 6,186 downwards.
GCGACCTGCGGCTTGCCGATGTTGGCCTCGACCTTGAAGTCGCTCTTCATCCGGTTGACCAGCACCTCGAGGTGCAGCTCACCCATCCCCGAGATGATCGTCTGTCCCGTCTCGTCGTCCTGCTTGACCTGGAAGGTGGGATCCTCCTCGGCCAGCTTCTGGATCGCGGTGGACAGCTTCTCCTGGTCGCTGCGGGTTTTCGGCTCGATCGCGACCTGGATGACCGGCGCGGGGAAGCTCATCGCCTCGAGCACGATCGGCGACTGTGCGTCCGACAGCGTGTCGCCGGTGCCGGTGTCCTTGAGCCCGATCATCGCGTAGATGTGTCCGGCGCGTGCCTCGTCGACCGGGTTCTCCTTGTTGGAGTGCATCTGGAACAGCTTCCCGATGCGCTCCTTGCGGTCCTTGGTCGAGTTGAGCACCTGCGACCCCGCGTTGACCCGGCCGGAGTAGACCCGAACGTAGGTCAGCTTCCCGAAGAACGGGTGGGCAGCGATCTTGAACGCAAGCGCGGAGAACGGCTCGTCGGTGGAGGGCTTGCGCTGCGCCGGGGTTTCGCCGTCGAGCAGGTAGCCCTCCACCGGTGGAACCTCCATCGGCGAGGGCAGGTAGTCGATCACCGCGTCCAGCATCGGCTGCACCCCCTTGTTCTTGAACGCCGAGCCGCAGATCACCGGGTAGGCCTCACCGTTCACGGTGATCTGGCGGATGCCGCGCTTGATCTGCTCGAGCGTCAGCTCCTCGCCGCCGAGGTATGCCTCCATCAGCTCCTCGTCGGTCTCGGCGACCACCTCGAGCAGCTGCTCCCGGTACTTGTCGGCGGTCTCGACGAGGTCGGCCGGGATCTCCTCGACCGCGTAGTCCTCGCCCTTCTTGACCTCGCCGCGCCAGGTCAGCGCCCGCATCCGGACCAAGTCGACGACCCCCTCGAATCCGGATTCGAAGCCGATCGGCAGTTGCAGCACCAGCGGCTTGGCATTGAGCCGCTCGGAGATCGTGCGGACCGTGTAATAGAAGTCCGCGCCGAGCTTGTCCATCTTGTTGACGAAACAGATGCGCGGGACATCGTACTTGTCGGCTTGGCGCCAGACGGTCTCTGACTGCGGCTCGACACCCTCCTTGCCGTCGAACACTGCGACGGCGCCGTCGAGCACCCGCAGCGAGCGCTCCACCTCGACGGTGAAATCGACGTGACCGGGGGTGTCGATGATGTTGATCTGGTGATCGGTCCAGAAGGTGGTGGTCGCAGCCGAGGTGATGGTGATCCCCCGCTTTTGTTCCTCCTCCATCCAGTCCATCGTCGCGGCGCCGTCGTGCACCTCACCGATCTTGTAGTTGATGCCGGTGTAGAACAGCACACGTTCGGTGGTTGTGGTCTTGCCCGCGTCGATATGGGCCATGATCCCGATGTTGCGGACCTTGCCCAAGTCGGTCAGCACGTCACGTGCCACGAGAGTTCATCCCTAGGTGTCGAGTAGCGGTCAGCTCGCTTGCTTGTCGCAGATCTGACGCAGCCGTTGGTGGTCACCAGCGGTAGTGCGCGAAGGCCTTGTTCGACTCCGCCATCTTGTGCGTGTCCTCACGGCGTTTCACGCTCGCCCCGAGTCCGTTGCTGGCGTCGAGCAGCTCGTTCGTCAGGCGCTCGATCATCGTCTTCTCCCGCCGCCGCCGACTAAAGGTCACCATCCAACGCAGCGCCAGCGTCGTGGAACGCACCGCACGCACCTCCACCGGAACCTGGTACGTCGCACCGCCGACACGTCGGCTGCGCACCTCGAGCGCAGGCTTGACGTTGTCCAGGGCCCGCTTGAGCGTGATCACGGGGTCGGTGGCCGTCTTGTCGCGGCAGCCCTCCAGCGCCTGGTAGACGATCTTCTCGGCGACCGAGCGCTTGCCCTCCCCGAGCACCTTGTTCACCAGCTGGGTAACAAGTGGTGATCCGTAGACCGGGTCGGAGTGCAGCGGACGCTTGGGGGCCGGTCCCTTGCGGGGCATCAGCGCTTCTCCTTCTTTGCGCCGTAACGGCTGCGCGCCTGCTTGCGGTTCTTCACACCCTGCGTGTCCAGCGAACCACGAATGATCTTGTAACGGACACCGGGGAGGTCCTTCACCCGGCCGCCGCGAACAAGCACGATCGAGTGCTCCTGCAGGTTGTGGCCCTCACCGGGGATGTAGGCCGTGACCTCCATCTGGCTGGTGAGCTTGACACGCGCAACCTTGCGCAGTGCGGAGTTCGGCTTCTTCGGGGTGGTGGTGTAGACCCGGGTGCACACGCCGCGACGCTGCGGGCTCCCCTTGAGTGCCGCCGTCTTGGTCTTGGCGACCTTGTCCTCGCGGCCCTTGCGGACCAGCTGCTGGATGGTAGGCATGGACCAGCTTTCTTTCGCGTTACCTCGTGGTGCTCTGTCTGAGGGTGAGTCGGGGTCTTCGGTGGCTCGATCTTCGGTGAGTCGGGGTCTTCGTCGTCGCTACGGGTTCGTGCAGCTCCCCCGTATCCCGAGGTCGGGCGTGTCGGCGCCGACCAGGGCAGGTCCGGCCACAACGTTCCCGCCGGGATCCCTGGGAGAATCCCCGCTCACCCCGGAGGGTCGCCCGGTGCGGCACACCGCCGACTCAGCGCTGCACCGCTCACAGGCACGCGGAGCGGCCCGGCGCACGCCGGGCACGTCGACAACGATACCCGTCGCGATCGTGACCGGTCAAAACGACCCCGTCCCCGGGTAGAGCTGCCACCCGAAGGTCATCTACTCTCCAATAACTATGGACCTCGCTGGCAAGCAGGTGCTCATCACCGGTGCCGCACGCGGCATCGGTGCGACGACCGCTCGCGACCTCGCTGCACGGGGGGCCAGGCTGGCGCTGGTCGGCCTCGAACCGGAGCGACTGCAAGCGCTGGCGGGCGAGCTCGGGACCGGCCACACCTGGGCCACCGCCGACGTCACCGACGGCGCGGAGCTCGATGCTGCAGTGGCCTCCTCCGTCGAGGTCCTCGGCGGGCTCGACGTAGTGGTGGCAAATGCCGGTATCGCGAGCTTCGGCACGGTCCGGACCATCGACCCCGAGGCGTTCGCGCGGACGGTGGACGTCAACCTCACCGGGGTTTTCCGGACGGTCCGTGCCACGCTGCCGCACCTGATCGACTCGCGCGGCTACGTGCTGGTGGTCAGCTCGATGGCTGCGCTGGTGCCCACCATGGGATTCTCAGCCTACGGGGCCAGCAAGGCCGGGGTGGAGGCGTTCGCCGACGCGCTGCGCATCGAGGTCGCACACCTCGGTGTCTCGGTCGGCTGCGCCCACATGAGCTGGATCGACACCGACATGGTCCGCGACGCGGAGCAGGACCTGACCGCGTTCCGCACCATGCGGCAGCGACTGCCGTGGCCGATGCACTCCACCACGTCGGTCGAGGAGTGCTCCGCCGCGTTCATGCGGGCGATCGAACGGCGCAGTCGCCGGGTCAACGTGCCCCGGGCGGTCGGGCTCCACCACTGGATCCGGCCGGTCGTGCACTCCCGGCTGGTCGATGTCGTGCTGGCCCGCTCGACGTCCGGCGTGCTACCCCGGCTCGAGACCGAAACCGCCGCGCTGGGCCGGTCGGTCAGCGAGAAGGTCGCCGCGCTGCGGCCAGCTCGCAAAGGCTGACCGCCGCGAGAAGGACTGCACCGACGAGACCGCCCGCCCCGCCGGTTCCGACGCGCTGCACCGACTGCCGGAACACGAGACAGCGCCCCGGCGGTCCGGGAATTGAAGGCTACCGGGGCGCGGTCGTGGTCGGACGGGTGTCAGTCGAACTCGCCGTCACGGACGCTGGCGGTGAACGCGGCCCACTCGCCGGGCGTGAAGATCAGCGCCGGGCCGTGCGGGTCCTTGCTGTCGCGCACGGCACGACGGCCGTGGTCGAGGTCTGCTACTTCGACGCAGTTGCCACCGTTGCCGTTGCTGAAGCTGGACTTGCGCCACACCGCCCGGTAGAGGTCGGTGTCGTTGGTGATCATGGCAGATCCTCACTCACTTGTTCGATCAGGGCGGCGGACTTGTCGGGGTCCAGGGCTGTCTGCGCCAGCATGCCGAACACCTCGTAATAGCCCGCCACATGGGTCGGGCTGTTCACGTAGTCGGAGCTGGTCAGATCCTCCAGGTAGACGGTCTCGGCGTCCGGCGGGTCGGCCAGCCGCAGGTACACGAAGCTGGAACCCATCGCGGCGTGTGCCCCAGCGGCGAAGGGCAGCACTTGAATGGTCACGTTCGGCCGACTCGCGACGGTGACAAGGTGCTTGAGTTGGCGCTGCATCACGTCGCGCCCATCGACGACGCGCCGGATCACGGCCTCACTGACGATCGCCCACAGCAGCGGAGGGTCATCGTCGGACAGCCGCTGCTGACGCTCCGCCCTGGCGCTGACGAGCCGCTCGACTTCGCGCGGGTCTCGGTTCGGGTCAGCGGCACGGGTGACCACACGCGCATACTCGGCCGTCTGGAGCAGTCCCGGTACGAGTTCGGCCTCATAGGTGCGGATCTCGGCGGCGTCGGCCTCCATACCGACAAACGTCTTGGCCCAGTCCGGCACCCGGTAGGCGCTGCGCTTGCGAGCGTCACGGGCGAGTCGCAGCACATCATCCCGCTCGGTGACGCCGTAGCGGTCGAGTAGGACCTTGACCTCACCGGCCCGCAGGGCTGCCTTGCCGGTCTCCACCTTGCTGATCTTCGACGTGCCGCACTCCAGCTCGGCGGCGGCATCGTCGCGGCTGCATCCGGCAGCGTCGCGCAGCCGTCGTAACTCGCGCCCCAACTGGAGGCGCGACACCGGTGGCGAACTACTGGCGGGCATGGCCTCAGTGTCCTCTCCGGCAGGGACCGGTCACAACAGACTACCCGAACGGAGTACTCGCAACTGGAAGATTCCAAATTTATAGTTCCAACAGTAGTAGCCGACCGGACAGTAGCGTACGGGTCAGGTCGGAACCGCCGTCGCCAGGGGTTGCCCGTGCATCCGCCCCACGGCGACGCAGCCGTCCGGTCCTGGCTCACCCCCCGGCCGGGCCGGGCGGCACCCCGCAACCGCGCAACGGGAAGGGGATGACCGGTTATGGACCTCGCCGGACTCGCCACGCTGGCCGTGCTGCTGGCCTACTTCCTCGGGCTGGTGGTGGCGGTGTTCGTCTGCACCCGGCCGTGTGCGCGTCGCTGCGCAGCCTGCGCCCGCCGGTTCGGGGGTCGTCACCGATGACGGCCGTCATGCCCGGGCGCGGCCCGGCGACCGCACCGGAGCAGAACTCGCGACCGCCGCGCCGACAGACGGCCCCGGTGCTGCACACGTGGTGCCTGTCGGTGCGGGACTGGCGGGTGCACGCGCTGGCCGAACCCGCCGAGCTGCCGATGGGCACCGTGCTATCGACCCGATGCCGGCGACACCACCCGATCGGCTGCCCGGTGTCCGTGGCCCGTCGCGGCGACGTCTGCCCCCGGTGTCTCGCCGGGGGTGTGGAGCGCCTCGAGCTGCTCCCGGACAGGATCGCCACCGAGCAGGCGCGGCCATGGTGAGCCAGCGACAGACCGAGACGCGCGGCCGGTTCCGATGGCTCAAGACCGTCGAGTGCGACGCAGGTGTGACGATCCGCACGCCCACGCGCAGCTTCCCACCGGGCTCACCGTCGAGCGGGTCGACACCTGCGAGCGCGACGGTGAGGACGTGGCGCTCGTGTTCGTTACCGACCGCGCGGGCTGCGAGGTCGTGCTCACTATCGAGCAGTCGACCGAGTTGGGCGCGGCGCTGGGCGAGCTGCCCACCTAGATCCCCGGCCGGTCGCCGGTTGAGCCAGTCCCCGCTCCGCTCCCGGCGACCGGCCGGTCCCAAAGTCGCGGTCACGCCCCCTTCATCCGCTGTGGCGTCGAGTTCGACCTGGGCGGCCAGCACCTTGTGCGACAGCGTCTCCAGTTCCCGCTGCGCGTCGATCAGCTCCGAGCCGTCAGACCCGCGCAGCCTCGGCAACAGCTCATCCACCCCGCGGGACAACCCCGCGAGAGTCTCGATGAGCACGCCGTTCATGGTAAACATTCAGCCCCTGATCAGCGCATGACGTTGTCGCCGGTCGGCGGTGGGCTTCCGGTAGGTCCCGAGGGTCAGGTGGGTGCGAGTAGTGCTGGCATCCAGGGTTGGCCGGTGATCGCGCCGCGCAGCACGGTGAT
>WHTH01000024.1 GCA_009377865.1 Pseudonocardiaceae bacterium | reverse complement strand
TACCCGGACCGCACCTGGGAGTGCAGCCACATCGGCGGGGACCGGTTCGCGGCCAACCTCGTGGTGCTGCCGCACGGCTTCTACTACGGCCACGTCCCGGCGTCGGAGGCGGTGGCGCTCGCCAGGGCACACGACGAGGGCGTCGTCGAGCCGCGCTGGTTGCGCGGCCGGTCGTCGGTTCCGGCGGCAGTGCAGGCCGCGCAGCACCACGCCCGGCTCGCCACCGGCGAGCGGGGCATCGATGCGTTCGTCCCGCGCGGTGTCGAGTCCGCGGGGCCGCAGGAGTGGCAGGTGCGGCTCAGGGGTCCCGACGGTGCCGACATGGTGCTGCGGATCCGCGAGCAGGCGCACGAGGTGGACCGCCCACTGACCTGTGCGGCCGTCGCACCCGGCCGCATCCGCAGCTTCGAGCTCGTGGAGCCGGCGGTGTGACCGACGAGGAGCCCGACTACCGGTTCACGCTCGCCAACGAGCGGACCTTCCTGGCGTGGTTGCGCACCGCGCTGGCGTTGCTGGCAGGTGCGGTGGCGGTGGTGCACCTCGTGCCCGAGTTCGGGTTCGACGGAGCCCGGCGCCTCGTGGGAGCGCTGCTGGCCGCGCTGGGGGTGGCCGTGGCCACGGCCGGTGTGCTGCGGTGGCACGCGGTGCAGTCGGCGATGCGGCGGCAGGTCGACCTGCCGCGGACGCGGATGCCGCTGCTGCTGGGCACCGCGCTGGCCGCGCTCAGCGTGCTCGTACTGGTGCTGCTGACCACGGCAGGCTCGCGGTGAGCGATCCGCAGCTGCCCGGGCTGCAGGCCGAGCGGACCATGCTCGCCTGGGAACGCGCCGCGGTGGGACTGCTGGCCACTGCGGCACTGCTGGCGCTGCGGACGATGCCGGCTCCCCGGCCGTTGGATCTGGTTCCGGGCGCGGTCGCGCTGCTGCTCGCGCTGACCGTCGCGCTGATCGGGCGGCGCCGCGCCCGCCGGATCATGTCCGCACCGGTCGCCACCCCGGCCGCACGTGGTTCGGTGCTGCTGGCCGGCGGAGGGGTGATCGCGCTCGGCATGTTGACCCTCGCCGTCGTGCTCTCGCCGTTGTAGCCCGCGACATCGAGCGCAGCTTTCCTGTCCTGCCCGAGATTCCAGCGGAGCGCCGCTCGACCAGCGTGGCGGTCGCTCGAGTAGTCCCAGGTGGCGATGGGGTCGCCATCCGGTCGCTGCAGCGGGTGTAGGACGGAGCGGGCGCGGGCCGCGGGGTCGCCGTGACCGTGCTGATGTCCAAGCACAGCGCAGTGACGCTCGAGGCAGCCCGGGGCACGGGCACGAAGTACGACGACGGCCGCCGCGACTCCTCGACCCGGTCGGTGATGCCCTCGTCGTCGAAGGCGAAGTGGCGGGTGGGCTCGTCGTACGGGCGGTTCAGGATGTCGATCACCTTGTCCGCCACTGCTCGGCCACCTTCCGCGCTCGCGCCCGAGCGTAGTGAACCAGTCACGGCCGACACACCGACGACGCCCAATGGCCGATCGGGGCGAACGTCCGTGAATTCGACGCCATGGGGGTTGTCATGGCAGCCGAGCCCCCATGGCGTCGAGTTCACGGACACGAAGCGGTGTGGCGTCGAGTTTTCACCGACACCGTGACCGCGACGGCGTGGATCAGGCCTTGGGCCCACCGGCGACGTAGATGACCTGGCCGGAGACGAACCCGGCCTCCTCGCGCACCAGAAACGAGACCGTCGCGGCGATGTCCTCGGGCTGGCCCGACCTGGCGACCGGAATCTCGGCCGCGCGCGCCTGCTCGAACTCCTCGAACGGGACACCGATCCGCTCCGCGGTCGCCTTCGTCATGTCCGTGACGATGAAGCCCGGTGCGATCGCGTTGACCGTGACCCCGAACTTGCCCAACTCGATCGCCAGCGTCTTCGTGAAGCCCTGCAGGCCGGCCTTCGCGGTGGAGTAGTTGGCCTGGCCGCGGTTACCCAGCGCCGAGACGCTGGACAGGTTCACGATCCGGCCCCACTTCGCGGCCGTCATGTGCTGCTGCGCCGCGCGGCTCATCAGGAACGACCCCTTGAGGTGCACGCCGATCACGGCGTCCCAGTCGGCATCCGACATCTTGAACAGCATGTTGTCGCGCGTCACACCGGCGTTGTTCACCAGCACCGTCGGCGCGCCCAGTTCCCCGGCGACCCGGTCGACCGCGGCCTCGACCTGCTGCGCGTCACTGACGTCCACCCCGACGGCGATCGCGCGGCCCCCGTCGGACTCGATCGCCGACACGGTGTCCTTGCAGGTCGCCTCGTCGAGGTCGAGCACACCCACGGCGAAGCCGTCGCGGGCCAGTCGAAGGGCGGTTGCGGCACCGATGCCGCGGGCGGCTCCGGTGACGATCGCGGTGCGCGGAGCGGGCGAGGTCACGGTTCCTCCTGCTCGAGGCGGTGCGGCCAGTCGGACTGACGCAGCACCCTAACGCGGTACGACCTCATGAGCCCGGGAAGGTGAGTGCCCTCACGCACCGTCAGCGACGGCGATCAGTTGGCTGCGTGCCTCCCGCCCTGCCGCGGCGCCGGTAGCTCGCCGTCGTGGATGCGCTTGGCCTGCTCGGCGATCTCACGCGTCAGGCACGGCCACTCCGCCGAGACGCCCTGTTCGTTGCGGCACGCGAGGCAGCGCCCGCGCTCGTCCGGTTCGTGTTCGGCGAGCACGCGCCGCCACACGTCCGGCATCCCTGACATGACTTGCGCCATGGCCACGGTGTCAACCTCCTACAGGCGTCCGGCAGATTGCCGCCATGATGGCCCGCTACCCGTCGTGGTGATCGAGTGGGGGGCACGACCCGCCATCATTCACTCCGAAGGGTGATGAGTCGGCGAACCGGTGCGCCGTTGCCGCGCGAAGTAATCTGTGCCGATGACCGACCGGCGGCTGCTGCTGGTGCACGCCCACCCCGACGACGAGGCGATGTCGACCGGCGCCACGATGGTGCACTACGCGCAGCGGGGGGTGGGTGTCACGCTGGTCACCTGCACTCGGGGCGAACTCGGCGAGATCGTCGCGACCGACCTCGCCGGGCTCAGCGAGGCCGGACCCGAGGGACTGGCCAAGCAGCGGGAACGGGAGCTGTCCGATGCGCTGCAGGTGCTGGGTGTGGGTCGCCACCATTGGCTGGGCGGGGTCGGCAGGTGGCGTGACAGCGGAATGGCCGGTGACCCCTCCAACGACGCCGAGGACTCCTTCGCCCGCGCCGACATCGGTGAGGCCACTCGCGAGCTGGTCGCGGTGCTGCGCGCCGAGCGGCCGCAGGTGGTGATCACCTACGACGCCCAGGGCGGGTACGGCCATCCCGACCACATGCAGGCACACCGGGTGACGATGGCGGCGCTGGATCCCGCCGCAGACCCGGCCTACGAGCCCGCACTCGGGTCGCCCTGGCACGTCTCGAAGGTCTACTGGACGGCCATCCCCCGCTCGATCATGCAGCAGATCGTCGACGCCGGGATCGCCACATCGCTCGACGACCTGCCCCCCGGCGTCGCGGACGAGGAGATCACCGCCACGGTCGACGGTCGTGAGCACCTCGACGTCAAGATCGCGGCGCTGCGGGCGCACCGGAGCCAGGTCGATCTGGACAACGGGCTGTTCGCTGCTGTCACGGCCCGGCATGAGTTCGCGATCGAGCATTACGTGCTCGGCCGCGGCGAGCGGGGTCCGGCGGCCGGCCCGCACGGCTGGGAAGGTGACCTGTTCGCCGGGATCGAAGCGTGACGCAGCCGCCTGGCGATGCGAGGATCCGCGCGGCATTGCACGCCTTCCCCCGCCGGCTACGAGGCCCACGCGACGGTGAGCACCACGCGCAGCTCCCGGTCGCGGGCCGAGAGCTCCGTGGAGAACCGGCGCAGCCAGCGGCGCCGCTCGCTGTCGTCCGCCCGGCGCCACGGCGTCGCGAGCACGGTCGATGTGTGCTGTGTCCAGTACGCGAGCAGGTCGGCGTCGTCGTGGCGCGGCATCGTCCGGGCCAGCTGCTGCTGCTCGACGTCGCGCAGGCCGGCATCGCGCAGCGCCTCGGCCAGCCGTGCCGGGGGCAGCGCGCACGGGTCGCGGAAGACGTCGGTGCGGCCGAGCTCGACCTCGGCGAGCGCTGCGAGCGCGCAGAACACCGATACCGAGCCCCACTCGTCCCAGGTCAGCGCGACCAGCGGTGCGCCAGCGGCCAGCACCCGGGCGATCTGTGCCGCGGCGCGGGCCAGGTCCGGCACGAACTGCAACCCCTGCTGGCAGACCACTGCATCGGCGCTAGCAGTGCGCAGCGGCAGCGCGAGGGCGTCCGCCCGCAGCAGCGTCAGCCCGGGCCGTAGGGCGCGGGCGACGGCGAGCGCGTCGGGATCAGGATCGACGGCGATCGCCCGGATGTCGCCGCGCGCCTGCATGGAGCCCGACAGCGCGCCGGTGCCGGCCGCCAGGTCCACGACGAGCCCGGCGGGTACCGCGTCGCGCACCGCCGAGGCGAACGGGGCACCCAGGTGCGGCACCACGCGCCGCTCGTAGGAGTGCCACCCGGTGACGGTCACGACACAAGGGGACCATGCACGGCGGCGCGCCGACCTGATCGGCTCGACCAAGCTTGAAGGCAAGCCATCGACGCTGCTGCTGAACCGGCCAGCCGGTTCGATCAAGGATCTGGTGCGCCGGCGGTCACCCGCGCGAGCAGCTCGGCCCAGGCCCGGCGCTCCCGCTCCGGGTCCACGAGCTCGCGGCGAGCGGCGACGCGGGTGGTGAGGTCGGCGAGGAAGGCCGGGTCGGTCTCGGCGCGCCGCAGCAGCCGGGCCAACCCTGCGACGTCGCCCACCTCGACGTAGCCGGGGTAGTCGGCGCCGAGCAGGCCCACCGAACCGTCGACCCTGGTCGACAGCACCGGGACGCCGGCCGCCAGCGCCTCGGACACCGCGTTCGCCCCGCCCTCGAGCCGGGAGGTGAGCAGCAGCAGCCTGCTCGCAGCAAGGTGGCGCAGCGCCTCCTCCCGCGGCACATCGCCCAGCCAGCGGTACCGGGGGTTGGTCGCGGTCTCGGCCCGGGCCCGCTCTTCGGTGCCCGGGTCGATGGGCGCGCCGCAGTGGGTGACCCGCACCCGGGAGTTCGCGGGAAGCCGCCGGGTTGCCGCCGCGGCGAGGAACGGATCCTTGACCGCCCGCAGGTGGGCGAGGACGACCACCTCGAAGGCATCGCCGGCGGTCGTGGTGTCCAGGGCGTCCGGCGCGGTGACGGACTGGTGGATCACGTGCACCCGCTCGCCCAGGTGCGCCGGTACGGCGTCGCGGGCGAGGGGCTGCAGCACGACCAGCGCGCTGGCCGCCGCGACCGCCTGCTGCGCCTGCGCCGAGTCGGGGAGGTCGCGGTACAGGTCGGTTCCGGTCAGCGCGACGACCAGCGGGCGATCCGGGTGCGCGGCCGCGAACGCGCATGCCGACCCGGCGCTGCGCATCGCGTGCAGCGCGACCAGCGCGTCGACCGGCTCCCCGGACCACGTCGTGGTGATCGCCGCCTCGTGACCGAGCTCGGTGAGCATCCGCGCCCAGCGCTGCGCGGTGACGCGGTTGCCGTGGTGCGAGCCCATCGGCGCGGGGGTGACGATCTCGATTCTCACGGCGCGCAGGTGCGGAAACCGGCGATCACGTCGCGGCGTTCCGGGGTGAAGTAGTTGCGGTAGCCGATACGCACGTAACGGGCCCGGGTGGGCCACGCGCCGCCGCGCAACACCTTGCGACCCTCGGCGAAGGCGGGCCAGGAGTTGTCACGATAGGCGTCCTGCTCGAAGTTCGGGTACGGCCGAAACGTCGAGGCCGTCCACTCCCACACGTTGCCGAACAGGCCCCGCACCCCGAACGCGCTGTCCCCGGCCGGATGCGCCGCGACGTCGACGGTGCCCATTGCCCGCCACTCCAGGTTGGCGTGCTCCGGCGCGGTCGGCTCCCCGCCCCAGGGCAGGGGCCGCCGGGCGTCGCGCAGCGCGCCGTCGGTGCCCGGCTCGGCACCCGCGGCGACCTGCCACTCGGCCTCGGTCGGCAGCCGCCGCTCCGCCCAGCGGCAGTATGCCGCTGCCTCCCACCAGCACACGTGGCTCACCGGCCGGTGCGGCTCGAGGTCGCGCCAGCGATCGAAGTCGCGGCGCTGCCAGCGTTCCGCGTCACGGCGCCAGTACAGCGGGTGCTCGGCGCCCGTGCGGCGCAGCCAGTGCTCGCCGTCGCCCCACAGCAGCGGACGTGTGTAGCCGCCGTCGTCGACGAACGCAGCGAACTCGGCCTGTGTCACAGGAGCCCGCGCGATCTCGAACGGCGCGACCTCGACGGGGCGCGCCCACTTCTCGCTGTCGTTGGCGAACGGGTCGCTGCGCAGCGCGCCGAGCAGGAACTGCCCGCCCGGCACGGTGACGTCACCGGGCAGCGGCCCCGCGCCGGCGTCCGCGGCGGACGTGCCGGACAGGCCGGACAGGCCGGGCAGCGTCGGCGCTGGGTAGGCGAGTGCCTGGCGGGTGTAGGTGATCGCCTCGGTGTGGGTGTCCTCATGGAACACGGCGTAGAGCGCGAAGTGGCGCACGACGTCGGTGCAGCGCTTGTCGAGCAGCCGCGCCACGGTGCGGTCCCGCACCTGCGCCATGTAGACCAGTGTCTCCTGGCGGGACGGCAGCTTCAAGTGCCAGCGGGTGTCGTGCGGGATGGCGCCGGAGTCCCAGATGGCGTCGGCGTGCGGGACGATCGGCGGCTCCTGGAGGGCGTCGCGCAGCACGAACTTCTCGGAGAACCAGGACAGGTGCCCGATCTCCCAGATCAGCGGGTTCACCGTCGGCAGCAGCGGGCCGACGAGCTGGTCGTCGTCGAGGTCGGCGACCAGGTCCATGGTGCGCTGCCGGGCGTCGGTGACCCACTCGGCGAGCTGCTCGGGGGTCATGGGCTGCTGGGTGTGCAGGTCCGGTAGCACGGTGGACTCCTCGTCTCTGCGGCGTCGACAGGCTAACCGCGCGGACAGCAGGCGCACACTGTCCCGGTGGCCGGCGAGCAGCGACGTGACAGCGACGGGCCGCCGGATCTGGTGGCTCCGATGCTGGCGGTTGCCGGCGATCCGCCCGAGAACCCGGCCGGCTGGGCGTTCGAGTTCAAATGGGACGGCGTTCGTGCCGTGGTCGCCACCGGTGCCGGTGGGCTGCAGACGCGGGGACGTTCCGCGCGCGACGTCACGGCGAGCTACCCGGAGCTGCGCGCGCTGGCCGGGCGACGGCGGATGGTGCTCGACGGCGAGATCGTCGCCATGGGTCCCACCGGCCGCCCGTCGTTCGCGGTGCTGCAGCAGCGGATGCACGTGGCCCGCCCCACCGTGGGGCTGCTGGCACAGGCACCGGTGCACTACGTCGTCTTCGACCTGCTGCATCTCGACGACACCTCGCTGCTCACCGCGCCCTACCGGCAGCGCCGCGAGCTGCTCGCCGAACTGGGGCTGCCCGCCGGCGTGCCGGCCCCTGCCCACTTCACCGACGTCACCGGACCGCAGATGCTCGGCGCCGCCCGGGCCGAGGACATGGAAGGCATCGTCGCCAAGCGTCTCGACTCGACCTACCGGCCCGGGGTGCGCTCCCCCGCCTGGATCAAGACCGCGTTGCGGCAGACCCAGGACGTGGTCATCGCCGGCTGGACCCCCGGCACCGGTCACCGCTGGCCGACGTTCGGGGCGCTGGTGCTCGGCGCGCACCGTGACGGGCAACTGTGCCACGTCGGCCAGGTCGGCACCGGGTTCTCCGATCGGCAACTCACCGAACTCATCACGACGCTGCGGCCACTGGAGGTCGCGCACTGCCCGATGCACGACGTGCCACGCGAGATCGCCCGCACCGCTAGCTGGGTCGACCCCCGACTTGTCGGCGAGGTCGAATACCGGCAGTGGACCGCCGTCGGGAAGCTGCGCGCACCGTCCTGGCGAGGCCTGCGACCGGACCTGCAGCCCAACGGGGTCCACGCGCCGCCATCGCTGTAGGCGAGGTCGGCCGGGCGTTCGCGGCCGACGACCGCTGGCCAGGTCAGGCTGGGTTGAGACCGGGTTCGCGATCTGGGATCACGAACGAGGCGCGCGTCGACACCGCAGCGTCCGGCGTGGTCACCGCCGGCACGGTGCGGAAGTCGGCCCGCGCTTCTCCGGGAGTGAATCGGGTGCGGACGTAGCCGCGGCGGTTGGCGTAGAACTTGATGTGCGGGTTCTCCGCCACCACAGGGTTGTCGTCCGTGCCGTCGTCGTTGCCGTCATCGAAGGACGTGATCGACGTCGTCACCAATTCGGTCCCGACGGTGGGGCCGTCGGGACCGGAGTAGTCGAGCTTGAGCTCGCTTGCCCAGTGCCGGTGTACGTCGCCGGTGAGCACGACCGCGTTGCGCACCCGCGCGTCGACCCAGCCGCGGGTGATGCGGTCGCGGGAGGCGACGTACCCGTCCCAGCTGTCCATGCTGTAGGCCTCGACAGGTCCGGAGTCGAGGTCGCGCTGGGCGAAGAACACCTGCTGGCCCAGCACGTCCCAGCGTGCGGTGGCGCGGCGGAACCCGTCGAGCAGCCAGGCCTCCTGTTCGTCGCCGGTCAGCGTCCGCGACGGGTCGAGCCGCTGCTCGCAGCCGGTCCGCTTGCCGTCGCCGCAGGCCTGGTCGTCGCGGTACTGGCGGGTGTCGAGCATGTGGAACGTCGCCAGCCGGCCCCAGCCGATGCGGCGGTACAGCCGCATGTCGATGCCGCGGGGCACCGAGGAGCGCCGCAGCGGCATGTTCTCGTAGTAGGCCTGGAACGCCGCTGCCCGCCGGGCCAGGAACTCCTCCCGTGACTGCAGCTCGGGGTCCTGCGGGACGTCGTCGGCCCAGTTGTTGTCGACCTCGTGGTCGTCCCACACCACCAGCCACGGCGCTGCGGCGTGCGCCGCCTGCAGGTCGGGGTCGGTCTTGTACTGGGCGTGGCGCTGCCGGTAGCCGGCCAGCGTCGCCGTCTCCGGCCCGGCGGTCTGGCGGACGTCGTCGGAGTCGCTCGTGCCCTCGTACTGGTAGTCACCCAGGTGCAGCACCAGGTCCGGGTCGTCGGCCGCGATCGCACGGTAGGCAGTGAAAAACCCGCTGGGGTAGTGCGAGCAGGACGCGAAGCAGATCGTCAGCGGCGGGCCCATCGCCGACGGTGGCGGGGTGGTGCGGGTGCGCCCGACCGGGGAGAGGTTCCCGTCGGCGCGGAACCGGTAGAAGTACTCCGCACCTGGTCGCAAGCCGGCCAGCTCGACGTGCACGCTGTGCGCGGACTCCGGCACCGCCGTCACCCGGCCGCGCCGCTCCACGCGTGCGAATCGCTCGTCGGCCGCGAGTTCCCACTCGACCTCGACCGGTCGCGACGGCATCCCACCCTTGCCGTCTGCGGCCAGCGGGTCCGGTGCGAGCCGGGTCCACAGCGCCATGCCGTCGGCCGACGGGTCACCGGATGCGACGCCGACGGTGAACGGCTCCGCAAGCCGAGCCCGGGCACGGGACTGCGCCAGGCCGGGAACGGCGCCCGAGAGCGTCACTGCGCCGAGGCCGGCGGCTGCGCCGACGAGCACGGTCCGCCGCGCGACGTCGGATCGATTACCGGTGATCTCACTCATCAGAGGGTCCTCCGAAGTGGTGGCTGGGGACCCTGCGAGTGCACTGTGCGTCCGGTTACGGGCACCAGCAGTGACCGGTGTCCGGCATTCCACGGCGGGATGAACACCTGGTGCTTGCTGCGACCGCGGTGACGGCCGACTACCCCCGGGGCGTCCATGAACTCGACAAGGTGGGGGTCGTGGTGACGGCAAACCCCAGTGCTGTCGAGTTCATGGACGAGTTGCTACCGCCACGAGCAGGCATCGGCTCCGTAGCTGGCCGGCAGGTTCGATCCCGGCCATCGCCGACGCTGAGGCACGCCTGGCAGCCCTGCACGAGCACGGGCCGACGCCATACGCCTTCACCTCCCGGCGGCCGTTCCCGCCGGAGCGCACCGAGACCACACCCCCTCCGCCGAGGACTGGTGCTGCGGCGTCTGAGCCGCCGTATGTCGCCGGGCTACTGCGCTCGATCACCATCCTCGCCCGGCCCGACACGTGATGACGCACTGCGCGGCGCAGGGTGACCCGATCCGGCAGGTCGCGGCGCTGGACACCTTGACCCTGCCCTGCCAGACTCCCGAACTCACAGAGACTCCAAGGTTCCGGAGGGCAGATGGCGCGGGTGGCGATCGGAAGGGGGGTGGCCCATGACCGAACCTAGCGGTGGGCTGAGCCACCGAGAGCAGCACGCGGTGCTGGTTATGGCGCGCTGGGCACGAGCGCCCCGGTGGCGGCGGTTGCGCTGGTCGATCCCCAACGACGCGAGCTGGCCGCACGACCACCTCGCTGGGATCGAGGTGTCCCACGACGGGATGCCCGACCAGTTCGAGCTCGTCGGCCGCCGCGGCTGGCGGCCTGAGTGCGTGCTGGCCACCATGTGGCGCACCGACGCCGGCCCCGACGTCACCGGAGTGCCGCAAGAGGAGTGGTTTCGACCCAGCAACCAGGTCGCCGCCGGTGGCGAAGCAGTCGCCCATCGACCGCTGCACGAGGCCCCGGCTCCGGTCCGCGAGTCCTGGGCCGGGGTGCTGCACGAGCCCCCACCGGCCCCGTCGCGCCGTCGCTCACCACGATTGCAGGCACGAGCGGCCGCGGCGGCGTTGCTGTTGGCGATCCCGGCCGGGGTGTCCGGTGTGGTGCTCACCAACGGCGCCGGCGAGGGCGACGAAGGTACCCAACGTGCGGCGGTGGCGGTCACCGACTCGCCGATCACGGCCGCCCCGGTGCCACCGATGCCTGCCGGTGCGGTTGACTGGGCGTCGCAGGCGCGGGCCCGGCTGGCGTCGATGGACGACGAGCTCGACACGCTGGCCGCGGCGGAAAAAGCCTGGTCGTCGGCGCCGGCCGCACGGCGTGCGGGCAGCCCACCCGCCGAGCTGGAGCGGTTGCAGGCTGCTTGGACGCAGCTGGTCGGGCACCGTGCTGAGCTGAAGCGCCAGCTGACCGCGTTCGAGGAGCTGCAACGGTCGCGGGAGACCCTCCAGACCGCCGAGCAACGGCTGGCGCAGCTGCGCTCGGGTGCGGCGCTGGCCGACACCGGAGCCGCCGGTCAGCTGCACAACGAAGCCGACCGGCTGGCGACCCAGGCGGCCCACGCGCGGCAGCAGGTGGACTCGAACATCAGGACGGTGCAGCTGGCCGCCGCCGATCCGCTGCCGCCATCGGAGCCGGTAGAGCCGGTCGCCGAGGCGGTGCTGGCGCTGGCCGCCGGGCCGCCCGACCCGTCCGACCCGGAACCGGATCGACCGGGTGCGCCTGCCGTGGCCGAGCTCGAGCCGGAGCCTGAGCCGCAACCAGCCCCCGACGTCATCGAGGACGTTTCGGCAGAAGAGACCACCTCCGGTGACATCGGCGCGCAGGCCCAAGCCTGCGCCGACGGCAAGGGCATCAGCGACGTGTCCAACGAGTCGTCCGACGAGGAGAAGCTGGCCGCGCTCAGGGCGGCCGGGGACTGCTTCGGTCAGGTCTACGGTTCCGCGCCCGCCGGCGATCGCGAGGCGTTCGAGGCAGGCGCCGAGGCACCGGACGTGGCCGGGCGCTAAGCCACGCCATCCCCGTGCGGCATCGACACCAGCCCGCCAGCCGGTGGCGACGACCTGGAATGTCTCGGCGAGCCTGCCATGCGGCAGCCCTGCCCGCTGCGCGTTGGCGGCCAGTCGCTCCCGCAGCATCTCTTCCAGGTTGTCCGCATGCCCGGTCTGACCGCCCCCGGCGAAGCGCTCGCGCAACCGGCGTACCCGATCGGTCCGCCTCGGTTGACATCAGGTGCACGCGGTCGATGGCGGGGAGCCCAGTTGGCGGTTGGCCACGCCCGGCGCGAGGACCATAATCGAGAGATCCGGGGAGGGGGTCGCCGCCGATGGAGGAGCCTGCTTGTGCTCGCGGGACGTCGCCGACACCGCGGTTCGTCGGACGGGGAGGTGAACTCGCGGTCCTCACCGGTCGCCTCCACCGACTGACGGAGGGCGCAGGGGGCATCGTCGTCATCGAGGGCGTGCCTGGCGTCGGTACATCGCGGTTGGTCCAGGAGGCACTGCAGCAGGCCGGTCGGGACGTGCGTGTGCTGCACATCGCTCGGCGCGGTAACCGGCTCCACCGATCACTGATCCCGGAACTCGGCGACGGCACCCGACACGCGACCAAATCCGTCGTCGGAGAGTTGACGCGTCTGGCGCGCGAGGCACCAGTCGCGCTCGTGCTGGAGGACCTGGACCGGGCCGATCCGGCCGCCCTGCGGCTGGTGCGGCCAGTGGCCACGCAGGTAGCGGATCACGCGATCCTGCTGGTGGTGACCGCACGGCCAGCGCCTCGCTCGCCCGGGCTCGACCGGGCGCTTGCGGACCTGGTCACCGGTGGCTCTACGCACCTGCAACTGCGGGGTCTGGACCCCGCCGAGACAATGCTGCTAGCGGCGGCCGTCGCCGGGACGGGTACGGAGGCCGCGCGAGGGTTGCTCGACCGCACCGGCGGCAACCCGCAGCTCGTCATCGAACTCGTCAGGACACTCGCGGCGGACGGCGCGCTGGCCGGCCGCGCGGAGGTGCCGCCGGGTTTGCCCACGCAGCTGCGTCCACTCGTGCTGGGTTGGCTCGCTCGCCTGCCGCGCTCCACCGTGGACCTGCTGCGCGCGGCCGCGGTGCTCGGACCACGGTTCGAGGTGACACATCTGGCCAGGTTCACCGGCACACCGACGGTACGGCTCTTCCCCGTGCTCGAGGATGCCCGACGGGCCGGCATACTCGATCAGGTCGGTGCTCACCTGGCGATCCAGCCCGAGTTGGTCCGCGACGCGCTCTACCACGACATCGCGCCGTCCATCCGTTCCGCGCTGCACCTCGACGCGTGCCGGGTGCTGGCCGCGGCGAGTGCACCCGCACTGGGTCAGTCGCCTCTCGCTGCCGTCGCCCTGCTGCAGCGGGCGCTCGACGGGGCCTCGACGGAACTTCGCGACGCGCTGCTGGGTGACCTGGTAGTCGCGCAGCTGTGGTCGGGCCGGCCCGGCGAGGCCGAACGGATGGCCCGGGAACTGTTGGACCGGCCGCACGATCCCGCTGTCGACGATGCCGTCCGGCTCATTGCGGTCGAGGCCGTGCGTCACCAGGGCCGATACCAGGAGGCCGCCGCCGAAGCAGCGACCCTGCTGACCGGCACGGGGCTGGCCGCCCGGGTCCGGGCGCGGTTGCGCGCGGAGCAAGCCCACGCGCTCTTGTCTGAAGGCGACCTCAGCGGCGCCACTGACGCCGCAGCCACCGCCGCCACGGAGGCGAACCGTGACCAGGACCCCCGCGCCGCATCGACCGCCCGCGCCGCGTTGGCCGGCGTCGCGCTCGCCTTGGGGCGCACCGGTCTTGCCGTGGAGCTCGCGACCGAGGCCGTGGAACGCACCCGCCGGAATCGGACGGCGACAGCCGCCGACGCCCACGCCGTCGCGCTCACTCGGCACACCCTCGCAACGGCGCTGCTGGTCGCCGACCGTGCGGAGGCGGCCGAGCGGGCCGTCACCGACGGGCTGCGGGCAGCCGAGACACTGGGCAACGCGGTGGCCGCACCCTCCTACCGACTGCTTCGAGCGGTGGTGTGGTTCCGGACCGGCCGGTGGGACGAGGCACTCGCCGATGCGGAGGCCGGCCTCCCCGCGGCCGAGGCCGCCGGTGTCGTGCTCGGTGTCGCACCGGCCTTGGCCGCCGTCGCCATGATCGCCGTGCACCGCAACGAGCTCGCCCGGGCCGGTGACTTGTTGGCAGCTGTTGCAACCGTGCCGGCGCCAGGCGCGCACTGGGTGTGGTGGGCGCGAGGTCTGCACCACGAGGCCTGCGGCCACACCGAGGGTGCGGCCGCCGCGCTGCGCCGTGCCTGGGCCGCGTGCACCCGCACCGGCACCATCGTCGAGTATCCGCTCTTCGCCTCGGACCTGGTGCGGCTGCTCCTCGCCGTCGACGACCGAGCCACGGCGGAGCGGACGGTTGCACAGGTCGAGGAGGTCGCAGTCCGGATCGGTACCACCGCTGCTCACGGGTCGGCCCTGCGCTGCCGCGGCCTGCTGCACGACGACCCGCGATCACTAGGGCAGGCCGTGCGGGTGCTGGCCGGTCAGCCCTACCCGCTCGTGGCGGCGCAGGTCAGCGAAGAGGCCGCCCTGGCCGGGACCGCGGACGAGCCGAGCGGCACGGCCGCGCTCCTCGAGGCTGCCCGCAGCGGGTTCCGCACCCTCGGAGCGCGCCGCGACCTCGCCCGGGTCGAGGCTCGGCTCCGGTCGATCGGCGTGCGTTCCGGGCAGTCCCGGTCCCGCAGCCGCGGCGACGGCTGGGACAGCTTGACGACGGCCGAGCGCGAGGTCGTCGCTTTGACCATCGAGGGGCTGACGAACCGCGAGATCGCCGCGCGACTGTTCATCTCGCCGCGCACCGCGGAGACCCACCTGACCCACGTGTTCGCGAAGCTCGACCTGCAGGGACGTCCCGCGCTGCGGCTCGCGGCCGCGCGACGCAACGGGCACCGCAGCGTATCCCCGCACGCTGACGCCACATACCCGTAGCCGAACGCGCCGGTCATCGCCGCAGCACCTACGGGGGTTTCCCGGATGTTCGGCACGGACAACCGGGCCAGCATCGGGTCCAGCATCGACCGGATCGCAGGACAGGGGCGGGCGCCGTGACACTGACGAGGATCGAACATCTGGCGATCGACGGTTCGGTCGTCTCCATCGAGGCCGACGCGGACGTGCGCACCGAAGCCACGGCGACCGGCTGGGCGGTCGTGCCGTCCCTGATGCGGACCCACCCGTTTACGATCTCCCCGGCCGGACACAGCAGGGGCATCGAGGATGCGGTACGCAGCGACGCAGGCAATGTCACCATCGGTGACGCGGCCGACTTCTCGGTGAAGGGCGGCCAGCTACGGATCGTGGAGGTCACCTTGCCCACCGCGACCGGGGGCGAGCGGACTCTGACCATCGGGGCATGGGAGGGCGAGCGTGGCTGCCTGCTGACGTCGCTCATCGGATCGGAAACCGATCGGCTGGTCGAGGTCTTCGACACCCTCGCCTTCACCGAGCGCTCGCGCGGGCTGGCGATCGAGTCACCCGTGACAGCGCGGCCTCGCGAACCCGAGGTCGTCACCGAGGTGCCCGGGCTGGGCGTACTCGGTATCCGGCCCGCCATCTCGAGCGTGCTCGAACAGATCCCGCGCGCCGGCGGACACCGGACACGGCACGGCGAGCTGTTCCGGATCCGTGCGACGAGCAACGCGCTGACACTCGTGACCTCCTCGGCTGTCACAGCGATCCAGCCGCTCGACGAGGGCAGGCAGGACGAGCTGGTGGGTATCGCCGAGAGCGTGCGGGTCGAGTGGGCCCCGGTCCGGTGAGCGCCTTCGTGACGGCTCTCGCTCTCGGGTACCTCGCTGCTGCGCTGCTGCCCAGCGGCATGGTGCACCTCGCCCGGTTCGAGGCCTTCCGCGCGGTGGTCCGGGCGCACGGCGTGGTGCCGATCCGCGCCGTGACTCCGGCGGCGATGCTCGTGGCGATCGCCGAGACCGGGCTCGGCGCCGCGGCCGCGGTGGCGGTGGTGCGCAGTGGCGCGCCGCCCATCCTGTTCGCGGCAGCCGCTGTTCTCGGGGTGGGCTTGGTGCTGTACCTGCGGGCACTGCTGCGGCGCCCGGACACCGGAGTCGGCTGCGGCTGCACACCGCTGTTCGCGCCGCTGGGGCCCGCATCGCTGCTGCCCGCCGGCATGCTGGCCGTCGTCGCGGTCCTGGCCGTGACGGCCACTGCGGCAGGACCGAGCGGGGCCGGAGCCGCGTTCCCGCTGCTCTGGGGGGCGACGCTCGCGCTGCTCGCCGTCCTCGTCCCGGCGTCGGTGCCGCAGCCAGCGGCCGAGGGAGGTACCTGACGATGTTCGGACCGCAATCGCAGGCAGGTGCCACATTCGCCGCGCTCGTCGTCACCTGGGTCGCGGTCGCGCTGCTCGTCCTCATGGTCGCGCACCTGCACGCCCGGCTGCGCCGGCTCGAGCAGGCTGACCGGGTGCACGCGGGTGGGCTCGACACCGGCCTGCGCGCGGCTCCTTACGCCGGCCTGGTCGGGCGGTCGCTGACCGACCTCATCGGCGAGTCCCCGGCACCGCGCGTGCTGCTCGTGCTCTCCACCGGCTGCCCCAGCTGCCGGCAGTTGCTCGCCGATCTCGCCGACCCGTCCTGGTCGGTCCCCACCGTGCTCGCCTGGGCCGACGGCACACCCGGTGGCGACCTGCCGGTCCCGGCGCTGGCCGACGGCCCCCGCGTGGCCGCGACGCTGGGCGTCCGGGTCACCCCGTTCGGCCTCGTCTGCGACGACGACGGCCACGTCGTCTGGGCCGGGCCCGTGACCGGCCTGAACACCCTGGCCGACCGGGTTCGGCCGGTCCGCACCCGCATCCCTGCGACAGGAGTGAGGCAGCCGTGAGCACCTCCATCGACGAGATCCCGACCATCGAGGATGCCGGACGGCTCGGCCGCCGGCATGGTGCCGACCCAGCCGTCGCCGACGCCTACAGCGTGCCCCCGCGCCCCGGGAACGTGCTGACCTCGATGGGCATCACGAAGGCACTCGAGATGGCGACCACCGTGCAGCGACAGCTGTTCCCGAGCGCGGATCAGCTCGCGTCACTGCAGGCGGCCGGGCCGTCCTACTCGATGTACCTCGACTGCGGTCCGTACGACTACGGCGCGACCTGCAACGAGGCCTGCTTCGGCTTCGCGCCGCACCACATGGACCCGTACTACTGCGCCACGTGCCCGGAGCAGCAGGCGGACCCCAAGAACAACCCCGCCTACAACTGGCACTTCGTGGGCAGCCGCGGCAGCATCCAGTACATCGACCGCGAACCGGACGTATGCGCCGGCCGTGACGCCTGGAAGTGGACGATCCACGGCCAGTGCGGCAACTGCGCGGAGTCGTCCGTGTTCCGTTGCCACGACGGCTGGAAGAAGTACCCGAACAGCGCCTCCTGGGACCCGACCATCTGCCAGGGCATCGTCTCGTGCGACGGGCAGCTGACGACGTGCTGACCGAGCTGTCGGGGTTGCCGCTCACGCCGGTGGTCGCGACGGGCGTCGGCCTGGTCGCAGGGCTGTCGCTGTCCGGGTCGGTTTGAAGCCTCAACAGCGCAGCCGTGTTGCTGCCCCCGGAGCGACGCCGTTCGCTGCTCGATACGCGGGTGGTCGCCGCCTACCTG
Organism: Pseudonocardiaceae bacterium; assembly: GCA_009377865.1. Classification (GTDB taxonomy): domain Bacteria; phylum Actinomycetota; class Actinomycetes; order Mycobacteriales; family Pseudonocardiaceae; genus WHSY01. The sequence continues at coordinate 40,617 of WHTH01000024.1, read as the reverse complement.
GCGGGGACGCTCTGCGGCGCGATGCTGACCGCGTTGGTGGCCTGGGTGCTGAGCGGGTTCACCGAACCGCTGACCGACCTCGCCCGACTCGCCTTGCTCGGCGCGGGCGGAGGGCTGCTGTGGGCGGCCAAGCACGGCCTGCTGCGCGGGGTACTGCGGCTCCCGGAGGCGCGACGCCAGATCCCGGCCGAGGTGTTCGGCGCGAACCTGGTGCGCGGGGCGTACGGGTTCGGGTTCGAGCTGGCCACCGGAGTCCGAACCTACGTCCCGTCGGCCGCGCCGTACGTGCTGCTGCTGACCGTGCTGCTGATCCGGCCGCCGCTGGGCATCGCGCTGCTGATGGGTGCCGGATTCGGAGCGGCCCGCGCGGCCCCGCTGCTGCTGCGCCTCGTCACCACCCGGACGGGCGCTGCCCCGCGGGGAACGGCAAGACTCGCCGCCACGCCAGCAACAATGATCGTGCTGTTGGGAGGACTGACCCTTGTCTGAGCCCGTGACCGAGCGGCCAGCCGTCCGTCCTGCGAACCCGCTTCCCGGCACGCGCCGGGTCCGGTTGCGGACACTCGCTGACACCGACAGCGCATTCCTCTACGAGCTCATGAGCGCGCCGGACGCGGGCGGCCGGGTGCGTTTCGCCGGGGCGACGCCGAGCCCCGACCAGATCGCCGCCTCGTTGTGGAAGGACGTGCTCGCGCAGTTCATCGTCGAGGGGGTGAGTACCGGGCGCGCACTCGGGCTCGTCGCCGTGACCACGCCGAATTTCCGGGACGGGTGGGCCTACCTGTCTGCGGTCGCAACGCCGTCCACGCAAGGCTCCGGGCTGACCGCGGAGGGCGTGATGCTGGGCTTCGACTACGCCTTCCGCACCTGGCCGTTCCGCAAGATCTACATGGAGGTCACCGAAACGAGCTACGGCGCGTTCCACAGCGGACTCGGGCGGTTCTTCAGCCAGGAGGCACGGCTGCGCGAACACGCGTTCTGGGACGGTCGCTACGACGACCTGTTCATCCTCTCGGTGCTCCGCGCCACCTGGGCAGAGCAGGCGCCGGAGGTGCTCGCTCGGCTGCGCGACGACCGCCAGGCGCCCGTGCGACAGGTCACCAACGGTCGTGCAGGATGATCTCCAGGGCGAGCAGAGCCCAGTGAGCGAGGCCGCAGTAGCGACCCGGCGAGCAACCGACTTTTCTAGCCGCCTCGTCGAGCCGGCGCTATGCCGGTGCGGCAGTCCCTGACACTCGGGTGGCCTCGTGCGGCTCTGGCTCGCCGAACACCTCCGGGTGCAGGATGCGGGAGAGGATCTCGGCGCCGTCGACGATGCGCGGCCCAGGGCGGCTGAAGTACGAGGTCGCATCGACCGCCCACACCTGGCCCTCGCGCACCGCCGGCAGCTCCGACCAGCCGGCCGGCAGCGAAGCCCGGGGCAGCTGACGCAGCGTATCTGCGATGGTGAAGCCGCACGGCGCGAGCACGATCACCTCCGGGTCGTAGGCCACGATCTCCTCGGCGGTCGTGGTGCGCGACGCGGCACCCGCGGTACCGAACGACGCGTCACCACCGGCGTGCTCGACCTGCTCGGGAACCCAGTGGCCCGGCGCGAAGGGCGGCTCGAGCCATTCGAGAACCAGGGTTCGCGGCCGCTGGGTCAGATCGGCTGACGCGCGATCCAGCGCGTCGAGCCGGGCGCGGAGCTCGTAGACGACCCGGTCGGCCTCGTCCTGCGTGCCGGTCAGATCCCCGACGGTGCGGATGTTGGCCAGGATGTCGGAGATCGTGTTCGGCTCGAGCGAGACGACCGCGGCGTCGGCGTGGAGCCGGCGGGCCGCCTGCTCCACGATTCGGTAGCTGACCGCGCACACCTCGCACAGCTCCTGCGTCAGGATCAGGTCCGGCGCCAGCGCGCGCAGCGCCGTCTCGTCGAGGTCGTAGATGCTGCCGTGCCCGTCGAGCTGCGAGCGGACGGCGTGGTCGATCTCGACGCTGCTCATGGTCTGGTGCGCGATCCGGCTCGCGGTCAGCGCGGGCTTGTCGGCGACACCGGGTGGGTGGTCGCACTCGTGCGTCACCCCGACCAGCGCGTCCTGCAAACCGAGCAGGCAGACGATCTCCGTCGCCGACGGCAGCAGCGACACGATCCTTGGCGTCATCCCGGTCAGCCTAGCTGCGAGTATCAGGGATGCAGCCGATGGCGCAAGCCGCTGGCCCTGGTGATGGGGCGGCGGACAGCCGCTCGCACCGCCGCTTCCGTGCCGATGACGCGGACCGCGGTTCGCGCTCGGGTGACGGCGGTGTAGAGCAGCTCGCGGGTCAGCAGCGGCGACTCGGCGGGGGGCAGCAGCGCCGTCACCCGCTCGAACTGGCTGCCCTGGCTGCGGTGCACGGTCATCGCGTGGACGGTCTGCACGGCGGACAGCCGCACCGGCGCGACCAGTGTGGGTGCGCCACCGCGGGCGAACGCTGCCCGGGGGCCCTGCGTGCTGTGCACGACGACACCGGCGTCGCCGTTGTAGAGCCCGAGGTCGTAGTCGTTCGCGGTGACGAGCAGCGGGCGGCCGAGGTACCACTCGCCGTCCTCGGCGTAGGTCTCGATCTCACGGGCGAGCCAGCGCTCGACCTCCGCGCTCCAGCGGCTGACGCCGTACGGCCCGCGGCGGTGGGCGCATAGCAGCCGGTGGGCCTCGAGTGCGCGCAGGGCGCCGTCGACGTCGCCGGATCGGGCGGCCGATGCCAGCGACGCGGCGGCTGCGACGACGTCGGTGCGCAGCGAGTCGAGCCCTTCGGGGTGACGGCTGTCGAGGGTGTCGGTCTCGACGAAGGCCACACCCGGCTGGCCGGCGCGGAGCAGCTCCACCGTGGCATCGTCGTCGCCGGCTTGGATCGCGCGGGCCAGCGCGTCGATCTCCCCGCCGTAGCGCCAGGGGTGCTCGAGGGTGACGACGCCGTTGACCACGGGGTCGACGTGGGGACCGAGGACCTCGGCGAGCTGTGCCTGTAGCGCCGGGTCCGGCGAGCCCGGCGCGCGGGTGAGGTCGCCCAGCACCGCACCCGCCTCGACGGAGGCGAGCTGATCGGGGTCGCCGACGAGCACGAGCCGGGCGTCGAGGTGGCTAGCTTCCAGCAGCCGCGCCATCAGGGTGAGCGAGACCATCGACGTCTCGTCCACCACGATCACGTCGTAGGGCAGCCGGTTGCGCCGATCGTGGCGAAACCTGCTGCGGGCACCGGGCAGCACCCCGAGCAGCCGGTGCAGCGTCGAGGCATGCAGCTCCCCGAGCGAAGTCACTTTGCCGACGGCCGACTCGGCGCGGACCGCCTCCTCGAGCCTCGCCGCGGCCTTGCCGGTGGGAGCGGCCAGCGCCACCCGGGGCGGACCTCCCGGCTGGTCGTGCAGCAGCGCGAGCAGCCGTGCCACGGTCGTCGTCTTGCCGGTTCCCGGTCCGCCGGCGAGCACGGTGACCCATCGCAGCGCGCTGACCGCGCCGCCCAGCCGCTGCCGGTCGTCGTCCGGGAACAGCCGGGCCAGCGCGGCGCGCAGCCGCTCGACGTCGACCGGCGGGGGATCGGCGAGTTCGCGTTGCAGCAGTTCCGAGCGGACCTGCTCCTCCTGCCGCCAGTAGCGGTCGAGGTAGAGCAGCCCGTTCACCAGCCGCAGCGGCGTACCTGACTCGAGATCGGCGTTGTCGCCGACCGTGACGAGCGGGCTGCGCTCGCAGGCCTGCAGCCACGCGTCGGGAGCGGGCCAGGGCAGCGCGGAGACGTCCACCGTCTCGTCGCTGTCACCGAGGACGGTGGTACCGACCTCGGCGAGGTCGATGCAGACCGACCCCAGCCGGATGCCGCGGACGGCGAGCGCGACCGCGAGCCGCACCGGCTCGTCGGGTTCGCCGCCGAGAGCCGCCACCCGGTCGGCGACGTGCACGTCCGCGAGGTCGAGGACGCCGCCCTGGTTGAAGGCGCGGAGCAGCCCGGTGGCGCGCTGCGCGAGCCGTAGCTCCGACAGCTCGATGGTCACGCCGCCGCCCCCTCGTCGAGCAGCCGCGAGAGGTCGGTGATCAGCGCGGCCGGGGGCCGCCAGCCGAAGACGCCGCACGGGACACCGCCGACGGTGGGGGTGTCCGGGCCGCACATCCCGCGCAGGAAGAGATACAGCACCCCGCCGAGGTGGTGATCGGGCTGGTAGCCGGGTTGCCGCCATCGCAGGAAGCGGTGCAGCGCGACGGAGTAGAGCAGCGCCTGCAGCGGGTAGTGCGCGGCGATCATCGCGTCGGCCAGCGCCGGCGGACTGTAGTGCGACGCGGTGAGCGGGGCGGGACCCGTCGGGCCGATCTCACCGAGCCAGTTGGTCTTGTAGTCGACCACCAGGAACCGCGACCCGGGCACGCCCGACCCTGGGATTCGCAGCACGGCGTCGACGCTGCCGGTGAGGTAACCCCGCAGCCGCTGCGACGACAGGGCCGGCGCCTGCAGCAGGTCGGGATAGCGGGCCAGCGGGCCGGCCGGGTCGAGGTGACGGCGCAGCAGCGGCGCCAGCTGCGACAGGGTCAGATCGGCAGTGGGCCGGTCACCGCCGGCGAGCGGGAGCTCGAACTCGATCTCCGACAACCGGTCGCTCGCGGCGACGTCGGCCAGCCGCCGCCCGTCGGCGAGCGGCCCGAGCGGAGTCTGCAGCGACGGCAGTAGCGTCGCGGCGAGCGTCTCGGCATCCAGCCCTGCGGTGGGGCGCCGCGCCAGCTGCTCGCGCGCACGTTCGGTGAGCTCGGTGAGCAGGTCGGGCACGGTCGGGTCGGCGTCCTCGAGCACGGCGTGGACGAGCGTGCCGAACGCCGCGCCGGTCGGCAGGTCGGCCATCGGTGACGGCATGGCAGCAACGGCAGAGTCGGCAGCGACGGCAGTGCGGACGGGCGGCATCTCCTCGTCGTCGCGTTCACCGCCCTCCGGCTCGCTGCCGACACCGTGCTGCTCGGTCACGGCTGCGTGCGCCGCTGCGGTCAGCGCGGAGTACGAGGTGCGCCGCCACCGCAGATCCAGCTGCCGCGCGAACGTCGCCGCCCGCAGCGACGGCGCCGCATCGGCCGGTGGTTGCCACCGAACCAGCGGACGCGAACCGTCCACGGGCTCGACCGCCAGCACGGCCGAGCCGAGCTGTTGCAGCAGTCCCACTAGGTGTCTCAGTACGGTGGTGTCGTCGCGGACCGTGACGGACTGCGGGGGGTCGGCTCCGGGCCCGGAGCGGCCGAACAGCAGCCGGTGCAGCGGCGACTTCGCGGTGGTCGTCGTCGGCGCCCACCAGGTCACCACCTGGCACTGCGCCCTCGTCATCGCGACATACAGCAGCCGCAGGTCCTCCCCGGCCTCCTCGGCCTGGTGGCGCTGCAGCCGGTCGTGCCACCCCGGCCCAGCCGAGCCGCCGACGTCGAGCACGCGGTGGCCGTCGTCGTGCAGCAACAGCAGCTCTGGGTCCGTCCTGACGTACCGGTCCCAGCCGAACGGGACGTAGACCACCGGGAACTCGAGGCCCTTGCTGCGGTGCACCGTCACGATCTGCACGGCGTCGGCGTCGGACTCCAGCCGGCGGCTCCGGTCGGGTGCGGTCTCCGTGCCGGCCTCGGCGATCCGACGTCGCAGCCATCCGACGAGTGCGGTCACACCCAGGTGGCCTTCGGCGGCGGCGGCGTGCAAGGCCTGGCCGATGTGGCGCAGATCGGTGAGCCGCCGCTCCCCGTCGACCGTGGCGAGCAGCCGCTGCGGCAGCCCGACCCCGGCGGTCACGGCCGCGACGAGGGCGGCGACGCCGCGGTCGGCCAGCACGTTCGCCCAGTAGCGCAGCGTCAGCCCGATCCCCTCCAACGCACCGTCGCCGCCGGCGTCCAGGTCGGCGACCGTGCGGCCCAGGAAGCAGGTCAGCGCGGCGGCGCGCACCCGGCCGGTGCGTTGCGGCTGCTCCAGCGCTTCGAGCAGCGTCAGCCACTGCGTCGCGGTCGCGGTGGCGAACACGCTGGCGGTGCCGGTGACGACGGCGGGCACGCCCGCGGCGGCCAGCGCGTCACGGATCAGGTCGCCCTGGGCGTTGGTGCGCACCAGCACGGCAACGTCGCCTGGAGTGACCCGGCGCTGCCCGTCGCCGTTGCGCAACGAAGCTCCCGCGGCGAGCAGCGCGGCGATGTCGCTCGCGGCGTCGGTGGCGACCCGCTCGCGCGCGGGTCCGACGGTCGCGAGGTGACGGTGCGACTGCGGCAGCCCGTCGCGGCCGACGACGCGCAGCCGCAGCGGCGTGGTCACCGGGGCGCCGGCGAGCCGCTGCTCGCGATGCGCGGCGGCCACCGGCCGCACGACGATGCGCTCATCACCCAGCGCCGCGCCGTGGAACATCGTGTCGAGCGCGGACAGCAGTGGCTCGTCGCTGCGCCAGTTCGTCGCCAGCGTGGCGTGGCTGCCCGCACTCTCCGACGCGGCGAGGTAGCTGACGACGTCGGCGCCGCGGAACGCGTAGATCGCCTGCTTGGGGTCGCCGATCAGCACGAGGTCGGTGTGCCCGGAGAATGCGGTGCGCAGGATGTCCCACTGCACCGGGTCGGTGTCCTGGAACTCGTCGACCAGCACGACCCGGTACCGCTCGCGCAGCCGGGCGCACGCCGCCGGGCTGCGGGAAGGGTCGAGCAGCGTGGCGGACAGCCGGGTCAGCATGTCGTCGTAGGTATAGATCCTGCGGCGTCGCTTGCGACGGTCGACCTCGCGCCGCACGGCGCCGGCGAACGCGCACCGGACCTGGGCCGTGCTGCCGTCCGGCGCCGTTCGCGGCTCGAGGCGGGCCTGCCCGTCGGTGACCGCGCGGTGGGCGATCGTCCCCGCGAGCTCGCGGGTAAACGCCGGGCCGCCCCCAGGATCGCCTGCTGTGTCGCCTCTGGGGGCGTATTTGCGCACGTAGAAGTCGTCGACGACCTCGTCGACCAGGTCGTCGACGTCCGCCACGAACATCGCGTCGGGATCGGTGTCACCGGTGATGCCGAGGCTGGTCAGCATCTGCTGGCAGAACTGATGGGTGGTCGCGATCGTGGCGGCATCGAACTGCGCCAGCGCCGTCGTCAGCCGGCGCCGCCGCAGCGCCACCTCCTCGTCGGCGGCGTCGGCGAGCAGCGCCAGGAGCTGGTCCTGGGACGCTCGCGCCGGATCCGCCAGCCCCCGCTCGGCGCTGACCAGCCGCTCGCGCACCCGTTCGCGTAGCTCGTGGGTGGCCGCGCGCCCGAACGTGACGAGCATGAGCTCCGGCAGCGTCGCGCGGCCCTCGGCGACGTACCGGGCGGCCAGCGCGGCGATCGTGAAGGTCTTGCCGGTGCCCGCGCTCGCTTCGAGGACGGTCGTCCCGGTGGGCAGCGCCCCGCACACGTCGAAGGCGGTCGCGATCGCCGTCACGGGACGTCCACGTTCTCGGCGTCGAGCAGCGGCGCCCACACCCGCATCGCCAGTTCGGCGAACCGGTCGTCGTGCAGCAGCACGCCGAACGGGGCGGCCGGGCCCCACACCAGCTCGTGGGCGGCGTCGGCATTCTCAGCGCCGGGACCGGTGGTCCACGTCCGGGCCGCCTCCTGTGCCGCGTCGTCCATCGACCCGCCGCCCGCGCGGGTTCGGGCATAGGCGAGCGAGCTGTTCGCGGCGAGCAGCAGCGGCTCGCGCAGGCCGGTCGCGTGGAGTTCGACGAGATCGGTGAGCACCACCCGGGCGTGGTCGGGGTCGACCGGTCCGAGCGTCGACCGGGCCAGTCCGCGGCGTGCGCCACGGCCGAACGTGACGGCCTGACACGAGGTGTCCGGATAAGCCACCGTGAGGGCGAGCAGCTGCACCCACGCCCGGAGCCGGTGCTTCGCGGCGAGGCGGGAGTACCCGACGGTGACGAGCGTGCCGGCGTGCACGCCTGCGACGGTGCCTACGACGCGGCGCCCGCCGCCGACGGCGGCGTCGATGTCGAGCACGGCGGCAGCGCCGCTGCGCAGTGCTGCGCTGGCGGCCACCAGCAGCTCCACGTCGGTGAGGATCTCCTCGAGCAGCTGGTGACCGAGCTGGCCGGGGGGCAGCGTGCCGCGGCGCCGCTCGGCCTGCCGGCACCGATCGACGTCGCTGCCCGCAAGCCGGGCGCGCAGCAGCCGGTCGGCGACGTGCCACTTCGCCAGCCCGTCGAGCACCACCGGGAGCCGGTCGGTGGGATCGTCCGCAGTGGAGCCCGGGGTGATTCCTACCCGCTGGCGCAGGAAGGCACGAGCCGGGTGCTCGACGAACCGGGCGAGGTCGTCGAGCCGCACCGGATCCAGTGTGGACGGTGGCAGCGGGCGTGCGAGGAACGGCGCCGGCGCGGTGCGTGGACCGGTGACGGAGACCGCTCCGGCCAGGTGTGCGCGGTCGAAGCTGAACGGTCCCGGCACCCGCAGCGCGCCGTCGGTGAAGTTGCGCGGGTCGAACGGCTGCAGCGGGTGGCGGACGGACAGCGCGGTGCTGGCCGGCTCGCCGTTACCGGTGCGGACGGTGTCGTCGATGGCGTCGAGCAGCTCACCGAGTGGCACCGCCGGGGGGCGGCGCGCGTTGGTGCGCTCGTCGGCGCCGGATCCGATGACGACGAGATGCTCGGTGGCGGCCAGCACCGCATCGAGCAGCAGCTGACGGTCCTCGCTGCGCGGGTCGCGCTCGCCGACGCGGGGATCGCGGGCGAGCACGTCGTCGCCGTCCTCGCCGATGCTGCGGGGGAATACGCCGTCGTCGAGACCGAGCAGGCACACCACGCGGTGCGGCACCGACCGCATCGGTACCAACGTGGCGACGGTCAGCGTGCCGGTGCGGAAATTGGCGCGGGTGGGGCGGCCGCGCAGCCGGTCGGCGAGCACGCCGCGGACGTCGGCGAGTGACAGCGGCACCGTGCCGGCGTGCGTTCCCGCCGCGGTGACCACGTCGGTGAGCTCGGCACGCGCCTGCGACGCCTGCCACGCGTCGGTGCCGGCGACGTCGGTCAGCACGTCGAGCCCCTCGGTCAGCGCGGTGACCCATTCGGACACGGGGCGCTGCCGGCTGAGGCCAGCGAGCACCGCGCCGAGGCGGTCGACGAACTCCGCGAGCCGGCCGACCAGGTCGGCGTCGCCGCTGTCCACGTCGTCGAGCGGCAGCGCCGTGTCGAGCCATCCCAGCCCGTCCTCCGACATCGCGACCCCGAGCAGCAGCCGGTCCAGCCCCGCCGCCCAGGTGTTGTCTGCGAACCGGTCCAGCCGGTAGGACCGCCGCCACGCGGCGTCGAGCCCCCAGCGGACGCCGGAGCGCTCGACCAGGTGCCGCACCCGGGCCAGGTCGTCATCGTCGAACCGGAACCTGCGGCGGACCGGGCGCGAGGCAAGCAGGTCGAGGACCTGCGAGGCACCGAGCCGGGAGTCGGCGAGCTCCAGCAGCTGCGAGACGGTGTCGAGCAGCGGGTTGACCTGACGCAGCGCGCGGTCGGCCAGCCGGACCTGCAGCCGGTGCCCGGGATGCGCGTCGTCCCCGTCGAGGCCGATATCGAAGGCGCCGAGACCGAACGACGCGGAGATCAGCGGCGCGAACGTCTCGATGTCGGGGCACATCACCATCACGTCGCGCGGCTCGAGGTCCGGGTGTGCTTCGAGCAGGCCGAGCACGACCTCCCGCAGCACGTCGACCTGCCGGTCGGGGCCGTGGCAGGAGTGCACCTGCACGCTGCGGTCGTCCGGCTCGAGCAGCGGACGGTCATCGCCGCCGGGGCGGTCGTCGCGCAGGTCGCGCTGCAGCAGGCCCAGCAGCGTAGCCGGGGTGTCGTCCACGGCGTGGTGGTGCTCGGCGGTGTTCTTGGTGCGGAGGGCGAGCTGCAGCTCCCGCGCATCGCGACCCAGTGACCGCAGCAGTGGGTGGCGGGGCAGGTCGGCTGTCGGATCGGCGCGACGGCGCGGCTGACCCGATATCGGGCACTGCCGTACCCGTTCCCACAGCGTGGGCGAGGGGTGCGGCAGCCACAGGTGCACGTCGCGCTGCTCGGCCAGCGCGGCGAGGACGTCGAGGTGGTCGGCGGCCAACCGGGTCGGGCCGAACAGCGAGAGCCGCTCGGGCAGCGCGACCAGATCGGGGCGTTCGCGCAGCGCCGCGCAGGCGTCGTCGAGGCGCTCGGCCGGGCTGGCGACCCCGAGCCGGTCGCGCAGCCGGCGCCAGAGCTCGGGCTGCCAGCGCAGGTCGTCCGGGACCGGGGCGCCCGCGCCGTCGACGTCGTCGCCGGCGCGCCAGGCCCGCAGCATCTGGGGGCGGTGGGAGCCGTAGGACTCGAAGTTCTCGGCGAGGTGGCGGGCGGTGGCGAACCGGCGGCCCTGATCGTCTCCGTCGTCGTCGCCCCCGTCGTGCACACCGAGGTGGGCGCCGAGGGCAGCGCACCAGCTCTCTGCGGCGCACTCGTCGATCACCGCGAGCAGTGGCCACACCAGCCGCCGCGCCACCCACGGGTCGGTGTCCGGGCCCGTCCCCGCTGCGGCGGAGACCGCGGTCGCGACGACGGTGGCTGGGGAGGGGAACTCGATGTTCGCGCAGACACCGTCGCCGCGGCCGTGCGCTGCGCCGAGCCGGTGCGACAGCCGCTGCGCGAGCCACCGTTCGACACCCCGTGTGGGCACGCTGACCACCTCGGCGACAAACGGGTCCTCCGGCGGTTCGAGCAGCACCCCGGCGAGGGCGTCCGCGAGCCGGTCGGCCCGCTCCGCTCGATGCACCTGCAGCACCGTCAGCCCTCCCTACCGGATGATCGGGCGCTCAACCTGACACGCCCCCGAGCCGGGAGCAAGCGGCTGGTCATGCGGTCGACAGGTCGCCCAGCAGCAGGCCGACCAGCCGCTCCTCCATCACGGCTCGACCGGCTGCGGCCATCCGGGTCGCGAGCTCCGGGTCCCACGGGCTGTCCGCGGTGGGTCCCCGCAGGTGTCCCGCATCGCCGCGCTCAAGCGCGGTGCTGTAGTCGTCGGCGCCCATCCGCCACGGGGTGGCGGCCAGCCGTGTCACCGCGTTGGCGGTCATCCGCAGGCCCGGCCAGTCGAAGTCGTTGCGCCAGTGCAGCGCCGCCCGCTCGCGGGCGGCGTCGAGCAGCCGCCAGCACGCCAGCGAGGGCACTCCCTCGGTGCACACCAGCGGCCTGCTGTGCGGGCCGAGCTCGGCCGCGGCCTGGCGCAGCACGGCCGGGTTCTCGCAGACGAACACCTCGCCGATCCGCGGCTGCGGCGGCATGACGGTGAGCTGCTGCAGTGTGACCCGCAGCGGCACGCCGAGCCCCGCGGCCTCGGACATCCAGTTGCCCAGCGGCCCGCCTCCTGCGGGCAGGTTGAGCACGAGCACCTGGCTGGCCAGATCGTCGACGACGACGCCCGCAGTGTCCCACAGTGCTCGGCGCTGCTCGCCCGCGGTCGGTGCGGGCACGCCTTCGCGCAGCGCGAGCGCGCGCAGTACCAACGAGGCCAGCGTGGTGCCCGACAGCGCCTTCGGATCACCGGTCACCTGCTCGGCCAGCACCGGCAGCGGGACACCGGCCGACGGCAGCCGCTCGAGTACCGCGCCGGCCTGCGCGAGCAGTTGCGACTCGCCGCGGCGCACCAGCCGGGTGGCTGTGCCGTCGGCGGCCAGCTCGGCCAGCCACTCCCGGTGCCACGGCTGCCCCGCGTGCCCGCCGACGGCAGCTGCGTCCAGCGCGGCCGTGCGAGCATCGGCCACCTCGGCGTGCTCGGCCTGCCGGTCGCGCAGCGGCCCGTACCGCTCGGTGAGCACCTCGACCAGCCCGGCGCCGTGCGACCGGCGCAGTCCGGCGTCCAGTTCGGACAGCGACACGCTCAGCCGTCGGGTGCCGGGCGGCCGGTGCTTGCCGGTCAGCCCGATCACCACCCGGCGCTCCGCGTCGGCCGGGTCGGTCAACCCGACGCTGCCGTCCAGCCGGCCCCCGTTGCCCTCCAGCCTGCGGCGGGCCGCTGCCAGCACCCGCTCCCATCCCGCGCCGTCGGCGGGGAGGCTGCTGCTGTGTCCGATGGTTCGCTCGCTGCGCTCGCTCACTCCTGCGCCTGTTCGCCGGTGTCATCGGAGCGGCCGTCGTCGAACAGCCCGTCGTCGGCCTCGGGTTCAGGGTCATCGAGCAGACCGGTGCCGCGCCGCGCCCGCCTGCGGGTCTGCGGCGATCCCAGCGCGGCGGCCAGGTCACCGTCCAGATCGGCGGTGAGCTCGGCGCGCTGGCCGCCCTCCCAGAGCATGAGCAGCGCGCTGACGGTGTGCTCGGCGGGCGAGTGCGACAGGTCGTAGTGAGCCGCCGCGGGCACCGTGTCGTAGGTGGCCCACAGGTCGTAGCCGGTCATGCAGAGATCGAAATCGAACTCCGCGGACAGCCCGAACAGCTCCGTTCGGCCCTTGTCGTCGACCCCGGCGAACGCCTCGTCGAGCGCGAGCAGCCGCGGACAGTGCGGGTCGGCGGAGTTGAGCATGGTGTGCGCGGCCGCGAACAGCGGCAGGTGCAGCGACACCGACTGCTCGCCGCCGGAGAGCTGACCGTGCCGCGCCCTGGTCAGCCGCTCCTCACCGCCGCCGGGTGGGTGCAGGAAGAAGCTGAACGAGCGCCAGCGGCGGTAGTCGAGTACCTCGCCGAGGAGCTCCCGGTAGGCCCGGTCCGGCTTGGCGGCACGGGCTGCCTTGATCCGGCTGGCGAAGTGCACGCGCATCCTGGCCAGCTCGTCGGGGCCGAGCCCGTCGGCGTCGCGGTCCAGCAGTCGCGCCACGCCGCGATGCTCCTCGTCGAGCGAGTCGGCGAGCTCCCAGCGGACGCCGATGGTCAGGCCCGACGACATCGCCCGCCCTCGCATCTCGGTGTTCATCCGGCCGATCAGGTCCCGGGCGTCCACGGTGCGCTCGTGCAGCTGGCGCGCCAGCTGGGTCAGTAGCGCGTCCTCCAGGATGCGCCGCTCGGAGTCGGTGAGCAGCTGCTCCTGGTCGCGGCGGGCCTCGGCGATCCGGTCGGCGAACGCGCCGACCGGCGCGAATCCCTGCTCGTCGGCGACGCGGACGACGATGATCCCGTCCGCCGAGTCCCATTCCGGCCGGTAGTCGTGCCCGGCAGCCGAGAGCTGGGCCTGCAGCTCGTCCAGGGCCCTGGTCAGCCGGGTGGAGCTCTGCTTGATCGAGGCCTCGCTCGGGGTGAGGTCGCGGGTCGCGGCGAGCACGGCGTCGTGCAGCGCGATCACCGGTTGCGGCAGCCCGCTGTCGCCGCCGTCCCCGGCCATCACGGCCTCGCAGGTCCGCTCGGGCGGGACCCAGTCCGACGGCTGGGCGGGCCAGCGCAGCCCGGTCGGGCAGCGCAGCAGGGCCAGCAGGTCGGACTGGGCGAACGGCGCAAGCGCCTCGGCATCGTCGCGTTCCTCGCCGAGGGCGATCCGCAGCGCCTCGCGCGACGCGTCCCGATCGGCCTCGGCCTTGGCCAGTGCCCCTGCCGCGGTCTCCTTCGCCTCGTGTGCGGCCGACAGCTCGTCCTCGGCGGCCTGGATCTCGCCCTGGGCACGCTCGACCTCGGCCAGCACCTCGTCGGCCTCGGCGCCGACGGTCTGCTGCAACGTGGCGAGCCGCTCGGCCTCCTCGGCGTGGCGCAGCTCTGCGGCGTCGGCCTCCCGGGACGCCTCGGACTGCTCCGACTCGGCACCCGCCAGCCGGCCGCGCTCGGAGTCGACCGTGCGGCGCGCGCCCGCGGCCTCGCGGCGGATCCCGGCCAGCTGCGCGGCCGTACGGTCGAACCGGACCACGGCGGCCGCGGTGGCGTCGACGGCGTCGGGGGCGATGGAGCGCTCGGCGGCGGTGCGACGCAGCACCCGCTCGGCCGCGCCGGCTTCGGCCACCGCCTGGTCCAGTGTGGACTGTGCGGACTCGGTCGCCTCCCGGCGGGCGCGCAGCACCCCGGCGGCGCGGTCGTGGTGGCGCAGTGCATCGAGGATCCCGGCCACCCTGGGCAGCTCGGTGGTCGCGGCGTCGATCGCGTCCAGTACGGTGATGGTGCGGCTGATCAGCCGGTCCGCGTCGTCGAGCCGGGCGGAGGTGTCGGCGATCCTGCGGTCGATCTCCTCGAGCCGTCCCCTGCGACGCCGGGCGCGGGCGGTGGCGCCGACGTACTCCGGGGCCTGCTTGCCGAACGCGCCGAGCTGGATGCCCTGGGCGAACCGGCCGTCGGCCGACACCGCCGCCGCCCCCGTGCCCTCGAAAGCCTGCTGCATTGCCACCGACTCGAGGACGGCGGCCACCCGCGACGGCGCCACGTCGTCGGTCTGCTCGGGTACCAGCACCGTCGCCAGGGTGTCGCCGCTCGGGCGCGCCGCGGCGGGCAGCGGGACCAGGTACCCGTCGGCCTCCCCGGCAGCCATCGCCGCCGCGGTGTCCGCGCCGTCCGGGTGGATCCAGGCGTCGAGCAGGTTGGCGGCCTGCAGCGCCGCTTCGAGCCCGGCCGCGCCGGCCTCGTCGAGCCCGTCGGCGAACCGGACGAGGCGCCACAGCGGCGCGCCCGCGCGCTGCTCGCGCGGAGCCGGTCGGGCGTGCCAGGACGGTGGCGCGTCGTCGCGCTCGGCGGCGATCAGCTCGCGTTCGGCCTCCAGCTCGGCGATCTCGGTGGCGATCGTCGCGCGGGTCTCCCGCAGCCGAGCGAGCTCGTCGCGGCGGGCCTGGGCCGCCTCGGCGGTGTGCCGGGTGAAAGCGGTCCTCGGGTCGGCGGCGTCGGGCTCGCCGACCTGGTCCAGCGTGGTGGCCAGGGCGTCGAGCAGTCCGGGCACGGCCAGCTCGGTCAGCGTGGCGGCGTGCCGGTCCGCCCAGCCGGCCAGCCGCTGGCGGGCCTCGGAGCGTGCGGCGTCGACCCGGTCGGCGGCGTCCCGCTCCTGCGCCTCGGCGGTTTCGGCGGCCGACCGCGCCTGTTGCAACGCGTTGTCGGCCCGGGCACGGGAGTCCTCGGCGCGGCGCAGCTCGGTCACCGCGGTGCGCACCGCGCGCACGTCGTCGTCACGGGCGGTGACACCGGCGGCGACGCGGTCGGTGAACCCGTCCTCGGCGGCGTCGGCTGGGCTCCACCCGATGCCGGCGTCGGCGGCGTCGGCGCTCAGCGCGGCGGCGGTGCGGGTCAGCTCGGCGTCGAGCTCGCGCAGCGCGGCCTCGGCGGTCCGGACGTCGGCCGCGCAGCGCTCGGTGGCCGCCCGGCGTTTCGTGACACGGTTCTTCGCGCCGCCGGCCGCGGTCTCGAGTTGCCCGACGAGCCGGTGCAGGTCGACGAGCTGCTCGTGCGCCTGGTAGGCGGTACTGCTCTTGAGCCGGTCGAGGTGCGCGCGCAGCCGGCCCGCGGACAGCTCGGCGTCGTGCACTCGCTGGGCCGCCGTCTCGCGGGATCTCTCGGCCTCGCGGCGGTGGGTCAGCGCTGTGAGCAGCGAGTCGCGGCGGGTCGCGACGTCCGTGCGGCGCCGCGACAGCGCGTCGGCCGCGGCGCGGGCGTGGGTGCGCAGGTAGGTGGTGTAGGCGGCCAGGAAGGTGCGGGCGGCCTCGTCGGCGGCGACCAGCCCGTCCAGCGTGCGCTGTACCGCCTCCATGTCGTCGAACGATCGGGCCGCCTCGACGAGCAGGTGATCGTCGAGCGGGCGCAACCCGTCCGAGAGCGTGTCGGACAGCTTCACCGGGTCCAGGTTCTTCGCCAGCTGCGGCCTGCGCAGCGTCAGCACCAGCGAGAGCAGCTGCTCGTAGCGCTCCCGGCCCAATCCGAACAGCCGGGTGTCGACGGCGGCGCGGTGCTCGGCCGGGCTGTCGCGCACCGCGTCGGCACCGACCTCCTCGACGAGCTGTTTACGGGTCAGCGGGCGGTCGTCGGCCGACAGCAGCGAGAAGTCCACGCCGACGCGGCCGTCGACGAGGAAGCACCACCGCTTGACGCGGTCGGAGTGGCGCTGAGCCTGCAGCCCGATGCCGACGGTCACGGTGTCCGACGGGTGATCGCCGTCGGCAGGTCTGGCGAACTCCATCCAGACGTAGCCGTAGGACGACTGCTGGCGCCGGTAGAGCAGGTTGGACTTCATGGTGCGGTCCTCGCCGGCGAACGGGTTGAGCCGCCGGGGCTCGATGCGCCCGTCGAGCACGAACGGGAACAGCACTTCGAGTGCCTTGGTCTTGCCGGAGCCGTTCGGCCCGCGCAGCACCAGCCGCCCCTCGGCGAAGACGAACTCCTCGTCCCGGTAGTCCCACAGGTTGATCACACCGGCCCGGGTCGGACAGAACCGGCCGGTTCGTACCCCGGTCCGGTCGCCGATAGCTGCGGTCACGACGTCTCCTCCACGGCGAACAGGTCGGGCTCGCGGGACCGAACCTCGACCACGACGTTGCGGTAGCGCCCGAGCAGCGGCAGCGCGAGCACCCCGCCGTCCACTCTGGCCACCAGCCGGTGCGCGATCAGCAGGTCGAGCGCCGCGACGAGCAGCCGCTGCGGGTCGGCGCGCCAGCCGGCACCGAACGCGGAGCCGTAGCGCTCGACCAGCGAACGCATGGTCGTGCCCAGCCAGCCGTCCTCGACCAGCGGGTGCTCCGTCTCCGGCTCGGTGGCCGCCTGCTGGTCGTCCGGCTCGGCCGGGTCGTCCGGCTCGCCCTGGCTTCCGGAATCGGCCAGGCTTCCGGAATCGGCCGGCTCGTCCGGGTCGGCCAGGCCGGTCAGCACGGTCCCCGTCGGCAGCCCGGCATCGACCTGCTCGACCAGCGGTGCCAGGCGCTCGGCAGTGCTCGGTGCGGCGAGCCGGTGCAGCGCGGGCGCGTCCGGGTCCACCACCCGGTCCGCGATCTCCCGGACCAGCAGCAGCGCGGCCTGCGACACCGTGCCGGTCGAGGGGAAGCGCCGCTCGGACAGTCCCGCGGTGTCGACCAGCAGCAGACCCTCGGCGCGGCGCTCCACGGTCAGCCCGGTCAGCCGTTGCACGTCCTCGACCAGCGACGGCGTGCGCAGGATGTTGCGCACGCCGTCGTCGGCGTCGGCGTGGTAGACCACCGGCTGCTCGATCAGCGCGCGCCGTGCCCGCTGCCCGGCGTCGCGCCGCGCCGCGTTGCGGCTGGCGGCGGCCGGGCGGGCGAGTAGCGCGGACACCGACCGCAGGTGCTGGGCCACCCGGCTGGGCCGGTACACCGCGCTGGCCACGTCCCGGTCGATGTCGTAGAGCGCCTCGGCCCGCCCCGGGTCGTCCGCCCAGGCCCTGGCGGAGCCGTCGGCCAGCCGCAGCGCGCCGCGATCCTCCAGCCAGCTCACCACGTCCACGAACGCAGCCCGGTCCGCGGCCCGGGTGGTGTCCAGTCCCAGCCCGGTGACCCCCTTGGCGTCCGCCGCGACCGCCTCGGCGAGCTCGGACAGCGCGATCTGGATCCCGGCACGACCCAGCGCGGCCAGCACCAGGGCGAGGTAGGCGTAGCGCTGCCGATCGAACTCGCGCTTCGTGCGGGTCCTGGCGGGCTGGGTGGGGTCGAGATCGTCGCAGGCGCGGATCAACCGGGCGGCGGTGCCGGACAGCTCCAGCCGGTAGCCCAGCGCCTCGGCCAGATCCGTGCGCAACGGGCCGGACCAGCGACGGACCAGTGGCAGCGTGCCCGCGTCCGGGTGCGTCTCGGTGATCAGCGGGTGACGTAGCACCGCGCGCACCGCACGTTGGTAGCTGGCCAGCTCGAGGTCGGGGACGTCGGTCGCCACCCGGTGGTTCATCGCCGTACCTCCAGCAGTTCGCGCACCGGCTCCCTGGGTAGCTGCGCAGCGCTGGGCGGCGTGGCGGTACCGAGGGCACGCACGGACAGCGTCACCCCGTCCAGGAGCAGCCGCCCCCGCGCGGTGTGCACCGTGGTCACCCCGTCACGCGGCTCCAGGGTGAGCCGCACGCCGTGTGCCGCGCCCGCCGCCCGGACCACCCCGCTGACCGGCACCCGTGCGCCGAGCGCGCGGTCGAGCAACGTCAGCAGCACCACCGTCTCCGCCTCGGACAGCACCCGCCCGTGCACCCCACCTGCCGCCAGCTCGGCGGCCGCCGAGCGCCGCGCGGCGGCGTCGCTGACCTGGCGCTCCCGCAGCCTGCGCTGCGCGACATCGTTGCGGTCCACCGCGGCGGGCGGCCCGGGGCCGGGGGAGCGGCCGGTCTCGACCAGGGTGCGCGCGATCTCGACCGCGGGGGCCTCCCACCAGGACCGCCTGCCCGGGATCCGCTCCGGATCCTCGTGCGCGACGCCCACGTGCCGGGGCGCCTGCAGCCCGAACGCGGCACCGAACAGCGCGTGCGCGGCGGGCTCGGAGCGCACGGCGGCGAACCAGGCCGCGAGGTGGCGCAGCTGCGACTCGCGGCTGACCCCGCCGCGACGGGACTCGGTGACCCGCCGCAGCAGCGCCAGCACGTCGCTGATCGCCTCGACGGTGGCCTCCTGCAGCCGGTCGGACTCGGTGCGCGGTGTACCGGCGCCGAACCAGGCCACCAGGCCTGCCCAGCGGGCCCGCCAGTCCTCCAGCCGCGCCGCCGGGCTGCGGAACAACCGGTCGTCGGCCTCGGCGGCCTGCTCCAGCATCCGGTCCGACCCGGCGTCCTCGACGGCCTGCACCGCGGCGCGCAGCCGGGGGGTGTAGCGCTGCAGCTCGGAGTGGAACTCCCGCATGTGCGCCAGCAGCGCGTCCTTGTGCGCGAGGAACACCTCGGCGCGGTGGTCGTTGGTACGGGCCAGCTCACCGAGCATCAGGTAGAACCGGGCGGCCCGCTCCGCCATGTCCGACAGCGCCCGGTCCAGCCGGGACAGCTTGCGGTAGACCTCCTCGCCATCGCCCGCCCGAGTTGCCGCCGCCAGGGCGGTGAGGTCGGCGAGGATGTCCGGGAAGACCAGCCGGGACAGCGTCGCGTCGTCGAGCCGGGCGGCGAGCACCTGCTCCACGGCCTGGTAGGCGCGGTACCCCGCGTCGGTGAGCTGGTAGACCGAGTGCCGGTTGCGGTACTCCTGCACGGTCGTCGCCCGTGCCGCGTCCTGGCTGCGGTCCAGGTTCCCCCAGCCGACCAGCGCGTCGAGCACCGCGGGCAGGTCGGTGTCGGCGTCGGCGGGGCAGTCGGAGTGCTCGGCGGTGAGCTCGGCCAGCTGCTCGGCTACGACGGTGGTGTGCAGCAGCACGTGGTAGTTGGCCCGGGCCCGGTCGAAGGCCCGCAGCACCCACAGGTACGTGGTGCGCTTGTCCGCGGCCAGGAAGTGGAACAGCCGCATCCGATCGTCGACCGCGAACGCGTCGATGCCGAACGCGCCGGCATGCTCGATCTCCGTCATCTCACCCCGCTGGCATCTCGAACACCGATACGGCGCCCGTGGTTCTCGTGGCCGCCCCATGATGCCGTGCCGCACCGACAGTCCGGCGGTGACGTGGCCGCAACCGGTCGATTCGGCCGCAGTTCTGCCCGTCGAGGAGGGCAACTGCCCGGTCGTCCAGGTGCCCTCCGGACCGCGGGCGGGCACCCTGGGGCTCAGTGATCGACCGGCCTGACCCGAGGGGAGACGTCTTCGTGATCGAGAACCCCTACTACACGCACGAGCACCACGGTGACTACGACCTGGTCAACATCGGAACGCTCGACCTGGAGGAGGGTGGCAGCATTCCGGATTGCCAGCTGGCGATCGCCACGTTCGGGGAGCTCAACGCCGCGAAGGACAACGCGATCCTCGTCACGACCTGGTACTCCGGCACCCATCAGATCTTCCGCGACGCCTACATCGGTTCGGAGCACGCGCTGAACCCGGAGCGGTACTTCATCGTTGTCATCAACCAGATCGGCAACGGCCTGTCGACCTCACCGCACAGCTGCAGCGGTGACCTGGCCATGTCCAACTTCCCCGCGGTGCGTATCGGCGACGACGTGGTGGCCCAGGAACGCCTGCTGCGCGAGCACTTCGGCATCGAGGCGCTCGAGCTCGTCACCGGCGGCTCGATGGGTGCCCAGCAGACCTACGAGTGGGCCGTCCGGTTCCCGGACAAGGTCAAGCGCGCGGCGGCCATCGCCGGCACGGCGCGCAACACCCCGCACGACTTCATCTTCACCGAGACCCTCAACGAGGCGATCTGGTCCGATCCGGGCTGGAAGGAGGGGGAGTACACCACGAACACTCAGGTCAGCGACGGGCTCAAGCGGCACGCCCGGATCTGGTCGGTGATGGGCTTCTCCACCGAGTTCTGGAAGACCGAGCACTGGCGCTCGCTCGGCTTCGAATCCGCCGACGACTTCCAGACCGGCTTCATGGAGCCCTACTTCGGCGCGATGGACCCCAACGACCTGCTCACCCTGGCGTGGAAGTGGCAGCGCGCCGACGTCAGCCGGCACACCGGCGGCGACCTCGCCGCCGCGCTCGGTCGCATCAGCGCGACAACCTTCGTCATGCCGATCAACGAGGACATGTTCTTCCCCGTCCGCGACTGCGCCGCGGAGCAGGCGCTCATCCCGAACGGCGAGCTTCGCGTCATCGAGAGCGTCAGCGGGCACCTCGGGCTCTTCTGTCTCGAACCGGGGTACATCGAGCAGGTCGACCGTCACCTCGGCGAGCTGCTCGCCACCGACGCCTGAGCAACCCGGCACCGACCGGCGCCTGTCGGCACGGCCTGTGCGCGCCGACTTCGCGCGCATCCTGTCACCGTCGCGCGCGAAGCGACGCGCGCGACAGCGACGAATCGCGCGCGAGGTGAGGAATCGCGCGCGGGAGTTCGCCATCGCGCGGGCCGGTGTTGTCCACAACCGAGCGGTTATCCACAGGGCGGGAGGCGGGGGCTGCGGGCGGGGTAGTTCCTGCGCAACCGTGCATGCGTGGACTCCCTGCCACCCGACCTGCACCTGCGCCCGCGGTTGCTGGCTGCCGGGTACACCGACGCGGAGCTGCTCCGGCTGCGCCGGGCTGAAAGCGTCACAACGGTTCGCCCCGGCGCGTACGTGCAGTCCGGCGACGATCGGCTCCGCGAACCGGCGGCGCATCACGCGCTGCTGGTCGAAGCGACCCTGGCGCGGCTCACCGCGGGCGCGGTGGTCAGCCACGTGTCCGCGGCGGTGCTGCACGGGCTGCCGGTGTGGAACCTGGCGCTGGGCCGGGTGCACGTCACCCGAGCCGCCCGCGCGGGCGGACGGGTCACCCGCCGGCTTCACGTGCACGTCACTCATCTCGAGGCCGACGACGTCGTCGACCTGGGCGGTGTCGCCGTCACCTCCGTGGCGCGCACGATTGTCGACCTGGCCCGGTCGGTGCCGTTCGAGCAAGCCGTCGTGATCGCCGATGCTGCGCTGCGGGTCCGTCTGGTCTCGCCCGACGAGCTACTCGTGGTGCAGCACCGGTCGTCACGACGCCACGGTGGCCCCGCTGCGTGGCGCGTCGTCGCCTTCGCCGACGGCCGATCCGAGAGTGTCGGGGAATCGCGCAGCCGGGTGGCGCTGTCGCGGTTCGGGCTCCCCGCACCGGCGCCCCAGTGGGAGGTCCGATCGGCGGACGGAACGGTCGTCGGCCGGGTGGATTTCGGCTGGCCGGAGCTGCGCACGGTGGGCGAGTTCGACGGGAGGGTGAAGTACGGCAGGTTGTTGCGGGCGGGTCAGGAACCAGGTGACGCGGTGCTCGAGGAGAAGCTGCGCGAGGACGCGCTGCGCGGCGAGCGGCTCTCGGTGGTCCGCTGGACCTGGGCCGATCTCGACCGGTTCGAGCCGGTCGCGGCCCGGGTGCGCCGGGGGTTTTCGGCGCGGTGACGACCTCTTCGCGCGCAAGTTGCGAGCGTCGCTCGCGAAGCTACGCGCGCGACACCGACAAGGTGCGCGCGAGCCGCAGGAAAGAGGCGTGGGCTCAAGGAGCGAGGGCCGGTTACCGTCGCGGGGTGACGACCGCGGGGGAGCCGCTGCTGCTGGGCCTCGATGTCGGCAGCAGCAGGATCAAGGCGGTCCTCGTCGACCGCGCCGGCACGGCCCGCGGGCTGGCTACCGGGAAGACGCCGTTCTCGGCGTCGCCGGACGGCGTGGACATGACCGTCGACGGCTTCCGGGACGCGCTGGCGGGGGTGCTGGCCGACCTGGGCACCGACCGGGAGCGGGTGGCCGGTGTCGGTGTCGCCGGTATGGCCGAGAGCGGGGCGCCGTTCGATGCGCAGCTGCGGCCGATGGGACCGGTCATCGCGTGGCACGACCCGAGGGGCGGCGAGACCGTCGAGCTCCTGAAGGAGCATTTCGGTGACGGGCTGGCGGCGCGGATCGGGCAGCGGCCGCGCACCGTCTCGTCGGTCGCCAAGCTGGGCTGGGTCCTCGCGCATGCCGACCGCCCGCCGCGCCGGTGGCTCGGCGTCCCAGAACTGTGCCTGTTCGAGCTGTCCGGCGCGCAGGCTACCGAGCATTCGCTGGCCGCCCGCACCGGCTGCTACGACGTGTCCACCCGCGCCTACCTGCCGGAGGTCGCCGAGGTACTGGCGCTGCCCGTCGACGTCTTCGCCCCCGTGCACGCCGCCGGCGAGGTCATGGGCCGTGTTTCGGCCTCCGGGGCCGCCTGGTCGGGCCTGCCGCAGGATGTCCCGGTCACGATCGCCGGTCATGACCACCTCGCCGGGGCCGAGGGGGTCGCGGCGCGCGAGGACGACCTCGTCAACTCGGTGGGCACGGCCGAGACGGTGCTGCGCCGCACCCGTGAGGTGCCCGATCTCGAGCGGTCGCTGTCGACGGGGCTGGCGGTCACCGTCGCACCGGGCGGGGCGGGGTGGGTCGTGCTCTCGGGCGCGGCCCGCGCCGGCCTGCTCCTCGACGCCGTCGCCCGTGCCCTCGCGCGGTCGCCCGGCGAGCTCGACGACCTGGCCGAGCTGGCCGGTGAGGCGAGACCGGAGCTCGACGTGGACGCGCTGCGCACCAGCGTCGACCACGGCTCGGAGCCCGAGTTACCGTCCGGCTCCCCGGGCGAGATCTGGAACGGCCTGCTGCACGCCCTGGCCGCCCGCACTGCGCAGGCAGCCGATCGCCTCACCGGCCTGCTCGGGCCTGCCCGCCGGATGGTCGTGTTCGGCGGTGGCGCCACCAGCGACCCGTGGCTGCGGGCCAAGGCCCGGTCGCTGCGGCTGCCGGTGCTGCGTTGCACCGGGGGCGAGGCGGTGGCCCGGGGCGCCGCGATCACCGCGGGGGTGGCCGTCGGCTGGTGGCCGGGCATGCACGACGGTGCGCCGCTCGCCGCGCTCGAACCGGTGCGATGAGCCGGTCGAATACAGTGGCCACACCGAGAAGATGATCGCGTTGCGGACCAGCGAGCTGAACCCGGAGAAGCCCATGTGTGAGCAGCGGTCCGTTGCGCGGTGTGTCGTCGTCGTCGGCGTCGTCGCCGCGCTGAGCGTCGTACTCGCCGGCTGCGGCGCGGACGCCCCGGGCGGCAGCGGTGCCGCAGCCCCGGACGGTGGTGACGACGTGCTGACCGTGGGCGCGATCCCCGACCAGGACCCCCAGGAGCTGCAACGGCGCTACGGCACCGTCGCCGACTACCTGGCGGACGAGGTCGGGGTCGAGGTCCGCTTCGAGCCGGTCACCGACTACACGGCCTCGGTGACCGCCTTCCGGCGGGGGGATCTCGACCTGGTCTTCTACGGTGGGCTGACCGGGGTGCAGGCCCGTGAGCAGGTCCCCGATGCCCGGGCCATCGCCCAGCGCGACATCGACGCCGAGTTCCGCAGCGTGTTCATCACGAACACCGGCGCCGGCGTCGACCCGATCGCCGACGTATCGGAGCTCGACGCGCTGGCGGGTAAGACCTTCACTTTCGGCAGCGACGTGTCCACCTCGGGACGTCTCATGCCGCAGTTCTACCTCTCCGAGGCCGGGGTGGACCCCGCGGACTTCGACGGCCAGGTGGGCTTCTCCGGTTCACACGACACGACCGCCAAGGTCGTGGAAGCGGGAAGCTACCAAGCCGGCGCGCTGAGCGCTTCGGTCTGGGACGAGCGGGTCGAGGCCGGTGAGGTCGATACCACGAAGGTCCGCGAGGTGTTCCGCACGCCGACCTACTACGACTACCACTGGGTGATCCGCCCCGACGTCGACGAGCGCCTCGGCGACGGTACCGCCGCGAAGGTCGAAGATGCGCTGCTCGGCCTCGACCGCAGCGACCCGCGGCAGCGGCAGGTCCTGGAGCTGTTCCAAGCCGAAGAGTTCATCCCCACGAAACCGGAGAACTACCGGTTGATCGAGCAGGTGGCACGCGAGGCCGGGCTGGTGGAGTAGCCACCATGCCCGAGCCTGCTCTTTTCCAGCTGCAGGGCGCCGGGGTCCGGTTCGGGTCCATCCGCGCCCTGACCGAGCTCGATCTCGACGTCGGCTGGGGTGAGCGCGTCGCGGTGATCGGCCCGAGCGGGGCCGGCAAGAGCAGCCTGATCGCGCTGCTGAACGGCACGCTGGCCCCCACCGACGGGCAGGTGCGGGTGCTCGGCCGCGACATCGCCGCGGCGTCGGGCCGGGAGCGGCGCGGCGTGCAGCGCAGGCTCGGCACGATCCACCAGCAGTTCCACCTCGTCGAGCAGCTCCGAGCGGTGCACAACGTCAACGCAGGCCACCTCGGCAGCTGGTCGACCGCCCGAGCCGTGCTGTCGCTGCTGGCGCCCCGCGACGTCGGCCGGGCACGGCAGGCGCTCGAGCGGGTGGGGATCGGTGACAAGCTCTACGAGCACACCGGGAACCTGTCCGGCGGCGAGCAGCAACGGGTCGCGATCGCGCGGGTGCTCGTCCAGCGGCCGGCGGCGGTGCTGGCCGACGAGCCGATCGCGAGCCTCGACCCGGCCCGTGGCCGCGAGATCATGGATCTGTTGCACGAGATCAGCCGCGAGACGGGCACCACGCTGCTCGCCAGCCTGCACGACGTGGACATCGCGCTGGAACGGTTCGAGCGGGTGGTCGGGTTGCGCGAGGGACGCATCGCCTTCGACGCCGCGCCGGCAGCGCTGGACCCCGCCGAGATCGAGGCGCTCTACGCACTCGAGCGCGGGGCACCGTGACGCCTCCTGCCCAGACCGAGACAGGGCAGCGTGTGCCGGAGCCGGATCGACGGTTGCCGGACCTCAGCTTGCGGGAGGCGGCCGGGACGGGAGCCCGCCACGGGCGGTCGCTCATTCGTCGTAGCTGGGTGGTGCTGGCGGTCGTCGGCACTCTCGCTTCCCTCATCGCGGCAGGTGTCGGCCAGGACCGGACGGTCAATGCCGGTGGGCTGCCGCTCGTCGGGGACTTCTTCGCGGCGGCGCTGCGTCCCCGGCTCGACGCGGATTTCCTCGCGCTCACCGCGAACGCCACGCTGACCACCCTCGGCTACGCCGTGCTCGGGACGGCGCTGAGCCTGGTGCTCGGCCTGGTCGGCGGCGTGCTCGCCTCGCAGACCTGGTGGCGTTCGGCAACCCGGCGGCGCCGCGGCATCCGGATGGCTGGGTGGGGGATGACCCGAACCGCGCTCGTGGTCCCGCGCGGCATCCACGAGGTGGTGTGGGGGCTGTTCTTCCTCAGCGTGATCGGGATCGAGCCGATCGTCGCGGTGCTCGCCATCGGGATCCCGTTCGGTGCGGTGACCGCGAAGGTCTTCTCGGAGATCCTCGACGAGACCCCGCAGCGGCCCTACACAGCGCTGCTCGCCGCCGGATCCGGGCGCGGCGCAGCGATGCTGTACGGGCTGCTGCCTCCCGCCCTGCCCGACATGCTCTCCTACAGCTTCTACCGGTTCGAATGCGCGATCCGCAGCGCGGCGATCCTCGGGCTCCTCGGGGTGGGCGGCTTGGGCTACGAGCTCTCACTCAGCTTCCAGGCGCTGCTCTACCAGGAGATCTGGACCCTGCTCTACGCGCTCATCCTGCTGTGCGGGGCGGCGGATCTGTGGAGTTCCGCGGTGCGTGCCCGCCGGATGGCGCCGCGCAGGCCGGGAAGCCGGACCAGCCGGGTGGTCATCGGGTCACTTCTCGCGGCCATCGCGCTGTTACCGATCTCCGCATGGATCGTCCAGCTCGATCTGTCGGTGCTCGGTGAGGCCGGCACGCGAGAGTTGACCGTACAAATGCTCGGCGACTCGTGGCCGCCCGACCTGCCCTCCGGCGGGTGGACTGAGCTGCTGCAGCTCGCTGCCGGCACGCTCGCGATGTCTGTGCTCGCCATCGCGCTGGCATTCCTCGGAGCTGTCGTGCTCGCGTTCCCCGCCGCCCGGATGTCGCGGGCCGGCGGGTCGCCCGCGGGCAGGGCGGCCCGGCTGCTCATGATCGCGGCCACCCGTGGGCTGCTGCTCGTGCTGCGTGCGATCCCGCCGCCAGTCTGGGCGCTGCTGTTCCTGTTCGTGCTGTTCCCGGGAATCCTGCCCGGCGCGCTCGCGCTGGGCGTCTACACGCTGGGCGTGCTCGGACGGCTGATGGCCGAGTCCGCCGAGAACCTCGATGATCGCCCGCTGCAGGCGTTGCGTGCCCAGGGTGCCGCCGCGCTGCAGGTGTTCTGCTACGGGGTGGTTCCCGCGGCGACGCCGCGCTTCGTCGCGTACGGCCTCTACCGGTGGGAGGTGACGATCCGCGAGACCGTGGTGGTCGGTGTGGTCGGGGCGGGCGGCCTGGGGCTGTTGCTCGACCAGCAGCTCGCGACCTTCGACTACGGCGGCGCGGTCGCCACGTTGCTGGTCTTCCTCGGCCTGACCCTGCTGGTGGACCTCACGAGCGCCGCGGTCCGGCGATCGCTGCACACCTGAGGTGAGGCGCGTGGCAACATCATGGCTCGCCTCCCCACAGAGCGGCGATCGGCACGGCGGTGATCCGGTCTCTACGGGAGGTCGGCGCGCAATGCAGTCAACCGTGTTGCGATCAGCTCGTGCGCCTGGTCGTACACAGCCAGCTCGGAGAGCTCTTCGAACGTCCTCGCATAGAGCGCGATCTCCCGAGGCTGCGTGATCTTCAATTCTGCTGACACGGTTTCGACGTGCACCGTGCGGCTGTCGAACATGATGAACTGGTTCGTCGGCGCACGATACGTGGTCAGCGCGGGCACGACGCCCAGCCGCACACGCGGAAGCGATAGGACAGTGAGCAGCCGGTCGAGCTGACCGATCATGACCGCAGTGTCGCCCACAGTTGTCAAGAGGGCTTGCTGGGCGAGGATGAAGTGAAAGCGGTGGTTGCCTCGGTACAGAGCTTGCTGTCTTTCCATGCGTGCTGCGACTCCGGCGTCCACGTCGTCCGGGATTCCATAGAAGTCGATCACTCGGGCCAAGACGGCTGCAGCGTACTCAGCAGTCTGCAGGATACCTGGTACCAGCACGGGTTCGTACCAACGAAACCGGCCCGTCTGGGATTCGAGCGAGATCGATGCCTCTTGCCGCCGCTTGGTACCGACCCGCAGCATTCGGCGCCATTCGATGTACATGGCTTCAACATTGCGCACGGTCGCGATCAGGTCGGGTATCTGCTCGGGCGCGCCACAGTGTCGGCACCACACCCTGATATCGTCTTCGCTCGGGGTTTGCTTCCCGTACTCGATCTTCGAGACCTTGGAACTGTGCCAGCTGGCCAGCGTGGCAAGCTGTCGGCCGGTGAGCCCGGCGTCCCTGCGTATGTCACGAAGCCGATGCCCGAGCACTTCGCGGGCCTGATGAACCGCGTTCGACAATGAATACCCTGCTACATGGAGACGTAGTCGGCATGCGGAATGGCGAGATTCCAGACCTGCTCGTGGACTTTGCGACACTGCTCGATAGTCTCGGAATCGAACGTTTCCAGACCGCCTGCGAAACGGCCATCGTCCTCGAATACTGTGAAGACTATCCGACTGTCATCGAATAGCCAGTAGTCGTCAGCCGGGAAGTCGATACCGGTAGTGAGATGGCGGGGAAGCCAGCGGATGTCTTCGCCCGCCTCGATATTCAAAGGCGCAACGGTCATCCCCCATCGAGCGTAGTCCGAATGCGGCACGGTCACGACACGGACTCGCGTCATACGTTTTCCGGCCTGAGTCGCTTCGTGCACGAGCGCCAGCCACGGCTCATGCCAGACAAAGTCGTCAGGCTTACCCTCCAGAAAGAGATCGAAGGGGCCGGACTCGTGACGGACGTGGTATGAATCCTTCAACTCCAGATGAAACGCCGTCTGCGTGAACGTCCGGAAAAGGTCGTCGAACGCCTCACCCCGCACTGGTCGCATCAGCGTCAACCTCCCGAACCTTGCCGACTTCTACGCATGTCTCATGACCCGGTATATCCATCTGCCCCAGTGCGTCCGCATCCGTCACCACCGCTCCTGACACGATGTAGGTGCCCTGCTCGGTGAGCGCCACCGCGGCCGCCAAGCCCGTGTTTCGCTCCAAGTATCCGAGCAACTGCTGGGGGACCTCAACGCTAGACTCCTGGCCCGACACTCTCCAACCCTGCACAACGTAGGTGTCGCGATCGGTCGCGAACAGGGTGGGTGACCCCCCACCTTGGGTGCTCTTGCCAAGGAACGTGAGGTGCATGGCCACCGCCTCCAGTAGTTAGTTGCGCGAGTTTGCTTGTTGGGCTCTGAGCGTCTGGCAGCACGTCGCCCGAGTCAAGCTGGTGAGCGCATCTGTGTGGATGATGAGCAAACTTGGGCAAATTCCTTGGCGAGGGGTGAAGGCGGATCTAAGGTCGCGCCCTGGCCCCAGCGCCGGGCCGAGCGCGAACTGGCACCCCCTCTGGGCGCGCCGCATATCCGTGCAGGTTGCTGCCCCCGGCGCTGGGCGCCGTCGAGCCGGAGGGGGCACATGAGGGAGTTGCAGCATGGACAGCGATGCAGGCCGGGAGCCCGATGGCGTGCGTCTCGGGGAGGCTGACAACGGCACGGGTGGCTTCGGAGCGAGCATAAGGCCGGGCGTGCCGGTACCGGCCACGGTGCTGGTGGTCGACATGGGTGACGGGGCGCTGTTACTCCAGGGCTGGCGTGACGGGCCAGCTGCTTACGTCAGCGCGGCGGACGGGGTGCAGCTGCGCACGGCGCTCGCGGCGGCTTTCGGGGACGGCCAGCCATGATCCGCGAGGACCGGGAGCTGCTGGAGCAGCCCATGGAGATGATCCAACGGATCTGGCCTGCCGAAAGCTGGCGTCTTCGCAATCCAGCCGGGTTCGGCTGACCACTGAGTCCTTCAGCGCCCTGCGCCGGTCGGGGCCGTGGTCACGCAGGCAGGCCGACGCCGTCGTAGCGGAGGATCTCGTCGGGAGACCGCCGATCCTGCACGGGCAGCTTCGCGACGTCGGCCTGCAGCTTGCGCAGCCGCTCACCCATGCGCGGCGTCCGGCGGTCGTGTTCCCGCGCGAGCCGCTCCTGCAGCGCGACCACGACGGCCTCGGTGAGGGACTCGCCGGTCTCGGTGGCCAGTTCCCGCGCGAGCCGGTCTGCCTCGTCGCTCTTGATGCTCAATGCCATGGCAGAAGTATAGAACCTGTGGTGTCATTCCGCCTCAGGTGAGCCGTACCCGCCGCCGCCGGGAGTCTCGACGACCAGCACGTCGCCGGGCGCGACGTCCACCGAGTCGCAGCCCGCCATCGGCACGACGTTGCCGTCGGTGCGTTCCACCCGGTTGACGCCGAGCGCGCCGGGGCTCCCGCCTGCCATGCCGTACGGCGGGACGCGCCGGTGGCCCGACAGCGTGCTGACGGTCATGGGCTCGGTGAACCGGATCCGCCGTACCACCCCGTCACCGCCGTGCCACCGGCCGCTGCCGCCGCTGCCGCGCCGGATGGCGAATTCCTCGAGCAGCACGGGGAAGCGCCATTCGAGCACCTCGGGATCGGTGAGCCGGGAGTTGGTCATGTGGGTCTGGACGACGGGGACTCCGTCGAATCCATTGCCGGCGCCCGAGCCCGAACCGACGGTCTCGTAGTACTGGTGACTGGAGTTGCCGAAGGTGACGTTGTTCATGGTGCCGGAGCCTTCGGCCTGCACACCGAGCGCGGCGTACAGCGCGCCGGTGATCGCTTGGGAGGTCTCGACGTTGCCGGCGACGACCGCGGCCGGATGGACCGGGGCGAGCATCGAATTCGGCGGGATGACGATGTGCAGCGGCCGCAGGCACCCGTCGTTGAGCGGGATGTCGTCGGCGACCAGGGTGCGGAAGACGTAGAGCACGGCCGCGGTGACCACTGAGGACGGTGCGTTGAAGTTGGTGCCGAGCTGCGGCGACGTCCCGGTGAAGTCCAGCGTCGCCGAGCGGGCTGCCCGGTCGACGGTGATCCGCACCGAGATCATCGCGCCGGAATCCATCTCGTAGCGGTACTCACCGTCGGAGAGCGTGTCGATGACGCGGCGCACGGCCTGCTCGGCGTTGTCCTGCACGTGCCGCATGTAGGCCGCCACGACGTCGAGGCCGAAGTGGTCGATCATCGTGGCGACCTCGTCGACGCCCTTCTGGTTGGCGGCGATCTGCGCGCGCAGGTCGGCGATGTTGGTCGCCGGATTGCGGGAGGGATACGGCGCCTTGCCGAGCAGCCGCAGCGTCTCGGCCTCGCGAAGCGTGCCGGGCGCGGACACGAGCAGCCAGTTGTCGAAGAGCACGCCCTCTTCCTCGACATGGTGGCTGTTGGCCGGCATCGACCCGGGGGTGATCCCGCCGATCTCCGCGTGATGACCGCGTGAGGCGACGTGGAACAGGATCGATTCCCCGGCGGCGTCGAATACCGGGGTGATCACCGTGATGTCGGGCAGGTGGGTGCCGCCGTGGTACGGGTCGTTGACGGCGTACACCTCGCCGCGTTTCATGCCGCCCGCACGCCG
The DNA here is from genome assembly GCA_009377865.1 of Pseudonocardiaceae bacterium. GTDB lineage: Bacteria > Actinomycetota > Actinomycetes > Mycobacteriales > Pseudonocardiaceae > WHSY01. Next base: position 9,851 of record WHTH01000024.1, on the reverse strand, counting down.
GCGGATCACCTCCTTGACACTGGTGCCCATCGAGCCGAGGTGCACCGGGATGTGCGGCGCGTTGGCGATGAGGTTGCCGTCCGGGTCGAACAACGCGCACGAGAAGTCCAGCCGCTCCTTGATGTTCACCGACTGCGCGGTCGACTCCAGCCGGCTGCCCATCTGCTCGGCGATCGACATGAACAGGTTGTTGAAGATCTCCAGCAGCACTGGGTCGGCCCGGCTGCTGACGTCCGCCGCTGCGCGCGGGCGTACTCGCTCGACCAGCAGGTGACCGGTCGCCGTTGCCCGAGCCTGCCAGCCGTCGTCGACGACGGTGGTCGCGTTGGCCTCGGCGATGATCGCCGGCCCGGTCACCGTGCCGCCGGGCCGCATCCGCTCCCGCTGGTGCAGTGGCGCCTGCTGCCATGTCCCGTCCGAATGGAGCGCGACGGTGTCGATCGGCTCCGGACCGGCCGGCGCGGCGACGTCGCCGAGGTGGCTGAGGTCGGGCGCTTCGGTCAGCCCGGTCGCCTCGACCGAGAGGGCTTCGACGATGAGCCGGCGGTCCAGCAGGAACGAGTAGGTCCTGCGGTGGGCCGCCTCGAAGGCGCTGACCATGGCATCGCAGCCGGCCAGGTCGACCGGCAGGGCGGTGTCGGTGCCGTCGTAGCGCAGCTGCGCCCGCCGGGTCACGCGGATCCGCTCGGCCGGCACGCCCTCGTCGAGCAGATCCGACCGCAACCCCGACTCCAGCGAGTCGGCCTCGGCCGTCAGCCGTTCCATGACTGCCGGTTCGAGCCGGGCCTCCACGGACTGCTCGCGCATCGAGGTGGTGTCGGCCAGGCCGATGCCGAGCGCCGACAGCACGCCGGCCATCGGCGGCACCAGCACCGTGTCGATGCCGAGCGAGTCGGCGACCGCGCACGCGTGCTGGCCACCGGCCCCGCCGAACGTGGTGAGCACGTACCGGGTGACATCGTGTCCTTTTTGGATGGTGATGCGCTTGATGGCGTTGGCCATGTTGGCCACGGCGATCTGCAGGTAACCCTCCGCGACCTGCTCTCCGGAGCGCTCGTCACCGGTCTGTTCGGCGACCCCGGCCGCGAGCTCGATAAAGCGTCTGCGCACCACGTCGGCATCAAGCGGCTGATTGCCCTCGGGGCCGAACACGGCCGGGAAGTGTGTGGGCTGGATGCGGCCGAGCATCACGTTGGCGTCAGTGAGCGCCAGCGGCCCGTCGCGCCGGTAGCAGGCCGGACCCGGGTCCGCCCCCGCGGAGTCCGGGCCGACGCGGTACCGGCTGCCGTCGAAGCGCAGGACCGACCCGCCACCCGCGGCGACGGTGTGGATGTTCATCATCGGTGCGCGCAGCCGGACCCCGCCCACTTGTGCGTCGAACACCCGCTCGTACTCGCCGGCGAAATGCGACACGTCGGTGGACGTGCCGCCCATGTCGAAGCCGATCACCTTGTCGAAGCCGGCGAGCTCCGACATGCGCACCATGCCGACGATGCCACCCGCCGGGCCGGACAGGATGGCGTCCTTGCCGCGGAAATGACCGGCTACGGCGAGGCCGCCGTTGGATTGCATGAACATCAGCCGGCTGTGTTGCCCCGGGGGCAACCCCGGACCCCGGGCCTGCAGCTGCTCGGCCACCTGCGCGACGTAGCGGCGCAGCACGGGGGAGAGGTAGGCGTCGACCACCGCGGTGTCACCTCGCGGGACCAGCTTCATCAGCGGGCTGGCCTCGGCCGAGCGCGATACCTGCCCGAAGCCGAGCTGCTCGGCGAGCTCGCCGATCGCCTGCTCGTGCGCCGGATGCAGGTGGCTGTGCATGCACGCCACGGCGACGGCACGAATCCCGCCGTCATGTGCGCGTCGCAGTTTCTCGGCCAGTCGATCGAGATCCGGGGCGCGCAGCACCGTTCCGTCGGCCGCGATCCGCTCGTCGACCTCGATCACCTGATCGTACAGGGGCGCGGGCAGCACGATGTGGCGGTCGAAGATCCGGGGACGATCCTGGTATCCGATGCGAAGCGCATCGCCGAACCCGCGTGTGATCACCAAGGCGGTGCGCTCGCCGTTGCGTTCCAGCAGGGTGTTCGTGGCCACTGTGGTGCCCATCCGCACCGCATCGACGTCGCTCGGTGGTACCGGCTGGTCCTCGCCGAGACCGAGCAGCATGCGGATCCCCGCCACGGCGGCATCGCGGTAGCGCCCCGGGTTTTCCGACAACAGCTTGCTCGTCACCAGTTCGCCGTCGGGCCGGCGTGCGACGATGTCGGTGAACGTGCCACCGCGGTCTACCCAGAACTGCCACCCCGTCACCTGGCGCTCCTCCGATCGGGCATTGCGCGAGTGTCCTCGCTGCGACGGGGTGGAACACCGCAGGTCAGCGCTTGCCCGGCCCTAGTGCCGGTCAGCCCGCCGACACGAGTTCGGCTTCCAGCGGCAGCGTGAACGACTCGTCCTCGCACCCGTCGCCGGCTTCGGCCGCGATCTTCGCGTTGACCTGGTAACTGTGAACGCTGGTGGGCCCGATGTAGCCCGGCGGGCCATCGACGGCTTCGCTGGTGACCGCGCCGGCAGGGCAGCCCCCGGGGGTCGCCTTCGAGGCGCCCGCGCTGATCGAGGAGACCTGCACTCCGTAATCGTTGGGATTCTCGACAAGGACGGCGAACTGGCCGGTCACACCGGGTTCCAACGCCCCGCCTGCGCGCTCCGGGCTGACGACGAGTTCGACCGGGACGGTTGTCCTTTCCTGCCCAGTGCCGATCATGCCGAAGAGGTAGCCCAGGATGGGGAGCACCACGACCCCGACGAGGGCGGCGATGCTCAGCGGGATCACGCCGAAGAGTTTGCGCTCTTCCTCCTCTTCCTCCTCCCGCGGGTCTTCCGGTGGTGTCGGCTCCGCCGTGGATGCCGACTCGTCTGCCGGTGTTGGGTCCTCCTCGGCTAGCTCCTTGTCAGCCAACGCAGACTTCCTCCTAGCGAACTACCCGCGCGATGCGGTCACTACGACCCGAGCCTTCTTGTTACACGGTAGGGGACGAGTGAACAATACCGACGCGACGGCCGGGTACGTGCCCGATCACGGGGTGAGGTCGTGAGGGGAGGCCCAGTGATCCACCCGTCCCCGCCGACGATCGCTGGTGGCAAACGGTTGCGGGCGAGTTCGTCTCGGGTGACTACGACACCGGGATTGTCGACCGGCTCGTCACTGCTGGCGGTGGTGCCCACCGCCGGTGAACGGACCGATGAGCTCGTAATGCACCTGCAGCCACACCACGCACGGCCACGGACGACGGCGCCAGAGGTAGCGCGCGGTGGTTCGTCGACAGGCACCGCATCGCCGCGCGCTCGTCGGCTGGTGGTGCACGAGCACGAACCGCAGCGCGGCTACCAGCCCTAGGTCATACTCGCCGCCGCGGTTCTCGAGTTCTTCGAGCTTGTCCCATACTGCACCGACCAGCTCACGCTCGCGATGACGGTCGGCCAGCCGCTCCCATGTCCGGGTCGACAGCTGCGGAGTCGCAGCAACCCTCGATCGGGCGGGCACGGACGGACCACGAGTGGGGGTGGTCGAGCAGCTCGGCATTCCACGTCCAGCTCGGCAGTATCGGGCGGATCTGCGCTGTGAGGTTTTGAGTAGGTAACAGGCAGGACGCGTCGTGTGCGTAGACTGTCAGCCAGGCTGGGCGTGCTTGGCCACGAGTCGGAGGGTTCCTTTCGGTCGCCGAGATCGATTGGGCCTGGGCGCCGGGGCCTAGTTTGCGCCCCGGCGCCCACACCGTGCGGCGCAGGTCAGTCCTGGATGCCAGCAGCCTGCTCGCAGGACTCGCCGCTGTCGGCTTCGGTGTCGCCGTCGGTCAGGATCGGGACGGCGTTGACCTGCTCGATCGGGACCTGCACGCCCAGCACGTTGACCGGGACGTAGTTGTTGCAGACCTGGGCCTGGCGTGCTTCGCCACAATATGGGTCCTTTCGTTGATCATCTTATGGAGCAGGCTTGCCCGCTGCGAGCAGATCGACCGGCCACTCGACCAATCGACTGTCACTCACCGTCTTGGATGCGACACAAGCTGTAACCGTATTACGCTCCGGAACGATACGGATACATTTCGTGAGTACACCCGATCGGGTGCCGCTGCTGCGCGCGAGTTGCGTCGCGGCTTCGGGTCAGGGACAAGCAGCCGGCCCAGCGCGGGTAGGTCCGGCAGAGCACCGGGCAAGGGCACGGGGGTGCGCATCGTGGGCCATCCGGGCGCCGGTCACGGGAATGCCGGTGCCCGGGCGAAGCCCGAGGGGACAGCACCGCCCGATGCCAGCGCAGCACCCTGCCCGCCCCGTGATCGAGGCCCCCATGGTGTCCGTGAACTCCACACTATGGGGGTCGTGGGGCCTCGCGAGCCCCACCACGTCGAGTTCACTGACGCAGGTTGCGCCACTCGGTGCAGCTCGGGAGGACGTCGCCGCCACCCGGGTCCACCAGGCGAGCCCGGCTACCTCACCTCAGGCGGGCGACACGATGGTGATGGCTGGTTGACTATTCAACCTTCTGAACACGCCGGCCGCTCCACCAGCACATGCTGGCGGAGCGACCGGCGTTGTGGTGTGGCTCAGCTCAGAGCGCCTGGACGCCGCTGGCCTGCATGCCCTTGGCGCCCTGGGTGACGTCGAACTGCACCTTCTGGCCCTCGTCGAGGGTCTTGAAGCCGGGGGCGTCGATCTCCGAGTAGTGCACGAAGACGTCGGCGCCGCCGTCGTCGGGGGAGATGAAGCCGAAGCCCTTCTCCGAGTTGAACCACTTCACGGTTCCGCGTGTCATGCTGTCTCTCTCCTCACAGGAGCTGGGTACAAGCTCCGCACCGTACGGGGCTCGGGCCGTCGGTCTTACAGACGGCAACTTCTCCAGCTTCGTGAAGCACAGCTACGCGCCCGCTCATCAATCCCGCGAGCGTGGATCACACGAACTCAGAACCTGACGACCACCCTGTACAACGAACAGCGGCGCTGTTCGATTCCCCGCTCGGCCCGAATCTCAGACCTGCGGTGCCGGCCCGGACCGGGCTCTACCGGATCAGGAGACGCCGAGCCTCTCGGCCGCCATCTTGGTGCCCTCGACACGGGCCTTGATCTTCTGGAATGCCACGTCACGGGCGTAGTCGGGCGAGCCGTGGTTGGGCTTCTCGTCGATGCTGAACGGCGAGAAACCGCAGTCGTCCGTGGCGCCGATCCGCTGCTTGTCGATGAAGTTCGACGCCCGGACCAGCTGGTCGCGGACCTCCTCGGCGCTCTCGACGCGCGGATTGCCCGGGTTGATCACGCCGAGGTAGGCCATCTGCGCGACACCGTTCGCGTCGTCGCGCAGGTTCTTCCCGATCGACTCGTAGACCCCGTCCTTCTCCCGCTCGCTCTTGAGCTGGATCAGGAAGTAGCCGGCGTTGATCTGGAACATGTGCGGCAGCAGGTTGTTGTAGGGCACGTCCGCGCTGTGCACCGAGTCCCGGTCACCGCCGGGACAGGTGTGGATGCCGATGCTCCGCCGCACGTCGGGCGGGAACCGCTCCAGTACCCGGTTGTTGAGCTCGACGAAGTGCGGCAGCAGGCCGGCGCCGGTCCAGGGGTTCCTGGGGTCCTCCCTGGTCGCCAGCCGACCCTCGGTGAAGTCGATCGACACGCGCGCGGCACCGGCGGCGAAGGCCTCCCGGATGTCGCGCTCGCACTCGTTGACGATGTCGGCCTCGAAGTCCTCCCGGGAGTAGCCGGGAACTTCGTCCTTCAAGGGGTAGAGCAGCACGATCATCGACGGCGCGATCACGGCCTGCTTGAGCGGCTTGTTCGCCATCGCCATCGACTTCTTCAGCGACTCGGCCGCGAAGTGCTCGTAGCGGAACGGGCCGCCCGTCAGCTTGGGAAGCTGACGCCCGTGGCCGTCGGCGAAGATCGCGAAGAACTGGCCACCGGGACCCAGGTTCGCTGCCAGGCCGGTCCCGGCGAGGGTGTCGGTGATCGGGTAGGTGGCGAAGCTCGACCAGCGCTGCTCGCCGTCGGAGATGATCGGGGCGCCGGTGGCCTCCGCACGCTCGATCGAGTCCTTGGCGGCCTCTTCCTGCTCGGCCTGCAGCTGCTCCTTGGTCACGGTGCCCCCGTCGTAGCCCGCGTAGGCCTCCTGAAGCTTGGACGGCCGAGGGAGGGAGCCAACCGGCTCGGTGGGGATCCCGGTCTGTGCCCTCGGGTCATAAGCAGTCATGACGAATGTTCTCCTTGCGACGAGTAGTGGACCGTTGACAGTCGTTCGCTACAACGCCGGTCGGTAGCGTTCACCCTCGCCGGGGTGGCTGAGCCTGACCGGCGGCTTCAGCTCGAGGACGTAGCCTCGACAGACCTGTCTACCTGTGGCCCAGGTCATAGTCAAGTAGCGATGAGTTGACGCGTCACGCCACCCGGTTGGGGGGCTCACGACCGTCGAGGAACGCCTGCAGGTTGTCGACCACCAGCATGCCCATCGCGGTGCGGGTCTCCAGCGTGGCGCTGCCCAGGTGGGGCAGCAGCACGGCGTTGTCCAGGTCCCGCAGCCCCTGCGGGACCTCGGGTTCGCCCTCGTAGACGTCGAGACCGGCGCCGGCGATCGTCTGCGAGCGCAGCGCGTCGATGAGCGCGTCCTGATCGATGACGTCACCGCGGGCGCTGTTGACGAGGAAGGCGGTCGGCTTCATGCGGGTCAGCCTTGCGGCATCGATGAGGTGGGTGTTGTCGCCCCCGCCGGGCATGTGCAGCGAGACGAAGTCGGCGGCTTCGAGCACCTCCTCGACGGTGCCGGCGCGCCGTGCGCCGGGGATGCCGTGCGGCGGGTCGAAGTCCGCGGCGTCGTAGTAGACGACCGGCATCCCGAAGCCGAAGTGCGCCCGCCGGGCCACCGCGGCGCCGATGCGTCCCATACCCAGCACGCCCAGCGTCTTGCCGGTCACGTCGGCGCCCATCATGTGCGTCGGTCGCCAGCCGGTCCACCGCCCGGCGCGCACCTCGCGCTCGCCCTCGCCGGCCCGCCGGGCGACCATGAGCAGCAGCGTCATGGCGGTATCGGCGGTGGTGTCGGTGAGCACGCCAGGGGTGTTGGTGACGACGATGCCCGCCTTGGCCGCCGCCTCGACGTCGATGTTGTTGTAGCCGACGCCGAAATTTCCGAGAAACCGGGTGCGCAGGTCGCCCTCGAACAGCTCTGCGGGCAGCCGGTCGGACACGGTCGGCAGCACGACGTCGGCCTCGGCGAGCGCGGTGCGCAGGCCGTCGGGACCCAGCGGGGTGTCGTCGGTGGACAGCCGTACCTGGTCGAATCGCCGCACCAGCTCCTCTTCGACCTGCGCCGGCCACCGGCGGGTGACGACGATCATCGGATCCGGCACGGCGGGCCTCCTGCGTGGACGGCGGGACGGTGGCGGCCTGGGTCGGGCGGCACAGCCTACGTCAGGCGGGTGCGGCCAGGAGCCCGCGCTCGACGGATCCGGCGCCATCGTCACGCCGGCTGCGGTGAGGATCTCCGCCTTGTCCTGCGCGGACTCGCCGACCCCCGACACGATCGCGCCCGCGTGGCCCATCTTGCGACCCTTGGGTGCCGACAGCCCGGCGATGTAGGCGACGACCGGCTTGGTCATGTGCTCGCGGACGTGGTCGGCGCCGTCGGCTTCCTGCGGGCCACCGATCTCGCCGATCATGACTACCGCGTCGGTCTCGTCGTCGGCCTCGAACAGCTCGAGGTGATCGCGGAACGACGATCCATTGACGGGGTCGCCGCCGATGCCCACAGAGGTGGACACCCCGATGCCGTGTGCCTTCAGCTGCGAGGCCGCCTCGTAGCTGAGCGTCCCGGAGCGCGCGATGATGCCCACCCGGCCGGGCCGGTAGATGTGGCCGGGCATGATGCCCAGCATCGCCCGTCCCGGACTGATCGTCCCGGCACAGTTGGGCCCGGTCAGCATCATCCGCTCCTCGGCCTTGTACCGGCGCATGTAGCGCTTGGCGCGCATCATGTCCTGCGTGGGGATGCCGTCGGTGATGCAGACGCAGTACCGGATCCCGGCATCAGCTGCCTCCATGATGGAGTCGGCCGCGAACGGTGGTGGCACGAAGACGATCGAGGCGTCCGCCCCGGTGGCGGTGGCGGCGTCCTTGACGGTGTCGAAGATCGGCCGGTCGAGAATCGACTCGCCGCCCTTGCCGGGAGTGACACCGCCGACGATGTCGGTGCCGTACCCGAGCATCTCCTCGGTGTGGAACCGCGCCAGGCGGCCGGTGATGCCCTGGACGATGACGCGGGTGTGCTCGGTGAGCAGGATGGCCATTGGTGTGGTCCCAGATTGTCAGGAGACGGAACTGTCAAGAGATGGAGTTGTCAGGAGATGGGGTGGTCACGCACCGGTGTGCCGTTCGCGGGGCGCTCGTCGATCGGCCGAGCGAGCGCGACTGTAGCCTCCACGGCCTTCTCGGCCGCCTCCGCGAGCGTGTCCGCGGTGACGATGGGCAGGCCGGACTCGCGCAGGATCTGCTTGCCCAGCTCGACATGGGTGCCTGCCAGCCGCACCACGACCGGGAGCTTGACGTCGATCTCCTTGAAGGCCGAGACGATGCCCTCGGCGACCCAGTCGCAGCGGTTGATGCCGGCGAAGATGTTGACGAGCATCACCTTGACGTTGCTGTCCTGCAGCACCGCGCGGAACGCCTTGAGCACCCGCTCGGGCGATGCGCCGCCGCCGATGTCGAGGAAGTTGGCGGGCTCTCCGCCGGCGAGCTTGATCATGTCCATGGTTGCCATGGCCAACCCGGCGCCGTTGATCATGCAGCCGATGTCGCCGTCGAGACCGACATAGGACAGGCCGCGGTCAGCCGCGTCGCTCTCCCGGGCATCTTCCTGGCTGTGGTCGCGCAGCTCGGAGATGTCGGGATGGCGAAACAGCGCGTTGTCGTCGAAGGACATCTTCGCGTCGAGCGCGACGAGGCCGCCGTCGCGGGTGACCACCAGCGGGTTGATCTCCAGCATGGTGGCGTCCAGGTCGCGGAAAGCCCGGTAAGCCCCGTGGAAGACCCGGCTCGCCTGGGCGATCTGCTTGGGCTCCAGGCGCAGCGCGAAGGCGATCTCGCGCGCCTGGAACTCCAGAAAGCCCAGCGCGGGCTCGATCGGCGTCCGCAGCAGCGTGTCGGGGTTGGAGTCGGCCAGTTCCTCGATCTCCATGCCGCCCTCGGCCGATGCGATGACCATGACCTGCTCGGTGCGGCGGTCCAGTACGATGCCGAAGTACAGCTCCCGGGCGATGTCGGTGGCTTCCTCGACGTAGACCCGGAAGACGGGCTTGCCGGCGGGACCCGACTGCCGCGTCACCAGCCGATGGCCGAACAGGATGTTCGCGACGTCGGCGATTTCACGGTCGGAACGGCACAGCTTCACCCCGCCGGCCTCACCCCGCCCGCCGCTGTGCACCTGGGCCTTGGCGACCCAGGCGGCACCGCCGATCTCCGTCGCCCGGTAAGCGGCCTGCTCAGGGCTGTAGACCAGACCGCCCCGCGGCATCGGCACGCCGAAGCGCGCCAGGATCTCCTTCGCCTGGTACTCGTGGATGTCCATTGCGGGCCGTTACGATCGGCTCGCTGCGGCGCCGCGGATCGCGTCGTCCATTGCGATGACCGTCTGGGCCATCCGCTCCGATGCCGCGTCGATCATCTTGCCGTCGAGTGACGCGGCGCCCTTGCCCTCGGCCTCGGCCTCCCGCAGCGCCTCGATGATGCGGCGGGCCTTGGTGACCTCCTCGTCGGGCGGGCTGAAGACCTCGTTGGCGAGCTCGATCTGGCTGGGGTGGATCGCCCACTTGCCCTCG
>WHTH01000032.1 GCA_009377865.1 Pseudonocardiaceae bacterium | reverse complement strand
CACGCCAGATGCGTCCCCGGCGACCCCGGCTGCTTACCCCGCGACCGTTTCGGCCCACCCTTGTCGCGCGTGTTGTTCTCCGGCGGTGCGGGCTTGCCCGGATCATCATCGCGCGACGGCGGGTTCGACGAGTTGCCCGAACCGGCACCCCCGCCGCCAACGCCCGACCCCGATGAGCCACCAGCCTTCTGACGTGCAGGCGATCTGTCCCTCAGCCAGACACGGCCGTGGCTCGGGGTGCGAAGCTCGGGTGTGAGGCGTTTTGCCCTTGTCGCGCAGCCGGCGCAACAGCCCGGTGAGGCGCTCGACGTCGTGGGGGTGCAGCCCGATCGACGGCTCGTCGAAGACGTAGAGCATCTCGGTGAGGCTGCTGCCGAGGTGGCACACCATCTTGATCCGCTGTGATTCGCCCCCCGACAGCGTGGTGGTGGCGCGGCCGAGATTGAGGTAGCCCAGTCCAATGCCGACGAGTGCTTCGAGTCGCTCGATGAGGCTCGTCACGACGGGGGTCGAGGCGGGGCCGTCGACGCCGCGGAGCACCGGGATCAGGTCGGCGACCTCCATCGCCGCGCACTCGGTGATCGTGTGCCCGGCCACCCGGACCGAGCGCGCCGTCTCGTTGAGGCGCTCGCCTCCGCAGTCCGGGCAGACAACACAGGTGGTGAACTGGTCGACCACGGCCTGCTTTCGCTCGGACATCTCGTCCTCGGTGTGGATGTAGATCCGGTTGAAGCGCTCGAGCAGGCCCTCGTAGTCCTTGGGCATGCGCCGACCGAGGCGGGCGGCGGCCTCACCGCCGTGGATCAGCGCCTCCCGCTCGTCCGGCGACCAGGCGCGGACCGGTGTGGTGGCATCGAACGAACCGATGTCGGCGTACTGGCGGTACCAGTATTGGCCGTTGCCGAACCCTGGCAGCAGGATGGCGCCATCTTCGAGCGACCGGTCGAGGTCGAGGAACGCGTCGGTGTTGGGGGTGACGACCCGGCCGATGCCGCTACAGCGAGGACACATCCCGGTCGGGTCGTCATGTGATGAATGAACCGAGCCGACGGGTGCTGGAGCTGCTGTCCCTGCTGCAGGACGGCCGGACCTGGTAGGGCTCCGAGCTGGCCGCGCGGCTGGGCACCTCGCCGCGCACGGTGCGCCGCGACATCGACCGGCTGCGGGAGTCCGGCTACCCCGTGTCCTCGAGACGCGGGCCGGGCGGCAGCTACCAGCTCGTGGCCGGCCGAGCCATGCCGCCGCTGCTGCTCACCGACGAGGAGGCGGTCGCCACCGTCGTCGGGCTGCGGTTCGCCTCGCTGGCCCAGGTGGACGGCGCCACGGGCGCTGCGGAAGCCGCGCTGCGCAAGCTGGAGCAGGTCCTGCCACGGTCTCGGATACGAGGCCGCCGAGAAGATGGGCGTGCTGCCTCGTCTGAAGGAGCTCGGATACCACATTACGGGGGCGAAGAGCGTCGACCACGCCGGACGTCGACGCGCCGGCTTGAACTACGACCAGTTCGCGAGAGCGCTGGGCGGACGACTGTTGAGCATCATGCGGCCGGACCTGGAGCTGGCGCTTCGCGAGCAGGTCGGCGACACCGTCGACATGCGGTTCGGGTGCAGCATCGCCGGCATCGAGAACTCCGACTAGCGGGTGCGGGTCACCCTGACGGACGGATCGGTGCTCGACGCCGACCTGCTGGTCGGGGCCGACGGCATCCACTCGACGGTCCGCCGCACGGTGTTCGGTGACGAGCAGCGGTTCCTGCGCTGCCTGGGTCTGCACACCGCCGCGTACACCTGCCATGACCCGGCGGTCCGCGAGCAGCTCGGCAACAGCTTCTGCCTGACCGATACCACCAGGAAGATGATGGGCTTCTACGGGCTGCGTGACGGGCGGGTGGCCGTGTTCACCGTGCACCGCAGTCCCGACCCGACACTGCCCGATGACGTCGCGGCGACCGTGCGCGACACGTACTCGTCGCTGGGCTGGGTGGTACCCGAGGCGCTCGAGAAGTGCCCGATTCCCACGAGATCTACTACGACCAGGTCGCCCAGGTCGAGGTCCCGCAGTGGAGCCGGGGACGGGTCACGTTGGTGGGCGATGCCTGCCAGGCCGTGTCGCTGGTGACCGGTCAGGGAGCATCCCTGGCCGTAGCCGGGGCGTACGTCCTCGCCGAGCAGCTCGCCGGCGCCGGCTCGGTGGACGAGGCCCTGGCTCGGTACCAGGCACAGTGGCAGCCGGTGGTGACCGCGAAACAGGAGGCCGGACGCAGCGCCATCGAGTGGTTCCTGCCATCGTCGAGGACGCGACTCTGGATGCGCAGGATCGCCGCGACACTGACTGCCGTGCCGGGGCTGGACAGGTATGTCAGCAAAGCGCTGGTCGGCAAGACACACCTCTCGCTCGAAGAACTCAGCGGTGAGCGCAACGGCCTGAGCCGGATTACCGTTGCTCAGCGCTGATTCTCCTGGTCGTACGTTCACCAACCCAGTGCGGCTACGGTGTTCAGCGATGGGTCCCGTACTGACCGCGAGTGCCGCACTCGACTCCGACCACCGTCCCCCAGCGCCCGGCGCCCAAGAATCAGCCGCCGCCGTCGGGCATCCGGGGCACGCCCGAAGGCCTGGCCAGCGACCTGACAAGGCTGCCGGACGGCCGACCGCTCCTGGTCGGCAGCCGAATCACCGGTCCACACCAGGCGGACCACATCGCAGTGGTCGGTGACTTCTGACGTTGCGAAGAGGCACCGGCGCGACACCTGCGATGTCGGATTCGACCGTGTCGAAGAGGAAGCCACGCGGAGCCCGCCGCGCTTTCCGGGATCGAAAATCGAGTCCGCGATGTCCCCAAGGGGGTCGAGCGGTGCACGACCGCGATCTGCCCAATGTCGAGGGCTCACGTTGGCGGCCTACGCTCAGGCGTATGGCAGCAGAGGAGACGGTGCCGGACTCGGGATGTTCGCGGATCACCGCGGGTGTGGATCGCACCCTGGCGGAAGGCAGCGCCGACGTCGATGTCGTCATCGAGTACAGCCTTCCCGCCGAGCCCGCCGACGGGCCGGTCCCGACGGCGATGTCGACGCGCTGCCGCGGCGTCGTCGACTTTGGCAGCGACCGCGCCACGCTGACGAGCGACTACACGTCGCTGATGCTCGACGGATCGGTCAGATACCAGGCCATCCCCGGCGGACGGTGGACGCACCAGGCCGGCCGGGCCGGGCAGTGGGACTCGGCGCACCCACGCTGGGCGCTCGAGGTGCTCCGGGCAGGGTGCCGGTCGGCGGAACCGGTAAGCGGGCCCGATGTCGTAGCAGAGCTCGATCGAGATCGTGCCGCCGATCTGACGCCCCAGGGCCTGAGTCCCGACTGGCAGACACTGCGCGCCAGCACTACCTTCGACGATGCCGGGCGGTTGCACCGCGTCGAGATCACCATGACGGGATCGGCGCGCCCCGATGCGTGGATGTCCATCGCCGCCGAGTTCACCGGCTTCAATCAGGCCGCAGCGCAGATCGACGTGCCCGCCGATAGTGTCGATCTCGCCGATTACCTGGGGCCGGGTTCGCTCGGGCAGTAACCGACCTGGGCACCGGCTCATTCGCAGCGACCCGTCAGGCGAGTCCACGAACGATCGATCGCCGGGCGCGAGGTGCTCGCCCCGCCATGGCGACTCGAGCCCGCTCACATCCTGGAGGGTGTGTTGTCGGTCGCTACGGCTACGGTGCTGGTGATCGCACGGAGGAGACGTGATCGAGCCGATTGCATCCGCCCCGCCATGGGCCCCGGCCCCGTACCCGGGCTGGTAGGAGATGTCATCGACGCGTGGGCACCGATTGGCTGTGCCCGACCGGGTGCGGTGGGCGGTGGAGGTGCTCGATCCAGGCCCGGCCGAGCGCATCCTGGATCGGGTGCGGGCCCGGTGTGGCTGCCGCGCTGGTGTGCGAGCGGTTGGACACAGGGCGGCTGTTGGCCGTCGACCGCTCGCCGGTCGCGATCAGTCGAAACTCCAAGCGCAATGCCGCACACATCGAGGCCGGTCGCCTTACGGTCTGCGAGTCTGCTCTCGACGCCCTCGTTGTGGCGCCGCACAGCGTCTTCCTCGTCGCCGTGCATCACGGCCTGAGCTCGATCCATCTCGCGCATCAACTCCACGAACCATGTGGTCAGCGCCCGGATCAGGTGTGCCACGCCGATCGCCTCCTCTTTTCTCCCACCCGGCAATGTCTGGGTATACTCACCGGTATGGCTACAAACGATGCTAACCATACCGGTAGGTATACTTCAAGCGAAGCCGAGGGACCCGTTCGGATGAAGCCTGCACCTGGGGCGTCAGGGAGACGCGTGACGCCCGCGGCGCGTCGGATCCTGCAGGTCGCCTCGGAGCTGTTCTACGAGCGCGGCCTGCAGGCCGTGGGCGTCGAGGCGATCGCTGCGGGAGCCGGGGTCACCAAGAAGACCCTCTACGACCACTTCGGTTCCAAGGACGCGTTGATCGCGGCGTACCTCGCCGCGCGGGACGAGAGCTTTCGTGCCCGTGTCACCGAACACGTCGAGCAGGCAGGCGCTGACGCCACGCACCGGTTGCTCGCGGTCTTCGACAGCCTGTCGGAGTGGATGGACACCGACAACCCGCGCGGCTGCGCGTTCGTCAATGCGCTTGCCGAGCTCGTCGCCCCTGATCATCCCGGCCGCCAGGTCGCGCTGGCCGAGAAGGAGTGGCTGCGCGACCTGTTCGCGACGCTGGCCGCCGAGGTCGGGGTGGCGCTTCCGGCGCAGCTCGCGAATCAGTTGCTGGCGGTGCACGAGGGCGCCATCGTGATCTACTCCGTCGCTGCCGATCGGGATGCGGCGCAGACGGCCCGCGACGCCGCAGCCGCGCTGGTCGACAACGCGCTCCGATCCGGCAGGTGACACCCGACGGCCGCTCTGACTTTCGGCAGTACTGGCACCGCGGAACTCGTTGTAGCGTCCGCTCCTGTGGGGCTGCCCGGGCGAGGCGCGGTGACGAGAGATGTTCTGCTGTGGATGGCGCTCGTCCTCGTCGTGCTGCTGGAGCGGATGGCCCAGGATCAGGCCGGCGCCGCCTGGTGGAAGGTCCTCGTCGCGGTGCTGGTGCTGGCCGCGGCGGTGGCCGTCAGCCGCCCCAGACCGCTGCTGGCGCTGTTCTCGGTCGGCATCTTGAACCTGCTCACCGCGCTGGACCTGGTCGTCGAACCCGGGCCGTTCCCGCTGGCCTACATCGTCGCCCTGTTCGTGGTGAGCTATCTCGCGGGCCGCCGGCTGGCCGATACCCGCCTGGCGCTGATCTCCTTCACGGTGGTCGTGCTGGCCGGACTGGCGCTGGCCGTCGTGCTGGGTGGCGTCACCGGCGGCGCCTCGGGACTCGTGGCCGCATTGCTGACCTGGTTCTACCTGGTCATGGCGGTGTTGCTGGCAGGCGTCATCCCCTGGCTGGCCGGTCGGGTCCGTCACCAGCAGGCCGAGCTGAGCCGCGCCGGGTGGCAGCGCGCCGAGCAGCTCGAGCGCGAGCAGCGGATCGTCGCCGAGCAGGAGCGGTTACGAGAGCGGACCCGGATCGCGCAGGACATGCACGACTCGCTGGGTCACGAGCTGAGCCTCGTCGCGCTCCGTGCCGGTGCGCTGGAGCTGGCACCCGGCCTCGACGAGCCATCACGGCACGCCGCCGGACAGCTGCGGCAGGCCACCGCCACCGCGGCCGACCGGCTGCACGACATCATCGGGGTGCTCCGCGAAGGGACCGGCTCGGCTCCGAGACAACCGGCCGGGGAGGGCGTCGCCGACCTCGTCGAGCGGGCGAGGGCTTCGGGCATGGCCGTCGAGCTGCGCCGCGATGGGGAGCCGGTCGTCGCCACACCGATGGTCGACCGGGCAGCGCATCGCGTGGTCCAGGAGGCGCTGACCAACGCCGCCAAGCACGCTCCGGGAGCGGCGGTCGCGGTGCGGTTGATCCACCGCCGCGACGAGACCGTCGTCGCCGTCGTCAACGAGCCCCCTCCCGCAGGAGCGCAGCCGGACCAGGCCGGCGGCCACCGGGGCCTGATCGGGCTGCGGGAACGGGTCCGGCTGGTGGGCGGCGCGTTGCAGGCAGGCCCGAGTGGCAGCCGGTCCGAGGAGGGGTTCGAGGAGGGGTTCGAGGTGGTCGCCCGGCTGCCACACGGCGCGGACGCGGTACGCGACGTCCCCGCTGCGCCGTCGGAATCGGCGCGGCACCTCGAAGACGCCCGCCGGCTGCTGCGCAGCCGGCTCGTGACGGCGATCGCGGTGCCTGTCGGTCTCGGCACGACGCTGGTCGCGGCATCGCTGGCCTACTACGCCTACACCGCGCAGTCCTCGGTGCTGGACCCGGTCACTTATGCCGGCCTGCGGCTCGGTGCCGAGCGCTCCGACGTCGCACCGGTACTGCCGCCGCTGGAGATGATCGACCCGCCGGACGCGACGGCCGGGCCGCCCCCACCTCCCGGGTCCAACTGCTTGTTCTACCGCTCGACGGCCGACGTGTTCCCGGCCCGGTTCGACGCCTACCGGCTGTGCTTCAGTGGGGGGCAGTTGACCGCCAAGCATGTCGTCCCGACACGGGCCGGGGAGAACGTCGGATGATCAGCGTGGTACTGGCAGACGACGAGGCCGTGATCCGTGCCGGGGTGCGGGCGATTCTCGCCGCCGACCCCGACGTGGAGGTGGTGGCCGAGGCCGCGGACGGTCACGAGGCCGTCGAACTGGTACGCCGCCACCGGCCCGACGTCGCGCTGCTCGACATCCGGATGCCCAGGCTCGACGGGCTCGCCGCCACCGAGGAGATCCGCCGTCTCGTCCCGGCAACCGCCGTGGTCGTGCTGACCACCTTCTCCGAGGACGAGTACATCGCCAGGGCGCTGGGCGGCGGGGCGAGCGGCTTCCTGCTCAAGACCGGTGATCCCCGGGAGCTGCTCGCCGGCGTGCGAGCGGTGGCCGACGGCGGGGCGTACCTGTCGCCGAAGGTGGCCGCGCGGGTGATCAGCGAGCTCGGCGACGGCCGGATGTCGCGGGGCGCCACGGCCCGCAGCCGCGCCGGCGAGCTCACCGACCGCGAGCGCGACGTCCTCGCGCTGCTCGGAGCGGGCCTGTCCAATGCGGAGATCGCCCGCCGGCTGCACGTCGTCGAGGGCAGGTCAAGAGCCACGTCAGCACCATTCTGGTCCGCCTCGACGTGCGCAACCGGGTGCAGGCCGCCATCGTCGCCCACGAGGCCGGGCTCGTCGCGGGCTGATCACACCGGGGCGTGCTCGCGACGGGCGTGGCGCCGGAGCAGGTGCCGTGTCACCTCTACGGCCACCGTGATCGCCAGCGCGAGGCCGAGGCCGGCCAGCAGGCCCTTGACCGGATCGTTCTCGAAGGCCATTCCGCCCAGGTAGCCGATCAGCGCGGAGTAGGTCGCCCACGTGGCGGCCGCGAGGCCGGCGAAGGCCGAGAAGCGGCGCAGCGGGTAGCCCACCGCCCCTGCGGTGATCGTCGCAGCCGTCCGGCCGCCCGGGATGTAGCGCGCGACGACGAGGATCAGCCCGCCGCGCTCGGCCAGCGCCGCGGCGGCCCAGTCGAAGGCCGCACGCCGCCGCGCCGTACCCACCATCCGCGCCCCCAGCCGTCCGCCGGCACCCCGGCCCAGCGCGTAGGAGATGTGATCACCCACGAACGCGCCGAACGCCGAGGCCACGATGACGGACAGCAGTGCCGGCTGACCGGTGGCGGCGAAGACACCGGCGGTGATCATCAGGCTCTCGCTCGGCACCACCGGGAAGAACGCGTCGACCATCGCGAACACGAACAGCCCGAAATACCCCCACGGGGTTGCCAGCGCACCACGAACGAGCTCGACCATCACCGTCTCCCCGCCGCCGCCAGCTGCACGGCTACGACGCTATGGACGACGGCCCCATCGGCGCCTCGGTCGATCGGCGACGGTGACCCCCTACTTCCGTCAGAGTTCGGCGCCGTCCAAGGAGCGCCGTTCGGAACCGAAACGCGGTTCGGAGCGCCGCCGGTCGCCGCACCGCGGCAGGATGTCGCCCTCGAGTCGCTCGCCCTGCGGGGTGCGGACCCAATGCAACTCCCAGGGGCGCTGGGCACGAAGGTAACGCTCCACCCAGCGGGTCATCCACGCTCAGCGGCTGCTCGAGACCACCAACCAGGACGTTGACACGATCGCCCACAGCTGCGGCTTCGGCAACGCCGCTTCGTTGCGCCATCACTTCAATCAGCGGCTCGGCACCACGCCCACCCGTTACCGGCGCACCTTCGCCGGCACCGGCGGTGCGTCCCAGTCCGTGATGTCCTCAGTGCCGGCGGCCGTCGGCGATCTCGGCCACGGATGCGACGGCGCGGTCGAGCTCGTCGTCGGAGACGAAGTAGTGCGGTGAGGCACGGGTCACCGCGTCGATGCCGCGGCGGTCCATGTCGATCATGGCGGAGCCGCGCCCGCTGGTGGTCACGGTGACGTCGTGGTGGGCCAGCGCGGTTCGGACGTCGGCGGGCGCGACACCGTCGACGGTGAAGGTGACGATCCCGCAGCGATCCCGGCCGGGGTCGCGGACCGTGACACCGCCGAGTGTGGACAGTCCAGTGCGCAACCGTTCGGCCCGTGCCCGCACCGCCTGCTCGACCTGCTCGGGACCGAGCTCGATCAGGTAGTCCACCGCCGCGCCGAGCCCGAGGCGGGCGGCGACGTCGTACTCCCACAGCTCGAACCGGCGCCCGTCCTCGTGCAGTCGAAGCTCGCGCTCGCTGACCCACTGCGCGGAGTGGCCGTCGACCACGGCGGGACGCAGCCGGTCGGCGATCTCGGGCCGGACGTACAGGAAACCGTTGCCACGCGGGCCCCGCAGCCACTTGCGCCCGGTACCGGTCAGCCCGTCGACCCCGAGCGCAGCAGAATCGAGGACGAGCTGGCCGGCGGACTGGCAGGCGTCGAGCAGCACCAGCGCGCCGCGCGCATGCGCCAGCTCGACGACCTCACGCACCGGGTTGACCAGTCCGCTGTTGGTGGGCACGTGCACCAGCGAGACCATCGCGACCTGCCCGTCGAGCATCCGGTCCAGCGCCGCGAGGTCGAGCGCACCGTCGGTATCGCCGGGTATCACGTCGAACGGGATGCCGCTGTGCAGGAACTGCAGGGCGTTGCTGTGGTACTCGACCTCGGTCACCAGCACGCGGTCGCCGGGACGGAATTTCACCGCAGACACGAAGTCCAGCCAGCTGCGGGTGGCGCTGTCGGTCAGCGAGATCGTCTCCGGTGCTGCATTGAGCAGTGCTGCCACGCTGGACCGGACCGCCTCGAGATCCTCGGCGCGCTCGCCGGCAGCCCGGTAGCCGCCGATCTCGGCTTCCCGTCGCACATGACCGGTGACGGTGTCGAGCACGACCTGCGGCGGCAGCGACGAACCCGCGCTGTCCAGGAACACCTGCCTGCCGTCGATCCCGGGCGTGTGCCGCCGCACCGCCTGCGCATCCATGAGCTTCCTCCGCGAGTCGGCTGCCGCTGAACATCACAGTGTCAGGCCGGATCCGCAACGTGGTTCAGTCACGGCGATCAGCAGGTGGTCGAGACCGGCCTTGACGCGAGCGGCGTCGAACCCGAGCTCCTGACGCTGGTGCAGGAACAGCCCGGCGCCGAGGGCCGCCAGCAGCGCATCCGCGAGGTAGTTGACGTCGGCGGTCGGGTCGGCCATTGACAGCAGCGCGACGAGGTGCGCGCGGGCGGTCCGGTACGCGCCGCTACGATGGCGAGCCGTCGGCGACTTGGTGTCCGCGAAGGCGTGCAGCTCGGCTTCGGTCTCGAGCCGGTCGACGTAGGCGTGCAGGAAGGCGCGGATCCGTGCCACGGGCGGCGCACCCGGACCCAGCGGGGGTGGGCCGGACAGGAAAGCCGCCTGGAAGCGCAGCTCGGTGTCGTCGAGGAGTGCGAGGGCCAGGCCGGCACGATCGCCGAAGCGCCGGTAGACGGTGCCGACGCCGACACCGGCCCGCGCGGCGACCCGGTCCATGGACAGTGCGTCGATCCCGCGCTCGGTCAGGATTGTCTGGGCAGCCGCGAGCAGTGCGCGCCGGTTGCGTGCCGCGTCCGCTCGTTCCGGCGATGGCTGCCCGACGATGGGCAGCATTACCCGCTTCACATCGCTCGACATCATCGTCGCAACCTCCCTACCGCCAGTGTAGGCGATGGAATCGGAGAAAGATCCGGTTCCTCCTTGCAATCGGAACTCTCTCCGATTAGCATCGGAACCGGAGGATGCTCCGATTCAAGCGTACTCACGGAAGGTAACCAGATGTCGATCGCCACCCGGCCGCTGTCCGGCACGTTCGTCGCCGACCAGGCTCACTCGTCGTTCCAGTTCGCCGTCAAGCACATGAAGGTCTCCACGTTCCGTGCGTCGTTCGACGACATCGACGCCAGTGTCGTCGCAGACGACCAGGGCATCAGGCTCCACGGTGCCGCTCGCGTCGAGTCGGTCTCGATCAAGGCCCCGCCGGAGTTCCGTGAGCACGTCGTTCACGGCGCGGAGTTCTTCGACGCCGGAAGCCATCCACAGATCACCGTCCGCTCGCAGGATGTGGAGCTCAGCGACGACGGCACGGTCACCGTCCGTGGCGAACTGACCATCAGGGGTGTCACCAGGGCCGTCACCGCCACCGGCAGCTACCAGCCACCGATCGAGGACCCGTTCGGCTCGACACGGGCCGCGTTCGAGCTCAACGCCACCGTCGACCGCCGCGACTGGGGCATGGACTGGCAGGCACCGCTGCCCGGGGGCGGCGACGCGCTCGGCTACGACGTCGAGCTCAGCGCGCACCTCGAACTCGTCAAACAGGGGTGACGGCAAATGCGGGTCGTCGGCCTGTGCGGGAGCCTGCGGCGAGACTCCTACAACCGCCGGTTGCTGCGGGTGGCCGGGGGCGAGTTGCCCCGAGGCGTGACGTTTGAGGTGTTCGAGGGCCTGGGTGACGTGCCGCCGTACAACCAGGACCTCGACGCGCCGCCCCCCGTACTGGCATTGCGCGAGGCGATCAGCACGGCCGGTGCCGTGCTGATCTCCACCCCGGAGTACAACGGCTCGGTGCCGGGGCAGCTGAAGAACTCCCTGGACTGGGCCTCGCGGCCGTTTCCGGACAACGTGCTGCGTGGCAAGCCGGTCGCCGTGGTGGGTGCCTCGACCGGCTTGTTCGGTGCGGTCTGGGCGCAGGCCGAGCTGCGCAAGGTGCTCACGACGATCGGCGCTCGGGTCGTCGACGAGGAACTGCCCGTCGGGCAGGCTCACGACGCGTTCACCGCCGAGGGCGGCTTGGCTGATCCCGACCTGCGGACGGTACTGGGCACTGTCGTCGACCGGCTGCTCGACGACGCGCGCAGCCGGACCGGGGTCAGCGCATGATCAGCGTGAGGTGACGACCAGCGCGACGCCACCCAGCAGCAGGCCGATCGCCGGCAGCAGCGTCAACGGTGGCGTCTGACCCAGCCAGGCCCACGCGATCAGCGCCGCCCCCGGCGTCACGAACAGTGTGCCCAGCGAGACGATGGTCGGGCTGGTCGTGCGCAGCGCCCGGTTGAACAGCGAGTGGCCGAGCAGCTGGGGTCCGGCGGCGATGGCGACGATCATCAGCCAGGTCGCCGCGTCGAAGCCGGTGAGCTGCAATCCCCCGACCAGGCAGCCGACGAGCAGTGCTGCGGCGGCGGCGCTGTAGCAGACCAGCGTGTAGCTGGTGGTGCTAACACGGCCCCGGATCTCGCCACCGGCGGTGACGTAGGCCGCCCCGAACACGCCGCCGGCCAGCGCGAGCAGGTCACCTCCGAGCGCCGACGCCGAGATGGTCAGGTCGATGCCCGTCACCGTGACGACGCCGCTGACGGCGACGAGGATCCCCAGCCAGGCACGGGCCGGCAGCCGCTGCCCTCGCACCCGGGCGAACAGTGCCGCCCAGACGGGCTGGGTCGCGGTCATCGCGATCGCCGAGGCGACCGTGGTCAGCGTCAGGCTCACCATCCAGGTGCCGAAGTGCGCCGCGAGGAACGTCCCGGCGCCGAGCATCAGCAGCAGCTGTCTTCGTGACAGCCCGGCGAGCTCGGGACGGGTCCGGTGCAGCGCGACCGGTGCGGTCGCTGCGGCGCCCAGCGCGTTGCGCCAGAACGCGACCGCCAGCGCGGGGGCGGCTGCGGCAGCGGTCAGCGGAGCGGCGGTGGAAGCCGCGGTGACCGCGAGCAGCAGGAGCAGCAGGTCGGGTACCGGCGGTCGCGCGACCACGTCCGGCCGGATCGTCCGCGGTTCCACGGCACCCAACCTCGCACGCGGCCCCGGCATCCGCCGCGGGGAGGGGGCGCAGGCGCGCCGCTCAGGCGAACTGCTGCCAGACGACGGCGGCACCGGTGGCAGCGGCTGACGACGCGAGCGCCAGGCCCCACTGGTGGGGCAGTAGCGGGCTGCAGCCGAAGGAGTGGCTGACTCCTGCCGCCCGCTCACGCAATTGATCGAATGCTTTGCTGCATGGTTTCACTGGGCCATTCTGGTGAATCGCTAGAATCACGCTCATGTCCTCGGAGCTCGACGTGGCGGTGGTGGGGGCGGGGATCGTGGGGTTGTCGGTGACCGACGCGCTGGCTCGCCGCGGAGCCAGGGTGCGCTGTTTCGAGGTCGCCAGGCCCGGGTCCGGCCAGTCCGCGGGATTGACGCGCATCTTCCGCCACCGGCACGACGACGAGCACCTGGTCGCCGGTTCCTCGACGTCGAGCAGCAGCGCGAACGATTCGGGCTCGTCTCGCCGGTGCCCGGACCGGTACTGCTCGATGAATCCGCGGGCGCGTTGCGGGCCCTCCGGGCGGTGCAGGCGCTGCGAAGCTGGCTCGGCGATCGGCTGCAGGCCATCGAGGTGCTCGGGGTGAGCGCGCCGGCCGGCGGGGCGGGGCCGCAGCTGCACACCCCCGAGGGCATCGTCTCGGCGCGCCACGTCGTCGTCTGCGCGGGAGCAGGCACGCCGCGTCTCGCCGCCGGCGTGGGACTCGACATCCGGCAGCACTACGCGTTGCACTCCCGGCCGATGTTCCGAGTCCGGCCGGACTACGCGGCAGTGCCGATGGCGTGCTGGATCGACCGGTCCGGGGAGCACGGCGAGCGGGTGTACGGCTCACCCGCCGGGTCGAGCGGCCGGTACGCGATTGGGCTGGCCGGTGAGGACGGGGCCGTGCCACTCGGCGCAGGCGGCGAGGTCCCGGCCGGAACCGACATGGGCGATCACGTGTGCCGCGTTGCCGGCTACGTCCGTCGTGCTCTTCCCGGCCTCGATCCGGAGCCGGAGTCGGTGCGGATGTGCGTCGCGACCTCGGTGGGGGACCGCCTCGACGGCTTCCGCGCCTGGCAGGCACCGGGGGTGACGGCCGTGGCCGGCGCCAACATGTTCAAGTTCGCTCCGGTGCTCGGCCAGCTGCTCGCCGAGGCGGCGTCGACGGGTGAGCTGCCCGCGGAGCTGGCGCCCAGCGCCGGCAGCGCGGGGGCCCCGTGATGCGGCTGCTCAGTGCCCCGACGGGTTCGGCATGCTGCTCGCCGGCAGCTCACCGGTGACCACGTAGCCGACCTGGCGGGCGATGGCAACGGCGTGATCGGCGAAACGCTCGTAGTAGCGGCCGAGCAGCGCGGCGTCCACGGCGGGCTCGACCCCATGTGTCCAGTCCTCGGCGAACAGGATCTGGAAGAGTTGCCTGCGCAGTGCGTCGACCTCGTCGTCGGCCTCCGCCAGCCGTGTGGCACCGAGCGGATCCCGGGTCTCGATCGCGTCGGCGGCAGAGTCGGCCAGCTCGGCGGCCAGCAGGCCCATCCGTGCGAACACCGGTCGCACCTCACCGGGCAGGATGGCCGCGGGATGCTTCAGCCGCGCGATCTTGGCGATGTGCTGGGCCAGGTTGCCCATCCGCTCGAGGTCGTTGACGGCGTGCATCGCCGAGATGACCACCCGCAGGTCGGCGGCCACCGGTGCCTGCAGCACGAGCAGGTTGACGCAGCGCTGCTCCATGTCGTCGTGCAGCGCGTTGATCTCGTCGTCGCCGGAGATCACCAGCTCGGCCAGCGGCAGGTCTGCTTGCTGCAGCGCCTGCGATGCGTTGGTCATCATCTCGCCGGCGAGCCGGGTCATCTTGGCGAGATCCCCTACCAGGGATTCGAGCTCGGCGTGAAACGTCTCGCGCATGCACCCCAGGGTACGGATGGTCGGTCCACGCCATGGGCAGCAGCCGATGAACCCGGGATGAACGGGGGCTGTCAGGGCCTGGCCAGGCATGGCGCGAAACCGTAGCCGCGGCCGTCGAGCACAACCACGTGCCGCGAGCCGATCTGCGTGCCCAGCTCTACCCCGTCGCGGCGCACCGTGGCGGTCACGGCGACGATATGCACGATGCCGCGTGGCGGCGCGGCCGCGCCCGCCGGAAGCCAGCCCGGGTCGGGGCGCAGCGTCGACATGGCGGGCTCGCTGACCACGGTGGCCCCGTCCAGCGGGCACCGCGCGCCACGGAAGTCGGGGTGCTGGGTCGCGTCGAGGAAGCGTTGCTGGGCTGCCGCGCCCTGTTGTGCGGCGGTGTTGGCCGCGGCGAAGTACTCGGCGACCAGCTGACGGTCGCCGACTGCGGCGCCGGCCGGGGGGTCGGGGCCGGCCCGGGTGCAGCCCACCAGCACTGCGAGCAGCAGTATGACCGGCACGCCGCAGCGGTGCACGCCGTTCATCCTCCGGAATGCGAGAGCTCGGCACCTTCGGGCACGGCGGTGTCCTGCGGGTCGTCGAGCCAGCCTTCGGGTAGCGCGACCTTGCCGGGCGAGCCCTGCCGGCCGCGCGGTCCGTCACCGTCCGGCGGGAACGGTGCATCGGGGTCGAGCTCGGCGAGCAGGCCGTCGAGCTCGGCGAAGTTGCCGACCATGCCCAGCCGGCGCCGGAGCAGCTCGCGGCGCGAGCTGCTCGTCAATGCAGGGGCTCGGGTAGGAATCACGTCCCGCTATGACATCGAGCTCATTATCCCTCGTCTAGGCAACGCGCACGGATCCGACGCGGGCGGCGAGTTCCCGTGATTGCTCACGGTGCCGCGCGGCGGTGCCGTGTTCACCAGCGGCGGTCGCTGACCTGGCCGCTACCCTGGCATCCATAGCGCGCGTGCGTGTATCCCACGCCGGTCTGCCGTCCAGCGCGGCCACGGCGTAGGCGTACGACGAGGTGTACTCACCCAACCGGAAACCCCCGGCGGCGAGTAGCCCCCGCCCATCGCCGTAGAACGCGATGAACGGGTCAGTTGCTTGCGAGGGCTGGTCGCGGAACATCGCCCGCGCTTGCCGCCATTGCTTCATAGCGGTGTCTCGGCAGTTCAGCGCGACGTACGCCGTGACGGACAGTCCAGCGGCCACCGGGCCGCTACCGGCGAGCTGTAGCAGCTTCAGCGCGTGGTCAGGGTGCCCGTGGTGCTTCTCCATCGCCGCCATCGAACACATGACTACCGAGGCTTTCGCCCGGTGGTCAGTGCACAGATCCAGCGCCGCGCGATGGTGCTTGCGGCACCGTACGATGTCGCCACCATCTCCTGCCGCCCAACCCGCGAGACGGTGCGCCTCGGACACCGCGCCCCGGATCGCGCGGTCACCACCATCATGGAGTAACCGCCCTCCCGCTGCCGCCGTAGCGGCTGCCGCCGCGTAGGCCGTGCGCCCCCCGTACTCCCGATCGAGCACCGCCAACCGCTGTATCGTCCCGGTCAGCGCGGCGAGATCACCGGGGCCGGGCGGACTGTGGGCCAGGGTGGACTCGTTCGGCGGTCGGTCCGGGTCAGGCACACCGAACACGGGTGCGCCCAACAGTGCCGCCACGCTGGCTTGCAGGAACGACCGTCGTTGCATGCTCTCATCCACCTCTTCGACCCGCTGTGACCCGGCCAGCCCCATACGACCGCGCGGGACGCCGAGCCCGTCAGCTATCCGGGTGAGCACGTCGTAGCCCTGCACGGCACGGCCGTGCAGGATCTCGGAGACCTCGGACTGAGCCTGCCCGGTCAGGTGCGCAATCTCGCGTTGCGGTACCCCGGCCTCACGGAGCAGCCGGTAGACGGTGCCGATGTCCCGTGCCGCCAGCGCAGTCCTGGCCTCATGGGTGGTGAGTACGTCATGGAGCACGAGGGGGAGGGTACTACGACCCGGAGTCTACACCCCCCCGGCGGTGATCTCGGGTGTGTGCACTACCTCCCCGGCGGTGATCCTCGGTTCGTGGACTACAGCGGTCATGTCTCGCTCCTGTCTGAGAATCTCCCCCAGACGCCGTTACCCAACGACTTGAGCCCGGCTTCGCCGGGCGAGATGCAGCGGCCGATGCTGTAGCCCCTGACCCGATGCTTGGCGAACGAGCTGTCGCCGCTGAACGAACAGCGGCACCGGAGGCAGGACCTGGGAGACAGTGGCTCCACCTTCTCCGGTCGGACCCGGGTCACGCGGCCACCTTGCCGCGCTCCGAACCACCCGGCACGCTTGAGTGCCTCGAACCGCTGGACGGTTTCGGGAGTCCATCCGGGCATCGGCTTACGGCACTCGTCACACCACTGACCGATGTGCACGCCGGTCATGCGTGTTTTACACCAGAGGCCCGGCACGGCGCTCGGCAGCGTTGTCACGCGGAGGATGGCGGGAGGACGCCCGGGAGGCGTGTGCTGGCGCTCGACACCAGCTCAACCGCCATAATATCCGATCCGACCGTTCTTTGATATCATCCGTGCTTGTTCGCGTCAGGGCACTGTCAGGAAGGAGGTGGTCCCCGTGGCCCGCACCTTGGTGGACCTGCCGGACGACCTCGTCCGACGGGCCATGGAACTGACCGGAGCGCCGTCCAAGAAGGCCATGATCACTGGGGCGCTCGAAGAACTGGTCAACCGGGAGGCCCAGCTCGAGATGATCGACTGGGTCGAGCAAGGCGGTCTAGCGGGACTTACCGACCCTGATGTGCTGGCCGACGCACGTCGATGACGACGCTGTACCTGGTGGACAGCAGCGTATTCCAGCGCCTACCACACCAGCCGCGGGTGGCAGACGCCCTACGCGCATTCGCCACTCGGGGGCTGTTCGCCACCTGCCTGCCGATCACTCTGGAGACTGGGCACAGCGCGACCAACGGGGCGGAACACGCCCGCGTCCTCGAGCTGATCAACGCTCGTCGGCGGCTGCCTATCACCGCCGAGGTCGAACAGACGGCAGTAGCACTGCAATCCGCGCTATGGGACGGCGGCCTTGTGCGGGCCGCTGGCGCCAACGACCTGGTGATCGCCGCGACCGCCATTGTGCACGGCGCGGCCGTGCTGCACTACGACACGGACTACGAGCACATCGCGAAGGTCTCCGAACTCAACCACATCTGGGTGGTGCCACGCGGCTCCGCAACGTGAGTCAATGGTTCATCTGCAAGCACGCTCGCGGCTGTGGGTTCATGCTAGGAAGCTAGGCGGGGCTCACGGACCTGATGCGGTCCAGCCGGAAGATCCGCTCGTCATCGCGCAGCCGGCACCACGCCTGCAGCGCGTCGAAGATGAGCTGGATCGGCTCGATCACCCGCTCGGTACGGCCGCCGGAGCTGCTGACGTATTCGATATGCACCGGGAGCTGGTGGTCGATGGCATATGCCAGCAACCGTGCCTGCGCATGGTCCAGCGCGTAAGCCGCGTCGAGTACGAACTCGGCGTCCGACCCGAACTCAAGCGGGCCGGGCGCGGCCTCGGCGACGCCGCCTGCCAGCTTCCTGGCCACCGCCGCAGGATCCGCGGGCGGGTTGCGCTGCACTCGCCGGCCGCCCAGCTCCGGTGCCCGGCGCGGCTCGACCCGTTCCACGACGGTCTGGCCGGTGTCCGAGTGCTGCACCGGGGAGTAGCCGGCGGCGCGCAGCAGGTGCAATGTGCGCTCGACGGGTTCGGCGCTGGCCAGCACCGTCGGTGCGAGCCGGCGCATCCCGAGCTTGGCAAGCTGGCGGTGGGCCACGATCTCGGCCGCGAGCCCCTCGTCGCCGGTGCACACGCAGCAGCCGACCGGGGTCACCTGCAGCTGGCCGTGCCGTCGGGCGGAGTCGGTGATGAGGTACTCCACCGGCTGCGGCAGCGGGCGGTCGGCTACCTCGGACAGCCGCCGCACCAGATCGTCGGCACCGTGCCCGGCGTCGAGCGCCCGCCGCACGCTGGTCGGCGACAGCCGCCAGGTCGACGCGGTGTCGCGGTTCTCCCGGTCGGCGACGGCGTCGAGCAGCTCGGTCAGCGCGGTGCTGGGCGGGCCGGAGACGATAGCGGTGAGGTCGGGCAGGAACGTGGCGTGCTCGACCGGTGCGGGCAGCAACTCCTCGGCCAGCGCGGCGAGTTCATCGCTACCGGTGGCCCGGCCGAGGGCGGTGAGGGCCCCGCTGTCGACCAGCCCGAGCCGCTGGGCCTCGGTCCAGGTGGCCACCAGGTGCGGGCCGAGGCGCTCGGCATCGACGTAGCGCAGCGGGTACCGCCAGGCCAGCAGGTCGATGAGCGTGTCGAGGTCGGTCACGGCGACGCCGGCGGGCACCTCGGCGAGCGCGGCGAGCAGGTCGCGGCGCAGCGACAGGCCGATCGGGCTGGCCCCGGCGAGGTCGAGTGCGGGCAGCATCTTGCCGTCGCCGTCGACGCGGTGCGAGGGAACCGGCCCGATGCGGCGCCACGCGGAATTCAGTGCCGCCAGCGCGGTACCCGGCGTGGCGGCGAGCCAGTGGTCGGCGTCCCGGGT
This sequence comes from Pseudonocardiaceae bacterium, assembly GCA_009377865.1. Lineage (GTDB taxonomy): Bacteria > Actinomycetota > Actinomycetes > Mycobacteriales > Pseudonocardiaceae > WHSY01. Next base: position 28,619 of record WHTH01000032.1, on the reverse strand, counting down.
GGGCAGCAGGCAACCGTCGTGCAGCCGTGCCAGCCCGCCCGCGACCGCCAGCTCCACCCAGAGCCTGACCTCGCCCTCGGTGGCACCGACCTCCTTGGCCAGCCGGCGAAGCTCGCGCACCCCGACGCCGCCCGCGGCGAGCTCTTGGGCCGGCCGGATACCGAGCGTTACGAGCAGCCGCCGCACACCGTCCAATAGGGATGCTGCCGCCGTGGGCGCCGGAGCACCTGACCGGGTTGCCGTGGCCAGCACGGGCGCGTCGACGAGCAGTGGCGGGTGGTAGTCCTCACCGCGGATCGCCAGCGCCACCTCGCGCGGCATCTGCCCCTCGTTCCAGCCACTCGGGAGGACGAAACCGTGTGTCGCGAGCCAGACCGTCGCCGCGTCGAGCTTGAAGCCGTAGCGGGACAGCGCGGCCTCGATCGGAGCACGGGCCCGGGGACCGTGCCAGGCGAGCAGCTCGGCGGGCTCGGCCGCTGCGCTCGGCGCGTCGGCGAGCGCAGCCCGCACCCGGGCCGGGTCGGACAGGACATCGACGAGGGCCCGCACCAGCTCGGCCTTGCGGGGCTGGCCGGGAATCCGGTACTCCGCACCGATCGTGCGGAGCTGCTCGACGGTGAGCGGAGCGAGCAGCGTCTCGGCGGGTGCGCCGAGCGCGAGCGGGTCGGCGGTGAACTGGGTGACGGCCGCGACGATGCGGACGGCGCCGGGTTCGGGCCATGCCAGCGCGAGCCCGCTCAGCGTCGCCAGCAGCCCGTCGAGCGTGTCGGGCTGGACGTCGAGGAAGCGCTCGAGCTCACCGCGCCGGCAGCCGTCACCGAGGGCCTGCAGCACCTCGAGCAGCTGGATGGCCGGCACCGCGAGCTGCTGCAGCGCGCGGTACACCGAGTTGTTGGACGACAGTCGCTGTGCCAGCTCGTCGAGGCTGCGTGGCTCGGGTGCCGCGACGGTGTCGGGGCGGGCCGTGACCAGCGCGGTGAGGGCATCGGTGTCCATCTCGCGCAGCAGCTTGGTCAGTGGGGAGGTGTGATGTCTGGTCTTCACTGCCACCGCCGCAGGCTATCCCGAGGGTGCGACACTTCCGGGGCGACTCGCCCAACCGGCGGAACTCGGCTGGCGCCTCAGGCCGGGTAGTCGTCGTCCTCGTCGGCCGGCAGCTCAGCGGCCTGCTCGGCTGCGTCGGCGTCGGGAACCTCGAGCCCGATACCGCCCGGAGTCGGCGCCCCGGTTAGCTCGTCGTCGACCGCGGCCTGCTGCTCGGCTGCGTCGTAGTCGTCGGCCTCGATGTAGGGCTGCTCTACCGGTTCGGTCACTGCAGGCGCCTTTCGTCGCGGGGCCGGAATGGACTGGCGCCAGTTTAGTCTGCCCCCCCGACTTGAGTACCGGCGCGGGTACTCGTAGCGTCTACACCGAGCATCTCAACACCCATCGCTTCTGCTCGAGGTGATCGAATCATGCAAGCAACAGTCGGCGACCGCCTGCACGTGCACAGTCGCATCGTCGACGCGCCCGACCGGACGGGCGAGGTCGTCGAGGTGCGGGGAGCCGACGGCGCTCCGCCCTACCTGGTGCGCTTCGACGACGGCCAGGAGAAGCTGATGTACCCCGGGTCGGACTGCACGGTGGACAAGGCGTCGGGATGACCCCGGCTACGGCTCACAGCCACCCGCGACGCTTGAACATCACGTAGAGCGCCAGCGAGACGAGCAGCATCAGCAGCAGCGCCAGCGGGTAGCCCGGCGCCCAGTCGAGTTCGGGCATGCGCTCGAAGTTCATCCCGTACACGCCTCCGACGAGGCTGGGCGCGAACAGGATCGCCGCCCACGACGAGATCTTCTTGACCTGCTCGCCCTGGTCGAGGCTGCTCTGGGTGAGCCGGGTGGTCTCCTCGCTCTGCCGCTGCGCGATCAGCGAGGCGTTGACGGTCAGGATGCTCGTCAGCAGCTGGCGAAACCCCTCGACCCGCTCCGCGACCCTCGTGGCGTGGTCTGCCACGTCCCGCAGGCCGCGCTGCAGCTCGACATCGGCCCCGTGGTCCTCGAAGCCGGCCAGCAGCGACTCGAGCATGGCCAGCAACGGCTCGCAAGCCCGCTGGAACTCGATGACTTCGCGGGAGAGCGCATAGATCCGGCGTGACACGCCCGGGTCACCACCGAACACCTGGGTCTCGATCTCGTCGACATCGTTCTGCAGCTCGGCGACGACGGGCAGGTAGTCGTCCACGACGCAGTCGAGAATCGCGTAGAGGACCGCGTCGGGGCCCTGCCTGAGCACCTCGGGCTCGTCCTCGAGCCGGCGCCGCACGAGCGCGAGGTCGGGCTTGGGGGCGTGGCGCACCGTGACCGCGAAGTCGGCGCCGACGAAGACGTGCAGCTCATCGATCTCGACGGCCTCGCCCCGGTCGTCGTAGCGCGCCGGGCGCAGCACCATGAACAGTGTTTCGCCGTAACGCTCGAGCTTCGGGCGCTGGTGAGCGTGCACCGCGTCCTCGACGGCCAGCTCGTGCAGCCCGAACTCGGCGGCCACCGAGGCGATCTCCTCGTCAGTGGGCCGGTACAGGCCGATCCAGGCCATCGCGCGGCCACCCTGGCCGTCCCGGCCGTCTTGGCCGCGAAGCAGCTCGAAGGTGTGTTCCAGCGATGGCGGCTCAGCGGTACGCCGGCCGTCGACGTAGACCGCGTTGTCCACCACCGGCATGCGTTCCCACCTCCTGGCAGCTGCATCCTGCCAGGTCAGGAGGCCTCGTCGAACTCCTCGAGCTCGTCGGCGATCTGCTGGGCCAGGTTGTCGGACGGGATGGCGGCGCCGCCGTAGCCCATGTAGTTGCCGGCGGAGTCGCGCCTGCCGCCCTGGTAGAGCACGCCGACCCCGTGGTTGGCGATCATCGTCCGTACCCCGGCGGTGATGTTCGCGACAGGGTCGGTGATCGACTCGTCGGCGAGGCTGGGCAGCACCGAGTTCTCGAACGTGGGCGCGATCACCTGCATCAGGCCCTGCGAGGGCGTCCCGGCGGTGGCGTTGCTGTCCCAGTCGTTGATCGCATCGGGATCACCGCGCGACTCCTGCATGATGATCTCTTTGACGCCCGGGGCGAGGGTCTGCGGCAGCCCCATCAGGCCCAGAGCCTGGGCGATCCAGCCGTCGAGGTCGTCGTCGTTGCCCGCGATGTAGGCGACGCCCGGCCGGGTGTAGCTGTGCTCGACCCGGTACACGCCCTCGGCGAGGGCGTCGAGCTCGGCCGGGTCTTGCGATGGTGCCGCGGTGAGCACGTCGGGGTCAGCCGGGGGCGCCACCTGAGGCAGCGTCATCGCCTGGGCGGCCAGCGCCGTCGGGTGTTCCTGGTCGGCGACGGCGGGGCCGTGCAGCGTCTGGCTCGCGGCGGCGAGCGCCCCGGCGGCGACGGCGGCGACCATCGCGACCCCGCGGACCGCCGGCGGCGGAGCCGGCAGCCGGTGCGCGCCACGCAGCGCCGTGCGTGGGGTCGCTGGGCGTGGGGTCGCCGGGTCGGGTCGGTGGCCGCGGGGATTGCGGTGACGCGCCAAGACCTGACCTTCCGGTTCGGGTACCGGTGGGCGGGACGATGAGCTCGGGCCTTCGATCGTCACCTGCTCGACGCCGGTTCGTGACAAACGGACCGGCGGAACGTAACGAGCCCCACGTCTGCGGATCAACATGCCACGCACCCGCGCGACGAGTGGACAACTCCCTGCGATCACCGGCGTACCGGTGATCGGCTCAGTGGATATGCCTGGCTAGCCAGCCGATGAGATCGTCGAGGACCTGATCCTGCTCGGGCTCGTTGAAGATCTCATGGTGCAGCCCGTCGTAGAGCCGAAGCGTGCGGTCCTCGGTGGCAATCCGCTGGTGCACCATCCGGGAGCCTGCCGGGGACACCAGCCGGTCCTCGACGCCGTGCAGGATCAGCACCGGGATCCGGAGCCGGTCGAGCCGCTCGGGCAGCGCCTGCGTCGTGGCGAGGATCTCGGCGCCGGTGCGGGCGGGGACCTTGCCGTGGTGGACCAGCGGATCGGTGCGGTAGGCGGCGACGACCTCGGGGTCGCGGCTGAGGTGCTCGGGTGGCAGCGTGAGTACGCCCAGGTTCGGCGTGACGGCCGACAGCAGCCGGGCCACGCTGCGCATCAGTGATGAGCCGACCGCTACCTGCACGGCGGCGCCGGAGAGCACGAGCCCGGTGAGTTCGGCAGGCTCGCCGGTCGCGTACTGCAGCGCGATCAGGCCGCCCATCGAATGCCCGAGCACGAACACCGGGACGCCGGGGGTGTGCGCCGTCGCGAAGCCGACGAACTCCGCGAGGTCGTCGACGATGCGATCCATCCGGCCGATGTTCGCCCGCCGCCCCTGGCTGCGGCCGTGCCCGCAGTGGTCGGCGGCGTAGCAGGCGAAGCCGGCACCGGCGAGGTGTTGGCCCACGTGGTCGTAGCGCCCGCCGTGCTCCCCGAGACCGTGCACGATGACGACGACGGCGCGGGGGTCGTCATCGGGCAGCCAGCCCTGCCAGAAGCCCGAGCTGGCCCGCGAGATCGTGCGGGTGCCTTCGAGGTGGTCCACCGGGTCTCCGCGTGACGCGCAGTACTTGCTCGACGAGCACCGCGCGCGCAAATCATCGCCTCGCGCGCGTAACTACGCGCGCGTGGCGCACAAAACGCGCGCGTGAGCACGGTGGTCGGGCCCGCGGGCCGACGCTGACCACGCTGGCTGACAGAAAAACGCGGCGCCCGCCCAAGTGCTGGGCGGGCGCCGCGTGTGGCCTCGCTCGTTAGGCGACGCCGGCCTGCTCCGAGCAGGTCGGCCAGGCGCCCCAGCCCTGCGCGTCGAGCACGCGCTCGGCGATCACGATCTGCTGCTCGCGGCTGGCTTCGTCGGCAGTGCTGCCGTACTCTTCGCCGCCGAAGCTGTCCCAGGTCGAGGAGCTGAACTGCAGCCCGCCGTAGTAGCCGTTACCGGTGTCAACGTGCCAGCGCTGATCACTCTCGCACTCCGCTACGCGATTCCACTCGGCGTCGGTCGCGGCGTGCGCCGGGGTTGCCAGCGCCATCGGTGCCGCGACAGCCGCCGCGGCGACTCCGGCGCGAGCGAGCATGCGGGTAGTCCGTCGAGCCATGATGGGTATCTCCGACACCGCGCCGTGCGTCTGGTGACCTCCCGGCTGTTGTCGGGATTCGCCGGTCAGGTGGTCAGCGCCCCTGTCCCGTTCGGGGTGAGGGTGAATTACCCGGACCCGTGGGACAGGGCTCGGTGCGCCGGGCCCGGGTTCCTGCACCAGTTCCCCGGTGCAGGGCGGCCTCGACGGTAGGTGCCGCTCGAAACTATGCAACCGGGCGCAGCCGGGTGCCGCTCGCGTAAGGGTGAAATCACACGACTGTGGTTCAGGACGGCGGTTATGGCGTCGTCGCAGGTGAGAAGGATGCTGGTGATCGGGACGCCGGCGTGCGGCCCGGACATCGGTGACGCCGCGGCCGGTGATTCATCTCATGCTGCGTGTGGGCATCACTCGGGGTCTGGTCCTGCTCGCGGGTGTGGGAAACTGCCCGCCGCGCTGGGCGCTCGTACCGCGTTGAGGCTGTGCTCCCCGGCTCCGGCCAGCACCTCCGGTCGCTACGATGGGGCGGCCCAGCAGCTCGTCCTCGGCGGCGTCGCTCGGTTGATCACGGGCCTCTAGCTCAATCGGCAGAGCAGCGGACTTTTAATCCGTTGGTTCGGGGTTCGATCCCCCGGGGGCCCACTGCATCTCACCTGCGCGCCGGTGCCAACCCGACCACCGGGCGTTGGCTAGCCTGGAGCAGTACTCACGTGCCGCCTTGTCGGCTGGCCGCAGACTCGCACAGCAGAGGACGACGTGAACGACTCCCGCACGTGGATGGACCGGCTGGCCGACGAGGTCGCGACACGCGCCAAGCCGGGCACCACCGGGGCGCAGGTCGTCTGTGCATCGGGTATCTCGCCGTCCGGGCCCATCCACATGGGCAACCTGCGCGAGGTGTTCACGACGCACCTGGTCGTCGAGGCGTTGCGTCGCCGCAGGGTCGATGCGGTTCATCTGCATTCCTGGGACGACTACGATCGGTTGCGCAAGGTGCCCCCCGGCGTGGGCGACTCGTACCAGCGGTATGTCGGGATGCCGCTGTCGGCCGTGCCGGACCCGTGGGGCGAGACGGACTCCTATGCCTTGCACTTCATCGAGGAGTTCACGGCGGCGCTGGCCGCGCTCGGCATCCGGATGCGCGAGATCACGCAGTCGACGCAGTACTCACGCGGCACGTACAACGCGGCGATCCGGCGCGCCATGGACTGCCGGGAGCTGGTGTTCGACACGCTGGCCGAGCAGCAAACGCCTGGCCGTCATGACCGGTCCGAGCAGGACCGGAGGCGGGAGTATTTCCCGTTTCGGCCGTACTGCGAGGTGTGCGGTAAGGACGACACGCGGGTCGAGGACTACCGCGACGAGACGGTCCACTACGTCTGCCGGTGCGCCCACCGTGGTGCGATGAGCCTGGCCGACGGGGTGAAGATCAGCGGCAAGCTGGTGTGGAAGGTCGACTGGCCGATGCGGTGGGCGCACGAGGGGGTCGCGTTCGAACCGGCAGGCGAGGACCACCACGCCCCGACGGGCAGCTTCACCGTGGGACACCGCCTCGTCGAGTCGCTGTACGGCGGCGGTGCACCCCACTCGACGGTGTACTCGTTCGTCAGCCTCGCCGGCGCCAGCGGCAAGATGTCGGGATCGGCGGGTGGCGCGGCCGTTCCGTCCACTGTGCTCGATGTGCTCGAACCCGCGCTGGTCCGCTGGCTGTACGCGCGGCGGCTGCCGGAGCAGTCGTTTTCGATCGATCTGTCGCCGCAGCCGGTGCAGCGCCTCTACGACGAGTGGGACCGGACGGGCGCCCGGGCAGCTGATGGCAGCGGTGACCCGATGGAGGCCCGGGTCCGCTCCTACTGCGTGTCGACGTCCGACGGGCAGGTGGCCACGACCCCACGTCCGGTGCCGTTCCGGCTGCTCGGCTCGACGGCCGACGTGACGGCCGCCAACCGCACTCAGATCATCCGGATCGTGCGCCAGCACCTGCCATCGGCCGAGCGCGACATCGTCGACGACCAACTGGAACACGAGCTCGAACCGAGGCTGAGCTGCGCGGTCAACTGGGCGACCCGCCTGCTGCCGCCGGAGCAGCGGACGATCATCGCCAGTTCGTTCAACGCCACCGAGTGGGACCGGCTCGACGACGACACCCGCCAGGCCCTGCGCGACCTCGCCGGACGGCTGGGAGAGTCGTGGGATCTCGACGAGCTCACGGCGCTAGTGTACTCGGTGCCGAAGCTCATGCTCGGTCTTGCCTCCGACGCCGAGCCCACGCCCGAGATCAAGAAGGCGCAGCGGGAGTTCTTCAAGGTGATGTATCGCCTGCTCTGCGACAGTGACACCGGCCCGCGGCTGCCGACTCTGCTGCTGTCGATCGGGCTCGACCGCAGTCGCCGCCTGCTCAGCGACGGCGTGAAGTCGGCCCCGTCCGGGTCGTAGGGTACCCGCGCAGCATTGACCAACTCGCTGCAGTGAAGCTGATATGCCGCCGACTGATCAGTGCCCCGGATGAACGGCACGGGCGAGCCGGGCGAGGTCGAGATGTGCTGCGAACGGCTCACCGAGCCGTAGGAGCTGACCCGGCTTCACCCGGTCACCGGCAGGTGCGTAATCACCGTCGGCGAGCCGATAGGCGGTGGCGGCGGGACCAGCGTCTCCGAGCTCGATCCGAAGGTAGTGCGGGATCTTGGCCCACGCATACAGCTCTGGCTTGATCGCGCGATCGTTCACGATCCTGCTCGGGCTCGAGATCTCGACCACCATGGCGACATCTGCGGGATCCCACACCGCCTTCTCCGATCCAGGATTCGTCACGATGGTGAGGTCGGGAATGAGGATCCGGCCGGGTGCAGTCCGCATCCCGATGCCCTCGAGAACCTCGAAGCCAACCGGTGCGGCGACGTCCAGTGCGTGCCATAACCGTGAACTCAGCCGCTGGTGGGGACCGCCGGGCGGGGGGTTCACGAGCAGCGCTCCGTCGAGCAGCTCGATCTGCAGGGCTTCGCGCACGACCGCGAGCGCACACAGCACGTCGACCCCCTTCTCGTCTTTACCTTCTACAACGCGCTTGCCGTTGACGTCTACCAGCGGTCGACCGGAGCTGTCGCGCTCGTAGCGATACTTAAGGGGTCTCAGGTGCACGGTGACGCGCCGGTCTCGTTCCCACCGCGCCTGCTGCGCCTGGTTGCGTGCGTACGGCTTGGGGTCGTGCTCGGGCGAGGGTTGCCCTCGGTAAACACGCACGTGGGACAACACCGCATGAGCCATGCCCGGTCTCTGGGCACGGTTGCGCGCGCTGATCAGCTGATTGGCGAAGTGCAACGGGTCCACGAGCGCTTCGTGCGGCGGACTGTACCTGCTGCACGCGAACAGACCGTGACCGGTGAGGTGGATGTTCTGGTAGTCGATGACCACGACGGCACGGAGACTGCTCATCGCTCCCCCTGACGAAAAAGCCCCACCAGTCCCGGAGGACGGTGGGGAACTAGGCCTCTAGCGTGACACAGATGGGCGGAGACCCGCAACGAGACGCGTGGACTCATCGACGATTCGTGCGTGGAGGGGCTGCACACCCGCTCGTGTCGGAGCATCAGCTGTACTGCTGCGGGTGTCGGTAACCCGGCGGTGCCCGGCAGCGATGAAACTGGACAGACTCCACACTCGCGCAGCAGGAGAGGGCTCGACGATGACCGACGCAGCGTTGCGACCTGACATTGAGCAAGCCGCAGGCAAGCTGACCAGCACCTTTGGCAGCAAGCGGGAGATCCGAAAGCTCCAAGATCACCTGTGGGAGCGCGAGGTAGTCGAGATGCTGGCGACCGGCTGGTACGGCAAGGGCAACGGGCTGCTCGCGCTGACCAATCAACGGCTGATCTTCCTGTTGCAGGGGTGGGTCAACCAGCAGCTGGAGGACTTCCCGATCAGCCGGATTTCTTCGGTGCAGTGGTCGGCTGGCGTGATCATGGGCTCGCTGACCGTGTTCAGCAGTGGCAACAAATCCGAAATCAGCCAGGTCGGCAAGGCTGAAGGCAAGGCCATGTCCGACCGGCTGCGTGCACACGTCAGCGGGCAGACGCAGGCACCGGCGCCACCTGCTGCACCGGCACCGTTGGCCCCGGCGCCTGCGGCAGTCCCCGAGGTGACCGTGGGCCCGGCACTGCTCGAGCAGCTGCAGCAACTCGCTGCGCTGCACGACATCGGTGCGCTGACCGATGCAGAGTTCACTGCGGCGAAGGCAAAGCTGATCGGTGTCTGACAGACCAGACTGCAGGCCAAGCCGCGGGAGATCGGCTGCGAGTTCAGCCGGCTGTGCGCCGACGCCACGCGGGCCACCCGGGTCACTGAGGAGCATGCGCCCCTCATGCACGCCCGCCTACCTCATGAGCTGCGTGCGCTCACAGTCCGACTCGGCGCGGCGCTCACCACGGCCGACCAGGTGGACCGGCCCGACGACATCTTCTACCTGCACGTGGACGAGCTTGCATACTGGCCACCCGCCGATCGGGAGTTCCTCCGGGAGTGCGCCCGGGCGCACCGTGACGAGATCGACCGGGCGGCGCCACCACCGCGCGAGGAGGCGGTGTCGGGGGACTGTTGGGGTGGCTCTGTGGCTGTCAGCTTGTTCCGTCAGCTGTTCCAGCCCGTCGACGGCGCGGGCACACCGGGCACGCTGCGCGGTCATCCGAGCAGCCCGGGATGCGGGGTCGGACCTGTGCGGCGGCTCTTCTGGCAGTGCGATGTCGGAACGGTCCGCCCGCACGACGTGCTGGTCCTGCCCGAGAGCTCCAACGGATGGAGTTACGCCCTGCCCGCCGCGGCCGCGGTCGTTTCGGAGTCCGGTCACCCATACGGACACCTGGCTTCACTCGCCCGCGACTACGCCACACCGGCAGTTATTGGCGTCGGCGACACCCGGGAGCTTCTGTGGGATGGTCGGTTGATCGAGGTCGACGGGTCCGCGGGCGAGGTGCGACTGTTCACCGACCAAACTCGAGGCAAGTCGTGACGATGCTCGACGTTGAGATCCGCACAGCGGCGGATCATCTCATCGAGCACGGTTACGTCCGGCTGCCGGTGGTGCTCAGCGAGAGCCAGGTGGCACGGTTTCGACGCCTCCGTGAGCAGGCGGTAGACGACTGGCGCTTCGCCAGCGGGGTGGCCGAGCGGCCTGCCTTCGTGTCGGGGACGTTGGAACACTATCCGCGGGCGGTGCTTCCCGTCGTCGCCCGTCCCGTGCTCCTGGGACTCGCCGAGGCGCTGATGGGTCTCATGGTCCGGCTGGACAGCGTGGTACTCGCCGGCGCCGGCCCGGTCGATACCGGGCGGCGTGGCGAACTGGTCGGGTGGCATCGGGACAGGTTCGGCTGCTTCCCGAACGGCACCTATAGCCGCCCACTGGCCCTGATCTGCTTCATCTACTTACAACCGATGACGGCGGCGGCTGGACCGCTGCGAGTCTTGCCGGGCTCCCACCGGGATCCCGCTGCCCTGGAAGCGGAGCAGCTGGTGAGCTCGCTTCCCAGCGAGGTTCTGATCGATTCCCATGCGGGCGAGGCGGTCGTGATCCATCACAATCTGCTGCACTCCGGCAGCGTGAATACCAGCGAGGACGAGCGTCAGTTCCTCGGCCATGTCTATGCACTCACGTCGTTGCGGGCCGAGGACGACTCGTTCGACGGCCCGAGCTGCCGGGCGCTGCGAACCTCAGCGCGCCGGACGGGCGATCGGCGCCTCGCCCGACTGTTGGGTGACCGACGAGCAACTCGGTGCGCGACAGAACGCGGGGTTCGTGCAGCCACCCGCAGCCGAGTGGGCGTCGTGGAGGGACCAGGACGAGGCTCACGCCCGCAGGCACGACGACGAGTGCAGCAGCGCCGAACGAGTGCGCACGGATCTGGAGCTGAGATGAGCTGAATCCGGCAGAAGCCGTCTGAGCAAGTCCAGGCCGACGCGCTGGAGATGGTGAGGCGAAAGCAGGGTGAGGGCTGCTCACCCTGCGCCCAGGCCTACGCGGACCTGGCGCGCAGGCACGGTGCGAGCAATGAGGAGGTGGAGCGGGCCCTTCGCCAAGGGTCGTCGGAATCGGATGCCCCGCGTGGGTAAGCTGGCAGGTCATCCGGCCCCGTAACCGAGGAAGAGGATCATGACGGACGCCGCGCGTAGGCCGCGGGTGCTGTCGGGCATCGCTGCGACGGGAACCTTGCACATCGGTAACTACATCGGTGCGCTGAGCGTCTGGGCCAAGGAGCAGGACGCCTACGACAACTACTTCATGATCGCCGACCTGCATGCGCTGACGATCCCGGAGAACGTGTACGCCGATGATCTCCGGGCGCGGATCCGCGAGATTGTCGCGCTGTACGTCGCGTGCGGGCTCGATCCCCAGCGCTCGGTAATCTTCCGGCAGTCCGATGTCAGCGCGCATGCGACACTGGCTTGGATCTTGGGTTGCGCGACACCCGTGGGCTGGCTGGAGCGGATGACGCAGTACAAGTCCAAGTCGGAAGGCGTCAGTGCCAGTGCGGGCCTGTTCACCTACCCCGCGTTGCAGGCCGCCGACATCCTGCTGTATCAGGCCGAGTACGTGCCCGTGGGCGATGACCAGCGTCAGCACGTCGAGATCACCCGCGATATCGCACAGCGCTTCCATCACCTGTTCGGCGACGTGTTCACGCTGCCGCAGCCGCTGATCCGGGACAGTGGTGCCCGCATCATGGGGCTCGATGACCCGTCGGTCAAGATGTCCAAGAGCCTCGCGGGTCTTCGTGACGGGCACGCGATCGGGCTGCTCGACTCGCCGAAGACGATCCACCGCAGCGTCATGCGGGCCGTCACCGACTCGGGCTCCCAACTCGATCCCGAGCACATCTCGCCGGGTGTTAAGAACCTCTTGGTTCTCTTTGAGACGCTGACGGGCTTCAGCCGCGAGGCGACCCTGGCCAAGTTCGCAGGCCAGGGCTATGGCGCCCTCAAGCGCGAGGTAGCTGAGGTAGCCGTCGAAAAGGTCACAGAGATCCAAGCCGGCTACCGGTCGATCCGAGAGGAAGACACCGCCATCGACCGTATTCTCGCCAGCGGAGCGCAGCTGGCCGGAGACGTCGCGAATACGACGCTCGACGCGGCGATGCGCGCCACTGGTCTGCGTTAGCGTGCATCGCCACGCGATCCAATCCGCATGCACCAGCCCACTGCGTGCGGCACCATCAGCCCGTGGACCAGGTCGAGACAACTGAGGCCGTGCGCGGTCACTACGATCGTATCGGCGGCCAGGAGTGCTCGCGGCTCACTCATGACGTGGCCGGTCGGGTCAGCCTGGAGGTGCACCGCCGGTTCCTGCGCCGCTTCGTCCGCCCCGGCTCACGGGTGCTGGAGATTGGCGCGGGGCCGGGCCGGTTCACGCTCGAGCTCGCAGCGCTGGACTGCCGGCTCGTGGTGACCGACTTGTCGGCGGTGCAGCTCGACCTCAACGCCGCGCAGCTTGCCGGCACCGCCGCCGAGACCCGGGTGGAGCGGCGTGAGCTGCTCGACGTCTGCGACACCAGCCGCTACGACGACCACGAGTTCGATGCTGTCGTCGCCTTCGGCGGACCGCTGTCCTACACCTTCGAACAGGTCGACGATTCGCTGCGGGGCCTGCTGCGGATCGTCGCACCGGACGGTGCCGTGGTCGCATCGGTGATGTCGCTGCTGGGCACCTGGCGACACAGTCTACCTGCGGTTATCGCGCTGGCTCAGACCGTTGGCGAGGACGCGAACGACGCGGTGCTGCGCACCGGCGATCTGCGCCATGTCGTGTCCGAGGGCGATGGGCACGTGTGCCAGATGTTTCGGCACGCTGACGTCGCAGCGATCGTCGACCGGGCCGGCGGCCTCCTCCTCGATTCGAGTGCCAGCAACTGGGCCTCGCTATCGGACGCCGAGGCGCTGGCCACCCTCGAGGCCGACCCTGACCGGTGGGGCCGCTTCCTTGACCATGAGATCGCAGCATGCGCCCAACCCGGCGCCCGGGACGGAGGCACTCACATCCTCTTCGCGGCGCGTCCAACGGAGGTGGGTCGGGTCCGGGGCCGGTAGCGCAGGCAGCGCCGGACGGGCGCATGTCGCGTCGGTCGAGTCGAGGTGGTGGGTTCTGGTGAGCGGGGACGCAGTTGTCGAGCACTACTCCCACGGGTCGTTGGAACAACGCATACTCGAAGCGCTGGCCGTGATGGGCGCCGACCCGGAGCATCTCGAACCTGACCAGCTCGCGCCGGTCGACGAGTTCCACGTCGGCGGCCGATCGGCGACCGGTCGAGCTGGTTGACCAGCTCGACCTACGGCCGGGATTGCGGGTACTCGACGTCGGAAGCGGCTTGGGGGGCACCGCCCGCTACCTGGCCGCTACGTACGGCGTCGAGGTGACCGGGATCGACCTGACCGAGGAGTACGTTGCGGTCGCCTCGTCGCTGACCCGCCGGGCCGGGCTCGCAGCGCGCGTCGAGTTTCGCCAGGGCACTGCGACGGACCTGCCCCTTCCCGACGGCGCGTTCGACCGTGTCTGCATGGTGCACGTCGGGATGAACATCGCGGACAAGGCGGCTGCGTTCGGCGAGGTGCGCCGGGTTCTGGTGGACGGCGGCAACTTCGGCCTCTACGACGTCATGGGTGACGGATCGGGCGAGATCAGCTACCCGGTGCCGTGGGCTACTACTGCCGAGACGAGCTTGTGGCGCAGCCGCAGCGCTACCGGGAGTTGTTGGCCGCGGCCGGGCTGGCTGTTGTGGCCGAGCGTGATCGACACGAGTTCGGGCTCGGTTTCCTGCGCGAGATGCTTGCCAGGATCGCCGAGAGGGGACCGCCGCCGCTGGGTTTGCACGTCGTCATGGGCCAGGACGCGAGACTGAAGATCGCGAATCTGGTCGGCAATCTGGAGCGTGACATGGTGGCTCCGGTCGAGCTGATCTCCGCCGCACGCTGACCCGTCGAGCCGCGCACCGAGGAACTACGCGCGGCTCGTCGCGATCTGTCGGGCGTGTTGCGCCAGTTCGCGCGCGTCGGATCCGGGCCTGGAGTCCAGTGCAGCGGCCAGTGGGGTCAGCCGCTGACGAGCCCGTATTGAGCGCAGCTCTGCGACCTGGTCGATGGTGGTCTTGGCCAGCGGGAGTCCGCGGCGATCCCCGGTCTGCACGTGCACGGTGGCGTGCGTGATGTTCGCCTTCGCTGCGTCCCGGCGGCAGTCGCCGTAAGACCGCAACGCGACCGTGGTGAACTGCTCGGCGGTGTCGAGGTTGCCGAGCCGCGCAGCCACTGCACCCATCGCGTAGTCCATGTCTGCGCGTTGGAACGTGTCGGGCGGCTCCCACCCGTCCCGTGCTCGCGCCAGTGCGGAGCGCGCGTCGTCCGCCCGGTCCATCGCCGCGTAGGCGACGGCGGACTCCGCGTTCAGCCACGCATCCAGCGCGCGGGTGCGGTCGTCGGAGTCGGCGTCCATCAGACGTATCTGGCCGATCTGGTGCAGCTTCAACGCCTCGTTCGGATCACGGTCGGCCAGCGCCATGCCAGCGTGGCGCAGCGTGTTGGCCACCTGGTAGCCGTCGCCTGCTTCCCTGGCCAGGTCGATCGCCTGCCGGAAGTGGTGGCCAGCCCGGTCGTGCAGCCCGGAATCGAAACAGCACCACCCTGCCTCGGTGTGCAGCTCTGCCAGCGCGGAACCGAGCGAACGCTTCACCGGATCGGTGGCCGGCGCACCCAACAATCGTGTCGACCGGTGGGCCACCGTGCTCGCGGCGTCGGCCTGGCCACCGTGTTGGCGGGCGAGCGACCGAAGCTGACTGGTGAGCGCTTCCATCGCGGTGACGTCAGCCGTACCCAACCGTGACGGCAGCGGTATCTCGTCCGGTGCGGGCAGCGCCAACAGCTCCCCGAGCACGGGCCGACCTGTCACCGCGAGGGCAGCAGCGGCGAGGAACGAACGTCGCCTCATGTCGTCGTCCACCTCCTCATGAGGTGTGGCCGGTGGCTGATCGTCAGCGTAGGCGAGACCCATCGCGCCCCGGTCGACGCCGAGGCCGGTAGCGATCCGTTCGAGGACGTCGTAGTGCTTGACGGGGCGCCCGTGCAGGATCTCGTGCACCTCGGACTGCGACTGGCCGGTGGTGAATGCGATCTCGCGCTGGGTGACGCCTGCGTCGACGAGCAGGGCGTAAACCCGACCGATGTCGCGGCTGGCCAGCGCATCGCACATCGCCGGACGGTCGAACACCTCGGGATCGATCATGGTGGCTCCCTCGTAGGTGCCAGCGAACAATACGCGCGCCTCGCACGCTCGGCGAGGCAGCCGGGGCGAGCTGGTCTCGAATCGCGTCGGCCTCGCATGGCAGGGTTGAGCGGTGTCCGAGATCTCGGCGGATCGATCGGGAACCGCTTTAGCACGCCTTGCGGCGCTGCGTCTGCACCAGCGGCGCGGGGACTGGTCAGCAGCCACTTCCCGGAGACTGTGGCCCCTGACGTGCTCACCGCTGTTGGCCTCGACCCGGGCGCCGTGCTGAGCACAGCGGATGCGTTGCCGGACCCGGAGTCCACGATCCACCAGCGCCGGCGGCGGCCGGGCTGGCGGCTGGAGGTGTTGCAGGCCTGGGATGACCAGTGCGCGTTCTGCGGTTACGACGGTCGTCTCAACGGGGTCCCGACCGGTGTGGAGGCGGCACACGTGCGCTGGTTCGCGTTCGCGGGGCCCGACGCCCTCGACAATGGACTCGCGTTGTGCATGTTGCACCACAAGCTGTTCGATCGAGGTGCGCGGGGCCTCGATGATGAGCTGCGGGTGAGGGTGGCGGGCGCATTCACCGCCCGCACCGACGCTGGTCGTGCGGGCTACGACCTGCATGGATGCGGACTGCGGCCACGGCCTGGAACGCTTGTACCGGCGGCAGCGCACGTGTCATGGCACAGCCGCGAGGTTTTCAAGGGCAACGCCTTGGTGGCCTGACCAGCATGCGGTGGCGACGCGCGGCTCGGCCAGGACTGACGGGGTGGGACCGTAGCCTCCGCCGGTGGAACGTGGTCCCGAGTCGCGGCGCGTCGCCTACGGCGATGAGTCGTTCCGTGAGCATCCAGCGGAGGGGTTCTACGTGTTCGCGGCGGTCGTCGTAGAGCCCGGCATGAAGGAGTTGGCCCGGGACATGCTGCGTGAGCTGCGGGAGACGCGTCGTTCAGCAAGGTGCATTGGAACGAGATGGATCGGGGTGAGCAGAAGAATGCTGCCCAGCGGTTAGCTCAAGTGGAGGGTTTCCACATCGTGGCTGTCGGCTCACCGGTGCCGCAGCGACGGCAGGAGCGTGCTCGTGCATCGTGCCTGAAAGCTCTAGTACCCGAGCTGCACGGGTTCGGGATCGAGGAGTTGCTGATCGAAGCCCGCGCACCAGTACTCAACCAGCGAGACGCGGGTGTCGGCCACCACCTGCTGTGGCGCGAGCGGGAACCGGTCGTCGCCGCGGCCACGGTCGAGCTCGTCGCGTAGCAGCGAGGACGACGGGCTCGGTGGCGACGGCAGCTGGTGGTGGTCGCCGACGGCGGCGCACAGCGCGTTGAGCGAGGCCGCGATGTCGCCCTCGATCTCGACGTCGATCGAGTAGTGGACGTCCACCTCGGAGGGGAACCGGTGAATGTGGATGATCTTCTTGTCCGCATCGGGGTTGATCCGCGCCGGGTCGAACTCCTGCGGTTCGTAGCCGACCGCGATGATCACGTCGGCCGCGTCGAAGCCGAAGTTCGGGTAGTGGTGACGCATGAAGCCGATCGCGCCGACCGCATTCGGATGGTCGTCGGGCAGCACGCCCTTGCCGTCCCGTCCTCGGCGGTATCGGCGAGGGCGTTGTACAGCCGGGCCACGTTGGTGGCGGCTTCCTCCTCCGGTGTGTTCCAGGTGCCGTCGCAACACACGACCAGATGACGCATCGTTACCCCGCTGATCCCGCCGAAACACTCGGTAACCGTGATGGTGCACCGGCCGGTGGCGGAGCCACAAGCGCCTCAGGGGTGGCATTGCCAAGATCGGGACGCGCGCACCCGCGCGCTGACCCCGCTGAGTCGCAGTGTGACTCAAAGCAAAGCGTGCAGCGAGCAGCACCCTTCCACCGCTCGGGACCTCACATGTGTCGATCACAAGATCATGTAGCGAGACGCCACCACATGAGGTGCCATGGAGGGTATGCGCTATACGGTCTTGGGAAGGACAGGCCTGGAGGTATCCAGGATCGCGTTCGGTACGTGGCAGCTCGGTGGGGACTGGGGGCCTTTCGACGAGCGCGCGGCCACCGACGCGATCCGCCACGCACACGAGCTCGGTGTCAACTTCTTCGACACCGCGCACGCCTACGGCTCCGGACAGGCCGAGGAGGTGCTGGGCACAGCGTTGCGCGATCAGCTCAACCGCGACCGGGAGAGCCTGGTGATCGCGACCAAGGGCGGGATCGACCCCGGTGGGCAGCGACCGCGTGACGCGAGCCGCGAGTCGCTGCGTCAGGGCGTCGAGGACAGCCTTCGAGCGCTCAAGCTCGACCACATCGATCTCTACCAGGTGCACTGGCCGGACGAGCAGACCCTGGCCGACGACACCGCCGCAGCCCTGCAGGGGCTGGTCGACGAGGGCAAGATCCGCCACGCTGGCGTGTCCAACTACGACGCCGCCCAGATGGCCGCCTTCGACCGCATCCGGCCGGTCGAGACGCTGCAGCCGCCGTATCACCTGTTCCGCCGGGCATCGAGCGGGAAGCCCTGCCCTACGCCCGCGACAACGACATCGGCGTGCTGGCCTATAGCCCGCTCGCGAGCGGGCTGCTGACCGGCACCATGTCGTCCGACACCACGTTTCCCGAGGGTGACTGGCGTGGCCAGTCCTCGGCCTTCGCGAGTGCTTGCTCTCGCGCGCAGTTTGTCGCTGCCGCGCGCATAGTGTCGCGCGCGACGCTCACAACTCGCGCGCGACGACTCGCGCGATCAGGTCGGCCCAGGCCTGGCGCTCCCGCTCCGGGTCCACGAGCTCGCGCCGGGCAGCCACCCCCGCGGTGAGCGCAGCCAGGAAGGTCGGGTCGCGCTCGGCCCACTGCAGTGCCTGCGCGAGTCCGGCGGCGTCGCCCACGGCGACGTATCCGGGATAGTCGTCGCCGAGCAGGCCCACCGACCCCTCGACGCGGGTGGACAGCACCGGGACACCGGCGGCCAGCGCCTCGGAGACCGCGTTCGCCCCGCCCTCCAGCCGGGAGGTGAGCACCAGCAGGCTGCTCGCAGCCAGGTGACGCAGGGCGTCGCGCCGTGGCACGTCGCCCAGCCAGCGGTACCGCGAATTGGCTGCGGACTCGGCGCGAGCCCGTTCGGCGGTGCCCGGGTCGATCGGCGCGCCGCAGTGGGTGACCCGCACCGCAGAGTCCGCCGGCAGCAGCCGGGTCGCCACGGCGGCGAGGAACGGGTCCTTGACCGCCCGCAGGTGGGCCAGCACGACCACCTCGAAGGTGTCGCCGGCGGTGGCGGTGTTCGGGGTGCCCGGCGCAGCGACGGACTGGTGGATGACGTGCACCCGGTCGCGCAGCCGCGCCGGCACCGCGTCGACGGCGCGGGCCTGCAGCACGACGAGCGCGTCGGCTGCCTCGATCGCCTGCTGCGCCTGCACCGAGCCGGCCAGGTCGCGGTACAGGTCGGTCCCGGTCAGCGCGATGATCAGCGGACGATCCGGGTGCGCGGCCGCGAACTCCCGCGCCGGCCCGGAGCTGCGGTGCGCGTGCAGCGCGATCAGCGCATCCACCGGCTCCCCGGACCACGTCGTGGTGATGGTCGGCTCGTGACCCAGCTCGGTGAGCATCCCGGCCCATCGGTCCGCGGTGACGCGGTTGCCGTGGTGCGAGCCGACCGGCGCGGGGGTGACGATCTCGATTCTCACGGCGCGCAGGTGCGGAAACCGGCGATCACGTCCCGGCGCTCCGGGGTGAAGTAGTTCCGGTAGCCGATGCGAATGTAGCGGGCACGGGTGGGCCACGCGCCGCCGCGCAGCACCTTGCGACCCTCGGCGAAGGCCGGCCAGGAGTTGTCGCGGTAGGCGTCCTGCTCGAAGTTCGGGTACGGCCGAAACGTCGACGACGTCCACTCCCACACGTTGCCGAACAGGCCACGCACCCCGAAGGCGCTGTCCCCGGCCGGATGGGCCGCGACGTCCACGGTGCCCAGCGCCCGCCAGTCCAGGTTGGCGTGCTCCGGTGCAGTCGGCTGCTCGCCCCACGGGTGCGGTCGGCGGGCGTCGCGCAGCGCGCCGTCGGTGCCCGGCTCGGCACCCGCGGCGACCTCCCACTCGGCCTCGGTGGGCAGCCGCCGGCCCGCCCACCGGCAATACGCCGCCGCCTCCCACCAGCACACATGGCTGACCGGCCGGTGCGGCTCGAGATCGACCCAGCTGTCGAAATCGCGACGCTGCCAGCGCTGCCCGTCGCGGCGCCAGTACAGCGGATGCTGCGCACTGGTGGCGCGCAGCCAGTGCTCGCCGTCACCCCACAACTCCGGGCGGTTGTAACCGCCGTCGGCGACGAACCCGGCGAACTCGGCCTGGGTGACGGGGGCCCGAGCGATCTCGAACGGCGCGACCTCGACGGGGTGCGCCCACGTCTCGTTGTCGTAGGCGAACGGGTCGCAGCGCAGCGCGCCGAGCAGGACCTGCCCGCCCGGCACCGCCACGTCGCCGTGCAGCGGCCCGGCGTCGGCGTCCGCGGCGGACGTGCCGGACAGGCCGGGCAGCGCCGGGGCGGGGTAGGCCAGCGCCTGCCGGGTGTAGGTGATCGCCTCGGTGTGGGTGTCCTCATGGAACACGGCGTAGAGCGCGAAGTGGCGCACCACGTCGGTGCAGCGCGGGTCGAGCAGCCGTTCGACGGTGCGGTCGCGCACCTGCGCCAGGTAGGCCAGCGTCTCCTCCCGGGACGGCAGATTCAGGTGCCAGCGGGTGTCGTGCGGGATGGCGCCGGAGTCCCAGATGGCGTCGGCGTGCGGGATGATCGGCGGCTCGCGCAGCGCGTCGCGCAGCACGAACTTCTCGGCGAACCAGGACAGGTGCCCGATCTCCCAGAGCAGCGGGTTGACCGTCGGTAGCAGCGGGCCGACGAGCTGGGAGTCGTCGAGGTCGGCGACCAGGTCCATGGTGCGCTGCCGGGCGTCGGTCACCCACTCGGCGAGCTGCTCGGGGCTCAAGGGCTGCTGGGCGTGCAGGTCCGGTACCACTGGCAACTCCTCGGCTGGGGGCGCCGGTAGGCTAACCCCGATGAGTCAGCGAACCGACGAGCACTCGACCCGTCGTCTCACCCAGTTCAGTCACGGCGCCGGTTGAGCGTGCAAGCTCGCCCCCGGCGAGCTGGCGCAGGTGCTGCGCCGTCTGGCCCCTGTCACCCACCCGGACCTGCTGGTGGGCGCCGACACCGGTGACGACGCCGCGGTGTGGCGCTGGTCCGACGAGCGTGCCCTGGTGCTGACCACCGACTTCATCACGCCGATCGTGGACGACCCCCGCACCTGGGGCCGGATCGCCGCGGCCAACGCCGCCAGCGATGTCTACGCCATGGGCGGGCGCCCCTTCCTCGCCCTCAACCTCGTCGGGTGGAACACCGCGGAGCTGTCCTCCGACGTGCTCGCCGAGGTGCTCCTCGGCGCCCAGGACGCCGGCGCGGAGGGCGGCTGGCTCACCGTGGGCGGGCACACCGTCGACGATCCGGAGCCGAAGTTCGGCCTGGTGATCGTCGGGGAGGTGGCGCCCGACCGGATGCTCACCAATGCGGGGCTGCGACCGAGGCAGGCGCTGGTGCTCACCAAACCGCTCGGGACCGGGGTGATCGCCACCGCGCTCAAGCGCGGCGTCGCCGAGGCGGGCACCGTCGACGCCGCGGTCGCGTCGATGGTGCGGCTCAACGCCGCCGCGTCGGCCACCGCGGTCGCAGCGGGCGCCACGGGGGCCACCGACGTCACTGGCTTCGGCCTGCTCGGCCACCTCGGGCGGATGGCCCAGGAGTCGGCGGTGGACGTCGAGATCGCCGTCGATGATGTGCCGCTGCTGCCCGGTGCACGCGAGCTCGCCGAGGCCGGGTACGTGCCGGGCGGCTCGCGGCGCAACCTCGACTGGGCGCGCGACCACCTCGACGCGGACGGCACCGACGAGGTCCTCGTCATGCTGCTCGCCGACGCGCAGACATCAGGGGGGCTGCTGTTCGGGGCCGAGCCCGCTGCCGCCGTCGATGCCGTCACCGAGCTGCGCGGCACCGGACACGACGCCGCCGTCATCGGGACCGTCACCACAGGCAGCGGGATGCTGCGGGTGTCGGGCGGGTAGGCGCCGCGCCACACTGGGGGCATGAGCCTGACCATGTCCGGGCGCCCCCTGTCGAGCGCCCCGCCGGAGACCGTGAACTACAGCATCGACGCCCCGCCGCACCGGCTGCTACTCGACCCGTTCCCGCGCCGGGTGCGCGCGATGCTCGGCGGGGAGACGGTGCTCGACACGACCCGCGGCATGCTGCTGCACGAGAGCAACCTGCTGCCGCAGCTCTACGTACCGAGCGAGGACGTCAACGCGGACCTGCTCGAGCCCACTGACCACCGCACGCACTGCCCGTTCAAGGGCGATGCCACCTACTGGTCGCTCGTGGTGGGCGATCGGACCGCCGACAACGCGGTCTGGGCCTACCCGGAGCCGTCCGAAGCTGCCGCGTGGCTGCGCGGGTACGTCGCGCCGTACTGGGCGTCGATGGACGCCTGGTTCGACGAGGACGAAGAGGTGCACGGCCACCTGCGCGACCCCTACCACCGCGTCGACGTCCGGCCGAGTAGCCGGCACGTGGAGGTGATCGCGGGTGACGCGGTGGTCGCGGAGACCCGACGGCCGGTGGTGCTCTCGGAGACCGGACTGCCCAACCGGTTCTACATCCCCGTCGAGGACGTGCGCTCCGAGGCGCTGGAGCTGTCCGCCACGCACACCGTGTGTCCGTACAAGGGCACTGCATCCTACCGCGGCCTGCGCACTCCCACCGGGCTGATCCAGGACGCCGCGTTCTGCTACCCGGAGCCACACGACGGGGTGCGTGACATCGCCGGCCTGCTGTGCTTCCTCGCCGACGGTGTCGAGACGCGAGTGGACGGCCAGTAGCACACTGCCCGATCGACCAGGCCTCCCCTCCTCCGTTCGGACGCCTCCGAACGGGTGATAACGGCGCCACAAGCCCGGATCTGCGCCCGGTTTGTCCGTTTTATCTGTCGGTGGAAACCGCGCTCTTGAGGCGTGGTGGTCGCAACAAGTGTGATCGGTCACAGCGGCCGGTCGTGAGCCCGGCCGGCCACGCCGGATGAGGAGGTGCTGGAGTGAAGGCCGTCCGGCTGCATGTCTATGACAACAAGCCCGTCATCGACGACGTCCCGGAGCCCACCGCGAAGGGCCCGCTCGATGTCGTCGTGCAGATCGGTGGTGCGGGTGTCTGCCGCACCGATCTGCACATCATCGAGGGCCAGTGGGCTCCCAAGACCGGGGTGACGCTGCCCTACACGATCGGTCATGAGAACGCCGGGTGGGTTCGGGAGGTCGGCCCCGCGGTCACCAACGTCGCTCCCGGCGACGCCGTCATCCTGCACCCGACGCCGACCTGCGGGCTGTGTCGCGCCTGCCGGGCCGGCGACGACATGCACTGCGAGAACAACTCGTTCCCCGGTATCGACACCGACGGCGGGATGGCCGAGTACCTGCTCACCTCGGCCCGTGCCTGCGTGAAGCTCGACCCGTCCACCCGCCCCGAGGACGTCGCCGCGCTGGCCGATGCCGGCATCACCGCGTATCACGCGGTGCGCAAGGCCGTCCCGCTGCTCTACCCCGGCACGGTGTGCGTTGTCGCCGGCGCCGGCGGCCTCGGCCACATCGGCATCCAGTGCCTGACCGCACTGACCGCAACCACGATCGTCGTGGTCGACAAGAACCCGGAAGCGCTCGCGCTCGCCGAGCAGCTCGGCGCACACCAGACGATCGTCGCCGACGGCAAGCACGTCGACGCCGTCACGGAGCTGACGAACGGCAACGGCGCCGAGGTGGTACTCGACTTCGTCGCCGAGCAGGGTGCCCAGCAGGACGGTTTCGCGATGACGCGCCGCAACGGGTCGCATTTCATCATCGGTTACGGCAGCAACATCGACATCCCGACCATCGACATCATCTCGACCGAGCGCAACGTGATCGGCAATCTCGTCGGCACCTACAACGACCTGGTCGAGCTGATGGTCCTCGCCCAGGCCGGCAAGGTCACGCTGCACACCAAGACCTACCCGCTCGACTCGGCCCTCGACGCCCTCGACGACCTCGACAACGGTCGTATCCGCGGCCGCGGAATCCTCGTGCCGTGACCTTTTCCGACTGTTTCCCGTAAGGAAGGACCCACCACGATGTACGAGAAGGACGGCGAGAAGTACTTCATCGTCGACGGACACGTCCACTACTGGGACGCCAGCCCGGCCAATCAGGCCAACAAGTACGGCACCGGGTTCATCGACTGCTTCTACGCCTACCACGCCAACCTGTCGCCGCCCGAGTGGGTCTGGCCCTACGAGCGTTTCCTCAAGTACGACGAGGACGAGATGATCCACGACCTCTTCGAGAAGGGGTACGTGGACAAGGCCATCTTCCAGCCGACCTACCTGACGGACTTCTACGTCAACGGGTTCAACACGACCGAGTACAACGGCGCGGTCGCCGAGCGCCACCCCGGCAAGTTCATCACCAACGGATCGTTCGACCCCCGGGACGGCGAGGCCGGTCTGGAGAAGCTCGAGGCGCTCCACGAGCGGTGGGACCTCAAGGGGGTCAAGCTCTACACCGCCGAGTGGAAGGGTGACTCCAAGGGCTGGAAGCTGACCGACGACTGGGCGCAACGGTACCTGGACAAGTGCCGCGAGCTCGGCATCCCCAATATCCACGTGCACAAGGGGCCGACGATCTGGCCGCTGAACCGTGACGCCTTCGATGTCGCCGACGTCGATTCGGCTGCGAGCTCGTTCCCGGAGCTGAACTTCATCGTCGAGCATTGCGGGCTGCCGCGGCTGGAGGATTTCTGCTGGATCGGCACCCAGGAGCCCAACGTCTACGGCGGGCTCGCCGTCGCGATCCCCTTCATGTACACCCGGCCGCACTACTTCGCGCAGGTGATCAGCGAGCTGCTGTTCTGGATCGGGGAGGACAAGATACTGTTCGCCAGCGACTACGCGATCTGGGAACCCAAGTGGCTTGTCGAGATGTTCGTCGACTTCCAGGTACCGGAGCACATGCAGCAGACGACGGACTACGGCCCGATCTCCGTGGCGGCGAAGAAGAAGATCCTGGGGCTCAACGCCGCGAACCTCTACGACATCGAGGTTCCTGCCGAATGCCAACTGGCCGGCCAACCGGCCGGGGCCTCGGCGTGACGGCGGTTCCGCAGACCACCGACCGGGCCGCCGCCCTCACGGCGGCCGCCCGGTCGGCCCTGGACGCGGTACGGGACCCGGAGCTCGACGAGCCGGTGACCGACCTCGGCTTCGTCGGTGAGTGCTCGGTGGATGGCCGGGGCCGCGCGACTATCCGGTTGCGGCTGCCGACGTACTTCTGCGCGCCCAACTTCGCCTTCCTCATGGTGGCCGACGCCTACGACGCGGTCACCGCCGTGGAGGGTGTGGCGCACGCCGACGTGGCACTGATCGACCACTTCGCGTCCGATGAGATCAACGCCGGAGTGGCCGCGGAGGCCGGCTTCAGCTCGTCGTTCGACGGTCTGGCCGAGGGCGAGCTCGAGGAACTGCGGGCGCAGTTCCTGCGCAAGGCAGTGCTGGCGGGCACCGATCGGGTCTGCCGCCCGCTGCTCGCGGCCGGGTCGACGCCCGAGGCCCTCGCCGCCCTCACCCTGGGATCAGCGCCCCCTTCGGGTGACCTGGACCGGCTGCGCTCCCGGCGGGCCGAGCTGGGTCTCGCCGCCGGGGACGGCGACCCGCTGGTGATAGATCCGACAGGGAGTGCGGTCGGGCTGGAGGCGTTGCCGCTGCACCTGCGCCGCGCCCGCACCACGAGGGTGAGCATCGAGGCCAACGCGGGCTACTGCCGCGGCCTGCTCGCGCAGCGCTACGGTTCCTGACCGGCTCACCTGCCTGCGAGAGCCCGGGCGGCACGTCCCGCGCCGATGCGGACCCACCGCTCGAGGTTCCAGCGCCGGTCGGTGAAGTCCGCTGGCGTGACGGATACGGCGACCGCGCCGGTCACCGTGTCGGAGGCGTCACGCACGGGGGCGGCCACGCACGCCAGGTCCGGCTGGAATTCTTCGATCTCGATACCGATCCCAGCGGCGCGGACGTGCTCCAGCTCGCGGCCGAGCTCCGCCGGCGAGGTGATGGTGCGCTTGGTGTGCCGCGGCAGGTCACCGGTGCCCAACCGCGCGGTGAGCACGTTCGGGGCCAGCTCGGCCAGCATCACCTTGCCGTAGGCCAGCGCGTGCGCAGCTTCGTGGAAGCCGACGTCCAATGGGCGCACCCGCGGGTGCTCGTCGCAGTCGTCGATGTGCGCCACCACGACGTCGGCGTCCCGGAAGACCGTGTAGTAGGCCGCGGCCCGTGAGCCCTCGTGCACGTCGTGCAGGATCGCCGCGATCTGCCCGGACACCTGCAGCTGGTTGCGCAGCCGCTCGTTGAGCTCGGCGACCTTGTAGCCGAGTCCGTAGCCGCGGGCGTCGTCGAGGTGGACCAGGTAGCCCTCGGCGACCAGGCTGTTGAGCAGGTGGTAGGTGGTCGGCAGCTTGAACTCGAGCCGTCGTGCCACCGCCTTGGCGGTCACCCCGTCACCGACCTCGGCGACCACCTCCAGCACCTGCAGTGCCCGGTGTACCGACGACAGCTGCCCGGAGACCTCTGCGTGACGTCGCGGCTCGGCCATGGTGCTCAGTCTTGCGGCTCGGACCGCCACTGTCACTCCGTCGCTGTGATGTCACTGCTGTAGTGACTGCTAACGATCAGCCCAGCACATGCGATGGGATCGGTAGCGGGTCTGCGCACCATGGCGGACCAGGGAAGGGGCGGCGTGACGTGGACACGAGACCGACGAACGGCGATCCGGGGCACGAACCCGTGTCGCGCCGTGGGGTGGCCATGCTCCGAGCGGTGGCCGCCGGTCGCGCCGAGGTGTCGTGCAGCTGCGAGCCGGACCTCTACGTCGACGGGTTGGGCTGCTGCGACCAGTACACCGCCCATCAACTGGCCAGCGGTGGGCTGGTCCGTCCCAGCGTGGCGGGCACCCTCGGGCAGCGGGTGCGCGCGGAGCTGACGCCGGCGGGCCGAGCGGTGCTGTCGGTGTCCGTCCGAGCTGGGTGACCGGCGCGGCTACACCGCTGAGCGCTGGCAACCATCCGTCGAGCCGCCCCTCGTGACGTGGTGCCGTCGAGGCGGTACTGTCCGCGACGTGACCGAAGCCGCTACGCCACAGCGCATCCTGCCGACGGAGATCGAGTCGTTGCTGTCCGCGCTCATGGCCCATGAGCCGGCAGCGGAGCTGCGCGCCGGAGCCGACCGGCTCGAGGCCGCGGTCACGGTGGAGGGCGACGTCCCCGCCGCCGCGCTCGAGGATCTGAACACCGCGATCGACCTCGTACGGAACGACCAGCCGTGCGCCGCGGCCAGCGCCCTGCTCGCCGCACGCTCGGCGTTGGCACCCCGCGCCTGAGCACGTCGGCTCTGGCGCCCGCGCCTGAGCGCGTCAGCTCGCCATCGCGCGGCTTCCCGACAACGGAGAGCCCCCGCGCGAGGGGAAGCGCGGGGGCCGGAGGGGGATCTCCACAGGTGCTGACATCCTGTGCCAGCGAATCAATTGTCTCACCCGAGACGTGAGGTCCGGGTTAGGCTCAACCCTGCTCGTGGAGACGCGCCGGTGTGTCGCTCGCGGTCGCGCGGGTATACCCCGCGCGTCGCATCGAACGATCTCGGTTCGACAGGTCGACGTGCTTCACCGGAGTGGATCATCAGCAGCGTGTGTGACGCCGAGTAATTCGATCTATCACCCCATAAGGGGCTGCGCTGTCGATGAGCGGTAGATAGCGTGCGGCGAGCGGTTTACAGGACCAGTAGCCGGAACGAACTCGAGGAGGCGTCATGAGCCGTATGTCGACTACCCACCACCTCAGTCGGGACACCGGCGCGGAGCTCAGCAGATCATCATCGGTACCGATGCCTCGTGGTACGGATCCGCATCGGGTGACCGAGGAGCAGGTCGACCGGGCACGCCTGGCGGTCGCTCGCTCGGCTGCCGACGCGGATGACTGCCGGATGCTGCTGGACATGCTCGGCTTGATCGACGGCGACGACGGCATTCCGCCGGTCCGGCGCTGACAGGTTCGGCTTCGGGTTCGTTCCGGAACGGGATGTTGCGCCGGGCGAGCTGTCGCCCGGCGCAACCCCTTCCGATCCGGTGGCCGGCTCCCGTCCGTCCACCGTGCGACCCTGATCGGGCCGTATCCCTCGGCGTGCCCCTCGGCCACGTCCGACAATAACGTACCGTTCGGTCTTTTTCGACCGTCTGGTGCGTACTCGGTGGCGGTATGATCCGCTGACAGTGCGCCGGTAGGCTGCGGCAGCACCCGAGTCGCGCCGGAGGTGGCATGCCGCCCGAATCGCTTCGGGAGCCACGGCAGCATCGGGCCCGGGTGACCCGCGAAGCGATCATGCGTGCGGCGGCCGCCGAGTTCGATGATCGCGGCTATGCCGCCGCATCGCTCGGCGCGATCCTCGACCGCACCGGTGTGACCAAGGGTGCCTTCTACTTCCACTTCTCATCCAAACGGGACCTGGCACTCGCCATCGTGCGTGAGCAGGCGGTCCGGTGGCGGCGTCTCGCCGAGGAACCCACGACGGGGCAGGATCCGTTGACCCGGCTGCTGGAGCTGTCCGACGTCGCGCTCTCGTTGTTCCTCGGCTCGGCCGAGGTGCGGGCCGCGCTGCGGCTGAGCTACGAGCGATCGGTGGTGGACGCGGGACTGGCGGTGCCGGTCCCGGTATGGGAGGGCATCGTCGGCGAACAGCTTCGCGCCGCCCAGCAGCAGGGCCTGCTGCGTGCGGAGGTGGACCCTGCGCCGGCGGCACGGGTGGTCAACGACGCGATGGTCGGAGCGCGCACCACCACGGAGGGGGTGTCGGACAGTCCGGGCCTCGTAGCGCGGGTGGACGAGATGTGGCGGCTGCTGCTCCCGGCGCTGGCGGTGCCTGCGTGGCTGCAGCGCTGGCGCGCGGGAGCCTGGGAGGATCGCGCCCGCCCCACGAGCGGCTGAGGAGGCGCTCAACGGCGCTGCCACCACCCGTTTTGGAGCGCCCGGGTACGGTGTCCTATGCTAATCATGTTCACGGCGGGCAACCGGCGCGGGCAGCTCTGGACGACTAGGTCCCCATCGTCTAGCGGCCTAGGACTCCGCCCTTTCAAGGCGGCAGCGCGGGTTCGAATCCCGTTGGGGACACGCAGTACGAGGCCCAGTGGCGCAGT
>WHTH01000086.1 GCA_009377865.1 Pseudonocardiaceae bacterium | reverse complement strand
CCCGCCGTGACGGGCTCGCCCACGCCCGGCAAGCCCGGGTCAACTACCATCGAACCACAACCGAGGACCAACCATGATCGCGGGCCCTCCCTGGCTGGGTATTTCCAGCGCGATCTGCCTCAAAAAGTCAGACACACCTCAACGCGCGAGCCTCGTATCCACGCAGAGCCACCGCCGCACCGTCGCTCCGTGACCGCCTCCGGCGGCCCTTGACACTCCCGGCTCCCTCACAAGGCTGGCCGGGTGTCGGAGCAAGCCGGGGTCTGCGAGCTGGGGCACGAGGGGCCGCGGACGCGCGGCAACAGAGCGGCAACACCGACGACGCCCGAGACCGCCCGTTCGCTGCGCGATAGCAATATCAGGCGATAACCGTAGGCAGCGTCACCGGCACACGAACACCGCCGCGCGTCACGACCCGCCAGACGAGCCCTCATTGACACGGTAGAGATCACCACCAGACCAAGATCATCTCCCACCTTTAGTTAGCTACCCCGAACGGCGTCACCTGGCCGTCATGGGTCAGCATCGTTAAGAGGCGCCTTCGCAGCCCCCGCGACTGTCGCAAGCTGACCATCACCGACCAGCACAGCCGATCAACAAACCGTGACTCGCAGGTTCCGGCATGCGGGCCAGGCATCCAAGATCAGGCCGTCAACAGGCCGTGGGACGCCGCCGGGACGTGGCAACCAACGACAACCCGCTGGCGACGTTGACGCTGCTCCCATGCTCGCCGACCGTATCGCACCAGGTCGGCAACAACCCGTGACACACCTACGACGTGTGAGCCGGGCCGAAGCCCAGGCTCGTCCATGAGCTCGACGTCGTGGGGGTTGTACGGCTGCGCGACCCCCACGACGTCGAGTTCATGGACGGCAGCGGGGTCAGTCCGCATGCTGCTGGGATGCGGGGCCCGGGTATCACGCCTGCGCAGGGACCCGGGCGACACCGAGGATCGACTGCCCGAACGGGATGCGCACGAACCGCTCGAGGGTGCGGGTGGCGGGCACCACGACCCGGTCGTAGACGGCGACCAGCCGTGGGTCGGGCGCACCGGTGCCGGCCCGCCGCACCGCGGCCCACCAGGCCAGGCCGCCGAGCACGTTGACGGGCCGGACGTGCGTGGGCTCCAGCCCGGCGGTGTCGAAGCTCGCGCTCAGGCTCGCCGGGGTGTAGCGGCGCACGTGGCCGACCTTGCGGTCGAAGTCGCCGTAGAGCTGCTCGTAGGCCGGCACCCACGCCACGATGTTGCCGCCGGGCGCCACCAGCCGGGCCAGCGAACGCAGCGTCTCGGCGTCGTCGGAGATGTGCTCGAGGGTGTTGATGGTGATCACGGTGTCGACCGGCTCGTCGAGCGCCAGCCCCTGCTCGACGTCGAGCTGGCGCACCGTCACGTCCGGACGTCCGGCGAATCGCCGGGCCATCACCGCGACCGCCCCAGGATCCACATCGGTCACTATGAGGCGCTCGAAACCCGTCAGCGTCTCGGCGAACTCGCCGAGACCGGCGCCCACCTCGAGCACCGAACGGCCGCAATGCGCGACGATCAGGTCGTGCTGGAACTGCCGGTAGCGGGGCTTGTCCGCGCTGGCCTCCTCGCCGGGGACCCGGCCAGTGGCCTGGCTGAAGGCACCCGCACCTACTGTTCCATCGGTCGTCATTCCTTGTACTCCTTGCCGTCACCGTTCTCATCAGGACACATGACGGTAGCGACACCGGCCGGCCGGCTCCCGCCCGGGCATACTCCGGACTGCCTTCCGGCACTGGCGGCCGTAACGTGCAGGTCATGCGAGCTGTTGCACTGACCGAATATGGGGAGCCCGATGTCCTGACCCTGCAGGATCGCGCGGTCGGCGTCGGCGAAGGAGCAGGCCGCCGACGCGCACCGGCTGCTCGAGCAGGGCCACGTCCGGGGAAAGCTCGTCCTCACCCTGGAGTGAGTGATTCTTGGGGTTATAACCCCAAGAATCACTCACGAGCCGAAGGAGCGCTCGACGACGGCCCGGGCGCGCCGCGTCGTGCGGCGGTAGGCGTCTACCACCTCACCGGGGTCCTCGTGTCCGAGAATCCGGGCGGCGGCCGCGAGCTCACGTCCCGAACCGGGAAGCTGGTCGACCGGCTTGCCCCGCACCAGCGTGAGCGCGTTGCGGGTCCTCGTCGCCATCCGCCACGCGGCGTCGAGTGCCTCGGCATCGGCCTCGGGCAGCAGGCCCGCCTCGGTCGCCGCCCGCAGGGCTGCTGTGGTGGACTCGGTCCGCAGTCCGGCAACCTCGTGCGCGTGCTGGAGTTGCAGCAGCTGGATGGTCCACTCCACATCGGCCAGCCCGCCACGACCCAGTTTGGTATGCGTCGCCGGATCGGCCCCGCGGGGCAGCCGCTCGGAGTCGATCCTGGCCTTGATCCGCCGGATCTCGGTCACCCGCTGCGTGTCGAGACCGCCGGGTGGATAACGCACCTGATCGATCGCCTCGATGAAGCGCTGCCCCAGCTCTGAGTCACCGGCCACCGGGACGGCGCGCAGCAGTGCTTGCGCCTCCCAGATCTGTGCCCACTGGGCGTAGTAGGCTCGGTAGGAGTCCAGCGTGCGCACCAGCGGTCCCGAACGCCCCTCCGGCCGCAGCCCCATGTCCACCTCGAGCGGTGGGTCCTGGCTCGGCGAGCCGAGCAGCTTGCGCACGGATTCGGCGACCGAGGTGGCGAAGCGCACCGCATCCGTCTCGTCCCCCTTGACGGTGCCGCCCTGAATCGGCTCGCAGACGAACATCACGTCGGCATCGGACCCGTAACCGAGCTCGGCGCCGCCGAGACGGCCCATCCCGATCACCGCTATCCTTGCGGGCTCGCTGCCGCGACGGGCGACCTCGGCGCGGCGCGCCGCGTCGAGCGCCGAGCCCAGCACCGCTGTCCACACCGACGACAATCCGGCGCACACCGCATCGATGTCGAGCAGCCCGAGCAGGTCGGCACACGCGATCCGGAGCAGCTCGTAGCGGCGCAGTGCCCGCGACGCAGTCACGGCGGTGACCGGGTCACGGTGCCGCGCCGCCGTCTCGCGCAGCGACTGAGCTACCTCCGCCGGGTCGCGACCGGCGAGGTCATCCGGGTGGGCGAGCAACCGCAGCACCTCGGGTGCCCGGACCAGCAGTTCGGGCACCATCTTCGAGGTGCCGAGCAAGGTCATCAGCCGCTCGGCGACCGCACCCTCGTCGCGCAGCAGCCGCAGGTACCAGGGCGTGCCGGCCAGTGCCTCCGACACCCGCCGGTAGGACGCCAGCCCGCCATCGGGGTCGGGTGTGTCGCCGAGGAAATCGAGCAGCACGGGTAGCAGTGCCGTCTGGATCGCGGCACGGCGCGAGACCCCCTCGGTCAACGCCCGCAAGTGACCCAGCGCGCCCTGCGGGGAGGCATACCCCAGCACGGCGAGCCGGGCCTGCGCCTCGGCGGTCGTCAATCGGTGGTCCTGGGTGGGCACCCGGGCCACCGACTCGAGTAGCGGCCGGTAGAACAGCTTCTGGTGCAGTCGCCCGACGCGGTGTGACTCGCGGGTGTACTCGGCCCGCAGCACCCCGGCGGCATCGCGTCGCCCGTCCGGCCGGATCCCTGCGGCCCTGGCCAGCCAGCGCAGCCCAGCGGTGTCGTCCTCGGCCGGGAAGAGGTGGGTGCGGCGCAGCTTCTGCAGCTGCAGCCGGTGCTCCAACAGCCGCAGGAACCGGTAGGACGCGGCGAGGTTGGCAGCGTCGTCACGCCCGACGTAGCCGCCAGCTCCGAGCGCGGCCAGCGCGTCGACGGTCGACCGGCACCGGATGTGCTCGTCGGAGCGGCCGTGCACCAGCTGCAGCAGCTGCACCGCGAACTCCACGTCGCGCAGGCTGCCGTGGCCGAGCTTGAGCTCCCGCTCGATCAGGTCGGCGGGGACGTGTTCGGCCACCCGCCGGCGCATCGCCTGCACCTCCGAGACGAAGTCCTCACGGTCGGCCGCCGTCCACACCAGCGGGGCGACCGCTTCGACGTACCGTTGCCCCAGCTCCGGATCCCCGGCCAGCGGACGGGCCTTGAGCAGCGCCTGGAATTCCCAGGTCCTTGCCCAGCGGCGGTAGTAGGACAGGTATCCGTCGAGCGTGCGCACCAGGGCGCCGGACTTGCCCTCTGGGCGCAGCGCCGCGTCCACCTCGAAGCATGCCGCACCGGCCAGCCGCATCATCGCCGACGCCAGCTTCGTGCCCGCCGCCAGCTCGTGCTCCGAGTCCGCCACGAAGACCACGTCGACATCGGAGACGTAGTTGAGCTCCGATCCACCGGCCTTGCCCAGGCCGATCACCGCAAGCCGGGCATCGCACGGGCCCCCACCGGCGAGTTCGGTGACCGCGACGGCCAGTGCCGCATCCAGCGCGGCGGCGGCCAGCGTGGCCAGCGCGCCGCCGACCTGCTCGAACGCGAGCACCGGCAGCTCCGGTTCGACGACCGCGGCGATATCGAGGGCGGTCAGATCGAGCAGCAGGTCGCGGTAGGCGACTCGCAGCGCCCGTTGCGCCGCGGTACCGGTCAGCTCCGATCGGGTGCCACCCGGGCTGGCGGGAGGGGCGGTGTTCGGGTCGGCGCCGACGGCGGTGCGCAGCGCCGCGCGGGTCCGCTGCGGCCAATCCGTCCCGATGTCGAGCCCGGGTCCGGCGAGGCGGCGCCACCGCGCGGGCTCGGCGACGAGGTGGTCACCCAGCGCGGTCGACGATCCCAGCACCCCGAGCAGCCGCCCGCGCAATCCGACATCGCGGCACAGCGCCGCGTCGAGCTCGTCCCAGTCGGTGCCCGCCGCGTCGGCGAGCCGGGCGAGGGTCCGCAGCGCGAGATCCGGATCGGGGCTGCGGGACAGTGCCCACAGTGCGTCGGTGGCGTCCTGCCGCGTTACCCCGTCACGCCACCATCCGAGCCGCACCAGGACGTCGGCGGCCGCGTTGGTGAGCCCCAGCCGCGCCGGCGACGCCGTGCCGCGCCGACGATCAGTAGCCACGCCGCAGACGTTAGCGGTCCAGCAGCGGCAGGACCGGGCGATCCCCCGCGGCGAGTTCGGCCAGCGACGGGCTGTCAGGCGACGCGCACAGCGTCACGAAGCGCTCGACCAGCGGGCGCCAGGCCTCCTCGAGGTCGGCGTGCACCTGCTCGAGATGCTCGTCGTCGAGCAGGTGCTGCGGGATCGTCACCGCCGCCTCGGCATCATGCCGCACCCAGGCGCGCACGGTCTCCGGGCTGGTCTCGATGTGGAACTGCAGCCCGTAGGCGCTGGGGCCGACCCGGAACGCCTGGTTGTCGTAGCGCGGCGAGGAGGCCAGCAGCAGCGTCCCCGGGCCCAGCCGGTGGATCTCGTCGTGGTGGAACTGCATCACGTCCGGGGTCAGTGGCAGCTCGGCGAACAGCGGATCGGGACCCGATGCGTCGCGCCTGGCGACAAGCCGTGGGCCGGCCTCCGGGCCCTGTGCCCCGCGTCGGGCGTCCCCGCCGGTGGCGACGGCGAGCAGCTGCGCGCCGAGGCAGACCGCGAGAACCGGAACCCGCCGCGACACCGCGTCGGCCAGCAAGCGCCGCACGTCGGCCAGCCACGGGTGCTCCTCGAGATCGTGGGCGCCCATCTCGCCACCGAGACACACCACGCCGTCGACGCCGTC
This sequence comes from Pseudonocardiaceae bacterium, assembly GCA_009377865.1. Taxonomy (GTDB): domain Bacteria; phylum Actinomycetota; class Actinomycetes; order Mycobacteriales; family Pseudonocardiaceae; genus WHSY01. The sequence continues at coordinate 6,164 of WHTH01000086.1, read as the reverse complement.
GAGCGTGTCCGGTATGTCGTGCACGGCCGGTAACCGGACGTCGAGCTCGGCACCCGCCTCGACCAGCCACTGCCCGAGCCGCTCGGGCGGGTCGATCTCGGATGGTTGCAGTACGAGCAGTCGAACAGCCACGCTCCCGAGATTACCCGTGGCGCTGCACGCCTGTGAGGGGCGAGACGAGTCATGGCGACGGAGGACCCTCACGTACACGCAGGGCATTACTGTGACTGCGCGTAGACACCGAGCCAGAGAGCGGTGACCATGAGCTTCGACAAGCCGGGCGAGCAGGGCGCACCCCTCGCCCCGCTCGACCCCACCATGTTCGAGCCGCCCGAGATGCGCGCCGCGCTGGCCGCACACGACATCGCCACCGTCTACCGGGCACTGACCGAGCGCGGGATCAGCCAGCACCAAATCGCGCGCCGCACCGGGCAGTCACAGTCGGAGGTCTGCGAGATCCTGCGGGGCCGCAAGGTCGGCATGTATGCCGTGCTGGTGCGCATATGCCAGGGGCTGGGTATCCCGCGCGAGTACATCGGCGCCTCCTACGGGCCACACGGCGCCTACGCTGGCGGTGTCGCGATCGCCAGCCCCCCGGAAGGGGTTGATGAGGACATGGAGCGCAGAACCGTCGTCCGGGCGTGTTCGCTCGCGGTCTTCGGCACCCCGCTGCTGCGATTCGGCGAGCGCCTGGCGCAGCTAGGTCTGCCGCCCGAACAGCCGCTACCCACGGGGCTGACCCGGTCGCACGTGCACACCGTGCAGGCGGCGACCGACTGGCTGCGCGGGATGGCGCGGCAGTTCGGCGGGATGGCCGACGAGTTCGGCGATGCCGTGCGGCGCTACACGCAGTGGCTGGCCGTGCCGGGCGACGATGCAGTCAAGGCGGCGTTGGGCTCCGCGTTGTCGGAGCTTCACACCGAGGCCGGATGGTGCGGCTATGACTCAGGTGTGGCCGCGATGGGCTACTTCACCCGCGCCGTGAAGCTCGCCGACGGTGCAGGCGACGGCTTCGGCATCGCCAACGCCGCCTGGCACGCCGGTGCGACGATGGTCCACAGCGGGCATCCCGATGACGCGCTCAAGTGCTTCCAGGTTGGGCAGGTCCAGCTCGGAGGCCCCCTGCCCGGGAAGCCCACCCTGACTGCCCAGCGCACCCCCGACGACCCACGGGTGCCGATGGTGACCGGGAGGCTCGATATCAGCTCTGCTGCCGCCTACGCGCTCCTCGATGAAGCGACGCAGGCACGAAACTGTCTTGCGCAGGCACAGCAAACGTGGCAACCCAGTAACGTGTTCGAGCGCGCGGACAAGGATCTCAATGCGGCGTGAATCCAAACTTACCTCGGCTACCTGGATACGGCGGAGCCGTTCGCGCAGTCTGCGGTGCGCACCTTCAGCGACGCCCACGGTCGCGAGAGGACGATAGCGGATCTCATGCTGGCGGAGCTGCACGTGCGCGCTGGCGAGCCCCGCGGCACAACCCTGGCCGCGAAGGCGATCGATGGGGTCGCCACTCTGCATTCTGTGCCCGCGCGGACCCGCTGGTTGAGCCCGCTGGTCAGTGCGCTGGATGCCCGGCCCGGCAGCGACGCCCGCGACCTTGCACAGAAGGCGCGGCAGGTCGCTGCAGCGCGGGCGTAGGCGCTGCGGCACGGCAAGCGTGGCCCGGCCAGTTGGCCTCATCGGCGTCACCGAGGACCTGCGGCCGGGCACGCCGGGGTTGCCGCATCACGAAGTCTTGTCGACGTGGTCACGGCCCGTCTACCTTCGGGAGAACCTCCCTCCAGACCGAAGGAGTCCGCGTGATCGCCACCAAGATCGACGAGCCTGTCGTCGCCCCGACACCTGTCGTCCCCACCTCGTTGGCTGCGGCGCTCGCGGAGGCCGAGGCAAAGCGCGAGGCCGACGTCGTCCGTTTCCGCACTTGTTGTGCAGACCCGCGCGCCAGCAAGTGACCCAACGTGGTTGCCGCCCTGTCGGCCGCATCCGCGTCTCGCCTCGCCCGCCCTTGCCGGACGCCTTCGGTTGACGGCCACTCCTTGGGGGAATTGTGCTCTGGCTGTTGGACCGTCGCGGTGGGCGCCACGAGCTGGACCATCGTCCCGAGGAGCCGGCCGCGCAGGCGCTGCTGCGTCACGGGATTCCGCCCACTTCCGTACTGGTCTACCGCGATGACGAAGAGGTCGTGCCTGACGACGCGCCGTTGGCCTCCACCACCGTTCACATCGCCCGGCTCATCGAGGGCTACGACATCATGGGGATCCGGCAGCTCTACGGCCCGGAGCTCAGCGGCTCCGGGCCCGACAGTCCCGTCGTATCCGGTCTGCTGAGGAGACGGCTCTCGATCGCGAGTACCGGTGCCTTACGCGTCGAGCGGCACCACCTTGGCGCTGATGCCGTCGCCCGATACGTCGAGCAGACGGTGGCCGACACCATAGACCGCTTCGCATTGCTGTCGTCCGGCTCGTCGGTTGTCCTTGGTCTGTCCGGTGGTGTCGACAGCGGCTCGCTGCTCATGCTGCTGTCCGCCTACCGGGATCAGCTCGTCGGAGAGCCGCCCACCATCCACGCAGCGACGTTTCAGGACTTCGACAGCCAATACTCGGAGACCTTCGAGTTCGCCGCACGGCTGGCAGACCGCTTCGACGTGAAGCACCACGTGCTGGAGCCTCAAACCGCCGAGGACACGTTCCACCTCACTCGCCCCGTCGCCCAGATCCTCATGCTGCTGATGGAGACCGACGATGCGCACTTCGCGATGTACGTCGACCACCACACGACCCGCCGGGTACTGGAGGTGTTCGCCGACGAACACAGCATCAGCAACATCGCCTTGGGTCTCCACACTACCGACCTCTTGGCAGGGATGATCAACTCGTGGAGCACCGGCCACGACGTCGGCACGGTTCCGGAGCGAGCCGTCGGTCCGTACCGATACGTGCTCCCGCTGGCTTTCGTGCCCAAGCGCGAGCTGCATCTGTACTACAGCAGTCGTACCGGCCACCTGCCGACCCAGTCCACCCCGAACCAGTGGGAGTTCAACCCGTCCGATCGGAACTACTTCTACTACCTGGCCGACCAGCTGCAGTGGCTGTGGCCGGGCATTCAGCACTTCATGTTCAGCGCGCATACGGCCGTCTCGCAGTCGGAAGCCACGTTTCACACCTGCGAGAACTGCGGTGCCGCCGCGCGGCAGACCGACATCGCGCCGGAGTGGACGGGATTGTGCGACGTCTGCCGCCTACTCGACCGGCATGGTTGGGTACGCGGTTGAAACCAGGCGGGTTGCCCGCCCGTACCTCATTCAACGCCGAGGGAGAAAACGATGAGCAGTGCCGATCACGAGGCGAAGCAGGTTCACCTCCCACTCGTCTCGCCCGAGAGCACCGGGTCGGCGCCAACGGGCGGCTTCACCGCGATGTCCTCCCAGGGGGTGGCCGACGGTCACCAGGTGTTCCAAGTCAGCGACCACGAGGCGCTGTTCAGCAACGAAGAGCTGATCGCCCCGCTGCAGCCGTATCCAGGTGCGGCGTTGCCCAGGATCCCAGGACGCACAGCCTACCCGATCCCCGATCAGGTCGGTCGGTACGCACCGTGGTCGGAGTTCGTCAAGGCGCCAAAGTACATGGCGCAGTGGGTGCACTGGACGGAGCGCGCCGAGCAGATCCTGCAGGGGAAGTACGACGAGGTACTGCCAGCGCATTACGAGGGCATCTTCACACTAGTGTGCAACTTCATGTGCCCCCACTGCAGCCGGCGCGTGACCCGCACGAAATGGGTGGAAGGCGGCACCTGGGAGCACAACACCGAGATCGAAAAGAAGAACACGATGCATCCGCTCGGGCTCAAGCGGGTGATCGACGAACTGGCGCAAGCCCGTACCGACGACCAGATGGGGATCGTCTGGGGGGGCGGTGATCCTACGGCCAACCCCTACACCTACGACGGGATGGCCTACGCGCGTGCGAGGGGAATCACGTCGAGCTTCCTCACCAACGGCACGTTCCTCGAGGTGGACCGCTGCCTGGAGGCAGACCCGACACTGATCCGGGTCAGCCTCAACTGCGGCACGGAACAAGTGTACCAAAAGTTTCATGGCTATCCGCGCGGATGGGATTACTTCGAACGGGTAAAGGAAAGTATGCGTACCCTGGCCCGGCGCAAGCTGGAGACGGGCGCGCGGACACTGGTCGGCATCTCGTTGATCGCGGATGAACGCAACATGCAGGACATCGTCGCGGCGGCAGAGGAGATCCGTGCCGTGGTGGATGAGTCTGGACCAGGTATCGACTACGTGATCGCGCGCCCGGTGATGAACTACGAGCACTTCGATCAACCATGGGCGAGGCTGAAGGATGACACGAAACGGCGCGGCCTCGACCTCGTCACCCAGGGTGGGGAGGCGTGGCAGATCTTCCATGATCTGGGCATCCCGCTCATCCTCATCAAGGACTCGTTCGACGAGCCCCCACCTCCCGAGAGCTATGCATCCGGCACGGACTGTCTGGCCTATGGCCTGTACGGAGAGATCCGGCACAACGGCGACGTGCAGCTGTGCTCGGACTCCTACGGCAACCCGGAGTTCACGGTGGGCAACATCTTCGACCAGGATCTGCGCGACATCTGGACCTCGGACCGACGCAAGCAGGTGCTCGCGGAGCGGAACGCCAAGAGATGCTTCCAGACCACGTGCCCGCACAACTCCCGCGGTCACCACCACAACCGCGTCTTCCACCAGATCGAGCAGTTCCGACGGGAGGGCCGGATGGCCGAGGTGCGGCGGTGGGTGCAGGACCTGCGGGAGGTCACCCACCCGCTGGGGCACTCGTTCTTCGTCTGAGCCGTCGTGCCATAGTTGTAAGCGCTCGCTCCAAGCAGGCAGGACCTGCCCCGCACACGCTGGAGACAAGACCGTGCTCGACCTCGATCTCGTCACCGATCACACTGACGACGTCGCCAAGCGGCTGGCGACGAAGGGCGCCGATCCGGCACAGGTCTACAGCGCGCGCGACTCCGTGTTGCGTCGGCGGAAGCTGGGCGCCCAGCTCGACGAGGCGCGGTCGACGATGAACCGCCAGTCGAAGGAGATGGGCAAGCTCGTCGCGGCGAAGGATCCGTCGGTGGACGTGCGCCGAGCTGAGCTCGCGGAGCTTAAGCGGAGGATCGCCGATCTGGAGACCGACTTCAGGGAGGCGGAGCAGGCGTCGTCGGCCCTGCTACTGCGACTGCCCAACCTTCCTCACCCCGAGGCGCCGGTTGGCGATGACGAGTCGGCGAACGTGGTGCTGCGACACGGGGGGCCGGCGGCTGTGGCGGCAACCGAGCTGCGACCGCACTGGGACGTCGCCGCAGACCTCGGCATCTTCGATGCCGAGCGCGCGGCGAAGCTGAGCGGGTCGGGCTTCTCGGTGCTGCGCGGCGACGGCGCGCGCCTGTTGCGTGCCCTGGTGTCGTGGGGGCTGGACCTGAACCGCGACCGCTACGAGGAGCTGGTCGTGCCGCACATGGTCCGTGAGCAGATCATGGTGGGAACTGGCCACCTGCCCAAGTTCGCCGATGATGCGTACTCCACCACTCTCGACAGCATGTGGCTGGTGCCGACGGGTGAGGTGCCGCTGACCGCGCTGCACCGCGACGAGATCCTCGACCCGGCGGATCTGCCCCGCCGGTACATGACATACACCTCGTGCTTCCGGCGTGAGGCCGGGAGCGCGGGCAAGGACACCCGGGGGATGCAGCGGCTGCACGAGTTCCACAAGGTGGAGCTTGTTCGGCTGTGCATGCCCGAGAACGTGGAGCAGGAGTTCTACGAACTGCTGGCCGATGCCGAGCGCACGGTCACTGAGCTGGGCCTTCCGTACCGGGTGGTCGACCTGTGTACCGGTGATCTCACCTTCTCCTCGGCGCGCATCTTCGATCTCGAGGTATACGCGCCCGCCATCGACCGCTGGTTGGAGGTGTCGTCGGTGGGCAGCTTCACCGACTTCCAGGCCCGGCGCAGCGGCATCAGGGTGCGGGCCGAGTCCGGCGGCACGCGACCGGTGTGCCTGCTCAACGGTTCCGCGGTGGCGACACCGCGCCTCTGGGCGGCCATCGTCGAACATGGCCAGCAGCCCGATGGCCGGGTACATGTCCCGGAGGTCCTGCGGCCGTATCTGGGG
>WHTH01000101.1 GCA_009377865.1 Pseudonocardiaceae bacterium | reverse complement strand
GTCTGGATCGGATGGTCGGGTCGGCACGGGCACGATCGGAGCAGCGGTTCTGCCAACGCACGACCGAGCGGCTGTCACCGGCTTGCAGGGTGGCGCTGGAGAGCCTGGCCGCCGATGACGACACGACGCAAGGTCTGCTAGCGGAGCTGAAGACTGACCCGGGTCAGGTGGGGTTGGAAACACTGCTGCGCGAGATCGACAAACTCACCGCAGTCCGTCAGCTCGATCTGCCGGAGCGCTTGTTCGCCGATGCGTCGGAGAAGCTGACCGACGTGTGGCGTGCACGGGCGATGCGGTCCTACCCATCCGACCTACGCGCCGCATCCCAGCCAGTTCGGTTGACGCTGCTCGCGGTGTTGTGCTGGCGTCGACGGGCGGAGATCACCGATGCGCTGGTGGAGTTGCTGATCGGGCTGGTGCACAAGATCAACGCTCGCGCGGACCGGCGAGTGGAACGAGAGCTGACCGAGGATCTGCGCCGGGTCCGGGGCAAGGAAGGCATCTTGTACCGCCTGGCCGAGGCCGCAGTCGACCATCCCGATGAGCAGGTGCGGACTGCGCTGTATCCGGTGGTGGGTGAGAAGACGCTGCGGGAGCTGGTCCGGGAGGCCAAGGCCAACGAACGCGCGTTTCAGGCCCGCGTCCGGACCGTGTTGCGAAGCTCGTACTCGTCCTACTACCGGCGGATGTTGCCCTCCGTGCTGGCCGCGTTGCAGTTCCGGTGCAACAACACCGCCTATCGGCCGGTCATGCAGGCCCTGGAGCTGCTCGGTCGCTACGCCGCGGTCGATGGCAAGACCCGCTTCTACGCGTCAGGTGAGGCAGTACCCATCGACGCGGTCGTGCCGAAGGCGTGGCATGACGCGGTCGTCGACGAGCGAGGCCGGGTGGAGCGGATCCCGTACGAGCTGTGCGTACTGGTCGGCCTGCGCGATGCGCTGCGCCGCCGCGAGGTCTACGTCGCCGGCGGGCAACGGTGGCGCAACCCCGAGGATGACCTGCCTACCGACTTCGAGGCCACCCGCGACCTCCACTACACCGCCCTGCACAAGCCACGCGACGCCACGGAGTTCCTCGCCGGCCTCCGCGACCGCATGACCGCCGGGTTGGAGCAGCTGGACGGCGCGCTGACCGACTACACGGCCGGCGGGGTCCGGATCATCACGCGGCGCGGCGATCCGTGGATCACCGTCCCGAAGCTGGAGCCACTACCCGAACCGCGCATGTTGCAGGCGGTCAAGGACGAGGTGGTTCGCCGCTGGGGCACCCTCGACCTCCTCGACGTGCTCAAAGACGCCGACTTCCTCGCCGAGTTCACCAGCGAGTTCACCTCGATTGCCACCCGCGAGGTCCTCGACCGGGCCACGCTGCGCCGCCGGCTACTGCTATGCCTGTTCGCCCTGGGCACGAACATCGGCATCCGACAACTGGTCGCCACCGTCGAACACGCCGAGACCGAGGCCGCGCTGCGTGTTCGACGACCGCAGCGACATCCTGGTCGGGATCGATCTCGGAACGTATCCAGCGTAGCTCGTCGCGCGCTTCCAGGAAGGCGAGCCAGCCGCGCAGATCCGGGTCGTCAGGCCACATCCTGGTCATGGGCGCGCTCCGCTCGGGCCGAAATGTACGTGCTTGAGCTCGGTGAACTGCTCGAGTCCCTCGATCCCTCTGGTCCTGCCCAGACCCGAGGAGCCGTATCCGCCGCTGGGCATCTCGGGATATGAGCGGTTGTAACCGTTCACCCGCACCGTTCCCGCCTGCAACGACCAGGCTACCCGCCACGCGCGGTCGCCGTCTCCCGTCCAGACCGATGCGGCCAGACCGTACGGGGTGACGTTGGCGGAACGGAGGACACTCGTTTCGTCGTCGAAGGGCTCGACGGTGAGCAGCGGCCCGAACAGATCCTCCTGCACGAGCGGAGAGTCCAGGTGCACCTCGGTCACCACGGACGGCGTGACGAAATGGCCGGGAAGGTCGTCGGGATGGGGTCCGCTCGCCAACGCTCACCAGGTTCGCGCTGGACCGAGCGAGGTCGACGTACCCGCAGAACCGGTCCGCCGCAGCGCTGGAGACGAGCGGACCGACCTCGGTGGTCTCGGCTGCCGGGTCGCCGAGCCGCAGCGAGCGGAGCACGTCGACGACGTGGTCACGGACGCGCTCGAACGCAGTGCGTTGGACGAGCAAGCGGGTACAGGCCATACACATCTGGCCGCCGGTGATCACCGACGCACGCGCCGCGGTCTCGGCCGCGGTCGACCCGGTGAACGCCACGGCTCGCACGAGCCGATGCGTCACCAATGCCTGCCCGACGAGAACGTCGCCCACGACGAGCTGCACGGCATCCTCGGGAACTCCCGCAGCCCTACCCAGCTCGAGTACCCGCCGGGTCACCAGCGTGGTCTGCGGAGCTGGCTTGACCAGAGCGGTCACGCCGGCGGCGAGCGCGGGCGCCAGATCGCGGAACAGCAACAGCACGGGCCAGTTCCATGGCACGATGAACGCCGTGACGCCCACCGGTTCGCGAACCAGGTGCGCTTCCGAGCCATCGGGCAAGGTGCCGGCACGTCCACCGATCCATCTGGCCAGGCCCGAGTTGTACCGCAACGCCTCGGTCGCCGCGGCGACCTCGACCCTGGCCTCGCGCACCGGCTTCCCGCTCTCCGTGACGAGGGCTCGCACCAGCTCGTCGGTGTGATCGGCCAGCAGATCGGCCCACTGCCACAGCAACCGTTGCCGCAGCCGAGCGTCGACCGACCACGCACCCAGCGCCGCGGACGCCGCCGCGGCCGCCTCTTCCAGCTCGGCTGGTGTCGTCGCGGCGACAGCGTCGAGCGCGGTGAGCCGTGCCGGGTCGACGGGATGGGCGTCCTGCGGTGTCGCCCATGCCCCCGCGTCCACCGTGGCCGTCACGCGAACACCCCACCGCCATCGACGACGATCGTCTGTCCCGTCACGAAGCCACTGGCTGGACTCACGAGCCACAGCACCGCGCCGACGAGGTCGTCCGGCACCATGTCCCGGGCAAGACATCTGGTTTGCGCCACCTTGCCGACGTAACCGGGATCGTTGATCGCACGCGTCCCTGCATCGTCGACGAGCCCCGGTGACACCGCGTTCACGCCGATCCCGTGAGCACCGAGCTCACGCGCGGCTGCCCGGGTGAGCCCTTCCACCGCCGCCTTGGACGCGACGTAGTGAGTGAAACCGGCAGCACCGGTACGGCTGACCACGGAGGCGATGTTGACGATCCGGCCGCCGCCACGGTCGATCAGGTGTGGCACCGCGGCCTTGATGACCTGCCAGGTGCCGCGCACGTTGACCGTGAGCACGGTGTCCCAGTCCTGGGTGGTCAACTCGGTGAGCGGCCGCTTGTGGCCAAGCGCACGGTAGATGGCGGCGTTGTTCACGACCGCGTCGAGCCCGCCGAAGCGGTCGACGGCGAGCGTCATCGCGCCTTCGATCTCGGCGTCGTCGGTGATGTCGCACGGCACGAAGATCGCGGTTCCCGGTCCTTGCGTCGTGGCCTTCTCCGCCAGGCTGACCCCTTCGTCGGTCAGCTGGCCGAGATCCGCGGCGACGACTCGTGCCCCAGCTGCGGTGAGTGCGTTGGTGTACGCCGCACCGATGTCACCGGTCGCGCCGGTCAACAGTACGACTTGGTCCTGATGCGTGAGTGACGTCATCGATACCTCCCGAACGGACGTGGGATCAAGCGGCGAGTGCGTCCTGCCAACTCGCGCCCTGCGCGAGCAATCGTCGGTAACCCAGCAGCTGCCGCGCCGCGTTGATGGCGAACGCACCAACCAACCGGTCATCGGTGCGGTACAACGCGACCACCCTGTTACGGTCGGCGCTCTCGTTCACGACGTGTGCGTCACCGGTGCTGCGTCCGACGATCTGGATGCGGCTGCCGTACTGATCGGACCACACATAGGGCACGGGCGTGTACGGGACGGGCGCCTCGGGAGAAAGAATGTTGCGCGCCACGACGGCGGCCTGTTCCTTGGCGTTGGTCCAGTGCTCGAGCCTGAGGTGGCACCCGTAATCCTGGTGAAACCACCGGGCGACGTCACCCACGGCGTACACGCCGGCGGCCGAGGCGCGGCAGTAGGCGTCGAGGTGCACACCGTCGCCGAGCTCGATACCCGAGTCACGCAACCAGTCGACGGCAGGTGCGGCCCCGACGCCGACGACGACCAGATCTGCCTCGAGGCTGCTCTCGTCGTCCAGTCGCACTCGTTCGACGCGGCGAGTGCCGTCGAGTCCGGACACTGTGCGCCCGCACCGGACGCGCGTCCCGTGTCGGGTGTGCAACTGGGCGCATACCGTACCCATCTGCTCGCCCAAACCACGCGACAGCGGCACGGGCAGCATCTCGACGATAGTGACGTCGAGCTCGCGCCGTCTTGCTTCCGCGGCGACCTCGGCGCCGACGAACCCACCACCGATCACGACGACCCGGGGACCATGATCCAGCTCGTGCTTAAGTGCAATGGCGTCGTCGAGGGTGCGTAATGTCTGCACGCCAGCGAGCTGCGGTGTACCCGACAACGGCCGCGCCTTCGCGCCTGTCGCGATCACCAAGGCGTCGTAGGGCACCCGGGACCCGTCCGCCAGGTCCACCATCTTCGCCGTAGCGTCGACGTCCACGGCAGCAGTGCCGAGCAAGAGGTCTGTGTCGAGTGCCTCCAACGCCTCGTCGGTACGCAGCATGCCGCGTTCCGGTTGCCAGCTACCACTGAGTACCTGCTTGGACAACGGCGGCCGGTCGTACGGCAGCAGTGACTCGTCGCCAACCACCGTGATGGCTCCGTCGAACCCGTGCTTGCGCAACGCTTCCACCGTTGACAGCCCCGCCAACGACGCACCGACCACGACGATCCTCATGGCGTGATCTCGATAGCAGCCACGGGACACGCATCCGCTGCCTCTTGCGCGAGCTCCAGGGAAGGCTCCGCCCCGGAAATCACGAAGGCGACACCGTCGTCACCGAGGTCGAACACGTCGGGCGCGGCGAGCACGCAATCGCCGTACCCGCAGCACTTATCGGGATCGACGTGGATCTCCATGTCCTCCTTCTTTCACCACTTCACCGGAAGCTTGCGGACACCCAGATGCCTGCCACCACCCTCGAGTGGGTCGGTACGTTCGATCTCTCCCGCGACCCGGAATCCAGGGATCCGATCGAGCAGGGTTTGCACGACGATCCGGATCTCCGCCTTCGCCAGCGGCATGCCCGGACAGCTGTGAATGCCAGCTCCGAAGGCGAGGTGCCTGTTCGGTTTACGGTCGATCACCACCTCATCGGGATTCTCGAACACCGACGCGTCCCTGTTCGCCGAGGCGTACAACAAGATGATGCGCTGACCCTCGGCCATCTGCTGGCCGGCGAGGCTAGCGGCCTTGGTGAGCAGTCGCGGGAACCAGTGCAGCGGCGTCTCGTAGCGGAGGATCTCGTCGATCGCCATGGGGATCAGCTTCGGATCGTCGATGAGCCGCTGCTGGGCCTCGGGATGCTCGGCGAGGTAGAGCAGCACGTTGCTCAGGCCGAGCGCCGTGGAGTCATGACCAGCGTAGGTCAAGATGAACATCATATTGGCCAGCGTCTCGTCATTGACGCCGAGATCTTCGTTGATCCTCAACAGCTCCGAGATGAAGTCGTCGCCAGGCTCAGCGCGGCGCTGCTCGAAGACGCTCACCCAGTAGGCGCAGACCCGATCGATCACCGCCCGACCTTGCTCGTCGGACGCGTGCTCGAGGAACTCCAGTGAATATTCCCGGATCTCCTGCGCCTGCTGCGGCCCCAGGTCGTAGAGCTGGGTGATCACGTCCAGGGGCACTGGGACGGAGAGCGCCTCCACTAACTCGACCTGACCGGCATCGATGAAGGCATCGACCAACCGGTCGACAGTCGCTTGGATGGCCGGCTCCATCTGCTTCGCGGCCTTGGCGCTGGTGAGCGGTGCGATGAGCTTGCGGAAGCCCTCGTGCTCGGGCGGGTCGTAGTCGATGGGCGGGAACCTGTTGTCCGACACGGGGGGTACGTAGACGCCACCGGTCGACGAGTACGTCTCGTGGTCCATCGCTGCAGCCCGCACGTCCTCGTACCGGGACAACGTCCAGTAGCCGCCGTACTTGTCGTCGTGCGAGACGGGACACTTCGATCGCAGGTTCTGGTAGAGATCATAGGCGTATTCGGGCGATAGGTCCCGCGAATGGGGGTCGTAGCTCAGGTTCTCTGTACTGTCAGGCTGGTTCATGGCGTGCTCCTCCCGTCAACCGATATCCGCCGGAGAGCTCTCGAACGATTCTCGTTCCATGGCGCCACGCGTCTCGGGGCTGAGCGCGTTGCCGACGAGGAAGACTACGACGGCGGCCGCGAGGAAGATCATCAGGCGGCCGGGCACGTCGGACAGCCCCGGGCTGGCGAGATTGAGGAAGGTGGGCGTCAGCCCGCCGAGCATGAACCCGATGTTCCAGCAGATGGCCGTTCCGCGCGATCGCAGGGCAGTCGGGTACCGCTCGTTGAGGAATACCATGATGCAGCAGGATCCCTCCCTGACTGGCCTTGGGCACCTCGACGACGGCGTCGAGGTAGGTCGGCAGGTAACCGGATGTCAGGTAGTACTGCGCGGCGGCACCATGAGTGACGCAAAGGCTGCAGAAAACGTGGCTCGACGGGAGAGCCCCGTCTCGCTCCTAGCGGACACTGCTCACCTCCTTGTGAGGGCGTGAATCTGCCAGCAAATCCAAACGCGAAAGGCGGAACCGCGCGATGCGCAGGTGCCTAGTGCTGCGGTAGGCAACGCCTATACGCGCCGGCCGAGCGTGGGATGCCTTACTCATCCGGGTCACTGACACTTTGCTCGACGGTCGGCAACAGGAACTCCAGGAAGGCGGCCGCGGCCGGGGATAGCTGCCGAGCTCGCGGCAGCTATCCCCCGGGTCGTCCAAGGGGACGGCGGTCTCGTACCCCCGCGCCGGCAGACGCGGGACGACCGAGACACCCACGCCGCTTCGCACCATGCCCCACAACACGGATAGCTGGCTGGTTTCCACCATCACGTCAGGGGTGAAACCGTGCCGCTGGCAGACCGCGTCCATCAGGTCGCGCAGTCCATGACCCCGGTGCATGCCGACGAAGTCCTCGGTGGCGAGCTTGGCCAAGTCGACGTCCGGCGCACCACACAATGGGTGTTCCGGTGGCAGCATCGCGACGAGCGGTTCACGTACCAGGACGCGACCCGTCACTCCCGGCTTGTCCCAGGGGGCACGGATGATGGCAAGGTCCAGCTTCCCCGTCTGCACCATCCGCTCGAACTCGACGGACAGGTTGTTTTCGATGATGCGTACCTCGACGCTCGGGTAAGCGGACCGGTACCGGGCGAGCACTTCGGGTAACAGCGTCGCACCGGTGCTGGGGAGCACGCCGATGTCCACTCGGCCGCGTGCGAGGTCACGTACGGCCACGGCCTGGCTCCTGGCCTGCTCGACGTGGAACATCGCAGGTTCCGCATGCTCGAGGAACGCCTGGCCCGCTGTGGTCAGCTCGACCCGGCGACCGAGACGGAAGAACAGGTCAACGCCGAGTTCCTTCTCCAGCTTGCGAACCTGGACGGAAAGGGACGGCTGAGCGAGGAACAGCTCCTCGGCGGCACGGGTGAAGCTGCCCGCCTTCGCGACGGCCAACACGTACCGAATCTGATGCAGTTCCATGGCGACCCCGGCGGCGCGACAGCATTCCCCCGTCGATAATCCGTTTCAAACCATCAATAACATACGGTTCGCCCTGACACGTGTCAACCATTCGCGTTGATGCCATGAAGGAGCGGAGGCCCCGCTCCTTCATGGCATCAGCGCAAGGCTGTAACCAAGGCGATGGCGGCGCGCTACGGGGCTTGAGCAGCAACCGAACGGCCAACGGCGGGTGTTCTTCCTCGACGACGAGGACCGGGCGCTTATCGAGCGCCGTCGCGGCGGACACATGAAGTTGGGGTACGCCCTCCAACTCGTCACGGTGCGGTGGGTCGGATCATTCCTGGAGGATCCGCTGGATGTGCCGGCGGTGG
>WHTH01000058.1 GCA_009377865.1 Pseudonocardiaceae bacterium | reverse complement strand
GCGCGACATCTCCTCCAGCTCGGCCACCGGAAGATCAAACCGCACACCAGTCGATCACCGCGTGATCGACACGCCCTGTCGCCGACCGCTGGACCAGCACGCCAACCCGATGCGTGTCAGCCCACGGGCTGAATGTTTACACCGGTGCCGGTCCGAAATTGTCGGTGCCCGGGTCGAGAATTTGTGGCATGACCGCGACGGTGACCGATCCGAGCCAGGTGATGGTCGACTGCCTACGGCAGCTGCGGGAGTCGATTCCGGGTTTGTCCGATCGTGAGGTGACCGATCGGTTGCAGGTGGTGGAGTCGTGGTCGCGGCAGTCGCATGCGCTGGGTTTGGAGCTGGTGGCCGAGGTCGAGGCGCGCAATCTTGCCGGGCAGGCGGGGTTCGGGTCGACGAAGCGGATGCTGGCCGGAATGCTGGGGCTGTCGCAGTCGGAGGCGAGGGCGCGGGTGGCTCATTCTGAGGCGGTCGCGCCCCGGCGGGCGTTGACCGGCGAGGAGTTGCCGCCGCGGTGTCCGGCCACGGCGGCGGGCCTGGCCGCCGGGGAAATCGGGCCGGGGCAGTTGCGGATCATCGCTGAGACGATGGCCGCGGTCCCGGACTCGGTGAGTGCGGCGGATCGGGAGTGGGCCGAGGCCCATCTGGCGGAGTGGGCGCCGCGGCTGGATCCGGCCGCGCTGGGCCGGCTGGGCGCCCGGGTGCTGGCGTTTCTCGACCCCGACGGGCCCGAGCCCGCCGCCGAGGACACCCCGGCGCCGTCGGGGGCGCTGCGGCTACGGGACCGCCCGCAACGGCGGGGTCGGGTTCGAGGGATATCTCGATGGTGAGCACGGGCCCGCGCTGCGCGAGCTCATCGAGCGCCTCGCCGCCCCGCGCCCTGCCGCCGATCACATTCCCGATGCGCGTGGGGTCGAAGAGCGTCAGGCCGACGCGCTGGTCGAGATCTGCGACCTGGCGCGGTCGGCCGAGGCCGCCCCCAGCAGCGCCGGTGAACCCCCGCATCTGACGCTGACCCTGGATCTGAACATGCTCATCGACGGCATCGGCGCGGCCGCGCTGGACTACGGCACGTTCCTGTCGGCCGCCGATGCCCGCCGGTGGGCTTGCGAAGCGAAGATCATCCCGGTGGTGTGTGGCGGCAAGGGTGAGCCACTGGATGTGGGCCGGGCGATGCGCACCGTCCCGGCCGGGGTGCGCCGCGCCCTGGTGGTGCGCGACAAGGGCTGCGCTTTCCCCGGCTGTGGCCGGCCCCCGGCCCGCTGTTCGGCCCACCACAACAAGCATTGGGTCGACGGCGGCCAGACCTCGGTCGCCAACTGCTGCCTACTTTGTGAATATCACCATCGGCTGGTGCACAACACCGGGTGGGGAATCACCATCCACCCCGACCGGGTCGAATTCATCCCACCCGCAGTGCTGGACCCGGACCGAAGACCGCTGCGCAACCCGCTCCGCTGTTAAAGCTCGCCAAGCCGGTGAGCTACTCCGGTGCGCGAGCGGTGCCGAGCACGTGTGGGCTGGAGGGTTGGGTGAACCTGTTGTCCGGGAACCGCAGCCGTCGGCACGTGGTGATCTCGAATCCCGCACGGGTGATGGCGGCGACCGGGTCGGTGGCCGTGTGGCAGCCCCCCGCGAGCAGCGGCCACACGGTGGCGTCGGCGACCCGCTGCACCGCCCGAAGACCCGGGGTGTCGGCGATGGTGTGTTCCAGGAACCGGAGCGTCCCGCCGGGTCGCAGCACCCGGCGCAGCTCGGCCAGTGCGCCCGGCCGGTCATCGAGCGAGCACATGACCAGGCACAGCACGGCGGCGTCGACACTGTGATCAGGCAACGGCAGCCGGCCAGCGGTGCCGGGCTGTACGGCCACGGGCACCGAAGCCGATCCGGCCGCCCGGGTGGCCAGGCCGCGCAGGTGAGGCTCGGGTTCGATCGCCACCACCCGCGTGACCGTGCTGGGGTAGCGGCTGAAGTTCATGCCGTTGCCTGCGCCGATCTCGACCACCTCGCCGGTCAGGTCCGCTAGCAGCTCCGATCGGAGGTCGGTCATGCCTTCTGCTTCCAGGCGCTCGCTGATCCGGGCGTAGAAGCGGCTGAACAGTGGCCGCGGGCGATCAGTGGACGCGGTAGAGGGGGAAGCCATCGGAGTCCTTTCGCAGTTCGGTGGCTACCAGGTGACCGGGAGCCGGGTGAGGCCGCCGGTGAGCAACGTTGGTGCGGGGGCTGGAGCTGCTCGACCGGCACGGCGGCGCCAGCGCGGGGAACCGGTCGAGCAGGGCGCCGATCAGGACCTGCAGTTCGAGGCGGGCCAGCGGCGCGCCGAGCAGCCTCTTGACCGTGTCGTAGTCCGACACCAGCCCATGCGGGTCCCCCGCCGGGGTCGTCGTCTCGGTCCATGGTCGCCTCCCTCGTCGCGAGACAACCATGTCATCATACATGATGAACTATGTACATAGAATTTCAGTACACAGTGTTAGCGTGCCCGGCATGAAGCCCGATCCGGTCACGGTGCTCGACAAGGCGTTCGAACTCGCGAGCGTGCTCGGCGACATGATGCAGACCACGTTGACCGAGCGCGGCCTGACCACCGCGCGCGCCGAGGTCCTGCTCGTGCTGCACCACCACGGCCAACCGATGGTTCAACGAGAGCTCAGCCAGGCCCTGCGCTGCACACCGCGCCACATCACCACACTCGTCGACGTCCTCGAGGCCGACGGCTGGGTGTCCCGTGGCCCGCACCCCACCGACCGGCGCGCGATCCTGGTGACCCCCACCGCGCAGGGCCGTGCCGCGGCAGACCGGATGGACACCGAACGGCACGACGCCGCCCACGCCCTCCTCGGGCAGCTGCCCGCCTCCGACCTCGCCGGCTTCCTCATCGTGGCCGACCACGTCCTGCGCCACATCGAGACGTCCCACTCGCCGGCACGTGAGCCGGGCGCGGATGAGATCACGGGCCGCGGGCCCACGTGAGCAGCACCTCTGACCGGTCGAGGAACGCGTCCGAGGGCAGTGCCGCGAGATGTCTCGCGGTTCGACGGCGGACGGCGTCCCGGCCGGGATCGTCGAGGCGGGTGTAGCGCCACCCGAGCGCGCCGGAGCCGGTTCGCATCGCGAGGACGGAGGCCGGATCGAACCGGGCGTCGAGCGAGCGCATCTCGGTCCGCACGTGGGTGAGGCCGCAAGCCTCCAGCAGCACAGTCATGCGTGCGGGGCTGTCGGTGAGTTCGTCCGAGCGCGGCAGCTCCGGGAACGGCGGCGCGCCGGCACGGTCCAGCTCGTCACGCACCACGTCGTCGGCGCCGGCGCCCTGCTGCCGCCCCCACGTCGCAGCCAGCAGCCAGCCGCCGGATCGCAGCACGCGCGCGGCCTCGGTGACCGCACCACGGGCATCGGTCAGCAGGAACAGCACGAACGCGAGTACCACCACGTCCGCGGCCTGATCAGCGATCGGGAGCCGGGCGACGTCGGCCTGCAGCCGGGGCATGTCACCCGGGGCGCGGCGGAGCATGCCCCGGCTGCGGTCGAGCAGCACGACGAGTCCGCCGGGACCGGCGGTGGCCCGCAACGCGGGCGCCAGGGTGCCGACGCCGCCGCCGACGTCGAGGACGGTGCGTCTGTGGCCGGCGGGCAGGGCGTCGACCAGTGCCCGTGCGTGCCGGTGCAGGGCTGGCGCCCAGTAGTGGTCGTAGGCGGCCGCGCCCGCGTCGTACACCGCCTCGATGAACCGTTCCGGCCGGCCGCAGCCCACCCCGGCATTGTGGCCGAGCTGGATCGGTCCGCCGTCGAGGCCTGGATGCGTCATGTCCGGGTCCTGGGGTGGGTCTCGTACATCCGCACCGCGACCAGCAGGCCGGAAGCGGCGGTGACCGCGGCGACCACCCAGATGGCGGTGGGGATGTCGAAGGCGTCGGCGAGCAGCCCGGCGGTCAGGGCGCCGACGGCGAACCCGCCGTCGCGCCAGAGGCGGTATACCCCGACCGAGCGTGCCCGCCAGGCCGGGTGCGCGACGTCGCCGATCGCGGCGAGCAGCGTCGGATAGACCATCGCGGTACCGGCGCCGAGCACCATCGAGGCGACCGCCCATAACCCGAACGAGTCGCCGAGCGCGACGAGACCGAGTGCGACTGCCTGCAGCAGCATGCCGGCAGTGATCAAGGGCTTGCGCCCGGTGCGGTCGGACAGCGCGCCGGTGACCAGCTGCCCGAGACCCCACACGGCGGGGTAGAGCGCGCCGAGCACACCGATCTGCGCGACCGACAGGCCGGCGGCGGCGAACAGCACGGGGAACAGGCCCCACGCCAACCCGTCGTTGAGGTTGTTGACCATGCCGGCCTGGCTGGCCGAGGACAGCGCCGGCTCGCGAATGCTGGTCTGGGCGAAGACCTGCCGGTCGGACAGCTGCGCGTGCAGGTGGTCGTGGCGACCGTCCTGGCGGGATGTGTGGGAGGCGGCTTCGAGGCGCGCGTGGTCGCGGGTCTCGCGCACCGCCAGGGTCGACAGGCCGAGACCGAGGGCGGCGTAGGCGAGGCCGAGGAAGAAGGGCTCCGGCCGCAGCCCGTACCGGGCGGCGATGTAACCGGTGGCCAGGGCGGTGCCGGCAACGGCGAGGTATCCGGCGGACTCGTTGAGGCCCATCGCCAGACCGCGGCGCCGCGGCCCCACCAGGTCGATCTTCATGATGACGGTGGTGGACCAGGTCAGGCCCTGGTTGATCCCGAGCAGCACGTTGGCCGCGACCACCCAGCCCCAGCTCGGTGCCCAGATGAGCAGCAGCGGCACCGGCAGCGCGATCAGCCAGCCGGCGATCAACACGGGCTTGCGGCCGAAGCGGTCCGACCAGCTCCCGGCGAAGTAGTTGGTGGCGGCCTTGGTGGCGCCGAAGGCCAGGATGAAGGTCAGCGCGCTGGTGTAGGCGGTCAGCCCGAACTCGCGTTCGGCCAGCAGCGGCAGCACGATCCGCTCTTGCCCGAGCATGCCGCCGACCAGCGCGTTGACGCCGACGAGCAGGGAGAATTGGGCGAGGTTGGCTCGCAGGCCGAGCCGCGGTGTAGTGGTGGCCGGTTCGGTCGCGGGCTTGTTCATCGCCCGGTGTGCAGGTCGCGGCCGGTGGTGCGCGCCCAGTCGTCGGGACCGCCCGCCAGCACCGCGAGGTCGCGGTGCCCGGCGCGTTCGAGCAGGCTGGCGGCGCCGGCGGCGCGTTCGCCGTGGCCGCACATCACCACAGTCGGTTCGGCTGGGAGCTGATCCGCGGACTCCGCCACGGCACCGAGCTCCAGGTGATCGGCCGCGGGCAGGTGCCCGCTGGTGAACTCCGGAAGCTGGCGGATGTCGAGCACGCGGCGGTCGCCGATCCGGTCGGGGGTGACCAGCTCGGTGGTGCTGATGGGTCGCCCGGCCGCGATCCAGGCGTCCATGCCGCCGGCGAGCTCACCGGCGAGCTGGTCGTAGCCGATCTTGGCGGCCTGCCAGACGATCTCTTCGACGTCCTGGTCGTCGTTGCGCACGATCACCAGCGGGGCCTCGGGCGGGGCCAGCCAGCCCAGCCAGGTCGCGAACTGGGCGCGCAGCGGGATCGACAGTGCGGCGGGAATGTGCGCGGCCGTGTAGCCGGTGACCGGGCGCACGTCGACCACGATCGCGCCGGACGATTGCAGCCCCCGAACCTCGGCCACGGACAACGAAGCGAGCCTGGTGTCGAGGATGGCCGGGCCACGCCGGTTGATCTCCCCGAGCCGCAGGAAGTACGGCGGGTAGCTGCCCAGCGAGCCGAGCACGGCTCGGACGAACTCGTCCTCGTCGTCGACGCGCAGCAGCGGGTTGGTGGCCAGCTGCTGCCCGATGGTGGAGGTGCGGTCGGCGCCGGGCGGGGCCGAGCAGAACGACCCGGCACCATGCGTCGGCCACAGCGCCGTGTGTTCGGGTAGCGCGGCGAGTCGCCGCAGCGAGGCGTACTGCGCTCGCGCCAGCTCCTCGGTGCATGCGTCGCCGAGCAGATCGGTGCGCGCCGCGGAGCCGACGATCAGCGAACCGCCGCTGAAGACCCCCACCGGCGTCGACCCGTCGAGCAGCAGGAACGACAGGTGCTCGTCGGTGTGGCCCGGGGTGGCCAGCACCCGCAACGACAGGCCACCGAGATCGATCTCCGCACCGTCGACCAGGCCGCGGTGGGCGAAGCCGCGCAGGCCCGCCGCCGACGCGAGCACTTCGGCGCGCTCATCGTGGGCCAGCTGCGTGGCGCCCGTGAGGAAGTCGGCGTGCAGGTGGGTGTCCGCGGCGAACCGGACCCGCAGGCCGCGGCGTTGCGCCTCGACGCGGACGGCGCGCAGGTCACGCGGCGCATCCACCACCAGTGCAGCACTGTCGCCGAGGTCGAGCAGGTAGCAGGAGTTACCCAGCCCCTCGTCGACCATCGTGGTGAGCCCGATGTCCGCGGTGTACTGCATGACGCCCTCCGTCGTCCTGGGAAGCTGGTGCGCTCCCGATTTTGTTGTACACTATTCCACGGAACTTTGGAGGAGTCGATGGGTGGTGCGGCGCACAAGGCGGAGCTGTTCGACCAGTTGGCCCGGGTGGGCAAGGCACTGGGCAGTGGCAAGCGGCTGGAGCTGCTGGACCTGTTGGCGCAGGGGCCGCGCAGCGTCACCGACCTCGCCGCGGCCGCCGGGCTCGGCGTGACGACCACGTCGGCGCACCTGCAGACCCTCAAGCAGGCCGGCCTGGTCACCACCGGCCGGGAGGGCACCACCATCCGGTATCGGCTCGCCGACACCGACGTCGCCGTGCTCTACGCGCAGCTGCGCACCGTCGCCGCCGCTCACCTGCCCGACGTCGACGCCGCCCGCCGCAACTACCTCGGTGCGGAGGACATCGAACAGATCGGGCGCGACGAACTGCTGCGCCGTGCCGAGGCCGGCGAGGCCCTCGTGCTCGACGTCCGCCCCGCCTCGGAGTACGCCGCCGGGCACATCCCCGGTGCGGTCTCGATCCCGATCGACGAACTACCCGGCCGGCTGGCCGAGCTGCCCCACGACGTCGAGATCGTCGCCTACTGCCGCGGCGCCTACTGCGTGTTCGCCCACGACGCGGTCCGGGTTCTCACCGCCCAGGGTCGACGGGCGGTGCGGCTGGCCGACGGGATGCTCGAATGGCGCCTGGCCGAGCAGCCCGTGGTCAGCGGGGCCACCGGGGCAGCGTGACGCGCTCAGTCCGTGGCGTAGCGGGTCTGGAAGGCGCGGCCGCCGTCGGTGCTGCTGACGATCCCGTTCTCGGTTGCGACGTGGACCGCGTTGCCGGCCGCGGTGAGGGCTTCGGGTGCCCCGTTCACGGTGCCGCGCTGCTGCCAGCTGGCGCCGCCGTCGGTGCTGGCGTGTATGGCGCCGTCGGGGTCGAGGCCGAGCAGGGTGCCGGTGTCGGTCCAGGTGATCAGCTGCAGCAGCGGTGCGTTCTCGAGCAGCCCGAAGGTGCGGCCGCCGTCGGTGCTGCGGGCCAGGCCCTGCTGGGTGGTCGCGAGCAGCGTCTCCGCGTTCTCGGGGCTGATGGCCAGGTCGGCCATCGGCAGGGTGGCGCGGTTCTCCCAGTTCCTGCCGTCCGCCGAGACCATCAGCCGGCCCGCGTTGGAGCCGTACACGAGTCCGTGCCGGGCCTCCAGGGTATGGAAGTCGGCCTGGCCGCCCAGCGACAGCTCGTCCCAGCTGCGCCCGCCGTCGGTGCTCTCGATGAGTCCGACGTTGGACGGGCCTTCCTGGTCGGCGCCGGGATGCCCGCTGGCCAGGAAGTGCTGTGGCCCGACGACAGTGAAGCCCATGAAGTCCTGCACCCGGTCGGCGACCCGCGTCGGCTCGCCCTGCTCCGGGAGCCGGATGAGACCGTAGTGGCTGCCCGCGTAGAGATCACCGTTGCCGGGGTCGACGGCGAGCCCGTGCACGTGCGCGAGCTCGATCGGGCCGCCCTCCGCTGTGTCGGGACCGGCGAAGGTGACCAGGGCGGCCAGCGCGGCGATCGCCGCGACCAGCCCACCCAGCAGCGCCCAGCGGGATGGGGTCATGGGGTTGTTCCTCGGCAGGTCCGTCACCGGTCGTACGCCGGCGGCCTTACTATCGCGGGCCGTAGCTTACATACCCTGCAGCGAGGGCAGGACGGGGTCTCCGGTTTGCTGCTCCGCGCGGACACCGGCTCCCGGGGGTCAGCCCTGCGGCAGCATCGCGGACATCTCCTCGATCTCCGCCTGCTGGGCCTCGATGATCTGACCGGCGAGATCGTCCACCGCCGGGTTCTGCCCCTCCTGCAGCACGGTTTCCGAGCTGGTGATCGCGCCCTGGTGGTGCTCGATCATCATCTGCAGGAATGCCTGGTCGAACTCGCGCCCGGAGAGCTGCTCCAACCCTTCCATCTGCTGCGGCGACATCATGCCCTGCATGCCACCCATGGAGCTGTGATCCATACCCCCCATGCCTGTCGAGGGCACGTCGGCTCCGAACTCCTCGAGCAGCGACGTCATCGTTTCGATCTCCGGGCCCTGCGCGCCCTCGATCTCGCTCGCGAGCTCCAGGAGCTGCTCGGAGTCGGTCCGGTCCTCGGCGAGCTGCGACATCTCGATCGCCTGGTCGTGGTGCGGGATCATGCCCTGCAGGAAGGTCACGTCGGCTTGGTTGTGGTCCTGCTCGCCGCCTGACTGTGCCCCATCCCCGCCGCCGCAGGCGGTGAGAGCGAGCGCCGCAGCCGCGGCTGCGAGCGCTCGGGCCAGGTACTGCTGTCGTGCGAGTACGCGGAAACCCATGCTGGTTCTCCTTGCTGTGTGTGCTGGATCGGTCTGCAGGTCGAACGTCGGCAGGACTGGGGACGTCAGCCGGCGTGGTCGCTAGATCCGGAGCACGCACAGCACCGCGAGGCGACGGGCACCGGTGTCGGCGGTGGCGCCCGGCGCGTGGTGCATCGCGATCAACCCCAGCAGGAGCGCCGCCACCAAGCCCCACAGCAGGGCTGTGGACGGTCGCACACGGCCGAGGATAGCTGGCGGTTCAGCGGGTGCAACGGGCCCGAAAGGGCGCGGGCGTGGCCAGATTGGTACCGGATCGTTCTGTTCTCACCCATTCGTGAGGGCTAGCGTCGCTTCAGCGATCGAGGAGGTGGGCCGATGCCCGCGTACGGACCCTGGACCCGGCGACGCTTCCTGCAGGCCACGGGTGTTGCGGGCCTCGGTGTGGCCGCCGGCTGCGCGAGCGAGCCCGGCGGTGGACCCGGTGGCGGGGGACAGGCGACGGTCCCCGCACCGAGCACCACGTTCACCGAGCCCGCCGGCAGGCTGTCGGGGGGCCTGTCGATCCTGCTGTGGAGCCACTTCGTGCCGAGCCACGACACCTGGTTCGACCGGTTCGCCCGGCGGTGGGGCGAGCAGGTCGGCGTCGACGTCACGGTCGACCACATCGCCGTCGCCGACATCCCCGCCCGCACCGCTGCCGAGCTGCAGGCCGGGCAGGGCCACGACATCATCCAGTACATCGCGACGCTGTCGCAGTACGAGCAGAGCGTGCTCGATCTCGCCGACGTCACGCAGGAGGCGAACAACCGCTGGGGCACCCAGCTCGAACTGTGCCGCAAGTCCAGCCTCAACCCCGCCACCGGCAAGTACTACGCCTACGCACCGGGCTGGGTGCCCGACCCCGGCGACTACCGGCGGTCTCTGTGGGAGCCGGTCGGGTTGCCCAACGGCCCGTCGACCTGGCAGGAACTGCTCGACGGCGGCGCCGAGATCAAGCGCAGCCAGGACGTCCAACTGGGCCTCGGCATGTCCCAGGAGATCGACTCCAACATGGCGGGCCGGGCGCTGCTGTGGTCGTTCGGCGGCGCGATCCAGGACGCGAACGAGCAGGTCGTGATCAACTCGCCGCAGACGGTCGCCGCGGTCGAGTTCATGCAGCGGCTCTACCGCGACACCATGACCCCGGAGGTGTTCTCCTGGAACGCGGCGAGCAACAACCAGGGGCTGATCGCAGGCGAGCTGTCCTACATCCTCAACTCGATCTCTGCCTACCGCACATCGCAAGGCACCAACCCCCAGGTGGCCGGCGACACCCACTTCGTGTCCGCACTGGCCGGGCCCGAGGCCGCGATCGCCGCGCAGCACGTGATGTACAACTGGATCGTTCCCAGCCACAGCCGCAACGCCGACGCGGCCAAGGAGTTCCTGCTGCACTACACGGCGAACATGGCGTCGGCCGCCTATCACTCCAAGCTCTACGATTTCCCGGCCTGGCCCGAACTGGTGCCGCAGCTCGACGGCTGGCTGGCCGACGACCCGTTCGGCTCGACCCCACCGGACAAGCTCGCGGTGCTGCGCAACGCCGTCGACTGGGCCACCAACATCGGACACCCCGGCCCGGCCAGCCCGGCCGCGGGCGAGGTCTTCGGGCAGTACATCATTCCCAACATGTACGCCCGGGCCGCTCGCGGTGAGATGAACCCCGAGCAGACCGTCGCGCGGGCCGAGGCCCAGATCAGGCCGATCTTCGACAAGTGGCGCCAGCGCGGCCTCGTGGGCGGCGCATGACGGGGAGGCCGGCAGCGGAGGACTCGCGGTGACCGTCGCGGTCGAGGTCCGGGACCTGCACAAGTCCTTCGACCGGGGGCGGGTGCACGCTATCAACGGCGTCGATCTCGCCACCGGCGAGGGCGAGTACCTGGTGCTGCTCGGGCCGTCGGGCTGCGGCAAGACCACGCTGCTGCGCATCATCGCGGGTCTCGAGCAGCCCAGCGCCGGCGAGGTCCTCATCGGCGGTTCGGTGGTCAACGGGCTGCCGCCGAGGGTGCGCAAGATCGCCATGGTGTTCCAGAGCTACGCGCTCTACCCGCATAAGACGGTGCTGGGCAACATCGTCTTCCCGCTCAAGGCCCAACGGCTCGACAACGGGCAGCGGCCCGACAAAGCGCAGCGGCGGAGCAAGGCTGAATGGTCTGCCGAGTTGCTCGGCATCTCGCACCTGCTCGACCGCAAGCCCAGACAGCTCTCGGGCGGCGAGCGTCAGCGGGTGGCACTGGCCAGGGCGCTGGTGCGCGATCCGCAGGTGTTCCTGCTCGACGAGCCACTGTCCAACCTGGACGCCAAGCTGCGGGCCACCGCGCGCGACGAGCTGCGGCGCTTCCAGCAGCGGGTCGGCACCACGACCGTCTACGTCACCCACGACCAGGCCGAGGCCATGGGGCTCGGTGACCGGATCGCGGTGATGGACGCTGGCACGGTGCGCCAGCTCGGTCCACCGGCCGAGGTGTACGACGACCCGGCCGACACCTTCGTCGCGACCTTCATCGGCTCCCCGCCGATGAACCTCGTGCCACGCGACGGCGTCTTCGTGGGCTTCCGGCCGGAGCACCTGCTGCCGCCGGAGTACGTGTCGGGCGCGCGGATCACCGTGCCCTTCGAGGTCGAGCGCATCGAGTACCTGTCCGGCGACCGGCACGCCTACGGCAGCGTCTCCCGGCTCGGCGAGCAGACCCGGGTGGTGGCGCGGTTGCCCGCCACGGTCACGACGCCGCTGGCCGGCGGGCAGACGCACGAGTTCGCCGTCGCCACCCGGCGGCTGTGCTTCTTCGACGCGAGCAGCGGACTGCGCACCGACCCGGTGGCGGTCGGCGCGTGAGTAGCCGGGCGACGGCCCCCCAGGGCTCGCCGTTGCGACAGCTCGCGGACCGGGAGGGCTTTCTGGCGTGGGCGATGCTGCTGCCCGCCGTCGTCTACATCGTGCTCGTCGTCGCCGTCCCGTTCGGCCTCGCCGTCGCATTCGCGTTCAGCGACGTCACCGCGGGCGACCCGTCCTACGACTGGGTCGGACTGCGCAACTTCGCGCGCATCTTCGAAGACCCGGTGTTCTGGAAGGCACTGGGCAACACGTTCGTGTTCACCGCCGTGTCGATGGCGCTGATCATCGTGCTGGGCAAGGTACTGGCCAACATCCTGGTCGCGGACTTCCACGGCAAGTGGGTGGTCCGGTTCCTCGTGCTGCTGCCGTGGACCACCCCGGTGGCACTGTCGACGGTCGCCTGGCTGTGGCTCTACGACTCGGTGTACAGCCCGATCGACTGGGTGCTGCGCAACCTCGGGCTCATCGAGAACCACCTGTACTTCCTCGGCAGACCCGAGCTCGCCACCGCCTCGGTGATCGCTGTTCACGTGTGGCGCCTCGTCCCGCTCGCGGCGGTGATCATGATGGTCGGGCTGCTGGGCATCCCGACCGACGTGCAGGACGCGGCGAAGGTGGACGGCGTCGGCTTCTGGCGCCGGATGTTCGAGGTGACCATCCCGCTGACCATGCCGCTGATCGCCGTCGCCGCACTGTTCGGCGCGATCTTCACCTTCACCGACATGGCCGTCGTCTACATCCTCACCCGCGGTGGGCCGACCAACTCCACCCAGGTGCTGTCGAGCTGGGCGTTCATCGTCGGCATCGAGGGCGGCGACATCGGCCAGGGCGCGGCGATCGCGCTGTTCCTGTTCCCGCTCCTGCTGGCGGCCGCGGTGCTCATCCTGCGCGCGGTGCGCAAGATCGAGGTGTTCTGACCGTGAGCACGGCGGTTGTCGACCCCGCGCAGGCGACCCGGCTGCGACGGCACTACCGCCGCCGGCACCTGCTGTCGCGGACCGCCCTCTATACCGCGGCGGTGCTGGCCGCGCTGGTGTGCGCTGGGCCGTTCGGCTACGGCGCCATCACCGCACTCAAGCTCAACGCCGACTTGTACGACGCGAGCAACAACCCGTTCGTCTTCAACGAGCCGGCGACGCTCGACCACGTGGTGTTCCTGTTCACCGATACCGCGTTTGCGACCTTCGTGTGGAACACGATGTGGGTCGGACTGCTGGTGGTGGCGATCACGCTGGCGCTGGCCGTGCCCGCAGCCTACGCGCTGACCCGGCTCGACCGGCCGTGGGCGGGACCGATGGGCATTGCCATCTTCTTCGTGTACCTGGTGCCGCCGACCCTGCTGTTCCTGTCGCTGTCGCGGCTCGTGGTCGCCACCGGGCTGCAGGACTCGACGTGGTCGCTGGTGCTCATCTACCCGACCATCACGATCCCGGTGTCGACCTGGCTGCTGATCGGGTTCCTCAAGGCGCTGCCGCGCGATATCGAGGAGCAGGCGATGGTCGACGGCTACAGCCGGCTCGGCGCATTCACCCGCACCGTGGTGCCGCTGCTGTTCCCCGGTGTCGTGGCGATCGTCGTGTTCGCGTTCACTCTGGTGGCCAGCGAGTTCATCTACGCGCTGGCGTTCGTGTCGCCCAGCTCCGAGAAGGTGGTCAGCACCGGGGTGCCCACCGAGCTGATCCGCGGTGACGTCTTCTTCTGGCAGTCGCTGCAGGCGGCGGGAGTGCTGATCGCCGTACCCATCGCGTTGCTGTTCAACCTGCTGCTCGCCCGCTTCATCTCCGGCTTCACCCAGGGCGCCGTCAAGGGCTGACGCCCCGTGAGCGTTTGGCGGGTGCCCTGGCCCCGCGGAACACTCACGAGCGCTGAGCAGGCAGAATCGGCCGCCGTGACCGTCCCGCCGCCGTTGCCGCAGTACGGCGACGAACTCGCCGTGGTCGCGGTGACCTACTCGCCCGGCGAGACGCTGGAGACGTTTGTGGACTCGCTGGCCAAGGCGACCACCCGGCCGCTGCGCGTCGTGCTCGCCGACAACGGGTCGGTCGACGGGGCACCGGAGCAGGCCGCAGAGCGCGACGGCGTGCGGCTGCTGCGGATCGGGGAGAACGTCGGGTACGGCACCGCGGCCAACCGGGCGATCACCGAACTCGGGCCGGAGGTCGGCTGGGTGGTGGTGGCCAACCCGGACATCGAGTGGCAGCCGGGCGCGCTCGACGAGCTGCTGGCAGCCGCGCAGCGCTGGCCCCGTGCCGCGGCGCTGGGCCCGCTGATCAGGGAGCCTAC
The DNA here is from genome assembly GCA_009377865.1 of Pseudonocardiaceae bacterium. GTDB lineage: Bacteria > Actinomycetota > Actinomycetes > Mycobacteriales > Pseudonocardiaceae > WHSY01. The sequence goes on along the minus strand of WHTH01000058.1, from coordinate 8,396 downwards.
GGGCGCGGTGTACCCGTCGGCGCGGCTGCTGCCGTCGTTGGTCCGCGGCGTCGGGCATGCGCTGCTCGGCCAGCTGTGGCCGGCCAACCCGGCCAGCCGCAGCTACCGGCAGTCCGACGCCGCGATCGGTGAGCGGTGTGCCGAGTGGCTGTCCGGGTCGTGCCTGCTGCTGCGCCGGCTGGCGTTCGAGAGCGTTGACGGGTTCGATCCCCGCTACTTCATGTACTTCGAGGACGTCGACCTCGGCGATCGGCTGGGCAGGGCCGGCTGGTTGTCGGTCTACGTGCCCACCGCCGAGGTCGTCCACCTCGGCGGGCACGCCACGAGTCAAGCATCGGAGCGGATGCTGGCCGAGCATCACGCCAGCACCTACCGTTTTCTCGCCGACCGCAACCGCGGCCGGCTGCGGGCGCCGTTGCGGCTGGCGTTGCGTGCCGGGCTGGCCGTTCGCTCGGCGGTGGTCCGGCACCGCTCGCCCCGCTGAACACGACCGCGCAGTCGCGAGGAGGAAACGCCCATGACGGCCGACCTCGACGGCGTCGAGGCTGTGGTGCTCGTCGGCGGGATGGGCAGCCGGTTGCGACCGCTGACGTTGTCGGTGCCCAAGCCGATGCTGCCGGCAGCGGGCATTCCGGTGCTGGCCCACCTGCTGTCGCGGATCCGGGCGGCCGGTGTCCGCCACGTCGTGCTGGGTACCTCGTACCGGGCCGAGGTGTTTGCCGAGCACTTCGGGGACGGTCGCTGCCTGGGCCTGCAACTGGACTACGTGACCGAGGACGAGCCGCTGGGCACCGGTGGCGGCATTCGCAACGTGGCGGAGGTGTTGTCGGAGCCCGACGTGCTGGTGTTCAACGGTGACGTGCTGTCCGGTGTCGACCTCGCGGCCGTGCTGCGCACCCATCGCGACGCGGCCGCCGAGGTCACCCTGCAGCTGGTGCGGGTGGCCGACCCGCGTGCGTTCGGCTGCGTGCCCACCGACTCCGCCGGGCGGGTGCTGGCGTTTCTGGAGAAGAGCGACGACCCACCCACCGATCTGATCAACGCCGGGTGCTACGTGTTTCGCCGCGAGGTGATCTGCTCGATCCCGGCCGGGCGCCCGGTGTCGGTGGAACGCGAGACCTTCCCAGGGCTGCTCACTGCCGGCGCCCGATTGCAGTCCCATGTGGACGGCTCGTACTGGCTGGACCTTGGTACGCCTGCGGCGCTGGTCGCCGGTTCGGCGGATCTTGTGCGGGGTATCGCGCCGTCGGCTGCGCTGCCCGGCTCGCCCGGCGAGGCGCTGGTCGACCCCGGCGCGCGGGTCGACCCGGCGGCCGTGCTCGCCGGCGGTTGCGCGATCGGCGCGGGATGCGTGATCGAGGCGGGTGCACGGCTGACGGGCTCGCTGCTGATGGACGGGGTCAGGGTCGGTGCCGATGCGGTGCTGACGCGGTCCGTGGTGGCTGCCGGTGCCCGGATCGGCGACGGGACGGTCCTCAGCGATGCGGTGATCGGGGAGGGGGCGGTCGTCGGTGCCCGCTGCGAGTTGCGCGACGGGGTGCGCATCTGGCCCGAGGTGGTGCTGCCCGACGGCGGCGTCCGCTTCTCGTCGTGAGTGGTTGTGCGAGCCATGACCAGCGAAACCACTCACGAGAGGTCGTGGCGGCCCGGCTTCCCGCTCGACATGCGGGCGGTGCTGGCGCCGCTGCGACGCGGCCGCGGCGATCCGGCGCTGACGGTCGACGACGAGGGCTCGGTATGGCGTGCCGGAACCACCCCCGACGGCCCTGCCACCATCGCACTGCGGCGCGCTGATGACGGCACCGTGCACGCCGGCTGCTGGGGCCCCGGGGCGGCGTGGACGCTCGACGGCCTGCCCGCCTTGCTCGGCGCCGCTGACGACGACTCGGGGTTCGTGGCGCATCACCCGCTGCTGGCGCGGGCGCGCCGCCGGATGCCCGGGCTGCGGTTGGGCTCGTCGCGCCGGGTGTGGGACGTGCTGGTGCCGGCCGTGCTGGAGCAGAAGGTCACCGGCATCGAAGCTCGGCGCTCCTGGCGCGAGCTGTGCTACCGGTTCGGCACGCCGGCCCCGGGCCCGGCACCGCAGCGACTGCGGGTGCCGCCGACTCCGGCCGCGGTGCGGGCGATCCCCGACTGGGAGTGGCACCGTGCCGGCGTCGACCGCTCCCGGCGCCGCGCGCTGCTGGCCGCGGCGTCGGTGGCGCACCGGCTGGAGCGAGCCGTTGAGCTGGGCGGCGAGCCGGGGCGGACGCTGCTGCGCAAGATTCCCGGCATCGGTGTCTGGACGGCCGCCGAGATCGCGCAGCGGGCTTGGGGCGATCCGGACGCGGTCAGCATCGGCGACTTCCATATCCCGTCGATGGTCGGCTGGGCGCTGCTGGGTCGCACACTCGACGACGGCGGCATGCTCGAGGTGCTCGAGCCCTACGCTCCGCAGCGCCACCGCGCGGTGCGATACGTCGAGGCCAGCGGGGTGCGCCGGCCCCGGTTCGGCCCGCGTTATGCCCCACGTGACTACCGCGCCATGTGACCCGCTCCCGGCGTGTCAGGCGTGGTGGGCGTGTGAGCTGTCCTCGGCCGTGCCGACCGTAATGATCTTGCACCGGATCGGTGCGCCGGACCGTTCGATCTGAGCGTCGGCAGTGAGCAGTGTGGTTGCGTACCGCTCGGTGGTCGCGACGTAGATCGCGTCGGCGTAGCGGAGCGACCCGTCCGCGAGGGTCGACGCCCGGTGCACGTCGGTCCACGGTGTCGCCTCGATGACGATTTCGAGGGACTCGGCGTCCCGGAGGGCTCGCGCCAGGTCCTCGATCTGGAAGGGGTGGTTGGGCCGGTTGGCGGCGGCCCGGAGTCCGGACATGACCTCGAACGCGAAGTGCCCGGGCGCGATGAGCGGCTCGGCGGCCGGCTGGGCGGCCAGCACGTCGCGCGCGACTTCTCGCCACGCGCGCGTCGTTTCGCGCGCGCCGATGACAGGATGCGCGCGAGCGCCGGGCTCATCTCCGGGTGAACGCCGGCGCGAGGAAAGGCGGCAGGGTTGTCACCCTCGCGGAAGTCGGTGGGCAGGAACTCGTTCTCGTTGCGGAAGGCGTAGGGGTGCACGACCAGGCCCTCCTCGTGGGCGTCGTCGACGAGGTCGGTCGGCTGCTGCAGGTTTTCCGACTCGTCGCGGGGCACGATGCGGTTCTTGTCCGGCCCGATCGCGTCGGCGTAGCCGGCGATCTCTTCGAGCCCCTCGCGGGTGCTCAGGTCGTCGTAGCTGCGCGGGTCACCGGAGCTGGCGAGATCGAACGGCGCGCCGCTGTCAGCAGCCGCGCGTCGACATGCTTTCCGTTCTCACTGCCGGTCGCCCGGCAATCGCAGGTAGCTGACCAGCGGGTCGTGGTCGCTGGTGGCGAGTCCGGTGTCGGGATCGTCCTCGAACCGGGGGATCGGGACGTCGGTGGCGAGCTTGCTGGAGTCGACCGCCTCGACCTGCTGGGTCAGGGCGGGGAGACGACGATGTGGTCGAGGAACTGCGCCCCGCCTGGAACACGTAGCTCAGCCGCCGGTCGGCCGGGATCCGGTCGACGGTGTTGGCGTAGCCGCCCTCGGTCAGCGCGGCCAGCGTCGGCGAGTCACGGAAGGCGTTGAAGTCGCCGAGCAGCGCGACGCGGGGCAGCTCGTCGACGTTGCCGCGCAACACCTGTGCCTGCCCGACGCGGCAGTCCTCGAAGAAGTCGTTGTCCGGGGTGCCGCCGAACTTGGACTTGAAGTGGTTGGACACCACCGTGGTCCGGGCGCCCTGCGGGGAATCCACCGGCGTGACGTCGACGGCCAGCGGCACCCGGTCGTAGACGAGGTCGCCGCTGTCGCCGGCGGTCACGATTCCCGCGGTCGTCACATCCAGGCCGGCCATCGGTGACTCGGCACCGCTGCCCTGGATCGCGCAGATGGTGGCCGACGGTGCGGCCTGGGCCGACCCGGTGATCGCCACCGGTGCCGCCAGGGCGAGAGCCAGCACGAGGGCGACGCGGGTGCGACGGTCGGGATGGCAGCGGCGGTGCATCGAACCTCCTGGGGCGCGGCGTGCAGTCACGCGGGTTGCGCGCCCGGTCGGCCGTTCTCGATCACGTATGTCGCACGGGTTCGGGCAGGCGCGCCACGGCGGGTCACGAAGTCGACGACGCGGAAGTCGGCGGTCCACTCGCCGCGCGTGACGACGTTGCGCACGTAGCCCCGGTTGCGGTTGATGAACTTGATGTGAAGGTTCTCGGCGAGCTGGACCGGGTCGTTGGGCCCCTGGTCCTGCCCGTCGCCCCCGGTGCTGATCGACGTCCCGACCAGCTCGGTGGCAACGGTGGCCGAGGAGGGGTCGTTGAAGTCGGCCTTGACGTCGCAGGCGTAGTTGGCGTGCACGTCGCCGGTGAGCACCGTCGGGTTGGAGGTTCCGGCCGCGGTGAGGTGGTCGCGGAGGCTGTTGCGCTCGACGAGGTAGCCGTCCCAGGCGTCGTTGCTGTAGTTGGTGTCCGGCCCGGCGAGGAAGTCGCGCTGCGAGAAGAACACCTGCTGGGTCAGCGCGTTCCAGCGGGCTGTCGGGCCGGCCACCGCGTCGCGCAGCCAGGCCTCCTGCTCGTCGCCGAGCATGGTGCGGTCCGGTTCGTCGCGCCGGTCGTCGCCGACCTGGTCGCTGCGGTACTGCCGGGTGTCGAACAGGTAGCAGTCGAGGAGGTCACCGAATGTCAGGCGGCGGTACATCTGGACGTCCGGCCCGCGTGGCCGTTGTGCCCGGCGTAGCGGCATGTGCTCGTAGTAGGCCTGAAACGCCCGGGCCCGGCGGCGCAGGAACTCTTGCGGATCGTCGTTGTCCTGCGAGATGTCGTCGGCCCAGTTGTTGTCCACCTCGTGGTCGTCGAAGGTCACGGCCCACGGGAAGGCTGCGTGCGCGGCCTGCAGGTCGGGGTCGGTCTTGTACTGCGCCAGCCGGACCCGGTAGTCGGCCAGCGACAGGACCTCCCTGGCCGGTGCGTGTTCGCGCCCCAGGTCGCCCTGCAGGCCACCCTCGTAGATGTAGTCGCCGAGGAAGGCCACCAGGTCCAGGTCCTCGTCGACCATGTTGGCGTAGGCGTTGTAGTAGCCGCTCGGGTAGTTCTGGCAGCTGGCGAATGCGAACGAACCGGTCCAGTCGGGCCCCCGGTGCCGGTGCGGTCTTGGTGCGGCCGACCGGGCTGAGTTCACGCCCCGCGCGGAACCGGTAGAAGTACTCGGCGCCCGGTTGCAGGCCTGTCACCTCGGGGTGCACCGAGTGCGCCCCGTCCGGGCGGGCCAGCTCTGTCCCCTCGGCCACCACCCGGCGGAACCGCTCGTCGGTGGCGACCTGCCACTGCACCGGTACCTCACGGTCCGGCATGCCCGCCAGCCCGTCGTCGGCGAGCGGTTCAGGTGCCAGCCTGGTCCACAGCACCACCCCGTCGGGCAGCGGATCACCGGATCCGACGCCGAGGCCGAACACCCCGTCGGGTAGCCGCCCGCCGGGTCCGGGCGCCGCCCACGCCGCCGATGGCACGGACAAGGCGACCGCGGCACCGCCTCCCAGCGCGAACTGTTGACGGGGGGTCACACGTGGCTGATCCGCGTCCATCGGCAACTCCCGGCAACGGCTCGGCGTGCTCTTTCAGTAGCCAGCGACGGTGAGCGTCATCTGACAGAGTTACGTACGTCGTCCTTGCCGATCTGGGAATTCCGAGCGAACAGTGATAAGAATGCGGGTGAGATCTGCATCTGCCCCCGGACAGATGACACCTGTTCGAGATCAGCGTGAGGAGGATTTCCCGGACCGTAACGTCCGGGTAACCGGAGGCGATGCCGCGTCCGTCACGGTCGTGAGCACTGCAGCAGTGCCGATCGGGGAGGTTTCGTGGTCGATCACCGCGCGCTGCGCTCGGTGCCCGACGCGGATGAGGTGTCCGGCGCACTGCAGTTCCGCACCGTGCACGGCTACCGAAGAGCCTTCCGGATCGCCGGCGAGGGTCCGCCGCTGCTATTGATCCACGGCATCGGGGACAGCTCCGTCACCTGGCAGGATGTGATCGGCCCGCTGAGCCGCCGGCACCTGGTGATCGCGCCCGACCTGCTCGGGCATGGTGCCTCGGCCCGGCCGCGGGCCGACTACACGGTGGCCGCCTACGCCAACGGCATGCGCGACCTGCTCGGAGTGCTGGGTGTGGACCGGGTGACGGTGGTGGGGCACTCGCTGGGCGGCGGGGTGGCGATGCAGTTCGCCTACCAGTTCCCCGACCGCACCGACCGGCTGGTGCTCGTCTCGAGCGGCGGCCTCGGGCGGGAGGTGCATCCCGCCCTGCGGCTGGCTTCGCTGCCCGGGGCCGACGCCGTGCTGTCACTGCTGAACGTACCCGGCATGCGATGGCAGGCACAGCTCTTGGTGGAGGCGCTGCGGTGGACCGGCTCAGGTCTCGGGACCGACGCCGACGACCTGCTGCGCATGTTCGACACGCTGCGCGACAGCACGGCGCGCAGCGCGTTCCTGCGCACCCTACGAGCCGTGGTGGACCATCGCGGGCAGCTGGTCACCATGCTGGATCGCTGCTACCTGGCGCGCGGCATCCCGACCCAGCTGGTGTGGGGGGCGCGGGATCCGGTGCTGCTGCTGCCACACGCCTGGACGGCTCGTGAGGCCATGCCCGGCAGCCGACTGGTGATCTTCGACGATGCCGGGCACTTTCCGTTCCACGCCGACCCGCAGCGGTTCGTCGCTGTGGTGGAGGAGTTCATGGCGACCTCGGCCCCGGCCGACTGGGACTCCGAACAATGGCGGGAGTTGCTGCGAAGCGGTCAGGAGTTCGACGGCGTGCCGGCGGTCGACAGCGCGCTGCACCGCGAGTACCGCGAGGCCAGCGAGCGCAACGCGACCTGACGCCCAGATCCACCGGTACAGCCGCGCCCGGCGCCGTCTGGCAGATCACCGCGACGCTTCAGCTTCGTCTTCGCCCCGAGCAAGAACAACGTGGTCGCCCGCCTCGAACACCTGCTGAACCACGGCACCGATCCTGGTGCGGTGGCTTCGAAGGCGACCTCCGGCACGGGAGCAGCGGTACCCGAAGGTCTCGCTGAAAACTCCGAAGTGGACGAGCCCGAGGTCGCCACCGACTACGCCCAAGCGGCCACCGATCAGATCATGGCGCGGATCCAAGAGGACTTCGCTGGCCACGACCTCGCGAACCTTGTCGCCGCCGTACTCGAAGTCGACGGCTTCGAGTGCCTTGTATCCCCTCCAGGGCCCGATGGCGGTATCGACATCTCGGCCGGAAGGGGCCACTCGGCCTGGACACGCCGCGCGTCCTCGTCCAGGTCAAGAGCGGCAGCCAGATCGGCGCGCCCGTCGTGGCGCAGCTTCAAGGCGTGATGAGCACCTATGGTGCTGACCAAGGGCTCTCGTTGCGTGGGGCGGTCTCACGAGGCAGGGGAGAGACACGTTGCGTCACCAGCATCTGCGCGTCCGCGTGTGGGAAGCTACCGATGTCGTCGACGCGGTCCTACGCAGCTACGACCGCCTTCCCGAGGAGATCCGAGCGCAGCTACCCTGAAGCGGATCTGGGTGCTCAGCGACGGCCAGTAGTGGCTGGCTATCTCAACGCCAGGAGTCGCTGGATGTCTCGCTCACGTCGCCGCCCGCCCGGTAGCACCCGGTAGCACCCAGTAGCTCGTCAGCCAGGGCAGCGGCGGATGCCGCGACCATGTCCGGCTCGCCGATACCCTCTTCGGCACGGCCAGCCATCACGCAGCCGAGGGAGTCCGCTCCTGCGGCGAAGAGGTCGTCCAGGAAGTGAAGGGCTTGCTGCGTCGCGGCTCCTGCCAGCTCGTCCTGGCGCAGGTGGCGGAGCTTGCTGGCCAAAGCCTCCGTGGGTACGGCTACGAGAAGGCGGTAGAGGTCGTGCGCGTCCTTGTCGAGAAGGCGACCCGGGTCGCGTTTCTGACGTTCGCCGAGCTTGTGCAGCTTGGCGACCAGGAGGGCGGCGGGGCCGGCAACCTTGACTGTGTAGGCACGATCGTCGTCCTCAGCGAGCGCTCGGACCGGCCGCGAGATGTGATCGACAACGGTCGCCTCCAACCCTCGAGCACGGCGAGCGGCATGCTTCGAGTGGGGCGGTATGCGCGCCCCGCGCGTGTTCGGTCCGCCGGCTAGGGATTCGGGGACCATGAGGTCAACGGGAACGCCGTCCGAGTTGAGCCAGGAGCCCGGCTGCGGTTTCGTGAGCTCACGACGAAAGCCGGCCGAAGTCATCGCCTCGTCCAGGAGGGGTTCGGAAGCGAGTGCGCGGGGATCGAGAGCGAGGTCGCTGTCCTTGGTGAACTCCGCCAACCCGATCGCCGGGGCGTTTCCGGTATGCAGGTAAATC
>WHTH01000006.1 GCA_009377865.1 Pseudonocardiaceae bacterium | reverse complement strand
GCACCGTCGAGCCGGTCGCGGGCGAGGCCGCGACGCGGCCGTCCACCATCGCCATGCGCTGGCGTGGCGACCGACGCACGAACGGAGCGGGCCAATGATCAGCAATTCGGGCGTGGAGGTCTCCGCATGGGTCAAGATCGGCGATAGCACTGACATCGACTATCATGTGTTTCCTGACGGGTTGGTCGAGTTCTCCATCGGAGGCCGCGACGGGTTCGACCTGGTCACCACCGAACCCGGATTACACACCCTCCTCATCCACGGCGAGGAGGCGCTGCGCGCGGCTCGCAGTGCGCTCGCCGACACCGACGAGGACTGCGCTACGGGGTGATTGTCTCCACACCGGCCTCCAAGGAGGTGAGCCGTGGCGGAGCTGTTCATCGGTGGTCAGTGGACTGGCGCGCGTGCCGGCGGCACCCGGGAGATCCGGTGCCCGGCGGACGGCGAGCTGGTGCGCACCGTCGACGAGGGTGGCCGCGCCGACGCGGAGGCTGCCATCGACGCGGCGCGCGCCGCGTTCGACGTCGGGCAGTGGCGGGCGACGCCGCCGGCCGAGCGCGCTGTGCTGCTGGGCCGGGTGGCCGACATCCTGCAGCGCGACCGCGCCGGCTTCGCCCGCGCGGAGTCGCTCGACACCGGCAAGCGGCTGGTGGAAAGCGAGATCGACGTCGACGACGTGACAGCGGCGTTCCGCTATTTCGCGGGGATCGCGGGCGCGGACGGGGGCCGGGTGATCGACGTCCCGGGCGCCATCAGCAGGGTGGTCCACGAGCCGGTCGGCGTGTGCGGGCTGATCACGCCGTGGAACTTCCCGCTGCTGCAGACGTCGTGGAAGGTCGCGCCCGCGCTGGCCGCGGGCAACACGTTCGTGCTCAAGCCCAGCGAGCTCACCCCGTCGACCGCGATCCTGCTGATGCAGGCACTGACCGAGGCGGGGCTGCCGGGTGGTGTGGCGAACCTCGTGCTCGGTCCGGGAGCCGAGGCAGGCGCGCCGCTGTCGGAGCATCCCGACGTCGACCTGGTGTCGTTCACCGGCGGGCTGGTCACCGGACGGCGGATCATGGCCGCGGCGGCGGGCACGGTCAAGAAGGTCGCGCTGGAACTCGGCGGCAAGAATCCCAACGTGATCTTCGCCGACGCCGACCTGGAAACCGCCACCGACTATGCGCTCACCGCGGTGTTCCTCGACTCGGGGCAGGTCTGCTCGGCAGGCACCCGCCTGATCGTGCAGCGCGAGATCCACGACGAGGTCGTCGACGAGGTGGTGCGCCGCGCCCGCCGTATCCGGCTCGGCGGGCCGTTCGATCCGGACGCCGAGACCGGACCACTGATCTCGGCCGCGCACCGGGACAAGGTCGAGAGCTACGTCGCCGACGGGCGCGCCGAGGGCGCGGTGCTGCGCTGCGGCGGCGCACGGCCGGACGATCCCGCGTTGGCCGGCGGCTTCTTCTACCTGCCGACAGTGCTCGACGGCTGCACCCAGGACATGACCGTCGTGCACGACGAGTCGTTCGGCCCGGTGCTGACCGTCGAGACCTTCACCGACGAGGCGGACGCGGTGCGCATCGCCAACGACACGCGCTACGGGCTCGCCGGTGGGGTCTGGACGAGCGACGCCGGCAGGGCGCAACGGGTCGCCGCACGGTTGCGCCACGGCACGGTGTGGATCAACGACTTCGGCCCCTACCTGCCGCAGGCGGAGTGGGGCGGGTTCGGTCAGTCCGGGGTGGGTCGCGAGCTGGGTCCGTCCGGACTGGACGAGTACCGCGAGGCCAAGCACATCTACCAGAACCTCGATCCGGCCCCGGCGCGCTGGTTCGGACGTTGAGGTCTGACCATGGACAGCTTCGACTACGTCGTCGTCGGCGGTGGCACCGCGGGATCGGTGGTCGCCGCCCGGCTGTCCGAGGACCCGGCCGTGTCGGTGTGCCTGCTCGAGGCCGGCCCGTCCGATGTGGACGACTCGGCGGTGTTACAGCTGGACCGCTGGATGCACCTGCTGGAGTCGGGCTACGACTGGGACTACCCGGTCGAGCCGCAGCCGCACGGCAACTCCTACCTGCGCCACGCCCGCGCGCGGGTGCTCGGCGGCTGCTCGTCGCACAACTCGGCGATCGCGTTCTGGGCCCCGGCCGAGGACTTCGACGAATGGGTCACCCGGGGCTGTGACGGCTGGAGCGCGGCGGATATCTTCCCGCTCTACACACGGCTGGAGAGCAACGACCGCCCGGGCGCGCACCACGGCCGCAACGGCCCGGTCCGCATCCGCTCGGTACCGCCGGTCGACCCCTGCGGCACGGCTCTGCTGCAGGCCTGCGCGCAGGCGGGCATCCCGACCGTCGAGTTCAACTCCGGGACGACGGTGACCCGGGGCGCGAACTGGTTCCAGATCAACGCTCGCGAGGACGGGGTGCGCGCCTCGGCGTCGGTGTCCTACCTGCACCCGGTGCTCGACCGGCCCAACCTCGAGCTGCGCACGGGAGCGCGGGCCGAGCAGCTGCGGTTCGAGGGGCGGCGCTGTACCGGGGTCGACTACCTCGCGCCGGATCTGATCCACACCATCGGGGTCACCGCCCGGCACGAGGTGGTGGTCAGCTGCGGCGCCATCGACAGCCCGAAGCTGCTGATGCTCTCCGGGATCGGCCCCGAGGCACACCTCGCGGACGTCGGCGTCGACGTGCTGCTCGACGCGCCGGGCGTGGGGCAGAACCTGCAGGACCACCCGGAGGGGATCGTCGCCTGGGACGCGCTGGCGCCGATGCCGTTGCAGTCCACCCAGTGGTGGGAGATCGGGATCTTCGCCGCCACCTCGGACGGCCTCGATCGGCCGGACCTGATGTTTCACTACGGCGGCGTCCCGTTCGATCTCAACACCGCGCGCTACGGGTACCCGACCACCGAGAACGGGTTCTGCCTCACGCCGAACGTGACCCGCAGCCGTTCGCGGGGCACGGTACGGCTGCGCACCCGCGACTTCCGGGACAAGCCCCGGGTCGATCCCCGCTACTTCACCGACGAGCACGACCTGCGGGTGATGCTGGCTGGGGTGCGGCTGGCCCGCGAGATCGTCGGTCAGCCGGCGATGGCGGGCTGGGCGGGGGCCGAGCTCGCTCCCGGTCCGGACGCCCGGTCCGACGACGAGCTGATCGACTTCATCAAGGCCACCCACAACACCGTCTACCACCCGTCGTGCACGATCCCGATGGGCAACGGGCCGATGGCGCCGCTGGACGCGCGGCTGCGGGTCAAGGATATCGACGGGCTGCGGGTGGCCGACGGCTCGGTGATGCCGTTTCTCGTCGCCGTCAACCCCTGCATCACGACGATGGCGATCGGCGAGAAGTGCGCGGACCTGCTCCGCTCCGGTTGGTGACGGTACCCGTCCCGCCCCCGACATCGCGCGATGACGGGGTCAGCAGCCGGCCGCGTCAGTCGTCGTCGAGCGCTCCGGTCACCAGCGCGGGCCGGCGGTAGAGGTCCAGCTCGTCCTCGCAGTCGACGCAGCGACGCTGCTGCGCACGGTAGGCGCGGACCGCGCTCCACTCTTCGTTGAGCCGGCGCCGCTCGGCAGCGTGGTGGCGGAACCGGCCCTCGAGCGCCTGCACGGTCCATGACGATCCGATCAGGGCTCCGAGACCGATCAGCAGCAGTCCCACCACCAGCAACATGGTCATCATGACGAACCCCTTCCGCTCGTCCCTGCCGGGCGGGGTACCGCCCTGACCGGGGGCTGTGGGCGCGCGACCCGCCGGTTGTGAACCGGTGCGGACGGTGCGTGCCCCGTGGTGCTACAGTGCTTCATGCAAGCCAGAAATGCAATTGCACAGAGCGATTTCATGAGACAATCACACTGACGGAGCAACGAGTGGTGTACCCGCGCGCTCGAGCCTGTGAGCGCAGCGATGTCGGCTGAGGGCGGCCCGTCGATCCCGCGGCGGCGGCTCGGATTCGAGCTGCGCAGGTTGCGGGAGGCTGCGCGGCTGCGCATCGAGGACGTGGCCGCCGACCTGGAGTGCTCGGTGTCCAAGGTCAGCCGGCTGGAGACCGGCAAGGGGATTCCCAAGGTCAGGGACGTCCGCGACCTGCTGCAGCGCTACGGGGTCGACGACCCGCAGTACCACGAGCGGGTGATGCGGTGGGCGCGCGAAGGGCAGAGCCAGGGCTGGTGGACCCAGTACTCGGATGTGCTGGTGCAGGATCCGCACGACCCGCTCATGGCGGCGCACCTGGAGCGCTACGTCGCCCTCGAGGCGGATGCGGAGTTGATCGAGACCTTCGAGCCGATCGTGGTGTACGGCCTGCTGCAGACCGAGGACTACGCCCGCGCAATCCTGCAGGTGCTGTCGACCAACACCAGCCCTGCCCTGCTCGATCGCGTCATCGAGGTCCGGCTGCGCCGTCAGCAGCGGCTCTACGCCGCGGCGGACCGGCTCTCGTTGCACCTGGTGATCGACGAGTCGGTGCTGCACCGTCGGGTGGGTGGCGATCGGGTGATGCAGCAGCAGCTGCGGCGGCTACTCGAAGACGGCGAGCGAGACAACATCGACATCCGGGTGATGCCGTTCCACAATGGAGCGCACCCTGCGGTGGCCGGCTCGTTCGTGCTGCTAGATTTTCCCGAGACTCCGGTCCACGACGTCGTCTACATCGAGAGCCATCTCGGTAACGTCTACCTCGAGAAGGACGCGGACGTGGACGCCTACACGAAACTTTTCCGTTCCCTGTCCGGCTCGGCACTCACACCGGCCGACTCGGCGGCACTGATCGAATCCCTGCTCACCTGAGGTTGTGTCGATGTTCCCTTTTCCCAAGCCCGATCTGCGCTACCGGACCAGCAGCCGTTGCAGCAAGGGCACCTGTGTCGAGGTGGCGCCGCTGCCCGGCGGCGGTGCCTCGGTCCGCGACACCAAGGGTCCCGGCCGTGCCCCGCTCGTCTTCGACGCGGACGAGTGGGCCGACTTCGTCGCCGGCGTCAAGATCGGCGAGTTCGACTTCGGCTGACCGGCAGCGTTCCCACACCGTTACTTCGTCGCGGTTCGCAGTGACCCCGGATCGGGTTAATGTCTGGCACCAGACCGTGATCCGAGGGACTGCTGAGGTGCGCGATGACCCGCTTGCCCGCAGCTAGGCTGCGACGGCTCGCCGCAGCAGGCGCCGCCGCAGCCGTGGCGCTGTCACTGACCGCCTGCGCGGCGTCCGAGCGTGACGAGGGGGATGGTGCGCAGTCCGGCGGCACCATGACGTTCGGCGCGGCCGGGGCGCCCGATCTGTTCGACCCGTTCTACGCCTCCGACGGGGAGACCTTCCGGGTCACCCGTCAGATGTTCGAGGGCCTGGTGGGCATCGAGCCCGGCGGCACCGAGCTGCAGCCGGAGCTGGCGACCCGCTGGGAACCCAGCGAGGACGGCCTGACCTGGACGTTCACCCTGCGGGAGGGGGTCACGTTCCACGACGGCACCCCGTTCGACGCCGACGCGGTGTGCGCCAACTTCCAGCGGATGTTCAACCAGACCGGGGCGGGCCAGAGCCAGGCGCTGTCCTACTACTGGACGCAGAGCTTCGGCGGTTTCGCCGACGGCGCGACCCCGTCGCTCTACGAATCGTGCACCGCGCAGGACCCCGGCACTGCAGTGATCGAACTGACGAGGTCCACCGGCGAGTTCCCCGGGCTGCTGGCGCTCGACTCGTTCTACATGCAAAGCCCCGCGGCGCTCGAGCGGTACAACGCGAACGACGTGCGAGCCCAGGGCGACGGGTTCGTCTACTCCGAGTACGCCCGCGAGCACCCGACCGGCACCGGCCCGTTCCGGTTCGCCGGCTACGACGAGGCCAACGGCTCCGTCGAGCTCGCGCGTTACGACGACTACTGGGGTGAGCAGGCCGAGCTCAGCCGGCTGATCTTTCAGGTGATCCCAGACGAGACGGCGCGGCGGCAGGCGCTCGAGGCCGGTGAGATCGACGGTTACGACCTGCCGAACCCGGCGGACTGGCAGACATTGCGTGACAACGGGTTCAACCTGCAGATCCGCGACCCGTTCAACATCCTCTACCTTGGCATCACGCAGAAGAACAACCCGGCGCTGGCCGACCTGCGGGTGCGCCAGGCGCTGGCCCATGCGATCGACCGGGAGACGCTGGTCTCCGCCACACTGCCCGACGGCGCAGAGGTGGCGCGCAACTTCTACCCCGACACCGTCGACGGCTGGACCCAGGACGTGGTGGAGTATCAGCACGACCCGCAGCGCGCCCGGCAGCAGCTCGCCGAGGCGGGCCAGCAGAACCTGACGGTCGATTTCCACTGGCCCACCGAGGTCACTCGGCCCTACATGCCGGACCCGCAGAGTATCTTCGGCGCGCTGCGCGAGGACCTGGAAGCGGCCGGCATCACCGTCAATCCCGTCAGCAAGCCGTGGAACGGCGGCTACATCGACGACGTGGAGAGCGCCAGGGCCGAGCTGTTCCTGCTCGGCTGGACCGGGGATCTGAACTCCCCGAACAACTTCATCGGCACGTTCTTCAGTGCCCCCGACAGCCAGTTCTGGACCCAGGCCTCGCCCTGGGGTCAGCAGTTGTCCGACGAGCTGCAGGCCGCCGACAGTGAGCCCGACGAGCAGCGCCGGACCGCGATGTACGAGGAGCTCAACCGCAAGTTGAAGGCCGAGTACCTGCCCGCCGTGCCCATCTCCCACTCGCCGCCGGCGATCGTGGTGAGCGAGGATGTCGAGGGCCTCGTCCCCAGTCCGCTCACCAAGGAGAGGTTCGACACGGTCAGCATCGGCGGCTGACCCGGTAGTGCTCCGCTACACCGTCCGGCGGTTCGGCCAGCTGATCCTGGTGGTGGCTGCGCTGTCGGTACTGCTGTTCGCGTGGCTACGGTCGCTGCCAGGTGGGCCGGTCTCGGCACTGCTGGGTGAGCGAGCAACGCCGGAGTCGCGGGCGCAGCTGCAAGCCGTGCTCGGCCTCGACCGGCCCGTCCACGTGCAGTACTTCCAGTTCTTGGGGCGTGCCGCCAGCGGTGACTTCGGCGTGTCGACCGGCGTGCAGCCCGGCGACGACGCACTGTCGATCTTCCTGCAGCGCTTCCCCGCCACCCTCGAGCTGTCGCTGCTGGCGATCGTGCTCGCGGTGGCGGCAGGGATCCCGCTCGGGTACGTGGCGGCGCGGCGCCGGGGCGGCTGGCTCGACAACGCCGGAGTGGTGAGCTCGCTGGTGGGCGTCGCCGTCCCGGTGTTCTTCCTGGCCTTCCTGCTCAAGTACGTCTTCGCGGTCGAACTCGGGATGCTGCCGACGTCGGGGCGCCAGAACGCCGGCATCGACGCCACCCGGGTCACCGGGTTCTTCGTGCTCGACGGGCTGCTGACCCGCGAGTGGGATGCCTCCTGGGATGCGCTCAAGCACCTGATGCTGCCCGCGCTGGCGCTGTCGTCGATCCCGTTCGCCGTCGTCTTCCGGATCACCCGCGCCGCGGTGCTCGACGTGCTCGACGAGGACTACGTGCGCACCGCCTACTCCAAAGGCCTGACCGACACGGTCATCCGGGGCCGCCACGTGCTGCGCAACGCCATGCTGCCGGTCGTCACGATCATCGGGCTGCAGACCGGGGCGTTGCTCTCCGGTGCGGTGCTCACCGAGAAGGTGTTCGCCTTCCAGGGTGTCGGTGAGGCGCTCGCGATCGGCTTCGAGCGCCGCGACTACCCCGTGCTGCAGGTGGTGATCATCGCGGCGGCGATGGTGTATGTGCTGGTGAACCTCATCGTCGACCTGTCCTACGCGGTGATCGACCCGCGGGTCCGGACCTGAGGTGGCTCGCCGGATGCTCACGAGCTCGCGCAGGCAGCGCATCGACGACCTCGCTGCCGGCGGCGGGGCGCCGGACGCGGGCGTCAGCCTGGCGGTCTCGGCGTGGCGACGGCTGCGCCGCAGCCCGCTGTTCCTCGTCGGTGCCGCGATCATCGGGGTGTTCGTGGTGATGGCGCTGCTGGCACCGTGGCTGGCGCAGCACGACCCGGCGCTGCGGTTGCTCGACGACCAGGTGTCGCGGGCCCGCAACGAGATCCCACCCGCGCAGCCCGGCCACCCGCTCGGCGGTGACCAGCAGGGCCGCGACCTCTACTCCCGGATGCTGCTCGGCTCGCAGCAGACCCTGCTCGTCGCGGTGCTCGCCACCGTGATCGGGCTCGGCGGCGGGTTGGTGCTCGGCACCCTGGCCGGCGCGATCGGCGGCTGGGTCGACTCCGTGGTGATGCGGCTGGTCGACGTGATGTTGTCGATCCCGTCGCTGCTGCTCGCGGTGTCGGTCGGCGCGCTGTTCGCCCGGCAGACCCAGTTCACCGTCATCCTGGCGGTGGCGATCGTGCAGATCCCGATCTTCGCGCGGCTGCTGCGCGGCTCGATGCTCGCGCAACGCGCGTCCGACCACGTGCTCGCCGCGCGGGCGCTGGGGGTGCGGCGCCGCGCGATCGTGTTCCGGCACATGTTGCCCAACTCGCTGGGCCCGGTGGTCGTGCAGTCCACCCTGGTGCTGGCGATCGCGATCATCGACGCCGCGGCGCTGTCGTTCCTTGGCCTCGGGGCAGCCGACGACTCGGTCCCGGAGTGGGGCCAGATGCTCGGCAGGGCGCAGGACGTGATCGACAGCCACCCGCAGCTGGCGTTCTGGCCGGCCGGCGCGATCATCACCGTCGCGCTCGGCTTCACCCTGGTCGGCGAGTCGCTGCGCGACGCCCTCGACCCCAAGAACCGCCGGTGAGTGATTTTTGGTGCTATGGCACCAAAAATCACTCACCACCTACAGGAGGTGCTGATGGCGCTGCTGGAGGTCGACGACCTGTCGGTCGTCTTCACCCGCAAGGGCGAGCAGCCCGTCGTGGCCGTCGACGGGGTGAGCTTCGACGTCGATCCGGGCCAGACGGTCGGGCTGGTCGGCGAGTCGGGGTGCGGCAAGTCGGTGACCGCGCTGGCGATCATGGGGTTGCTGCCGCGTCGCGGCGTACGGGTGTCGGGTTCGGTGCGCTTCGACGGCACCGAGCTGCTGGGCCTGCCCGCTGCGGCCATGCGGGATCGGCGCGGCCGCGACCTGGGAATGGTGTTCCAGGACCCGCTGTCGTCGCTCAACCCGGTGGTGCCGATCGGGTTGCAGATCACCGAGGTGCTGGAGCGCCACCGCCGCACACCGCGCAAGAAGGCGATGGTGCAGGCGGGCGACCTGCTCACCCGGGTCGGCATCCCTGACCCGCGGCGCAGGCTCGACGAGTACCCGCACCAGCTCTCCGGCGGGATGCGGCAGCGCGCGCTCATCGCGATGGCGCTCGCCTGTCGGCCGAAACTGCTTCTCGCGGACGAACCGACGACCGCGCTGGATGTCACCATCCAGGCGCAGATCCTGGCGCTGCTGGCCGAACTCGTCCGCGCCGGCGACACCGACCTTGGCGACACCGACCTTGGCGACACCGCGCTGGTGATGATCACCCATGACCTCGGCGTGGTCGCCGGCCTCTGTGACGAGGTGAACGTGCTCTATGGTGGCCGGGTCGTCGAGCGCGGGCCGCGGCACCCGCTGTTCGCCGCGCCGCACCACCCATACACGGTCGGCCTGCTCGCATCGGTCCCGCGACTCGACGGGCCGCGCGGGCAGCGGTTGTCGCCGATCCGCGGCTCGGTGAGCGACAACATCCCGTGGACGTCCGGGTGCGCATTCGCGCCGCGCTGCCCGAACGTGCTGGGCGCTTGCACGTCGGTGACGCCGGAGATGGAGTTCGGGCCGGACGAACGACTGCTGCGATGCCACAACCCGGTCCCCGCCCCACAGGAGGTGCGAGCGTGAGTGACGTGCTCGTCGATGTCGACGGCCTGAAGGTGCACTTCCCGATCAAGCGGGGGATCGTGCACGACCGCACCGTCGGGTACGTCTACGCCGTCGACGGCGTGGATCTCGCCATCCGCCGCGGCGAGACATACGGGCTGGTCGGCGAGTCGGGCTGCGGCAAGTCGACGCTCGGCCGGGCGGTGCTGCGGCTGTCCGAGCCGACCGCCGGGCGGGTCGTCTTCGACGGCACCGACCTGGCGCAGCTGTCGGGCGAGCCGCTGCGCCGGATGCGCCGCCGGATGCAGATGGTGTTCCAGGACCCGCTGTCCTCGCTGGATCCGCGGCAGTCGGTGCAGTCACTGCTGGTTGAGGGGCTGCGGGCGCATGAGCTCGATCGGGGCGCCGAGGCGACCGCGGCACGGCTGCGCGAGCTGCTCGACGTCGTCGGCCTGCCCGCGAACGCGCTGCGCCGCTACCCGCACGAGTTCTCCGGTGGGCAGCGCCAGCGCATCGGCATCGCCCGCGCGCTGACCGTCGAGCCCGACCTGATCGTCGCCGACGAGCCGGTGAGCGCGCTGGACGTCTCGGTGCAGGCGCAGGTGCTCAACCTGCTCGAGGACCTGCAGGCACAGTTCGGGCTGACCTACCTCGTCATCGCCCACGACCTCGCCGTCGTGCGCCACATCGCCGATCGCGTCGGGGTGATGTACCTGGGCGGGATCGTCGAGGAAGCCGACGCCGACGCGCTCTACACGGAGCCGCGCCACCCGTACACTCGCGCGCTGCTGTCCGCGATCCCGGTTCCCGACCCGGAGGTCGAAGACCGCCGCGAGCAGATCCTGCTCACCGGCGACCTGCCCTCCCCCGCGGCGCCGCCCTCCGGGTGCCGGTTCCACACCCGCTGCCCGTGGCGGCAGCCCTCGCGCTGCGACACCGAGCGCCCCCCGTTGCGCGAGATCCGGCCCGGGCACCGGGTGGCATGTCACTACGCCGAGGACATCGCCGCGGGCCGGATCACTGCGCCGACGGGGCTCAGCGCATCGCGCGGTTGACGGCAGAGACCACGGCGTTGAGTGACGCGGTCACGATCGAGCCCGACACACCGACGCCCCAGAGCACCTGATCGCCGATGGCGCACTCGACATAGGCCGCTGCGGACGCGTCGTCGCCCGCCGACATGGCGTGCTCGGAGTAGTCGAGCACCCGGACGTCGAAGCCGACACCGGCCACAGCGTCCACGAAGGCCGCGATCGGGCCGTTGCCCGAGCCCGCGATCTCGTGCTGCTCGCCCTCGACCTCCACGGCGGCATCGATGCGGTAGCGACCGTCGCCGTCATCGGTGAGCCGGTGCCGCAGCACCCACAACGGCGTCTGCCGCTGCAGGTAATGCGTGGCGAAGACGTCCCACATCTCCTCGGGGGAGACCTCGCCACCGTCGGAGTCGGTGACCTCCTGGACCGTACGGGAGAACTCGATCTGCAGCCGCCGTGGCAGGTCGAGCTGATGCTCGGCCTTCATCACGTAGGCCACACCACCCTTGCCGGACTGCGAGTTGACGCGGATCACGGCCTCGTAGCTGCGCCCGACGTCCTTGGGGTCGATCGGCAGGTACGGGACCTCCCACCGATGGTCGTCGACGTCGACACCGGCCTCGGCGGCCTCAGCCCGCATCGCGGCGAGCCCCTTGTTGATCGCATCCTGGTGGCTGCCGGAGAACGCGGTGTAGACGAGATCACCGCCGTAGGGGTGCCGCTCGGGGACCGGCAGCTGGTTGCCGTACTCCACGGTCCGGCGGATCTCGTCGATGTCGGTGAAGTCGATCTGCGGGTCGACGCCCTGGCTGAACAGGTTCATGCCCAGCGTGACCAGGCAGACGTTGCCGGTGCGCTCGCCGTTGCCGAACAGGCAGCCCTCGATGCGGTCGGCACCTGCCTGGTACCCCAGTTCGGCCGCGGCGACGGCGGTGCCGCGGTCGTTGTGCGGGTGCAGCGACAGCACCACCGCATCGCGCCGCTCGAGATTGCGGTGCATCAACTCGATCGAATCCGCGTAGACGTTCGGGGTAGCCATCTCCACCGTCGCCGGCAGGTTCACGATGGCCGGGCGCTCCGTGGTGGGCTCCCATACCGCCGTGACCGCATTGGAGATCTCGGCGGCGTACTCCAGCTCGGTACCGGTGTAGGACTCGGGAGAATACTCGAATCGGAAGTCGGTCTCGGAGTACTTCTCGGACAGCTGCCGCACCAGCTCCGCGGCGTCGGTGGCGATCCTGGTGATCCCGGCGCGGTCGGTGCGGAAGACAACCTTGCGCTGTAAGACCGACGTCGAGTTGTACAGGTGCACGATTGCCTTGGGGGCGCCCTCGACGGCGACGAAGGTGCGCTCGATCAGGTCCGGCCGGGCCTGGGTCAGCACCTGGATGCTGACGTCCTCGGGAATGATGCCTCCGGTGATGATCTCGCGGACGAAGTCGAAGTCGGTCTGGCTGGCCGACGGGAAGCCGACCTCGATCTCCTTGTAGCCCATCCGCACCAGCAGGTCGAACATGCGGCGCTTGCGGGCGGGGCTCATCGGGTCGATCAGTGCCTGGTTCCCGTCGCGCAGGTCCACCGCGCACCACATCGGCGCACGGTCGATGGTGCGGTCGGGCCACGTGCGATCGGGCAGCGTCACCGGCTCGATGGCCTCGGCGAAGGGCCGGTAGCGGTGATATGGCATGGCACTGCCGCGCTGGGTGTTCCACCCGGGCTGCCGGCCCGGAGCGGGGCGGGCGGGGGTGCGGATGCGGCTGGCGCCGCCGGAGGCGAACGCGTCGGGGCCTGCATCGTCTGGCTTGGGGGTCATCTCTGCTTCCTTCGTCACCGGGGTCTTTCGACCGGCGGTTGCGCGCAGGATCTCCGCGACGGGGGGCCGGTCGGCGTCAGGCCCCGTCGCGGCAGCGAAGCAGGAGAGCGCGTGCCACGATCACTACGTTAACGGCTGCCCACGATCCCGGGAAATTCTTCCCGGATGTTGGGATCTTACTGGTCTCGCGCCGTTCCGATCGTCAGCGGCCGGATTGTGAGCGAGGTCGTGGCAGACTCGCGGTATGAGCGACCACGAGCCCACCCGGAGCTCGGCCCATGAGATCCGCACCAAGACCTTCGAGTGGCTCGCAACGATCGTGCAGGTGCTCTGCACCGTCGCGGCTGTCTTCCTGGCCGCCTACGTCGTGCTCACCGTGGGTGATGCGAACCCGGACAACGGCATCACCCAGTTCGTCCGGGCCTGGGCGAACCCGCTGGCGCTCGGCTTCGAGAATCTGTTCACCCCCGGGGGGGAGCGCACCAGAGTGCTGGTCAACTACGGGATCGCGGCCATCTTCTGGGTCGTGGTCGGATCGATCGCCTCCCGGCTCATCCGCCTGCTCGGCTGACCCGCCGCGGTCAGATGGCGTAGGGCCAGACTGTCAGTGAGTACGCGCCGAACCAGCCGCTGCTGACGGCGAGCCCGGCCAGTACGGCGACGGCGGTGCCGGGCCGACGGCGTGCCAGCCCGATCGCGGGCGGGATCAGCAGCACGAAAGCGGGCAGCAGCAGCCGGGCCTTGGAGTTCATCACGCCGTCGGACCCGAGAACCATGGCGAGCACCAGCGTGGCGTAGACCAGCAGCGGCCAGGCCGCCGACCGCCACCAGCTCCGCATGGCGACCACCAGCAGCACCACCGCAGCGGCCAGCAGCGCGACCGTGACCACCTCGAGCACCGAGGGCGCGGTGGCGAGCACGTCGACGGTGAAGCGCAGCGTCGAGGCCCCGCCGTCGAACCCCGAGTCCCAGCCATGTCGCTGCAACGCGAACCAGCCGCCGGCGCGTCCGGTGCGCGAGGCGACGAACCCGAGGTATCCGAGCAGTCCCGCCGGGGCGAGCACCAAGGCCGCCCAGGGACGCCAGCCGCGACCGCGGGAGCCGAGTATGGCCACCAGCGCAGCCAACCCGACAGCGACGACCAGCGCTGCCGCCGTCGGCCGGACGAGTCCCGCCGCGGCGCAGCAGAGCCCGGCGAGCAGCCAGCGGCGTTCGAGCACGCCGACCAGCGCCCACGCCGCGAGTGCGCAGAACAACGCCTCCGAGTAGGCCATCGAGAGCACCACGCCCATCGGGGAAGCGGCGAACAGCGCGACCAGCACCAGCCCGCCGGCCTGCCGCAGCTCCGGCGACCCGAACGGCAGCGCCCGGACCAGCCGCGCCAGGCCGTAGGCGCACACCACCCCGGCGACGACCGTGACGCCCAGTGCGGCCGCGAGTCGTGTCACGCCCGGTAGCCCGGCCACGGCGGCGACAAGGGCGGGATAGCCAGGAAAGAAGGCCAGCGGCGTGTCGGGGGTGCGCCAGCCGAACGCGTCGGCGAACTCGGGCGAAACCCCGTCATAGCCGCCGCCTGCCAGCGCCAGGAACCACTCACCGTCCCAGGAGGCCAGCAACGAGGTGACCGCGACCCCGTTGCGGGATGCCATCCAAGCGAGCACGAGGAGCCCAATCTGGCACACCACGAGGTAGACCAGCGCGGGAGCCAGCAGCATCACGATCGTCCAGGCTAACGTGGGACGGGGCATCGACCGGCCGTCGCCGGTAGGCTGACACGCCGAAACGCCCCGGTGTGGCCCCGCGGTGCGACGCCGGGAACGCGAACAGGGAGGCACTCGGTGGCGCTCGTCGTCCAGAAGTACGGCGGATCGTCGGTGCAGGACGCCGAGCGGATCAACAAGGTCGCCGAGCGCATCGTGGAGACCCGCAACGACGGCAACGAGGTGGTGGTGGTCGTCTCGGCGATGGGGGACACCTCCGACGAGCTGCTCGACCTCGCCAGCAGGGTCTCGCCGGACCCGCATGAGCGGGAACTGGACATGCTGCTCACCGCCGGGGAGCGGATCTCCAACGCGCTGGTCGCCATGGCCGTGCATGCCAGAGGCGTCGACGCCCGCTCGTTCACCGGATCGCAGGCCGGTGTGATCACCACGTCGGTACACGGCAAGGCGCGGATCATCGACGTCACTCCGAGCCGGGTGCGCGACGCGCTGGACGAGGGCGCGGTGGCGCTGGTCGCGGGTTTTCAAGGTGTCGCCCAGGACACCCGCGACATCACCACGCTGGGGCGCGGCGGCTCGGACGTCACGGCGGTCGCGCTGGCGGCGGCGCTCAAGGCCGACGTCTGCGAGATCTACACCGATGTGGACGGCGTCTACTCCGCCGACCCGCGGATCGTGCCCGACGCCCGCAAGCTCGACACGGTCACGCACGAGGAGATGCTCGAGATGGCGGCCTGCGGCGCGAAGGTGCTGATGCTGCGCTGCGTGGAGTACGCCCGGCGCAACGACGTCGCCATCCACGTGCGCTCGTCCTACAGCCAGCAGCGGGGCACACTCGTGTCCGGATCAGTGGAGGACCTCACCGTGGAACAGGCCATGCTCACCGGCGTCGCGCATGACCGGTCCGAGGCCAAGATCACCGTCACCGGCGTGCCGGACGAACGAGGCAAGGCCGCGGCGATCTTCCGCGCGGTGGCCGACGCCGAGATCAACATCGACATGGTGCTGCAGAACATCTCGCACCTGTCCACCGGACGCACCGACGTGACGTTCACGCTGCCCAAGTCCGACGGGGAGCGCGCGGTCGGCGCGCTGCAGGCGGTGCGACACGTCATCGGTTTCACCGAGGTGCTCTACGACGACCACGTCGGCAAGGTCTCGTTGGTCGGCGCGGGGATGCGCTCGCATCCCGGCGTCACCGCCGGCTTCTGCGAGGCGCTGGCCGAGGCGGGTGTCAACATCGACAT
The DNA here is from genome assembly GCA_009377865.1 of Pseudonocardiaceae bacterium. Lineage (GTDB taxonomy): Bacteria > Actinomycetota > Actinomycetes > Mycobacteriales > Pseudonocardiaceae > WHSY01. The sequence goes on along the minus strand of WHTH01000006.1, from coordinate 88,599 downwards.
CATCAACACCTCGGAGATCCGCATCTCGGTGTTGATCCGTGAGGAGCAGCTCGACACCGCGGTGCGCGCGCTGCACGAGGCCTTCGACCTCGGCGGCGACGAGCAGGCCGTGGTCTACGCAGGAACGGGACGATGAGCATGAGCGCACCCACGCTGGCGATCGTCGGCGCGACGGGCGCCGTCGGCAGTGTCATGATCGAGATCATCAACCAGCGGTCGGAGGTGCCCTGGGGCGAGATCCGGCTGATCGCTTCGGCCCGGTCGGCCGGCAAGAAGATCACCGTGCGGGGCCAGGAGCGTACCGTCGTCGAACTCGCGCCGGAGGCGTTCGACGGCGTGGACATCGCGATGTTCGACGTCCCGGATGAAGTCTCCAAGGAGTGGGCACCGGTGGCAGTCGAGCACGGCGCGATCGCGGTCGACAACTCGGGCGCGTTCCGGATGGATCCCGGGGTCCCGCTGGTCGTCCCCGAAGTCAACTCCGACCGGGTGCACGACCGTCCGAAGGGCATCGTCGCGAACCCGAACTGCACGACGCTGTCGATGATGGCCGCGCTGGGTGCGCTGCACCGGGAGTTCGGGCTCCGCGAGCTGGTGGTGGCGAGTTACCAGGCCGCCTCCGGTGCCGGGCAGCAGGGCGTGGACCGGCTCTACGCCGAGCTCAGCGCCGTCGCGGGCAAGGATGTCGGGGTCCGGGCCGGTGACATCGCCGAGGCGCTGGAGGCGGCGGGGTTGCCGGCCGAGTCGCCGTTCCCGGCGCCGCTGGTGCTCAACGTCGTACCGTGGGCCGGATCCGTCAAAGAGCATGGCTGGTCGTCCGAGGAGCTCAAGGTCCGCAACGAGTCCCGCAAGATCCTCGGCATCCCGGACCTCAAGGTCTCGGTGACCTGCGTGCGGGTTCCCGTCGTGACCACCCATGCGCTGGCGATCCACGCCGTGTTCTCGGGGCCGGTCACGGTCGCCTCGGCGCGTGAGGTGCTCGACGGGCAGCAGACGGTCGTGCTGCGGGACGACCCGGCGGCAGGCCAATGGCCCACTCCGGCGGGGGTGGTCGGCGGCGACCCCACCTACATCGGCCGGATCCGGCAGGCGCTGGACTTCCCCGACACGCTGGACTTCTTCGTCTGCGGTGACAACCTGCGCAAGGGTGCGGCGCTGAACACCTACGAGATCGCCGAGACCCTGGCGTCCTGACCACTTGCGGTGACCGCCCGGCGGTGGCGTGACACCGCAGCGACCGCGGCGGCGACGACGACACTCGCGTCCGGGCCCGACGAAGGACGATCGGTCCAGCGAACGATCACTGCGCAGCGGACCCGCGAGATGACCCGAAGGCCCGCTTCGCGGCGCCGACCATCAACGACAGCTTGCGGTGCTGGTCCTCGGGACTGATCGCGTTGCCCAGCAGCGAGGTGGCGAATCCGCACTGGGTTCCCACGGCGAGCCTGTCCGGTGCGATCAGCCGGCTCGCCTGGCGCACTCGCTCGGCGAGCTCGTCTTCGGTCGGGTCGTGCGGAGTCTTCGTCCCCACCAGCCCCAGCACCACCTGCGTGTCCTCGGGCACCTCTCGCAGCGGTTCGAAACCACCCGACCTCTCGTCGTCGTACTCCAGCAACAGCCGGTCCGCGTCGATGCGGCCGAACACCGTGGCCGCGATGGGGTCGTAGCCGCCGGAGACCAGCCAGCGGCTGTGCTGGTTGCCGCGGCAGAGGTGAAACCCGAACGTCGCGGGCCGTCCGGCGGCGATCACCGTGTTGTCCAGCTCGATGCCCTGGGCGAGCCACCGTTGCGCGCTGCCGGCCCTGGCCTCGTAGAACGCCCGCCACGTGGGGTCGACGAGCAGCGGGTAATGCGGGGCGTCGAGCTGGATGTAGCGGCAACCGAGCCTGGTCAGCTCCCGAACCTCGGCGCACAGGATCGCCGTCACGTCGGCCAGGAACCCCTCGAGCGTGGGGTAGGCGCGGGTGGAGCGCTCTGGCGACCACAGGTTGGCGAACAGGCTCGGGCTGGGCAGCGTGACCTTCGCGATGCGGTCGGTCTGCCCGCGCAGGAACGCGAACTCCTCGACGGCCATGCCGCGGCGGGCGCGCAGCGGCTCGACCACGGCGAGCTCGGCGGGACGCTCGCGATGCAGATCGCCCACCTCGGCGGAGTGCCAATCGCCCCACAGCCACGCGCCCATGCCCGCACCGGCAACACCGTCGACCGCCGCGGTGAACTCGCTCTGGAACGACTCGCGGCGTAGCTCCCCGTCAGTGACGACCGGGCAACCGGCGGCGTGTTGTAGCCCGAGGACCTCGACCACAGCTCGGTCCTCGACGGCCTTGAACGCCGCCGCGTCGAGCCGACCAGCCGCATGCGCCTCCCGCGCCTCGAGCAGGTCAGGCGGGCGCAGCAGGCTCCCGACGTGCTCGGCCCGCGCGCTGACGCCCACGGGCGCCAGGCTACGACTGGCCCGGTGGCACCGAGCCGGGTGTGTCAGCGCAGCTCGTGGGTGCCGTCGGGGTGGCGCCGGGTGATGCCGCGCCGGGCGAGGTGCTCCATGAGCGGGACGGCGACCCGGCGCGTGGTGTCCAGTGCTTGGCGGGCCTGGCTGAGCGTGAACGGGGAATCGAGTGAGGCCAGCTGCGCAGCGGCATCGTCGTCGGCCCCGGGGGCGAGGTAGATGCCGTCGGCGAGCTTGAGCAGCTCGCCGGCCCGGCTGGCGGCGGCGAGCTGCTTGGTGCCCAGTCCCAGCTCGGTGAGCCGGTTGGCCTCCGGGGCGGCGAACGGGCGGGCCGCGAGCTCGTCGCGGACGGTGGCCACGGCAGTGGCCACGGCGGGCGGCAGCTCGGCGCGAGACGTGCCGTGATTCACCCGCCCGTCGCGCAGCGTCAGCTTGCGCCCGAGCAACAGCTCGACGAGCCGGGCGTCCGGCACGCCCGCGGCCTGCCGTGCGGCTTCGGCGGGCATCCCGGGTTCGAGGGGGTGCGCCGTCGTGTAATCGGCCACCGCGGCCGAGAGCCGCTCGGCGCGCTCGGCGAGCACGGCGGGATCGACGAGCCACCCGGCGGCCTCCGGCGTGCCCTCCGGCACCCGCGCGCCCATAGCGACAAGCTCGTCACGCCGCAGCATGCCGCGACGACGCAGCTCCGCGGCACCGTCGGGCACACCGTCCATCGTGGACAGCTGCGCGGCGCGGGACCTCGCGGCGCCCCGGCGGCGCAGTGCGGCGGGCCGGACGTCGAGCACGGTGACCCCGGCAGGGATTCGGTGCGCGCCGGGATCGCGCAGCAGGGCGCGGTCCCCGATCCGAAGCGGGAGTGCCCGATCGAGTACGAGCCGAGCGGTGTCTGTCCCGAGTGGACGGACCCGCGCCGGTATCGCGGCGGCCCCGGCGTGCAGCACGACGTGGCGGGAGAGCTGGTCGGTTGTGTCGACGCCGTGCAGCCGGACGTCGAGGGTGCGGGTGGTCAGCCAGCATCCGGGCGACAGCAGCACGGCGCCGCGGCCCACGGTGTCGAGCGACACCCCGCGCAGGTTCACCGCGACCCGCGCCACGGCCCTGGCGCTGTCGACGGGCTCGCCAAGCGACTGCAGCCCGCGCACCACCATCCGTTGCCGCCCGGGGGACAGCTCCAACTCGTCGCCGACGCGGAGCGTCCCGGCGGCCAGCGTGCCCGTGACCACCGTGCCGGCGCCCTTGATGGTGAACGCGCGGTCCACCCACAGCCGCACGGCGGCGTCGGCGTCCGGGGCGGGCAGCCCTGCCACCAGCCGGCCCAGCGCCCGGCGCAGCTCGTCGATGCCCTCGCCGGTGACGCCGGAGACGCACACCGCGGGGATGCCGGCCAGGCTGGTGCCCGCCAGGTGCTCGAGTGCCTCCTCCCGCGCCAGCTCCGGTTCCATCAGGTCGCTGCGGGTGACGACGAGCAGCCCGTGCGACACACCGAGTGCGTGCAGCGCGTCGAGGTGCTCGCGCGATTGCGGCATCCATCCCTCGTCGGCGGCGACGACCAGCAGGGCGGCGGGCACCGGCCCGATCCCGGCGAGCATGTTGGCCACGAACTTCTCGTGGCCCGGGACGTCGACGAACGCCACCGTCTGGCCGTCCGGGAGGTCGGTCCAGGCGAAGCCGAGGTCGATGGTCATGCCGCGGCGCCGCTCCTCGGCCCACCGGTCGGGCTCCATCCCGGTCAGCGCGCGGATCAGGGTGGACTTGCCGTGGTCGACGTGCCCGGCGGTGGCGACGACATGCATCAGGCGTTCCTCGCGGCCAGCACGGCCGCCCGCAGCGTCTCGTCGGCGCTGCCGGGCAGCCCGCGCAGGTCGAGCAGGCAGCGGCCGCGGTCGATCCGGGCCAGCACCGGCGGGTCACCGGCTCGCAGCGGGGCGGCGTAACCCGCTGGAAGGCTGACCGCGGCGCTGGGGAGCTCGACCCCCGGGGCGCCGCCGCCGCCGACGGTCGCCGCGGACCGCACCGCAACCGCATCCACGTCCTGCTCGGACAGCGCCGACGCCAGCGCGGTCGCCCGGCGGTGCAGCGCGGCGGGATCGGCTGCCAGTGCCTGTGCGGTCGGGGTGGCCGGGCCGCGCAGGGTCGCCTCCAGCGCGGCGAGGGTGAGCTTGTCGACCCGCAGCGCGCGGGCCAGCGGGTGGCGGCGCAGCCGGGTGACCAGCTCTGGGTCACCGAGCAGCAGCCCTGCCTGCGGCCCACCGAGCAGCTTGTCCCCGGACGCTGTGACGAGGTCGGCGCCCCGGCGCAGTGTGGTCGCCGCGTCCGGCTCGTCGGGCAGCGCCGGGTGTGGGGCCAGCAGCCCGGAACCGATGTCGGCGACCACCGGGACGCCGAGGCCGCGCAGGTCACCGACCGGTACGGCCGAGGTGAAGCCCGTGACGATGAAATTCGACGGGTGCACCTTGAGTACGAAGCCGGTGTCCGGGCCGATCGCGTCGGAGTAGTCGTTGCGTGTGACGCGGTTGGTGGTGCCGACCTCGCGCAGCCGCGCCCCGGTGGAGACCAGCAGGTCGGGGATGCGGAACCCGTCGCCGATCTCCACCATCTCGCCACGGGCGATGACGATGTCGCGACCGGCTGCCAGCGCGGTCGCGGCGAGCACCAGCGCGGCGGCACCGTTGTTCACCACGTGCACCGCGCCGGCATCGGGCACCGCGCCGGCGAGGGCGTCGATCGCGCCCTGGCCGCGGCGGCCGCGGGCGCCGGTCGCCAGGTCGAGCTCGACGTCGCTGGTGCCCGCGGCACCGCTCAGCGCGTCGACCGCGGCGGCCGACAGCGGAGCCCGGCCGAGGTTGGTGTGCAGCAATACTCCGGTGGCGTTGAGCACCGGGTGCAGGCTCGACGCCGACGGCGGCAATCCTGCGAGCACGTCGTCGACGACCTTCGCGGGGTCCAGCGCCCCGTCGCGCACTCGCTGCTGAGCGGCGCCGACGGCCTGCTTGACCAGTGAGCGGCCGATCCGTTCGACAGCTGCGGCGATCGGCGGCTCGACGAGCAGCGCGTCGGTGCGCGGCACCTGCCGTCGCGGATCGCTCATGCCAGCACTCTACGAGACTCCGTTTCCCGTTGGTGAAGCCACGAAGGGCCCCTTCACGGCGTCAGAGGTACCTAGATTCGCCGTGAGGGGCACCTTGACTGCGTCCGATGCAGTGAAGGTGCCCTTCCCGGCGACTCAGTGGTGGTGGTTGTCCGGCGCCGCTGCGCCGCGCTCTGCCAGCCGTTGCCGCTGCGGGACAACGGTGAACTTCGGATCCCGCGCGGACTGCATGCCGGCTTCGAAGATGCCGTAACGGGTGGTGGCGGCACCGGCGTTGAGCAGCAGGCCGGAGAGCACCGAGGTCACCCGGCTGCCCGGGTGTCGCATCCCGAGCAGCGCACCGACCCCGCCCGCGGCGGTCAGCGCCCGGGCCGCACGCAGCACCGTGGCCGCCCGGCCGGTCCGGTACGCCTCGCCGGGCAGGCCGATGGAACGCTCCATCAGCTCGGTTGCGCCGAGCTCCACGGCCGCGCCGAGCACCGCCATCCGGCGCGCCGGACCGGCCTCGGCGCCGGCGAGCAACCCCACCCCGCCAGCGCTGGCCAGCGCGCTTCCGGCGAACACCACCGGCAGCTGCGGATGTGCCTCGTGCCATGCCGGGACGGCGGTGTCGGCCAGCAGCACGGCGGTGTAGGTGGTCATCGCGGGGCCGAGCAGTCCCGCGCCGGCACCGGCGACACTGCCCAGCCGGGGAGCGATACCGGTCAGCTCGCTGGCCGCGCCTGCGGCGGCGAGCGAGCCGAACGGCGCCAGGATCCACGAGCCCACCGATAGCGGCGAGGTCGGCTTGAACACCCGCAGCATGTGCAGGAACCGCTCGGGCCGGCCGAGGTCGTGGATCAGCGCCCCGACGCTGGCCGTCGCGCCGAGCGCGGACGCGATCCGCCCGACCCGCCGCAGTGACGGTCGCCCGGTGGCGTCGGCCAGCGCCGCCATCGACGCGGAGGCCCCGGCCAACCCACCGAGGTACAGGTAGGCGGGGACGTCCGGGACCTTCCACACCGGCGGCTTGATCACCGGCTGGTCGTAGTACGACTGGAACTCGGCCTCGGGCACCATCAGCCGCTCGCCGCGCCGAGGGTTCATCGCGACCCTCCGAGAAACGCCAGTGCGATGCCACCGGCGGCCGCGAGTGCGGCACCGGCGGCGTGACGCCACATCGCGGGCAGGTCGCGGGTTGTGACCACCGGGTCGGGCGGGAAGCCGTAGACCTCCGGCTCGTCGAGCAGCAAGAAGAACGCTCCGTCACCGCCGACCCCGTCGGAGGGGTCGTGGCCGTAGAGCCGCGCCTCCGGCACGCCCCGCTCGTGCAGCTCCTCGACGCGCTGCGCGGCGCGTTCGCGCAGCTCGTCGAGCGGTCCGAACTGGATGGAGTCGGTGGGGCACGCCGTCGCGCACGCGGGGGCGAGCCCGTCGCCGAGCCGGTCCTGGCACATCGTGCACTTGAAGGCGCCGCCGTCGTGCGGCCGCTGGTCGATCACCCCGTAGGGGCAGGCCGGGATGCAGTAGCCGCAGCCGTTGCAGATGTCGTCCTGCACCATGACGGTGCCGTGCTCGGTGCGGATCAGCGCGCCGGTGGGGCAGACGTCGAGGCAAGCGGCGTGGGTGCAGTGCTTGCAGACGTCGGAGGACATCAGCCAGCGCACGTCGGTGGCATCGCGGTCGTCGCGGTCGCCGCCCTGCGAAGTTCCACCCGGTGGCCCGGGTCCTGGCATCCCCAGATCGACCTGCGGCTTGTCGCGGGCGGGCACCCGTTGCTCGATGAACGCCACGTGGCGCCAGGTGTCGGCACCGAGCCCGACGGTGTTGTCGTAGGAATTGCCGGACAGGTCGAGCGGCCCGTCGGCTTCCAGCAGGTTCCACTCCTTGCAGGCCACTTCGCAGGCCTTGCATCCGATGCAGATGCTGGTGTCGGTGAAGAACCCGACCCGCTCGGGGTGGTCGGCGGGGTAGCCCGCCTCGGCGGTGGGGTCGTCGAGCGGCCCGGCGAGCCGGTTGTCCGTCACGAGCGCTCCTCCAATCCGGCCTCGAGACCGGCGCGACGACGATAGTCGGCGACATAGGTCACCAGCTCGGGACCGCGCGGGCGCCGTCCCGGCCGGATGTCACAGGTGGAGGCCTTGGTCTCCATGATGTGCACGTTGGGGTCCAGCGAGACCCCGAGCAGCTCGTTGGCCGCATCGCCGGTGGTCAGGCCGTTGGGGCCCCAGTGCCACGGGATGCCGATCTGGTGGATCACCCGTCCGTCGAGCCGCAGCGGCTTGGCGCGGTCGGTGACCAGCACCCTGCCCTCGATGGCCGACCGCGCGGTCACGACGGTGGCCCACCCGCGGTGCTCGAGCCCGCGCTCGGCGGCCAGCTCCGGGGAGATCTCCAGGAACATCTCCGGCTGCAGCTCGGACAGGTGCGGGGTCCAGCGGCTCATCCCGCCCGCGGTGTGGTGCTCGGTGACCCGGAAGGTGGTGAAGACGTACGGGAACACGTCGGACCCGGGATGGCCGTCCACCGGGTGATACGGGTTCTCCGGGCGCTTGTACTGCTGCCGGGCCGGGTTGCTCTGCCACCCGTAGAGCGCGTTGCGCACCGGGGATTCCTCGGGCTCGTAGTGTGCGGGCAGCGGCCCGTCGACCAGCCCGGCCGGGGCGTAGAGCCAGGCACGGCCGTCGGCCTGCATGATGAACGGCTCGTCGCCGCCGATCGCGTCCTGCGCCTTCGCTCCCTCGGGGGGCACATAGTCCGGCGGCTTGGTGGCCTCGAAGTCGGGCACGTCGGGCCCGACCCACTTGCCCGCCTCGGCGTCCCAGCGGATGTAGGCCTTGCGCTGGCTCCACGCGTTGCCGTCCGGGTCGGCCGAGGCGCGGTTGTAGAGGATGCGGCGGTTCAGCGGCCACGCCCAGCCCCACTCCGGTGCCACCCAGCTCTGCTCGGACCCGGGCTTGCGCCGCGCGGCCTGGTTGACCTCGCCGGCGTAGACCCCGCAGTAGATCCAGCAACCGCAGCGGGTGGAGCCGTCGTTGCGCAGCTGGGTGTAGGTCGACAGCGCCGCCCCGTCCGGCCCGGTGCCGTTGATCTCGCGAAGCACCGCGGCAGCGCTCGGCTCGTCGATCTCGGGGCGGGTGGGAGAGCTCACGGTGGGGTAGTCCCAGACCAGGTCGCGCACCGGCCGGTCCCGGGCCTCGGTCGAGGCCGCGAGCTTGGCCCGGATCCGCCGCCCCAGGTGGTAGTAGAACCACAGGTCGCTGCGCGCGTCGCCGCTCGGCTCGACGGCCTTGTGGTGCCACTGCAGCAGCCGTTGCGTGTTGGTGAAGGTGCCGTCCTTCTCGGTGTGCGCCGCCGCCGGCAGGAAGAACACCTCGGTGCCGATACGTTCGGTGGCCATCTCACCGGTCGTGATCTCCGGTCCGTCGGACCAGAACGTGGCCGTCTCGATCATGTTCAGGTCGCGCACCACCAGCCAGTCCAGGTTGGCCAGCCCGAGTCGCTGCTGCTTCGAGTTGGCGGTGCCCACCGCAGGGTTCTCCCCGATGACGAAGTACCCCTTCACGATGCCGTCGATCTGGTCCATCACGGTCTGGAAGGTGCCGTGATCGCCGGTCAGCCGGGGCAGGTGGTCGAAGCAGTAGTCGTTGTCGGCGGTCGCCGCGTCGCCGAACCAGGAACGCAGCAGGCTCACCGTGTAGGCGTCCATGTTGCCCCAGAAGCCCTTCTCGCCGGAGTCGGCCGCGACGAAGCTGGCAAGATCCTGCTCCCGGTGGGCGTGGGGCATCGGGATGTAGCCGGGCAGGATGTTGTAGAGCGTGGGGATGTCGGTGGAACCCTGGATGCTGGCGTGCCCGCGCAGCGCCATGATCCCGCCGCCGGGGCGTCCGATGTTGCCCAGCAGCGCCTGCAGCACCGACGCGCACCGGATGTACTGCACCCCCACGGTGTGGTGTGTCCAGCCCACCGCGTAGGCGAAGGCGCTGGTCCGCTCCCGCCCGGAGTTGGTGACCAGCTCGCGGGCCACCCGCTCAAACTGCTCCGGCGGCGTGCCGCAGACCTTCGCCACCATCTCCGGGGTGTAGCGGGAGTAGTGCCGCTTGAGGACCTGGAACACGCAGCGGGGGTGCTGCAACGTCCCGTCGCGGTCCGGCGTGCCGCGCATCGGCGCACCGCCGGACCCGGCCTGCTCCGACCCGCTTGCGGTCTGCAGTCGCTCGTCGATGACCTGTTCGACCGACGCCCCGGTCTCGTCGCGCTTGCCGGCCGAGGCCTCCACCTCGGCGCCCTGGTACTGCCAGCTGCGGACGTCGTAGGAGCCCGACTCGTGGTCGTAGCCGGAGAACAGCCCGTCGAGGTCCTCGGTGTCGGCGAAGTCATCCCGCAGGATCATCGGCGCGTTGGTGTAGGCCTTGACGTACTCTTCGAAGTGCGCGTCGTGGGTCAGCACGTAGTTGATCAGGCCGCCGAGGAACGCGATGTCACTGCCCGCCCGGATGGGGACGTGCATGTCGGCCAGCGCCGAGGTTCGGGTGTAGCGGGGGTCGACGTGGATGACCGTGGCGCCGCGGGCCTTGGCCTCCATCACCCACTGGAAGCCGACCGGGTGCGCCTCGGCCATGTTCGAGCCCTGGATGACGATGCAGTCGGAGTTGGCCAGGTCCTGCTGGAAAGTGGTGGCGCCGCCGCGCCCGAAGCTGGTCCCCAGACCGGGGACGGTGGAGGAGTGTCAAATGCGGGCCTGATTCTCCACCTGCACCGCGCCCAGGGCGGTGTAGAGCTTCTTCATGAGGTAGTTCTCCTCGTTGTCGAGGGTCGCTCCTCCGAGGCTCGCGATGCCCATGGTGCGGTGCAGGTGCCTGCCCAGCTCGTCGGTGTGCTGCCAGCTGTTCGCGCGGGTCTCGATCACCCGGTCGGCGATCATGTCCATCGCGGTGTCGAGGTCGAGGTCCCCCCACTCGGTGCCGTACGGGCGGCGGTAGCGGATCTTCTGCTCGCGGGTGGGCGAGGTGACCAGCGACAGGCTCGACGAGCCGCGCGGGCACAGCCTTCCGCGGCTGACGGGGGAGTCGGGGTCGCCCTCGATCTGGGTGACCTGCTCGTCTTTGACGAACACCCGCTGGGCGCAGCCCACTGCGCAGAACGGGCAGATCGACTTGACCTCGCGGTCGGCGGTCTCGGTCCGTGCCTGTAACGCTTCGGTGCGGGGGGAGCGAGCCGCGGCGCCGCGCCCCAGACCGTCGTCGCCGGTGAGCTGCCGGTAGACCGGCCACCGTGCGATCCAGCTCCGCACGCCCACGCCCTCATCCCGCCCTTCGTCGCCGACCACGCTGGGGATCCCCAGGTTGCTACCCCTGCTGGAGTGCCGCAAACGGAGTGCGCCCCGATCTCAACCCATCCAGAGCGCGGAGAGAGGAAGGGCAGCGAGCCGGGGACCAAGGGGTACGGCGGTCGAGCCGGTGTGGAGCAGCGCGCCCGCTACAAGCCGGTCGCCCAGCTTGTCAGCGAACCAACGCAGGTGGCGCGCATCTCGTTCGCCGATGCTGGAGCTCGTCTTGGTCTCGATCGCGGCCACTCGACCGTCGGGGGTCTCCACCACGAGGTCGATCTCGCGCTGATCGTAGTCGCGATAGTGAAATAGGCGGACCTCCTCGTTGCTCCACCAGGCTTGGCGGCGCAGCTGCTCGACGGCGAACCCTTCCAGCAACGGCCCGGCGTGGTCCGGATCGCGGCCAGGAACCAACCGGGCGGCAGTGAGTCCGAGGAGATGTGCGACGAGTCCGGAGTCGGTCAAGTACAGGCGGCGCCGATCGACCTCGCGGCGGGTCAGGTTCCTCGACCACGGCGGGATCAGGTGAAGCAGGGCGACGTGCTGGACACGACGCCAGATTACCCCTCGCTGTGCGGTTTTTACGGCCTCTTCTTACGGTTTTTACGAACTTCCTCTGCGGATATTACGCGCCGAGCGCCACCAGCGGCTGACCGGCACTACCACGGTGGCCTGATGGCCCGCACAGAGGTGGTTGGCGGAGGCGGACGGGAATCGAACCCGCCTGACCGAGGTACTCGGCCACGTCGGTTTTGAAGACCGCGAGGGCCACCAGGCACCCAGACGCCTCCATGGCACAACCTAACAGCCGCACATGCGTGTCCATGAGCTCGACGCCGTGGGGGTCGGCAGCCGTCCTGGCACCCTCCGTGTCGAGTTCGTGGACGGCGTGGGGGCGCTGTCTTGACTCGTTCCAGAAAAAGCGAGAGTATGCATTCCCCATGGCCATCAACTACGCGGCTCGCGGGCGGGCGCCCAACCAGCGTCCCGCCCAGCAGCTACTGCGCGACGCGGGGTTGCGTGTCACCGCACCCCGGGTGGCCGTGTTGCAGTGGCTCGCGGAGCATCCGCACTCCACAGCCGACCAGGTCGGCCTCGGCGTGCGGCAGCGGATCGGGTCGGTGTCGACCCAGGCGGTCTACGACGTACTGTCCGCCTGCACCGGCATCGGTCTGGTGCGGCGGATCGAACCGGCGGGCCATCCGGCCCGGTTCGAGCGCCGTACCGGGGACAACCATCACCACCTGGTGTGCCGCAGCTGCGGGCGCACCGAAGACGTCGACTGTGTGGTCGGCGCCCGACCCTGCCTGAAGCCCAACGACGCTCGCGGTTTCGCCGTCGACGAGGCCGAGCTGGTGTTCTGGGGCCTGTGCCCCGCATGCCGCAACGGTTCCACTGGTCACCAACACCACAACGAGGAGGCACGGCCGTGACCGACACGCAGCCCAGGCCGACCACGACAGACGCCGGTATCCCGGTCGCGAGCGACGAGCACTCGCTGACCGTCGGCCCGAACGGACCGATCCTGCTGCAGGATCACTACCTCATCGAGCAGATGGCGCAGTTCAACCGTGAGCGCATCGCCGAGCGCCAGCCCCACGCCAAGGGCGGCGGTGCCTTCGGTCGGTTCGAGGTGACCAACGACGTGAGCGCCTACACCAAGGCCGCGGTCTTCCAGCCGGGTGCCAAGACCGACATGCTGATCCGGTTCTCCACGGTGGCCGGCGAGCGCGGCAGCCCGGACACCTGGCGCGACCCCCGCGGCTTCGCGGTGAAGTTCTACACCAGCGAGGGCAACTACGACATGGTCGGCAACAACACGCCGGTGTTCTTCGTCCGCGACCCGATGAAGTTCCAGCATTTCATCCGCTCGCAGAAGCGCCGCGCCGACACCAACCTGCGCGACCACGACATGCAGTGGGACTTCTGGACGCTGTCGCCGGAGTCGGCCCACCAGGTCACCTGGCTGATGGGCGACCGGGGGATCCCGAAGACCTGGCGCAACATGAACGGCTACTCCAGCCACACCTACATGTGGGTCAACGCGCAGGGTGAGAGGTTCTGGGTCAAGTACCACTTCAAGACCGACCAGGGCATCGACTTCCTCACCCAGGACGAGGCCGACCGGCTGGCCGGTGCGGACGGCGACTACCACCAGCGTGACCTGTACAACGCGATCGAGGGCGGGGACTACCCGAGCTGGACCCTCTACATGCAGATCATGCCGTTCGAGGACGCCAAGACCTACCGGTTCAACCCGTTCGACCTGACCAAGGTGTGGCCGCACAGCGACTACCCGCTCATCGAGGTCGGCCGGATGACGCTGGACCGCACCCCGACCGACTACCACACCGAGATCGAGCAGGCGGCCTTCGAGCCCAACAACCTCGTGCCGGGCATCGGCCCGAGCCCGGACAAGATGCTGCTCGCCCGGGTCTTCTCCTACGCGGATGCCCACCGTGCCCGTCTCGGCGTGAACTACAAGCAGATCCCGGTGAACGCGGCGAAGGTCCCCGTCCACAGCTACAGCAAGGACGGCGCGATGCGGGTCGAGAAGGTCTCGGACCCGGTGTACGCACCGAACTCCTACGGCGGGCCGCAGGCTGACACCGCGCGATATGGCGAGTCGGCGGTGTGGTACACCGACGGGGAGATGGTGCGCACCGCATACACCCTGCGCGAGCAGGACGACGACTGGGGTCAGGCCGGCACGATGGTCCGTGAGGTGCTCAACGACGAGCAGCGTTCCCGGCTCGTGTCCAATGTGGCCGGGCACCTCAGCAAGGGTGTCAGCGAGCCGATCTTGCAGCGAGCCTTCGAGTACTGGCGCAACATCGACAAGGATCTCGGCGACCGCATCGTCGACGCGGTGCGCAACGGCGGCTGACCTCACCCCCAGTTCGTCGACGGCTGGGCATCGTAGGGTCGGCGCGTGTCTCTCACGGTGATCGGGATCGGTGGTTCGATCCGGCACGACTCGCAGTCCGAGCGCGCGCTGCGGCTGGCGCTCGACGGTGCGCAGGCAGCCGGGGCCAGCACCATCGCGATCACCGGGCCCGACCTCGTGTTGCCGTTCTACGACCCGTCCGTGACCGAGCGCACCGAGGCGGCGGCTCGCCTCGTGCGAGTGCTGCGTGAGGCCGACGGCGTTGTGATGGTCTCGCCCGGGTATCACGGCACGGTGTCCGGGCTGGTGAAGAACGCGCTGGACTACGTCGAGGATCTCAGGCACGAGGACGCGCCCTACCTCGATGGCCGTGCGGTCGGCTGCGTGGCCACGGCGCAGGGCTGGCAGGCAGCTGTGACCACGCTGACCGCACTGCGCTCGATCGTGCACGCGCTGCGCGGCTGGCCCACCCCGCTCGGTGCCGCGCTGAACTCCGCGGAGGTCGCCTTCGAGCCCGACGGCAGTGTGTCGGACCCGGCCGTCGCGGGCACGCTGCGGACCATCGGCGAGCAGGTCGTGCAGTTCGCGCTGGACCGCGGCGCGACTCGAACGGCGTGAGCCACGTCGCGCGACGGCAACCGAACCGGAGAAGGCCACCCGGGGCAACGTCGAAGTGAAGCTCGAGTCGAAGGTCTGACCGCGCCCATGCTGCTGCCGCGAAGGGCACCGTCACTGCTTCCGATGCAGTGAAGGTGGCCTTCACGGCGTCTCAGGAGGGCGGTAGCACGTCGCGCGCGAAGTGCACCGCGGCGCCGAACTGGCGCAGCGTCTCCGCGACGACGAGCGAGCCGTGTCCCGCGTCGTAGCGGTAGGTGCGGTAGGCACCGCCTCGGGCGGCGAGCCGATCGAGGTAGTTGTCGACCTGGCGGATCGGGCAACGCGGATCGTTCTCGCCCGCCAGCACGAGGACCGGCGCCCGCACCTCGTCGACGTAGCTGATCGGTGAGCAGTCGCGGTAGCGCTCCGGCAGCTGGTCGGGTGAGCCGCCGAACAACGCCCGGTCGAAGGCACGCAGCGGTTCCATCTCGTCGGCGTAGGCGGCGACGTAGTCGGCCACCGGAACCCCGGCGACGCCCGCCGCCCACCGCTGCGGCTGGGTACCCAGCGCCAGCAATGTCAGGTAGCCGCCCCACGACCAGCCCTCCGCCACGCAGCGGGCCGGGTCGGCCAGCCCCGACTCCACCGCCCAGTCGTGCACCGCGGCCACGTCCTCCAGTTCGGTCAGCCCGGGCCTGCCCTCGATCGCATCACGCCAGGCCGAGCCGTACCCCGTGGAGCCTCGGTAGTTGACGTGCACGACGGCGAAGCCGGCATCCAGCCACAGCGCCCGCACCGCCGAGAAACGGTCCTCGTCGGCCGCCTGCGGCCCGCCGTGCAGCATGAACACGGTCGGCAGTGGGCCCTCGGGCTCGCCCGGCGGTCGGGCGAACAGCGCGTGCACCGCGCCGTGCGGGGTGTCGACGAACGTGTCGGCGAGCGACTCCGACCCGGGTGCGGGCTCGCCCGGGGGGCGCAGCAGCACCTCATCGGTGCCATCGTGGTGCAGCGCGCGCACTGCCGGCGGCTCGGCCGCCGAGGACCAGGAGTACGCGACGGTCCCGTCGGGTCGCACCTGCGCACCGCCCACGGTGCCCACTGCGGTGCCCAGACCGGACAGCTCACCGGTCGTGAGATCAAAGCGGTGCAGCGTGCTGCGCGCGGAATGGGTGTGGACGATGAGCAGCGAGCTGCCATCGGGATACCAATCGGCGGCCACCTCGCCGGGCAGGCCGAGGTCGAGCTCCCACTCGACGTCTGCCTCGACGTCCCATACCAGCAACTCCTCGCGGCCACGCCGCTCGTGGACGAGCAGCAGCCGGGGGTCGCCGTCCACCGGGGCGAAGCCCAGCACCTCGAGACCCAGGCCTGGCCCGTCCCATTTCTCGGCGACGGGCGAACCGGCCTCATCACCTTCGCTGCGCAGCACCCGCACCGCGGGGTGGCGGGAGTCGCCGTGCTCGGAGTGAACGATCGCGAGCAGCCGCTCGTCGCGGGACATCGCGCCGACGCCGCCGTCGTGCTCGTCGCGGTAGAGCACCTCGGCTCCGGCCCCGTCCCGGGAGATCCAGATCGTCGTGCCGTCGTCGGTGGAGGCACCGAGCGCGGTGCTGCGCCGCCCGATGTCGAGGCCGGCCGGGTAGCCGGGTGCGACGCCCGGCACGGCCGGTTGCGGGTTCGTGCCGTCCGGTCGGCCCTTGAACGGCTCGACGACCCAGCTGCCGAACTCATCCCCGTCGGTGTCGTCGAACCACCAGATATGCCCACCGTCGGGCGGCAGCGCGCAGATGTGGGTGCCGTTCGGGCGGTCGGTGACCTGCCGGTGGGTGCCGGCATCGCGGTCCCAAGCGTAGATCTCCCGAGTGCCTGAGGCATTGGACGTGTAGAGGTTGCGCTCGGTGGCGTCACGCGCGAAGTGCGGCAGGCTCACCCGAGGTGCGCTGAACCTCGCCCGCCAGCGGGATTCAGCGGCAGGATCCGCGAACAGTGTGTCCGGGACGTCGGCGGCGGGATGCAGGCTCGGTTGTGTCACGTCCGCGATCCTGCCTGACGGGCGTGCCGGGGGCAGGGACCGGTCGGCCTGTGAGATGTCCGGCTCGAGTGCGGCTGGCTGGTCGATTGCGAGCTCTGCCCGCGAGGAAGGCTGACAAGATCGCGACTAGGACGACTGCAACGATCACTTGGACGAGCAGGATGACCCAGAAGCTGTCGGTGAAGGTGGCCTGTGGCTGGTTCTCCGTTGCTCACGAGAGGCACTGACCAGTGGATTTGTCTGTCGGGGTGGCGGGATTCGAACCCACGGCCTCTTCGTCCCGAACGAAGCGCGCTACCAAGCTGCGCCACACCCCGGAAGGACGTCGGTGAGTCTAGCCGACGTCGGCGACCGCTCTCGAACCGGGCCGGGCCGGGTCCGGCAGCCCACCGCTGCGTGGTACCAGCGTGAGCAGGCTCGCCTCGGGCGGGCAGGCGAACCGCACCGGTGCGTACGGCGAGGTGCCCAGGCCCGCCGAGACGTGCAGCCAGGTGTGTGCACCCCAGCGTGACGTGCCCCGTGCCCGTGCAGTGTCCAGGCCGCAGTTGGTCACGACCGCGCCGTAACCGGGGATCCGCAGCTGCCCGCCGTGGGTGTGGCCGGCCAGCACCAGGTCGTAGCCGTCGGCCGCAAAGGCGTCGAGCACCCGGGGCTCGGGGGAGTGGGTCAGCCCGAGCCGCAGGTCCGCCGTGGCCTCCGGTCGGCCTGCGATCTTGTCGTAGCGGTCGAGCTGCAGGTGCGGGTCGTCGACGCCCGCGGCCGCGATCGTGCGTCCCGCGACGGCGACGGTGTGCCGGGTGTGGGTGAGATCGGTCCAGCCGTGCTCGCGCATCGCGGCGCGCAGGTCCTGCCACGGCAATGGTCGGCCGCGGACCAGTCTGCGACGGCGGGCGAGGTAGCGGGCCGGGTTCTTCGGGCGCGGGGCGAAGTAGTCGTTGCTGCCGAAGACGAACACCCCCGGCAGCGCGAGCAGCGGTCCGAGGGCGCGCAGTACGGTGGGTACGGCGTGCGGGTGGGCGAGGTTGTCGCCGGTGTTGACGACCAGGTCGGGTTGCAGGTCGGCCAGCGCGGCCACCCAACGCTGCTTCGAGTGCTGCTCGGGGGTCATGTGCAGGTCGGAGAGGTGCAGGATGCGCACCGGCGTGGCACCCTCGGCGAGCACCGGCACGGTGGCGTGCCGCAGGGTCCAGCGACGGCGCTCGATGCCTGCGGCGTAACCGAGTCCGGCGAGGCCCAGCGCGGCGGCCGAGGTGGCGGCGTGCCCGAATCCGTTCACGACATCCCACCTTACTTGGCTCACTGCTGCCGCATGGCCACCCGGTTTGACCCTGTTGTCGCGCGATATCGGGGTGCTCAGGGCGGGCGAGAGCCCGTCATCGCGCGATATCGGGGTACTCGGGGCGTGGCGCGCGGTAGCGTGTGCCGCCATGGCGGAGTTGAAGGACCGGCTGCGCGCCGACCTGACCACGGCTCTCAAGGCCAGGGACAGCACGACGGTCGCGACGCTGCGGATGGCGCTGGCGGCGATCTCCAACGAGGAGGTGGCGGGCAAGTCGTCACGAGAGCTGCGCGACGAGGAGGTCCTCACCGTGCTCGGACGGGAGACGAAGAAGCGTCGCGAGGCCGCCGAGGCGCGAAGGTGGCCGGGAGAGCCGAGGGAGGCAGGGTGGCAACCGCGGTGCGCACCGCGCTCGCTGCTGATGGCTCTGCGGGTGGCGACTGATCGGACGGCAACTCACTAGCGTGCGCTGGTTGGTGGCCCATCGCCCGATCTGTTGCCCTGCGTCTCCGAAGGCGACGGAGATGGTGAAGGCGACGGAGATGGTGACGGCGACGGAGATGGTGAAGGTGACGGAGGCGGCGTGATCTCGGGGATGTCGTCCGGGGTCGGGTCCGGGGTCGGCGTCGGCTGCGTGGTCTCCGGTTCCGGTTCCGGCTCCGGCGGCGGCGGTGCGATCCCATTGCTGACGCCGATCGTGACGAGGTCGCCCGGCAGGACAACGGCACCTGCCTCGGGGGTCTGGTAGACCACCGTGCCCGCGGCGACGGCCGAGTCGGTGGTGATGCTATCCGCCCGGAACCCGGCGCGCTCCAGCGTCAGGAGCGCCTCGTTCTCGCCCATGCCGACGACGTCGGGTAGCACGTTCTCGTTCCCACCGGTGACGTAGCGCTCCGTTGTCGGGGGCATCGGCAGCACCGGCAGCCCCTGGTGCAGGGTCGTCATGGCGTTGAACCAGGTCAATGCCGGTGTCTTGCCACCGACGATGTTGCCGGTCGAGCACAGTTGTGGCGGGTCGGTGGCGCAGATCGGCCGCGGCGGGGTGGCGTCGGACCAGGTCATCACGGCGGCGGCGTACTGCGGCGTGGCGCCGACGAACCCGGCCGACTTCTGGTCCTGGGTGGTCCCGGTCTTGCCGATCATCGGGCGGTCCCAGCCGACCGTGCCCGCCGCGGTGGTGGCGGTGCCCTCGGTGTGGTCCTTGCTCAACCCCACTGCAAGCGTGTTGGCAAGCCCCTCGGGCACTGCCTGCTCGCAGGGTGCCTCCTCGATCGGCACCGGATTGCCGTTGCGGTCGGTGACCGATTCGATCGGCGTGGGCGGGCACCAGGTGCCGCCGCTCATCAGCGTGGCGGCGACGTTGGCGAGATCCAGCGGGCTGGTCGCCTCGGGGCCCAGGGTGAACGAGCCCCGCTTCTCCTCCTTGACCGCCTCCGCGACGGTGCGGCCCTCCGCGTCGCGCACGGCCAGGCTCGAGCGCATCCCGAGCTGCCAGGCCATGTCGACGACCGGGTCCACCGAACCGATGCGGTCCTCGAGGGCGACGAAGGCGGTGTTGGGCGAGACGGCGAGCGCCTGCTGCAACGTCATCGACGACGGGTAGGTGTCGCTGTAGTTCTGCACCGTGTAGGGGTCGCTGCCGTTGCGGAACTCGGTGGCGGTGTAGCTGCTCGGGGACGGGATGGTGGTCTGGATGCCCAGGCCCTTGTCCAGCGCCGCGGCCGCCGTGAAGATCTTGTAGATCGAACCGGCGCCGAGCGGTACCGGCATCGAGGGGATCGGGTAGGCGGTCTGCCCGGCCTCGGGATCGAACCCGAAGTCGCGATTGGCGACCAGTGCGGTCACCCGGTGCTGCTCCCTGCCGGGCTCCACGACGGCCATGGCATCGGCGATACCCGTGGTCTGCTCCACCGGTACCTGTTCGTCGGCGGCTTCCTTCGCGGTGTCGCTCGCCCGGCGATCGAGGGTCGTGCGGACGGTGTAGCCACCCCTGCGCAGCTCGTGCTCCGGCAGGCCAGCCTGCTCCAGATAGTCGACGGCGTACTGGCAGAAGAAGCCGTGCGCCGGCCCGGCGCCGACGCACCCGTTCGGAATACTGGTGAGCGGCTGCTCGATCCCGAGTGGCTCGGCCTTGGCCGCCCCACCCTGCTCCGGGGTGATCGACCCGACGTCGACCATCTGGTCGATCACCAGGTTGCGGCGGTCGATCCCCGCCTCGGGGCTGTCCAACGGGTCGAAGGTGCTGGGCGAGCGGACCATTCCCGCCAGCAGCGCGGCCTGCGGGATAGTCAGCTGGTCCGGCGTGGTGTCGAAGTAGGTCTGCGCCGCGGAGTTGATGCCGTAGGCGTTGTTCCCGAAGAAGACCATGTTCAGGTAGCCGGCCAGGATCTCCTGCTTGGACAGCTGCTGCTCGAGCTGCAACGCGACCCGGACCTCACGAAGCTTGCGGGCCACGGTGGTCTCCACGGCGGAGGCGCGCTGGGCCTCGGTCTGCGCGATGACGTAGAGCAGGTAGTTCTTGACGTACTGCATGGTGAGCGTGGAACCGCCCTGACCGTCCAGCGCGCTGCCGGTGGCGGACAGGTTGGTCATCAGCGCCCGTGTCGTGCCGCGCCAGTCGACTCCCTCGTGTTCGAAGAACCTGCGGTCCTCGATCGCGATGATCGCGGCCTTCATCGTGTCCCCGATGTCCTCGGGCTGCGCCTTGACGCGGTTCTGATCGAAGAGGTAGGCGATCGGAGCGCCTTCCCGGTCGGTGACCGTGGTGACCAGCGGCACCTCGCCCTCGACCAGGTTGGCCGACACGCTGTTGACGGTGTTGCTGGCCTGGTTGGACACCATTCCCACGCCACCGGCCACCGGGAACAGCGTCCCTGCTACCAGTACGCCGGCGACCACGCAGAGTCCCACCAATCGCAACACCGCATCATTGGGCTGCACGCTGGATAGCTTACCCAACCTCCCGCTGGTGTCTCTCGGCATCGGGGAAGAGGCTGCAGCGATCACCCGCGTCACGAACGGGCGATGTGGTCCCGCTGCGACAGGGCGATTCGGTAGGGTGCGGCCAGTCTCACATCACCACAGGCGGCAGGTCAGGGGTCGAGCTGCCGGACCGGCGGGGAGCCGGGCGTGTTCAGCCGAGATGAGGGGAGAACCAGGGGGCTATGAGGAGTACCGGCATCACGGCAGCGACCGCGACGCCCGGGGGTGACTGGCGAACACGAGGTGCGTGCCAGCGCGAGCCGGACCGGCTGTTCGTCACCGGAGCCGCGCAACGGGCCGCGAAGCTCATCTGCGTACCGTGCCCGGTGCGCACGCAGTGCCTGGCCGAGGCGCTGGACCGCCGCATCGAGTTCGGCGTCTGGGGCGGCATGACCGAGCGGGAGCGCCGGTCGCTGCTGCTCCGCCGCCCCGAGGTGCACAACTGGACCGAGCTGCTCGAGCAGGCGGCCCGCGACCACGAGGGCGGCTGCTGAGGGCCTCACGCCCTGCGCCCGGGCTGCGTGCCATCGGCGAAGCGCTCACCGATGGCACGCAGCCCGGGCAGATCGTGCACGTCCTGGGGCATCGTCGGCAGTCCGACCACCGGGACCGCCGGGTGCGCCTTGCGGAAACGGGCGAGCAGCCGACGCTCCCGGTTCGTCCTGGCCACCCGGTCGGCGTGCAACCGCAGCACGGCCGCGGCCAGTGGTGAGTCGCCCTCGGACTCCAGCTGCTCGGCGGCCGTCTCGGCGCGGGCGGCGGGCAGCTGTGCGTGCAATGGGTGGGTGCGGTTGAGCACCAGCCCGGCCAGCGGCATCTTCTCGGAGGCCAGCCGATCGACGAAGTAGGCAGCCTCCCGCAGCGCATCGATCTCCGGGGACGCGACCACCAGGAACGCGGTTCCCGGCGCGCGTAGCAGTTCGTAGGTCGCGTTGGCGCGCTCCCGGAAGCCGCCGAACATGGTGTCGAAGGCCTGCACGAACGCCGCCGCGTCGGCGAGCAGCTGGGCACCCAGGATCGTGGACACCGCCTTGGAGAACAGCCCGAACCCGGCTCCGACCAGCCGGCGCACGCCGCGGCTGCCGGCTCGCGCCGGCGCCGACAGCAGCCGGATCATCCGGCCGTCCAGGAAGGATGAGAGCCGCTGCGGGGCGTCGAGGAAGTCCAGCGCCGACCGCGACGGCGGAGTATCGACCACCACCAGGTCCCATTCGTCGGCGGCGACGAGCTGGCCGAGCTTCTCCATCGCCATGTACTCCTGCGTGCCCGAGAACGACGAGGAGATCGTCTGGTAGAAGGGGTTGGCGATGATCTGGTCGGCGCGTTCCGGGGTTGCGTGCGCGCGCACCATCTCGTCGAAGGTGCGCTGCATGTCGAGCATCATGGCGTGCAGTTCACCGCCGCTGCCGTCGCCGCCATCGTCACCGGCGCCCGGCACCTGCCGTGGCTGGTTGTCCAGCTCGCGCAACCCCAGCGACTGCGCGAGCCGGCGGGCCGGATCGATGGTGAGAACCACGGCGTGACGGCCCCGCTCGGCGGCCCGGAGCCCGAGTGTGGCGGCGATGGTGGTCTTGCCGACCCCTCCGGAGCCGCAGCACACCACGACGCGACTACTCCGGTCGTCGAGCAGTGCATCGATGTCGAGCGGGAGCTGACTCGTCATCGCCGACTGCGCCGGCCCAGATGTCATCGCACTCCCTGCTCGCGGAGCTCCTCGGCCAGCTCGTAGAGCGCACCCAGGTCGACCCCGTCGGCGCCGACCTCGGTGACCTCGGGCAGCTCGAGGGTGGGCATCCCCGCCTCGTCGAGCCGGGAACGGGCCTGCTGCTCGGCATCGACCCGCACCGCATGCTCCACGGTCTCGGCGACCAGCCCGTCGATCACGTCCGGTTCCAGCTCGAGGCCCGCCGCGAGCAGCCCGCTGCGCACCCGGGCGGCGTCCACCCGGCCGCCGGCCGCCGCGCTGACCGAGCGGGACGACAGTCGCGCCGGCCGGGCCCGGTTCACCATCACCGCGCCCGGCCGCAGGTCGGCGGCATCGAGCTCGGCCACGGCCTCCAGGGTCTCGGACACCGGGAGGTCCTCGAGCAGGGTGACCACGTGCACCATGGTGTCGCCGGAGTGCAGCAACCGCACCACGCCCTCGCTCTGGTTGCGGATCGGGCCCACCTTCGCCAGATCCGCCATCGCCCTGGTCACGTCCAGGAACTTCACCACCCGGCCGGTCGGCGGAGCGTCGAGCACCACCGCGTCATAGACGTGCCTGCCGCCCTGGGTACGGGCGACCGCCTCCTTGACCTTCCCGGTCAGTAACACGTCGCGCAGCCCCGGCGCCAGCGTGGTGGCGAACTCCACCGCGCCCATCCGGCGCAGTGTCCGCCCGGCGAAGCCCAGGTTGTAGAACATCGCCAGGTACTCCAGCAGCGCGGCCTCCGCGTCCACGGCCAGCGCCTTGACCTCGCCGCCGTCCGGTGCCACGGCGATGCGGCGCTCCTCGTAGGGTAGCGGTGCGGTGTCGAACAGCTGCGCGATGCCCTGCCGGCCCTCGACCTCGACGAGCAGCGTGCGCCGCCCGCCGGTCGCCAGCGCTAGTGCCAGCGCTGCGGCGGCGGTCGACTTGCCGGTACCGCCCTTGCCGGTGACCACGTGCAGCCGGGCTTGGGCGAGCTCGTCCGGCCATGCGGGTGACGTCACGCCCGGCAGCCTATGTCGCGGCGCCAGGACTCACCCGTTTGGCCCGGGTCGTAGGCTGCCGCGCATGACGACCTGGGAGTACTCCACAGTGCCGCTACTGACACACGCGACCAAGCAGATCCTCGACCAGTGGGGAGCCGACGGGTGGGAGCTCGTCACCGTGCTTCCCGGCCCGACCGGCGAGCAGCTGGTGGCCTACCTGAAGCGACCCAAGGGGGACTCGTGACCTGGACCGAACACCTCGCCGAGCTCGACCTGACGCTGCCGGCGGTGGCCACGCCCGCCGGCGCGTACGTCCCCGCGACGCGCGCCGGTGAATTCGTGTTCACCGCCGGTCAGCTGCCGATGATCGACGGTGACCTCGCCGCGGTCGGCAAGGTCGGTGCGGAGATCGACGTCGAGCAGGCGCAGCGACTCGCGCGGACCTGCACCCTCAACGCATTGGCCGCGGTGGACAGCGTCTGCGGGCTGGACGCGATCAACGGGGTGGTGAAGGTGGTCGGGTTCGTGGCCTCCGCGCCCGGCTTCAACTCGCAGCCTGCCGTGCTCAACGGTGCCTCCGAGCTGCTCGGCGAGATCTTCGGAGAGCGGGGAGAGCACGCCCGCTCGGCCGTGGGCGTTGCCGAGCTGCCGATGGACGCACCGGTCGAGGTGGAGCTCATCGTCGAGGTGGCGTGACCGCCGGCGGTCTGTCCGCGCATCCGGCTCATGGCGTGCTGCGGCCGGTCACCGAGCGGGCATCGGTGCGCGCCCAACTCGACTACCTGCACGAACACTAGCCGGGTTCGCAACGGAGGGCTGGCCGCGAGTCACGATCGGGTCACAAGCGCGAATTTCCGAGGACGTCCGGGCAACGCCGGGCACGCGTCTTACGTCTTCATCTGTGAGAAGGCAGCAGTGGGGACTGCGTCTCTCACCGAAGTCCTCCGGAAGCGCGGTATTCGGGACCGCAGCCGGGGGCGGGGAGCGTGATCCGTCGGGGTGAGGGGTCACGCCGATGAGGATGGGCCGGGACGACACGTCGGGGGTGACGTCCCGGCCCTTCCTGCCTCAGTTCCTACCCTCAGTACTGGCAGCGACCAGACGATGGTGCTCTCAGCGAGCGCGGCGCGCGAGCCGTTCCGGCTCGAGGATCAGCACGCTCTTGCCCTCCAACCGCAGCCAGCCCCGGTGCGCGAAGTCGGCCAGCGCCTTGTTCACCGTCTCGCGGGAGGCACCGACGAGCTGTGCGATCTCCTCCTGGGTCAGGTCGTGGGTGACCCGCAGCATGCCGGCCTCCTGGGCGCCGAAGCGCTGGGCGAGCTGCAGCAGCGCCTTGGCGACCCGCCCCGGCACGTCGGTGAAGATCAGGTCGGCCAGCATGTTGTTCGTCCGGCGCAGCCGCCGGGCGATCACACGCAGCAGCTGTTCGGCGATGTCCGGGCGCTTGGTGATCCACTCGCGCAGCGCGGAGCGGTCCATGGTCATGGCTCGGACCTCGGTCACGGTCGTCGCGGTCGACGTCCGCGGACCGGGGTCGAAGATCGAGAGCTCGCCGAACATGTCGGAGGGCCCGAACACCGCCAGCAGGTTCTCCCGTCCATCGGCCGACTTGCGGCCGATCTTCACCTTGCCCGACGAGACGATGTAGAGCCGGTCACCCGGCTCACCCTCGGTGAAGATGACGTGCGCACGCGGAAAGTCGACCGGCTCCAGGGCGCTCGTCAGCGCGTCCACGGCAGCGGGGTCGACTCCCTGGAAGATGCCGGCCCTGACTAGGCTCTCGTCCACCTCGTCATCCCTCCTCGCTCGACGAACCCCGCCCCCGCTTGTCAAGGGGCTGACTGGGTGCCGCCGATCACACTAGGCGAGTCTAGAGGCGTTGCCGGACTTTGCGAGACTTGACCAGCGTGGCGCGCCCGATCCGACGCAGCCTGAACAGCTCCAGAGCGCGACCGATCCCGCTGCCGAACAGTGCCCGGACCTCGTCGGGCCTGGCCTGTTCCAGGAACTCCTCGACCTCGTTCTCCTGCACGGCGTCGTGCTGCAACCGGGTCTCGACGCGTTCCATCATCAGCGCGAAGAGCATGATCAATAGCGGGACGGCGGCTGTGTACCAGACGGTCATGGTGCGGGTGATCCTCGCGCATCGTCCGCGGCTGCCGCGAACCGGGTGCCGCCACCGGGCGTGTCGCCGCACCGGCTGCGACCGCAGGCCGGCCGCACGGTCGGCCCGTGCGGGTGGCTGCCCGCCGCGCTCCGTACGCTGTGACGGTGCCCGCCCGACCCCACCGATCCTTCGACGGCGAGAGCCGCCTCGCGCTCGTCCGCCGCGCCCGGCGCATCGACCGGGTGCTGGCGCAGGCCTATCCCGACGCGCACTGCGAGTTGGACTTCACCACACCGCTGGAGCTGGCGGTGGCGACCGTGCTGTCGGCGCAGACCACCGACAAGCGGGTCAACGAGACCACCCCGGCGCTGTTCGCCCGCTACCGCAGCGCTGCCGACTACGCCGCAGCGGACCGCACCGAGCTGCAGGAAATGATCCGCCCGACCGGCTTCTACCGGAACAAGGCGGGGTCGCTGATCGGTCTCGGCACGGCACTCGTGGAGCGATTCGACGGCCAGCTGCCCGGCCGCCTCACGGACCTGGTCACGCTGCCCGGGATCGGTCGCAAGACCGCCAACGTGATCCTCGGCAATGCCTTCGACGTACCCGGCATCAGCGTCGACACCCACTTCGCCCGGCTGGTGCGCCGCTGGGGGTGGACGGACCTGGAGGACCCGGCGAAGGTGGAGCGCGCGGTCGGCGAGCTCATCCCGAAGCGACAGTGGACGATGCTGTCGCACCGGGTGATCTTCCACGGCCGGCGGGTGTGCCATTCCCGGCGGCCGGCCTGTGGTGTCTGCCCGGTCGCCCGTGACTGCCCCTCGTTCGGGAGCGGGCCGGTCGAGCCCGCCGCCGCCGCGCCGCTGGTACGCGGTCCCGAGACGCCACGCCTGCTGAGCATGGCGGGACTGCCCAGTGACTTCGTGCCGGCAGGATCGGTCGAGGCAGGATGACGCCCGGGCCCCTGGTCGATCCGGGCACCGTCCCGGCATGGCTGGCGCCGCTCGTGGTCGGCAGCAGCGAGCTGTCGGCAGCCGAACTGTCTCGGGGGTCCGTGCCCCCGGTGGGCACCGGGCGGCCGGCGGCCGTGCTGGTGCTGCTCGCCGCCGGCGAGCCCGACGGTGAGCCCGACATGCTGCTGCTGCGCCGCTCCGACGGCCTGACCGCGCATTCCGGGCAGGTCGCGTTCCCCGGCGGGGCGCTGGAGGACTGCGACGACGGCCCGGTGGCCGCCGCGTTGCGCGAGGCCGACGAGGAGGTGGGGGTGCAGGCCGCCGACGTCCGTCCGGTGGCCCTGCTGCCCGAGCTGTACGTGCCGCCCTCGGACTTCGTGGTCACCCCGGTGCTCGCGCACTGGCGCCGCCCCGGTCCGGTGCAGCCGGTTGACTTCGGGGAAACCGCGGCGGTTGCCCGGGTCCCGGTCGGTGCGCTGGCCGATCCGGCCAACCGCGTGCTGGTGCGCGGCAGCACCGGCTGGGTGTTTCCCGCCTTCGTGCTGCCCGGGATGCTGGTCTGGGGCTTCACCGGCGGGCTGGTCGACGCGGTGCTCGTCATGGGGGGCTGGGAGCGTCCGTGGGACGCTGACCGCGTACACGACGTCGGCGCGGCATGGGAACTGGCGCAAGGGACCGGGGTGAGTTGGTGAACTGGGTCGACGTGCTGGTGCTGCTGCTGGCGCTGGCGGCCGCGGTCTCCGGGGCACGGCAGGGCTTGGTCACCGCAGTGGCCTCGTTCGCCGGCGTGCTCGGCGGTGCGGTACTCGGAGTGCGGGTGGCTCCGATGCTGGTGGAGCTGTTCGAAAGCCTCGCCGCGCGAATCGCGTTCGGTGTGGCGATCGTGGTGCTGCTGGTGGCGCTCGGCGAGGCGCTCGGCGTGTGGCTGGGCCGTCTCGTCCGGGACCAACTCGACGGTGAGCGCGTCCGGCAGGTGGAGAGCGCGCTCGGGGCGGTCGTGCAGGCCGCTGCTGCGCTCGCGGTGGCCTGGCTCGTGGCGTTGCCGCTGACCTCGTCGTCGTACCCCGGGCTGTCCACGGCGATGAACGAGTCGGCGGTGCTGCAACGTGTCGACACGGTGATGCCACAGTCGCTGCGGCAGCTGCCGGGCGAGCTGACCCGGCTGCTCGACGTCTCCGGCTTTCCCGACGTGCTCGCCCCGTTCGCGGAGATCCCGGGCCGCGAGGTCGGCCCGGCCGATCCCGCGCTGCTGGACAGCCCCGTGGTGGCCGAGGCCAGGGAGAGCGTGCTGAAGGTGCGCGGCCAGGCCACTTCCTGCAGCCGGCTGCTGGAGGGCAGCTCTTTCGTCGTCGCGCCCGAGCGGGTGCTGACCAATGCGCACGTCGTCGCCGGCACCGAGGAGGTGTCCGTGGAGACCGAGCAGGGCGCGCTCGACGCCGACGTGGTGCGCTTCGACTCGGGCACCGACGTGGCCGTGCTCGAGGTGCCCGGTCTGGAGGCGCCACCGTTGCCGCTGGCGACCGACGCGGCGGAGACCGGGGAGGACGTGATCGCGATCGGCTACCCGCTCGACGGGCCCTACTCGGCCTCGGCAGGGCGGGTGCGCGACCAGATCGAGCTCCGTGGCCCGGACATCTACGGCTCCTCGACCGTGCTCCGCGAGGTCTACACGATCCGTGCCGTGGTGCAAAGCGGCAACTCCGGCGGCCCGGTGCTCGGCACCGACGGTCTGGTCTACGGGATGATCTTCGGTGCCGCCGTCGACGACCAGGAGACCGGCTTCGCGCTCACCACCGATGAGATCGCCGACGACGTGGCTGCGGCTCCCGGCCTGACCGAGGACGTCGGCACCGGCGCCTGCGCCGCGTGACCTAGCCTCGCAGCCGCGCCGCCACGTGCTGGACCAGTGCCACCGCATCCGGGCCGGTCGCGGCCGCCGCGCGGAGCGCCTCGAAGCTCTTGACGTAGATGGCGACCTGATCCGGGTCGTCCGTCCGCTGCTCGCCAGCGAGAGATTCCGCGACCACGAACTCGCTGTCGTAGCGGGCAAAACCTGCGAGTGGCATCACCGGCCGCGCATCAAGCGCTACGATGCTCAGCTCCACGGACGGCAGCTCGGCTACGGCGGTCAGTCGATCTCGCTCGCTCCGCCCGAGTCCACCGCCCGCCCGACGCGAGGTCAGCACCCAAGAGGACAACGGCAGCCGCCCGGTACTCGAAGGCGGTCCCGTAGCGCTGTGGGGCCATTTCGAACGGGCCTACGACTGGTGGCAGGCGCTCGGGGAACCAGGCTGGGAACGCTTCGGCCTCACCGTCACCCCGAACACTCACACCGTCTGGCTGGACGACTCGAACGGCAACACAGCATGGACACTCGCCATGTGAACCGGCCGCAAGCTCGTGGTGATATGTCGGTCAGGTGTTGTGCACGAAGTCGGTGAGCAATCCGGTGACCTGCTCAGGGGCTTCCTGTTGCAGGAAGTGCCCGATCCTTGGGAGCACGTGGTAGCGGTACTGCCCGGCGGTCCACCGTTGCGACAGCCGGGCGGTGCGTTCCAGCAGGGTCGGGTCGAGTTCGCCGTGCAGCGCCAGCACGGGCACCTCGATCCGCCGGTCGAGGGCGCGGGCGAGGCGCAGGCCGTCGGTGCGCAGCGCCGAACGTGCCGCCCACCGGTAGTACTCGGCGGCGCTGTGGGCGGCTCCGGGGATCGCCATCGCGGCGCGATCGCGCCGTACGACCTCGTCGAACTCCGGATCCGACGGCCAGTCGGGCCCGGACCAGTCCCGCAGGAAGCGCTCCACGAGCGCGCCGTCACCGGAGGTCAGCCGCCGCTCTGGCAGCCACGGCGGCTGGAAGGCGGCGACGTAGCGCGACGCCCGGCGCTGCCCGCCGTCGCGCAGCAGAGCACGCCGCATCCCCAGCGGGTGCGGGGCTGCGAGCACCGCGACGGAACCGACGACCCGGGGGTGCAGTGCGGCAGCCGTCCAGGCGATCAGGCCGCCCCAGTCGTGGCCGACCAGGCAGGCGCGTTGCTCGCCCAGCGCGCGGACCAGCCCCGCCGCGTCGCCCGCCAGCGTCCACCCGTCATACCCCCTGGGCGGCTTGTCCGAGTCGCCGTACCCGCGCAGGTCCACCGCGACCACGCGCATGCCCGCATCGGCCAGCGCGGTGAGTTGGTGACGCCAGGACCACCAGAATTCCGGGAACCCGTGCAGCAGCAGCACCAGCGGCCCGCTGCCGGCCTCGGCGACGTGCAGCCGTATCCCGTTGGCCGAGATGTCACGGTGCACCCATGGCCCCGGCACGCGGACCGACGCGGGGTCTGGGGGTCGCGTCGGGTTCAGTTCCCGCCACGCCGCGACGCCAGCCGGGCGGTCTCGCGCACCGTGGTGATCGTCCGCTCGGGTTTGTGGATGTCGCGGACCCGCAGGTAGCCGAGCAGGGCGAAGGCCCCGGCGGTCAGCAGCATCAGGGCGAACACGATGCCGTACGCCGCCCACGACGGCAGCCAGACGGCCAGCAGCTCAGCGAGGAAGAAGAACAGGAAGAAGAGGCTGAACAGTAGGACGGTGAGGGCGACGATGAAGAAGATGCTGCCCCGGACGCCCTTGCGTACCTCGTCGGTCAGCTCCGCACGGGCCAGCTCGACCTCCGAGCGGATCAACGTCGACAGGTGTGTGGTGGCGTCGCGCGCCAGTGCGCCGAGGGATGCTTCGGTCGCGCGTGAGGCTTCTGGCGACAGCGGGATGGCCGGTACCGCGGGTGGCACCGCATCCTGTGCGGCGTGCCGCGGGTGCCTGCCGTTGGGGGCTTGCCGGTGGCCGGTGGGGCTCTGCGCGCGTGTCACGCGCGACATCGTGCCACGGCGGCCTGAAGCGGGTGCGATCAGCCGTTCTGATTCTGGTGCGCCCGGCCGCGTTGCAGCAGCGCGACCGCGGCGATCAGCGACGCAGCGGCGGATGCGAGCAGCACCGCAGCCTTGGCGCGCTCGGCCGCGTCACCGGTCAGCGACAGCTCGGCGATGAGCAGGCTCACGGTGAACCCGACGCCGCCGAGCATTGCCACCGCGGCAATGTCCCGCCATTCCAGGAGGCGCGGTTTGACCGCGAGTTTGATCGTGACGGCGAGCCAGGAGAAGCCGAGGATCCCGATCAGTTTGCCGACCAGCAACCCCACGATCACCCCGATGGCGACCCGGTCGGTCGCGATGTCGGCGAGCGCGCCCGCCCCGATCGGGACACCGGCGGCGAACAGCGCGAACACCGGCACCGCCACGCCGGCGGAGTACGGCTGCAGCCGGTGCTCGAGCCGCAGCGCCGGCGGCTCCGCCTCGCCCTCGTCGGAGTGCACCCGGGTCAGCAGCCCCAGCGCCACGCCGGCGATCGTGGCGTGGATGCCGGACTCGTGCACCGCGTACCAGGTCAGCAGCGCGATCGGCACGTAGAGCCACGACGAGCGGATCCGCTGTTGCTGCAGCAGCCAGTACAGCCCGCCCAGCGCGATCGATGCGGCGAACGCGAGTATCTGAAAGCCGCTGGTGAACAGCAGCGCGATCACCAGGATCGCGCCCAGGTCGTCCACCACGGCGAGGCTGAGCAGAAAGATCCGGAGGCTGCTGGGCAGCCCGGACCCGGTCAGCGCCAGCACCCCCAGCGCGAACGCGATGTCGGTGGCCACCGGGATCGCCCAGGCCTGCGAGAAACCCGGAGCGCCCCAGCTGACCGCCAGCGCCAGCCCGGCGGGGACCAGCATGCCGCCGAGCGCGGCGACCGCGGGCAGCGTCGCGGTCTTGCGATCGTTGAGCTCGCCGATCACCAGTTCGCGCTTGAGCTCCAGGCCGATCACGAAGAAGAAGATCGCCAGTAGGCCGTCCTTGGCCCAGGTGCCGACGGTGAGGTCGAGGCCGATCGCGGCCGGGCCGATGCGGTAGTCGCGCAGCGCGATGTATGCGTCGCCTACCGGGGAGTTCGCCCAGATCAGCGCGATCGCCGTGGCGACGAGCAACAGCGTGCCGCCGACGGTCTCGGTGCGAAGGAAGCGGGCGAACTCCGCGACCTTGCCGGGGGCGGGCGGCTGCTCGGAATCGCTGCCGGACACCCGGTCGACGGCATCCCTGTACCAGGACATGCTCGGGCTACTCCCGCGTATCGAGGACAGGGACCGTTGCCGACCAGACTTCCCGGCGCACCGCTCGGGATCCTATACGTGACAGCAGGCCGAGGCAGCTGACACACCTCGTAGGGACGGGTGGTGCCGCTCACTGCCCGGGCGGCTGCCGTAGTCGCTTGACCTTGCCGCGGTGCCGCTTGCCCTGCATGCGGCGCTCCCGCGCCGCGCGCGTGGGCCGGGTGGCCCGCCGCGGCGGCGGATCGGGGGCCAGCGCGTCGCGCAGCAGCCCGGCGAGTCGGGCGCGGGCGGTGGTGCGGTTGCGGCGCTGCGAGCGGTGCTCGGACGCGACGACGGTGAGCACCCCGCCGGCCAGCCGGTGATCCAGCCGCTCGAGCACCCGCCGCCGCGCGACGTCGTCGAGTGCGACGCTCGCGGTCACGTCGAACGACAGCTCCACCCGCGAGTCCGTGGTGTTCACGCCCTGCCCGCCCGGGCCGCTCGCGCGGGAGAAGCGCCACCGTAGCTCGGTCTCGGGCACGGTGACCGTGCCGCGGATGTGCAGCCCGTTACTCGTCTGAGCTGCCCGACTTCAGTCCGGCGGAGATCTGGTCCATCACCGAGGAGTCGGCCAGCGTGGACACGTCGCCGACCTCCCGGTTGTCCGCCACGTCCTTGAGCAGCCGCCGCATGATCTTGCCGGAGCGGGTCTTGGGAAGCTCGGAGACGACCATGATCTGCCGCGGCTTGGCGATCGCACCGATCTGCGTCGCCACGTGCTCGCGCAACGCCTTGATCGCGTCGTCGCCGCCGGCCTCGTCCTCGCCCACAGCTGCGCGCAGGATCACGAACGCCACGATGCCCTGCCCGGTGGTCTCGTCGGTGGCGCCGACGACGGCGGCCTCGGCGACCGTCTCGTGTGACACCAGTGCCGACTCGACCTCGGTGGTGGAGATCCGGTGCCCGGAGACGTTCATGACGTCGTCGACCCGGCCGAGCAGCCAGATCAGGCCGTCCTCGTCGTACTTCGCGCCGTCGCCGGCGAAGTAGTAACCCTTGTCGGCGAACCGCGACCAGTAGGTCTCCTGGTACCGCTCGTCGTCGCCCCAGATGCCCCGCAGCATGCCGGGCCACGGCTTGTCGAGCACGAGGTAGCCGCCGCCACCCCTGCCGACGTCATTGCCGTTGTCGTCGACCACCATCGCCGAGATGCCCGGCAGCGGGGCCATTGCGCTGCCCGGCTTGGTCGCGGTGACACCCGGCAGCGGGCTGATCATGATCGCACCGGTCTCGGTCTGCCACCAGGTGTCCACGATGGGCGCGCTGCCGCCGCCGATGTTGTTGCGGTACCAGATCCAGGCCTCGGGATTGATCGGCTCGCCGACCGTGCCCAGCATGCGCAGCGAGGACAGGTCGAACTCCGCTGGGATGTGGTCGCCCCACTTCATGAACGTGCGGATCAGCGTGGGGGCGGTGTAGTACAGCGAGACGCCGTACTTCTGCACGATCTCCCAGTGCCGGCCCTGGTGGGGGGTGTTCGGGGTCCCCTCGTACATCACCGAGGTGGCCCGGTTGGCCAGCGGCCCGTAGACGATGTAGGAGTGCCCGGTCACCCAGCCGATGTCGGCGGTGCACCAGTAGACGTCCTGGCCCGCCTTGTGGTCGAAGACCGTGTGGTGGGTGTAGGCGCACTGGGTCAGATAGCCACCGGCGGTGTGCAGGATTCCCTTCGGCTTCCCGGTGGTGCCCGAGGTGTAGAGGATGTACAGCGGCTGCTCGGCGTCGAATGCCGCCGCGGTGTGCTGGTCGGACTGGGCGTCCACCAGGTCGTGCCACCACAGGTCGCGGCCCTCGCTCCACGGCACGTCCAGCTCGGTGCGCCTGACCACCACGACATGCTGCACGGTCGGGGTGGCAGCGACGGCCTCGTCGACGCCCTCCTTCATCGGCGCCGGCTTGCCGCGCCGGAACTGCCCGTCGGCGGTGATCACGGCCTTGGCCTCGGCGTCCTCGATCCGGGAGCGCAACGCCGCCGAGGAGAAGCCGCCGAAGACGACGCTGTGCGCGATGCCCAGCCGGGCACACGCCAGCATGGCGAAGGCCGCCTCGGGAATCATCGGCAGCTGGATCGCCACCCGGTCGCCGGCCTGCAGGCCCAGCGACAGCAGCGCGTTGGCGGTCTTGCACACCTCGCGCTGCAGGTCGGCGTAGCTGATCGTCCGGCTGTCACCGGGCTCGCCCTCCCAGTAGAACGCGACCTGGTCGCCGTGGCCGGCCTCGACGTGCCGGTCGACGCAGTTGTAGGCGACGTTGAGCTTGCCGCCGACGAACCACTTCGCGAACGGGGCGTTCGACCAGTCCAGTACCTGGTCGAACGGCTGGTCCCAGTGCAGCCGGTTGGCCTGCTGCGCCCAGAAGGCGTCCCGGTCGGCCTCGGCCTGCTTGTAGAGGTCGGCAGTGGCATTGGCCTGCGCTGCGAAGTCCTCCGGCGGTGGGAACACCCGCTTCTCGGTGCTCAGGTTGTCCAGGGTTTGACCCGACTCGGTCATTGCGGTGACCTCCTCGTCACACATCACGCAGGTGTTGCGTGCAACCGTAGTGTCCCGCACCACGATGCGCCGCTGTGCCATCAGGTGCCATCAGGGGCGGCCGGTGGACGGTGCCGACTCCCGTCTGACGGGCCCGCCACTGGCACGATGGCTGTCCATGACCTCGCCGCCCGCCGATCCGCTCGGACCACTGTTCGAGCTGCCCGGCGTCGCCGACGCGGTCGAGGCCGCCAGGTCCGCCATCGACGAGGTGCACCGTCACCCGGCCAACCGCCGGGGCTGGCCGACGACGGCCGCGGCGGCATCGGTACGGGCGGCGCGCGCATCGGCCGCGCTGGACGGCGGGAGTGTGGAACTGCCGGCGGACGGGTCGGTCGACGATCCGGTGCTCGCCGGTGCGCTGCGGGTCGCCGAGGCGCTGGGCGGGCTGCTCAACACCTGGCAGCGGGCTCCGCTGCAGGCGCTTGCCCGGTTGCACGTGCTCGCCGCGGCGGACCTCGTCGGCGACGAGGGACTGGGTCGGCCGGCGGGTCCGCAGGCCGCGCTGAACCCCGCACTGGTCTCGGCGCGGCTCGACACGCTCGGCCGCCTCGTCGTCGGCGCGACTCGGGCGCCCGGACCGGTGCAGGTCGCGGTGGTGCACGGCGAGCTGCTGGCGCTGCAGGCGTTCGGTTCGGCGGACGGGGTGGTGGCCAGGGCTGCGGCCCGGCTGTCGGCCATCGCCACCGGGCTGGACCCCAAGGGGCTGGTGGTGCCCGAGGTCGCGCACCTGCGTCGCGAGTCGGAGTACCGGGCGGCGGCGGCCGGCTTCGCCACCGGCGAGCACGACGCGCTGGCGACCTGGATCGTGCACTGCTGCGACGCGCTGGTCGCCGGGTCGCGCGAGGCACGCTCGATCGCCGATGCCGCCGGCACCGGCTCCTGAAGCCGTACAGCTGGGCGTCCAGCGCGTGCGGTCACCTGCGGCTCCGGGGTGCCCGTCTCCCGTCGGCTCTGGCATCGAGCCCGCGGGCGCTGATCGCCTCATGGGTCGATGCCAGCGCCCGCTGGGCGGACTCGTGATGGCGCTGGGCCACCCCGATGAATAGGCAGTCGACCACGGTCAGTTGCGCTGTCCGGCTGACCAATGCCCCGGCGCGGAAGGTGGTCTCGCGGGCCGCGGTGGTCAGCACATGGTCGGCAACCTCGGTGATCGGCGAGCGCGGGAAATTGGTGATCGCGACGGTGCAGGCCCCGTTGAGCCGGGCGCGGGCGAGCGCGTCGACGGTCTCGAGGGTGGAGCCGGTGTGCGAGACGCCGACGGCGACGTCGCCCGGGGTCAGCAGTGCCGCGGAGGTCAGCGCCATGTACACGTCGGTCCAGGCGAACGCGGTGCGGCCGATGCGGTGCAGCTTGCGCTGCAGGTCGAGCGCCACGAACGCGCTCGCCCCGACCGCGCAGACGTCCACCCGGTTCGCGGCCGCGAGCACCTCGACGACGCTGTCGAGTACCGCGATGTCGAGCTGGTCGGCGGTCTCCTCCACCGCACGCGCATCGGCGAACGCGACCTTGGCGACGACGTCGACGAGACGGTCACCGGGGCCGATGTCGCCACCGACCTCTCGGCTGCCGCTGGCCGCCGAGCGCGCGGCCTCAACTGCCAGCGCGAGCCTGAGCTCGGGGTAACCGCCGATCCCGATCGCCTTGCAGAAGCGGGTTACCGTGGTCTCGCTGGTGCCGGCCGCCTCCGCCACGGTAGTGATGCTGCGGTGGGCTACCGACGCGGCATCGGCGAGCACCACCTCGGCGACCCGCTGCTCGGCGCGGGCGAGTCCCGGCAGCAGCGAGCGGATCCGGACGAGCGGGCTGGAAACTCTGAAGCCTTCGGAACCCCCGGAACCCCCGGAATCGTCCGAGGCACGCGCCACCACCTGCCGTCCGAGCCGGGCTCTCATGTGCGAAAGTTACTCACCGAGCCGAGTGCGCACAATGCCCTGCTCGTCCGATGGCGTTGCGACGCGCCGACATGAAACACGCCGACGTGAAACGGCGGCGCTCCCCGTTCTCACGATCGGGGCGCACCGCCGTCCGCACGAGCGAGCGGGGTACCAAGCGTGCAACTCGTGTCGTACCCATCGGGTCTCGGCGCCCGGCGTCCCGGTGCGCAGTCCCTTGACGACATGCCTCCCGCGGCGTGCTGCTCGTGGGTGCCCGACGCTCGTGCCCGGAGCCCTGGACGGGGTGGACGCTGCTTCTCTCCCGCAACGCCCCTGGCCTTCCAGGGGTCCGTGCCTCATGTCTAATCCGCGTCGCCGCTCACAGCAAGGGCCCGATCAGGTGCACCGTTCCAGGCACGCAGCGTGGCAGCTGCTCGCGCGGATGCGGATGCGCTCGGTGTTTGCCGTGAAGGGCACCCTGACCGCGTCCGGTGCAGTGAAGGTGCCCTTCACGGCTTCCCGGCGCGCGCTCAGCGTTGCTTGCGGCGTAGCCCGTACCAGGCCGCGCCCGCCGCCACCGCTCCCAGGCTCACGGCGGCGGCCACCTGGGAGCCCGAGGGCGCCGGGATGCGAGCCCGCAGCGAAACCGGATCGGAGAAGCTCAGCACCGGCCAGCCGCGCTGCGCCGCCTCCTTGCGCAGCGCGCGGTCGGGGTTGATGGCGGTGGGATGCCCGACCGCCTCGAGCAGCGGGAGGTCGGTGATGGAGTCGGAGTAGGCGTGGCAGCGGGCCAGGTCGTAGCCACGCGCGGCAGCCAGCTCCTTCGCGGCGCGCGCCTTGTTCTCCCCGTAGCAGTAGAAGTCGACGGCGCCGGTGTAGCGCCCGCTGGTCGACACCATCCTGGTGCCGACGCTGTGGGTGGCGCCCACCATCCGCGCGATCGGTTCGACGATCTCGGCTCCGGAAGCCGAGACCACGACCACGTCGTCGCCCTCGGCCCGGTGCTCGGCGATCAGCTCCGTCGCCTCGGCGTAGACGAGAGGGTTGACGATGTCGTGCAGGGTTTCCTCGACGATCGCGGTGACCTGCGCCACGTCCCAGCCCTCGCACAGCGCGGTGATGTGCGCCCGCATCCGATCCATCTGGTCGGCGTCGGCGCCCGAGAGCAGGAACATGAACTGCGCGTACGTGCTCTTGAGCACTGCACGCCGGTTGATGAGGCCTTCCTGGAAGAACGGCCGCGAAAAGGCCAGCGTGCTGGACTTCGCGATGATCGTCTTGTCCAGGTCGAAGAACGCGGCGACGCGCGTAGCGCCCGGGTCCGGGTCGGTCACAGCCGAGAAGCATAGATTGCCCGACCCGCTCGACCACCTTCCCCGGACGCGGGGAAGCGCGTCGGCGTGTGGGTGGCTATCCTGGTGCCGTCCGGTTTAATATCGGACGGGTTCAGCCCGACCCCCCGGGGCTGAACCCACGGCGGCCCCCGTCCCTCCCCCCTGACGGGGGCCGCCCCCATCTCCCGCACGGTCGCCGCTCTCCCGCATTGGCCGACGTCTCGCACCGCTCGCGCTGCAGTCGATCTCTCGCACCGGACACACGAGAACCATCCAACCTTGCCACAACCGTCCGACAGCGCCCGCCGTCACGGCCGGTGGCGGTACCAGTTGTCCACAGCGCCCCAGTTGTCCACAGTCCGCACCGGTGAGCGTGGCGCCGATCCCGGTGGCCGCGGCACGGTCGTCGTCGGCACCGCAATCGCGGTGTGAGGACGTGACGAGGGGGCAGCGGTGGACCGACGGCCGGTGGCGATGGTGGGGCGCGAGGAGCTGGCCGGGGACCTGGCGCGGCTCGCGGCTGCAGCGGGTTGTGAGCTCGACCGGGCGAACGGGGTAGCAGCGATACGCGGGCGATGGAGCGAATCGCCGCTGGTGCTGCTCGATGCCGAGGCGGCCGCGGCGTGTGCGATCGCCCGACTGCCCCGACGTGACGGCGTCGTGATCGCGGCGACCGGAAACCCGCCGCAGGACGTCTGGGAACGGGCCGTCGCGGTCGGGGCAGAGCATGTGGCGACGCTGCCCGACGCCGAGCCGTGGCTGGTCGGTGCACTGGCCGACGCGGCGGAGGCACCGGCCCGTCCGGGACGGGTGCTGGGGGTGCTCGGCGGGCGAGGTGGGGCCGGTGCATCGGTGCTGGCCGCCGCGGTCGCGGTGGCGGCGGCCGCCGAGCAGCGTGATGTCCTGCTGGTGGACTGCGACGTCCTCGGAGGTGGCCTCGATCTGGTCCTGGGGGCCGAGGATCTCGGCGGACTGCGCTGGTCCGGGCTGGCGATGGCCGGCGGGCGACTGGCTGCGTCCTCGCTGCATGCCGCCCTGCCGGCCCCGTCGCTCGCCGCCGGAGCGGGCAGGCTGACCGTGCTGTCCTGCGACCGTGACGGTCCGGGGCCGGATCCCGAGGCGGTCCGCGGGGTGTGTGCCGCAGGCCGGCGGGCCGGCGAGATCGTGGTGTGCGACGTGCCGCGATACTCCTGCGATGCCGGGATCGCGGCACTGGAGTGCGCTGACCTCGCCGTGCTCGTGGTCCCGGCGGAGGTGCGGGCGTGTGCCGCCGCGGCGATCGTAGCCGCCCGGGCCGCCGGGCACGGCGTACCGCTGCACGTCGTGGTGCGCGGGCCGTCTCCGGGCGGCCTGGCGCCGGCGGAGATCGCCGGGGCTCTCGACCTTCCGCTGCTCGCCTCGATGCGACCGCAACCGGGCCTGGCGAGTGCGCTGGATCGCGGTCATGCCCCCGGCCGCGGTCGCGGACCGCTGGCCGGCGCTGCCGCTGAGGTCCTGGCGCGGCTCGACGCCCGAGTCGTCGCGAACCGCAGTGCGGCATGAGTACCGCACGCGGTGTGCTGCCCGGTGCGTTGGTCGACCGGGTACGTCACCGGCTGGCCGAGCAGGGCGACGCGCCGTCACCGGCCGCGGTGGCGGCCGCGGTCCGCGCCGGCGGGCGGGGTCGTCGCGGATCTCGAAGTGCTGGCAGCGCTGCGCCAGTTGCAGGAGGACCTGATCGGGGCCGGGCCGCTCGAGCCGCTGCTGCGCGACCCAGCGACCACTGACGTCCTGGTCAGCGGACCCGACCGGGTCTGGGTCGAGCGGTCCGGCGAGCTGCACCGCACCGACGTCCGGTTCCCCGACGAGGATGCGGTGCGCCGGCTCGCCCAGCGACTCGCGCTCGGCGCGGGACGGCGGCTCGACGACGCCAGCCCTTACGTCGATGCGCGCCTCGACGACGGCACCCGGCTGCACGCCGTGCTGCCCCCGCTCGCGGCCGACGGCACCTGCGTGTCATTGCGGGTGCTGCGACCGGCCAGCCACGATCTCGACGCGCTGCAGGCGATGGGAACCTTCGATGCGGCGCTCGGTGACCTGCTCCGTGCGATGGTCGCGGCCCGGCTCGCCTTCCTCGTGGTAGGCGGAACGGGAAGTGGAAAGACGACGCTACTGTCGGCTCTGCTGGGCTGCGTCGGCGACGGTGAGCGGATCGTCTGCGTCGAGGACGCCACCGAGCTGGCGCCGACGCATCCGCATGTGGTCCGGCTCGCCGCGCGGGCACCCAACCTCGAGGGTGTGGGCGAGGTGACGGTCCGCGACCTTGTCCGGCAGGCGCTGCGGATGCGGCCCGACCGGCTGGTCGTCGGCGAGGTGCGCGGTGCCGAGGTGTGCGAGCTGCTCGCCGCCTTGAACACCGGCCACGACGGCGGCTCGGGAACAGTGCACGCGAACTCGCCCGCCGAAGTACCCGCGCGGCTGGAGGCACTCGCCGCGCTGGGCGGGATGTCGCGGTCGGCGTTGCACAGCCAGCTCGCCGCCGCGGTGCAGGTGGTGCTGCACGTGGTACGCGACCCGCACGGGCGGCGGCTCGCCGCGGTAGGAGTCCTCGTCCGCGACGGTGATCTGGTGCGGGTCGTCCCGGCCTGGCAGCAGGGCCGGTGGGCAGGTGGCAGGCAGCTGCTGGAAGACCTGCTCACGGAACGCAACGTGGGTGTGCCGTGCTGAGCGTCGCGCTACTCACGCTTGCGGCCGCGATGCTCGCCTGGCCGGCAGCCGGGGGTCGCTACCGGTTGCTCGGATTCGCACTGCACCCGTCAGCCCCTGAGGGGTGGTGGGCGGACGAGCCGGACCGGAACCGGTGGCGTACCGCTCGGCCCGTGCTGCCGCTGGCGGTGCTGTCGGCCGGGCTGATCGGCATGACGCTGATCGGACCGGGCGGCGGGCTTGCTGCCGCGGTGGCCACCGCGACGGCGGTCGCGGTCTGGCGGTCGCGTCGGGAGCGGCGTCGCGGCGCGTCTCAGGTCACCGGCCTGGTCGATGCGGTCGGCGTGCTGGTCGCGGAGCTGCGCGCGGGAGCGCACCCTGCGACGGCCATCGAAGCGGCCGCTGCCGAGGCCGCGCCCGATGTCGCGCCGGCGCTCGGTGCCGCGGCAGCGGCGGCCCGGCTCGGTGCCGACGTACCCGCGGTGCTGCGTGGCCACGACGAGCCCGCGCTGCGGCCGTGGCTGGCCAGGCTCGCCGACGCATGGGCGCTGGCGCAGCGCCACGGCGTGCCGCTGGCTGGGTTGGTGGATGCGGTGCGTTGCGACGCCGAGCAGCGGATCCGCTTCGCCGCCGATCTTGACGCTCGGCTCGCCGGTCCCCGCGCCAGCGCGGCCGTGCTGGCAGGTCTGCCGGTGCTGGGGCTGCTGCTGGGCCAGGCCATCGGCGCCGGCCCGTGGCAGGTCCTCGGGGGCACCGCGGCCGGTCAGGGGTTGCTCGTGCTCGGCACCGCACTGGTCTGTGCAGGCGTGGTCTGGAGCGGCCGCATCGTCGCCTCGGCGGTGCCGTCGTGACCTTGGCACCGTCGCTGGCTCTGCTGCTGGCCGCCGCCGCGCTGCTGGTGGCTCCGGGCCCGGCCGCGCCCCGATCGCGGTTGTCGACACTTCGTGGCGCCACGGCCGCTGAACCGGGTGCTGCACCATCGCCGCCCGCCAGGTGGCTGCCCCCGCTGGCAGCCGCCGCCTGCGGGCTGGCCACCGCGGTGCTGGCCGGGGGCCCGACCGGCCTCATCGGTGCGGCGGCCGTGGGGACGGCGGTGCTGCTGGGCACCCGCCGGCTGCAGCGCGGTCCCGCCCGGCCAGCAACCGTGGAACCGCTGGTGCTGGCCGGTGGTTGGGACCTGCTGGCCGCCTGCCTGCGCGCGGGCCTGCCGGTGCCGCCGGCGGTGCGCGCCGTCGCGGTTGGACTGCCGGACCCGGCCGGGACGGCGCTACGGCGCGCGGCCGAGTTGTTGGCGCTCGGTGCCGCCGCTGAACAGGCATGGGAGCCCGCGCTGGCCTGCCCCGACACGGCGCGGATGGCGCGTGTCGCCCGCCGTAGCGGCCGCAGTGGGACGGCACTGGCCACCGCACTGGCCGCACTCGCGGCCGAGGCACGGGCCGGCGCCCGCGAACGCTCCGAGGCCAGGGCGCAGCGAGCCGGGGTGCTCATCACCGGGCCACTCGGGCTGTGCTTCCTGCCGGCCTTCCTGCTGATCGGGGTCGTGCCGGTGGTGATCGGGCTGGCCAGTCGGTTGGTGTCCCAGTGGTGAGTTGGTATCGCGGTGGTGACGAGCAGGCATGAACGTCCGCAGTGGACGGTCGGGCAGGTGGCCCGGCAACGGCACGGATGCCCGGTTCGCGGGCAATGGAAGGAAGTGGGAGACATGATGATAACGGCGGTACGGCGGGTCGGTCGGGGTGCACTGGAACGGCTGTCGAGGGTGCTGCGCGGTGACGCGGGAATGAGCACCGCCGAGTACGCGATCGGCACCATCGCGGCTGCGGCCTTCGCCGCCGTGCTCTACACCGTGGTGACCGGCGACGCTATCGTCGGGGCGCTCGATGCGCTGGTGCAGCGGGCGCTGTCGGTGAACTTCTGATGGTGGCGGTCAGTCGAGCCGCAGATCGGGCCGCAGATCGGGCCACCGATGACCGCGGCACGGTCACGGTGGAGGCGGCACTCGCGCTGTGCTCTCTGGTGGTGGTCCTCGCGCTGTCGCTGGCCGCAGTGGTCGCGGTATCGGCACAGCTGCGATGTATCGACGCCGCTCGGGAAGCGGCCCGGCTGACCGCTCGCGGTGAGCAGGAGCGTGGCGAGCAAGCCGCCCGGCGGCTGGCGCCCAACGGCGCCGGCGTGCGTATCGAGGTTCGGGGCGACGAGGTGTCCGTGGTGGTGGTCGCAAACCCGGTCGGTGGTCTGTTGCCGGGCGTGGACGTATCGGCCGAGGCATTCGCCGCGTTGGAGCCGGGGGCGCTGCTGCAACCAGGGGCGCTGCAGCAACCGGGGATGGTGCCGTGAGCGGCTGCGGCGACAGCTCCGATCGTGGTTCGGCCTCGGTGTGGTCGGTCGGTGCGCTCGCCGCTCTGCTGACGGTCGCGGTGGCGGTGGTGCATCTCGGTGGCGTCGCGGTGGCGCGGCACCAAGCCGAGTCGGCGGCCGACCTGGCGGCGCTGGCGGGCGCCGGCCGCGTCGTCGGGGGTGAGCAGGCGGCGTGCGGGCGCGCCGGCGAGATCACCGGCCGGATGCGGGTACGTCTCGACTCGTGCCGTGTGCAGGGCTGGGACGTGCTGGTGGAGGTCAGCGCCCGCCCGGCCGGGCCGGTGGGCCGATTCGGTGCCACAACGGCCCGGGCCCGCGCCGGCCCCCGTTGACTCCTGACGCGGCGGGTGCCGTGGTCGGGCTGAATGGCGGGCGACGGTAAACGGTCGCGCGGGCGCGATGAGCGTGATTTGCGCTGCCCGAAGGACGGCTGCCGAGACGATCATGGCTCGCCGAACGGGTAGCCGGGAGGACCCTGGACGAAGATCGCCACGCTCGTCGCAAGGTTCCCTCCGGCTGCCGAGAACCGGGCCGAATTCGCGGGCGCTTCGGGCCGGTACGGCGTTGACTGCCGATGGCGACGGAGATCACATCACGGGGAGACGAGATGGACTGGACGGACACCTGGCGGGACGCCTTCCGGACCGAGCTGCGTGCCGAGGCGATCGGGTTCGCGTGCCACGGCTGGCCGGTAGTGCCCGGCAGCTACCCGTGCGGTTCGGCATGGCTGGGTGCCCACGGGCGTGAGGGTCTCGCTGCGGACGGACCGGCACCGTTGCATGCGGACTTCGCCGGCCTCGCCGGCTGCGGGCCGGAGCGCACCGCAGCGCTGTGGGATGGCCGCCCGTTCAGCGTCCTGCTGGCAACCGGGTTGGGGGTCGACGCCCTCGAGCTCTCCGCCGAGCTGGGACGTGCCACCGCGATCGGATCGCGCGTCGCGGGGGTTCCGGTTCCCATCGCTGCCACGCCCACCGGCCGATGGCTGTTCCCAGTCGCAGGTGGCGGCTCGTTGCACCCCGGGCTGACCGGGCACGCCGATGTCGTGTGGCACACGAGCGGCAGCTGGGTCGCGCT
The DNA here is from genome assembly GCA_009377865.1 of Pseudonocardiaceae bacterium. GTDB lineage: Bacteria > Actinomycetota > Actinomycetes > Mycobacteriales > Pseudonocardiaceae > WHSY01. The sequence goes on along the minus strand of WHTH01000006.1, from coordinate 45,221 downwards.
GCCACCGTCGCCGGCGCTGGCCGGTGTGGTGCATTGGCGGGTCAAGCCCGACGTGTGCGGCTGGCAGCTCCCCCGGTTGGGCGACGTCGAGCACGCGCTGCTCGATGCCGTGGACGGCGTCGCCGCTCACCGCCGGCTCGCGCGAAGCCGGAACTGACATCACTGACCGGCTCGACACAGCGCGCCGAGCACGATGTCGAGCACGATGACCGCGCCGGCCTTGTGCAATGGGTCGTTGCCGTTGCCGCACTTCGGCGACTGCACGCACGACGGGCAGCCGGCGTGGCACTCGCAGGCGGCGATCGCCTCCCGCGTCGCGCGCAGCCACGGGATCAGCGCCGCGTACCCGCGATCGGCGAAGCCTGCGCCGCCGGGATGCCCATCGTGCACGAAGACCGTCGGCTCGCCGGTGTCGGCGTGCAGCGCCGTCGAGACCCCGCCGATGTCACCGCGATCGCATGTCGCCACCAGCGGCAGCAGCCCGATCGCGGCGTGCTCGGCGGCGTGCAGCGCCCCGGGGAGGTCGGCCGGATCGAGGCCCGCCGTTGCGAGCATGTCCTCGCCGACCGTGTACCAGACGGCGCGGGTGCGCAGCGTCGAGACCGGCAGGTCCAGCTCCACGGAGTCGAGCACCTGGCCCGATGGCAACCGCCGCAGGTAACCGACGACCTTCGAGGTCACCTCGACCTCCCCCAGCGCGACCCCGACACCGCCGCTGCGGTGGGACTCGACCGTCAACACGACGGTGATGTCGGCCGACGACCGCGCCTGGGTGTTCCACTCCGGATCCTCGGCATGCACCAGCGCGACGGACTCGTCGAGGTCCAGCTCGTCGACGACGAACGATTCGCCGCGGTGCAGGTACAGCGCTCCGGGATGCACCGTGCTGCAGGCCGACCCCGGATCGACGGTGCCGAGCATCCGGCCGGTCTCGGCCTCCACGACGGCGACCTGCATGCCACCCGAGCCGCGGATGTCCACATCGTGATGGGGGCGCTGTCGTGGGGAGGTCCAGAACCAGCCTGTCGACCGCCGGCGCAACGCACCCTCGGCGACCAACTCCTCGACGACCGCGACAGCGGCCTGCCCGCCGAGCTCGTCGACGCAGGCATCGGTCAGCGGAAGCTCCGCCGCCGCGCAGGCGAGCTGCGGCCGCAGCACGTAGGGGTTCGCGGGGTCGAGCACGGTCGCCTCGATCGAGGCGCCGAGCAGCGCCTCGCCGTGGTGCGCGAGGTAGGTGTCCAGCGGGTCGTCGCGCGCGACGAACACCACCAGCGCGGACCCGCCCGCCCGACCGGCGCGTCCGGCCTGCTGCCAGAACGAGGCACGGGTGCCCGGGTAGCCGGCCACCACCACCGCGTCGAGTCCCGCGATGTCGACGCCCAGCTCCAGCGCGTTGGTCGACGCCACGCCGCGCAGCTCACCGCTGTCGAGCGCGCGCTCCAGGGCGCGCCGCTCCTCCGGCAGGTATCCGGCACGGTAGGCAGCCACTCGGAAACCCAACCGGGGATCCACATCGGACAGCGCGCGCTGCGCGCTCAGCGCCGTCAGCTCGGCGCCGCGCCGGGATCGTACGAACACCAGCGTGCGGGCTCCCTCCACCACCAGGTCAGCCAGCATCCTGGCGGCCTCGGCTCCTGCCGAGCGCCGGATCGGGGCGTCGTTCTCGCCGGCCAGCTCGTCGAGCAGCGGTGGCTCCCACAGCGCCACGGTGCGCTCGCCGTGCGGCGAGCCGTCCTCGGTGACCGCGACACAGTCCACACCGGACAGGCGGCTGGCTGACGCGGCGGGGTCGGCCACCGTCGCCGAGGCACACAGCACCGTCGGGTCCGCGCCGTACCGCGCGGCGATCCGGCGCAGCCGTCGCAGTAGTAGCGCCACGTGGGAGCCGAAGACACCCCGGTAGGCGTGGCACTCGTCGACGACCACGTAGCGCAGCCGCCGCAGGAACGCCGACCAGCGGCCGTGCTGCGCGAGCACCCCGTGATGCAGCATGTCCGGGTTGGTGAACACCCAGCGAGCGTGCGCCCGGACCCAGTCGCGCTCGGCCAGCGGGGTGTCGCCGTCGTAGGCGGCCGCGCGCACTCCGTCGAGCTGCAGGCCGGCCGCCGCGCGAAGCTGATCGGCGCCCAGTGCCTTGGTCGGGGAGAGGTAGAGCGCCGTGGCGCGGCGGTCGTCGAGCAGTCCGGCGAGTACGGGCAGCTGGTATGCGAGCGATTTGCCCGACGCGGTCCCGGTCGCGACCACGACGTGCTCCCCCTGGTGGGCGAGCTCGGCGGCACGGGCCTGGTGTGTCCACGGCTGCGACACCCCGGACCGCTGCAACGCCGAGACGAGCGGCTCGGGGGCCCACGCGGGCCAGTCGGTCGTCTCGGCCTGCTTGGCGGCCACCGTGGCGGTGTAGGTCAGCGGCGACTCGCCGTCCGGGACCCCTGCCAGCAGGCGTTCCAGCAACTCCTTGCCGCGCGGCGCGCCGTGCACCCCTGGTCCGCCTCCCGTGGTCACTTATGGCGAGGCGGGGAGGGCGGCGCGGACGGCGTCGGCCGCAGCGGTCACCGTCTCGCGGGCGCCGTCGTAGCCCCGTCCGACGGGTTGGTTCGACAGCAGTGCGACGACGAACCGGCGCTGCTCGCCGAGCGCGCCCGTGCTGTGCAGGTTGATCCGGTCTTCCCGGCAGCACATCCACCCCTGCTTGGTGGCAATCGTGAGCCCGGGCACCGCAGCCTGCAGACCGAAGGCCTGGTCGAAACCGTCAGCGGCGACCGGTGGTGCGGTGGCGAGCGCTGTCATGATCAGCTCGCGGTCCCAGGCCGGCAGCTCGTCGAGCACGTGCCGGTAGAGCACGACCGTGTCACGAGCCGAGACCAGCGATTCGCCCCACTGCGAGGGATCGGCCGGCGGACCGGTCGCGGAGAGCCCGAGCTGGCGAGCCACCCGGCTCACCGCTACCGGCCCGTCGAACCGGGTCCACAGCAGGTTCATCGCCTGGTCATCACTGGGACCGAGCGCCCGGCGGATCAACGCGAGGTCCTCCGCGCCCACCGCGAGCCCGGAACGGCGGCGTTGCAGCACGTCCACCGCGAGGATGATCTTCACCAACGAGGCCGAGTACATCGGTTCGGTGCCCGACATGCTGCCGGCGAACTTCCCGGTGGCCCGGTCGGCCACCGCGATCGCCAGGGTGACGTCGGGTCCGCCGGCCGCGGTCTCGTCGGCCGCGGAGACCGCCTCGGCCGGCCAGGACTGCGCCGTGGTGGCGGAGCCGCCCGTGCCGGGTGTGATGTCGGGCCCCGTGCTGGAATCCATCCGGTCCTGTGCCGAGGGCGCGGTCGCGGCGTCCGGCGCGTTGCCGCGGCCCGACGTGACGCAGACCGCCGCCAGCATGACGCCCACGGCGGCAACCGCCATCGCCCTTCGCCCCCGGCGCCGGGGGAACCAACCCTGGTCGATGGCCACACCTGCTGCAGCGAAAACCGGGTCACCGACGTTCCCGGCCCGCAGCGTGCGGAGGGGGCATCGTGGCTGAATCGTTATACGTCAGACGGTCGCCTTTGAGGAGGACTGAATCGATCAGCTGGGGGTTGAAGCGGCACCGGTCGAGCCGTGCCGACCAAGTCCTCATAGACTCCACGCCCGTGACGCCGCCCGTCGGGGCGACGCAGCAGTTCCATGCGCCGCGCGCTACGGACCGAGGTGGGTCCGTGGCCGGTGCACGCGCTCGAAATACCAGGAGGACGGATGTCCCGGCTCATCCTCGCCCGAGGGGCAGAGGGTCTTGAATTGAGCGGGGGCGACTACACCGTGGTCGGTGTCGTCGCCGTGGTCGCTCTCGCTGCCCTCGCCGTCGGCGGTGTGCTGATGAGGGAGGTGCTCGCCGCGGGCCAGGGCACGTCCCGGATGCAGGACATCGGACGTGCCGTGCAGGAAGGCGCGTCGGCCTACCTGAACCGGCAGTTCAAGACGCTGTCCGGTTTTGCCGTGCTCGTCTTCGCGCTGCTGTTCGCGCTGCCTGCCGAGGACATCGGTGAGCGCATCGGGCGCTCGGCCTTCTTCCTGGTCGGCGCGCTGTTCTCGGCGCTGATCGGCTACCTCGGCATGTGGCTGTCCACCCGGGCGAACATCAGGGTCGCGGCCGCCGCAGGTGAGTCCGGCGGCCGGGAGAAGGCGATGCGGCTCGGGTTCCGTACCGGTGGCGTGGTGGGCATGGCCACCGTCGGCCTCGGCCTGTTCGGTGCGTCACTGGTGGTGCTCGTCTACGCCGGGCAGGCGCCGCGCGTGCTCGAGGGCTTCGGGTTCGGTGCCGCGCTGCTCGCCATGTTCATGCGTGTCGGCGGCGGCATCTTCACCAAGGCCGCCGACGTCGGTGGCGACCTGGTCGGCAAGGTCGAGGCGGGCATCCCGGAAGACGACCCGCGCAACGCCGCCACCATCGCCGACAACGTCGGTGACAATGTCGGTGACTGCGCCGGCATGGCCGCCGACCTGTTCGAGTCCTACGCCGTGACACTGGTCGCGGCGCTGATCCTCGGCACCGCCGCGTTCGGCCTGCAGGGCCTGCTGTTCCCGCTGATCGTGCCCGCCATCGGTGTCGTCACCGCGGTCATCGGGGTCTACGTCACCCGGGCCCGCGCCGGTGAGCCGGGTCTGGTGGCGATCAACCGCTCCTTCTACATCTCCGCGATGATCTCGGCGGTGCTGTGCACGATCGCGGCGCTGGTCTACCTTCCGAGCAACTTCGCCGGGCTGTCGGGCGTGACGGACATCGACGGTGTGCCGGTCGCCCAGGTCGCGGGCAACCCCGGTGTCATCGCCGCCGCCGCCGTCATCATCGGGATCGTGCTGGCCGGGGTCATCCTCTGGCTGACGGGCTACTTCACCGGCACCGAGCACCGCCCGGTTCGCGACGTCGGGCAGAGCTCGCTGACCGGTGCCGCCACCGTGATCCTCTCGGGCATCTCGATCGGCTTCGAGTCCGCCGTCTACACCGCCCTGGTGATCGGTGCCGCGGTTTACGGGGCATTCCTGCTGTCGGGCTCGGTGACCGTGGCGCTGTTCGCGGTGGCGCTGGCCGGCACCGGCCTGCTGACCACCGTCGGCGTCATCGTCGCCATGGACACCTTCGGCCCGGTGGCCGACAACGCCCAGGGCATCGCCGAGATGTCGGGTGACGTGCAGGGCGAGGGCGTCGACGTCCTGACCGAGCTCGACGCGGTGGGCAACACCACCAAGGCGATCACCAAGGGCATCGCCATCGCCACCGCGGTGCTCGCCGCGACGGCGTTGTTCGGCTCCTACCGCGACGCGATCCGCTCCGCGGCGGCCGAGCTGAACCTGGCCGAGGCGTTCAACGTCTCGGCGCCCAATGTGCTGGTCGGCGTCGCGGTCGGTGCGGCCGTGGTGTTCATGTTCTCCGGGTTGCTGATCAACGCAGTGTCCCGGGCGGCCGGCGCCGTCGTCTACGAGGTGCGCCGGCAGTTCCGGGACAACCCGGGCATCATGGACGGTTCGGTCCGCCCGGAGTACGGCCGCGTGGTCGACATCTGCACCAAGGACTCGCTACGCGAGCTGGCAACTCCGGGCCTGCTCGCCGTGCTCGCACCTGTGGCCGTGGGCTTCGGTCTCGGCGTGGGCCCGCTGGCGGGCTACCTGGCCGGGGCGATCGCCGTCGGGACCCTGATGGCGATCTTCCTCGCGAACTCCGGCGGTGCGTGGGACAACGGCAAGAAGCTCGTCGAGGACGGCAACCACGGTGGTAAGGGCTCCGAGGCGCACTCGGCCACCGTCATCGGCGACACCGTCGGTGACCCGTTCAAGGACACCGCGGGACCCGCGATCAACCCGCTGATCAAGGTGATGAACCTGGTGTCGGTGATCATCGCCCCGACCATCGTCACCTTCTCGGTGGGCGACAGCGCCTCGACCCCGATCAGGCTGACCATCGCCTTGATCGCGACCGCCATCATCGTCATCGCGGTGGTGATCTCGAAGCGTCGCTCCACGTCCATCGCGGACAGCTCGCCTGCCGAGATCAACGCCTGACGGTCGACCGAGCCTGCCCGGTTCGGCGCCGGTTCGGCCTCGGTCGCCGCGAAGGGCACCTTCACGGCGTGTCGCGGCACCGCGTGTCGCAGGTGGGTAGATGCACGTTCCGAGCCCGTGCCGGTGGCCCATAGCCGGCCGGGCACCCCCAACAGCCGGTGCGGGCAGGTGGGATACCTTTTCCCGCGCACTTCACCCGAAAGGACTCCACGTGGACGCATTCGCCCGCTCCCGGGGCTTCGCCGCCGCCGCCCTCGTCCTCGGTCTGACGGCCGCAGGTTGTGGCACGCAAGACGACTCCGCCGAGGGCGCGCAGCCCGTTGCAGACGGTCAGGCCGTCGCCGAGCCGGTGCGGTGGACCGGTGCGTTCTGCGGGGGCCTGGGCGAGGTGATCCGCAGCGCGGAGGCGATGGACGCGACCCCCTCGGACCCGCAAGCCCAGCAGGACTCGCTGCTGGCCTTCGCCGACTCGCTGCAGCAATCGCTGGATGCCACCACAGCCGAGCTCGACGGGCTCGGCGCGCCGGACGTGACCGGTGGCGCCGAGACGCAGCAGATCGTGCTCGATTTCTTCACGGCGGCGTCCGAGGCCACCGCGACGCAGCGCGAGCAGCTCGTCGCGCTGGATCCCGATGCGCCCGACTTCGAGCAGCGGCTCGGCGAGATCGCCGGCGAGGGCGCCGAGTCAGAGCTCTCCGGCGGGATGGCCGAGGTGACCGGTAACCCGGAACTCGCGACCGCGTTCCGCGACGCTCCGGAGTGCCAGCAGATGTCCGCGCCGCCTCGCTGAAAACCGCCGCCACCGCCGCGCGCGAAGGAGGGGCATGATCCAGAGCCTGCTCCCCACGGTCGTCGTTGCCGCCGCGGTGCTCGCCGGTTGTGGCGGGGCGCCTGCCCCGGCGGATGTGCCCGGCGCGGACCCGTTGCAGTGGGCCGATGCCTACTGCAGCGGGATCGGCGCAACCGTGACGGCGGCACTGCAGCTGGGCGACCCGCGAGCCCGGGTCGACGCCGCTGCGCAGCAGGAGGCACTGGCCGGATATCTCGACACCGCGCAGACCGGTTACCGGGACGCGCTGCAGCGGTTGCAGTGGCTCGGCCCGCCCGCGGTGATGGCCGGCGAGTGGCGGCAGGGCACGGCCACCGAGTACTACCGCGGATCCCTGCAGGCCGTGCAGGACCAGGCCGCACGGCTGTCGCGGCTCGATCCGGCGGCGCCGGACTTCTCGCAACGATTCAACGAGATCGAGCAGTCAGGATTCGAGCCCGGCCCGCTGCAGCGGGAGCTCGATGCGCTGCGTACCGACCCCGAACTGGCTGCGGCGCTGCAGCGCGCCCCTGCCTGCACCGAGATCGACCAGCAGCTGGGCGGGGCAGGCGCACCCGAAGGTGGCGCAACCGATGGCGACGGGGCAGGCGGCTGAGTCCCGGCGCGTCACGGACCTGTATCTCGAACGCCTGTTCTACCCTGCTCACCGTGCGGCAGCCGTCGTTGTTCTCCGAGCAGGCCCGGGCACCGCTGCCCGCAGACCTGGCAGGGGTGCTGTGTGCCCACGGCCAGGTGCTGGGTTTCGGCCGGGGTGTCGCGGCCCGGCTGTCGGTCGTGGTCGGCGAGCCGTGGCGGGTGGCCGAACTTGCCCGGGCCTGCGCGCTGCGGGACCTCGCCGCAGAGCGGGGGACCACCGAGGAGGGACACCCGGTGCTGCGCACCGCCTTCGTCTCCGAACTGGTGCCACTGGCGACGGCCTGGACCCGTGGCGCAGTCAAATCGGTGCCCGCCGGGCTTGCCCTCGACGGCGCGATGCTGCGGCTGTGGGCGGTCGCGGCGGGGCAGCGGCACGGCCGCGGCTACCTGCTGGGACTCGACCCGCACGCACCCGGGATGCACGAACCTCTGGTGAGAGCGCTGGCGGGCGCCGGGCTGGCGAGTATCCTGCTCGGCCCACGTGGCGGAGGGCCCGCGCTGCGCATCACCGGGCGGCGCCGGGTGGCACGGTTGGCAGAGCTGGTGGGCGAGACGCCGGCGGATGCTCCAGTCGAGTGTTGGCCGGGATGACACGGGCGGGCCGGTGACAGCCGGATGCACGGAGTTTCGGTGGTCTGTGCGACGCTGGCAGCCCGCAAGCACCATTGACAGGCATGCAGCATCAGCGTGACGAGCTTGTCCGGCACAGCGTTTGTCCGGCACAACGTTGCGCGCTGTGCAGACTGGTGGCGGAGACCGGGGAGCGAATCCTTTCAGACAGCGACGAGGCGGGTCCAGCGTGGCAGGGACGAAGACGGCAGCGAAGGCGGGCGGGAAGTCGGGCGGTCGCAAGCGAGCGGCGAACGGCACATCCAACGGTGCCGGGCGCCGGCTGGTGATCGTGGAGTCCCCGGCCAAGGCCCGCAAGATCGCGTCCTTCCTCGGCCCCGATTACATCGTGGAGTCCTCCCGCGGTCATATCCGTGATCTGCCGCGCGATGCGTCCGACATCCCCGCGAAGTACAAGGGCCAGTCGTGGGCACGGCTGGGGGTCGACGTCGAGAACGAGTTCGAACCGCTCTACGTCGTCAGCCCCGACAAGAAGAGCACGGTCACCGAGCTCAAGGGCGCGCTCAAGGACGTCGACGAGCTCTACCTCGCCACGGACGGCGACCGCGAGGGCGAGGCCATCGCCTGGCACCTGATGGAGACGCTCAAGCCGAAGGTGCCGGTGCGCCGGATGGTGTTCCACGAGATCACCGAATCCGCGATCCAGGCGGCCGCCGCGAATCCCCGCGACCTCGACCAGGACCTCGTCGATGCGCAGGAGACCCGCCGCATCCTCGACCGGCTCTACGGTTACGAGGTCTCGCCGGTGCTGTGGAAGAAGGTTATGCCGAAGTTGTCGGCAGGCCGCGTGCAGTCGGTGGCCACGCGCATCATCGTGCAGCGCGAGCGAGAGCGGATGGCGTTCGTCTCCGTCTCGTACTGGGACCTGTCGGCGGTGCTGTCGGCGCAGGATGCGCCGGACGACGACGCGACGCCGCGGTCCTTCGGCGCCCGGCTGGTCGCGGTCGACGGCACCAGGGTGGCGGCCGGCCGTGACTTCGGCCCCGACGGGCAGCTCAAGCGCGCCAAGGACGGCGCCGAGGTGCTGGTGGTCGACGAGGGACACGCCGGGCGGCTCGCCGAGGCGCTGGCGGACGCGCGGCTGCGCGTCTCGTCGGTCGAGGAGAAGCCCTACACCCGGCGTCCCTACCCGCCGTTCATGACCTCCACGCTGCAGCAGGAAGCCGGGCGCAAGCTGCGGTTCTCGGCCGAGCGGACGATGCGCACCGCCCAGCGGCTCTACGAGAACGGCTACATCACCTACATGCGGACGGACTCGACCACACTGTCCGCGTCGGCCATCGCGGCGGCCCGTGCCCAGGCCGGCGAGCTGTACGGTTCCGACTACCTGCCCGACGGGCCACGGCAGTACACCCGCAAGGTCAAGAATGCCCAGGAGGCGCACGAGGCGATCCGCCCCGCCGGCGAGACGTTCCGTACCCCGGGGGCGGTCGCCAATGACCTCGACGGTGACGAGTTCCGGCTCTACGAGCTGATCTGGCAGCGCACCGTCGCCTCGCAGATGGCCGACGCCCGGGGCACCACGGTCAGCGTGCGGATCACCGGGACCGCGGCGTATCCGGTTTTCGGCTCCGCCGAGGCCGGCGAGGAGTGCACATTCGCGGCGTCAGGACGGACCATCACCTTCGCAGGCTTCCTCAAGGCCTACGTGGAGACGGTCGATGAGCAGGCCGGCGGCGAGGCCGACGACGCCGAGCGGCGGCTGCCGCGGCTGGCCGAGGGACAGGGCATCACCGCCACCGAGCTGTCGGCCGAGGGCCATGCCACCACCCCGCCGGCGCGCTACACCGAGGCCAGCCTCGTCAAGGCCCTCGAGGACCTGGGCATCGGGCGGCCGTCGACCTACGCCTCGATCATCAACACCATCCAGGAGCGCGGCTACGTCTGGAAGCGCGGCTCCGCGCTGGTGCCATCCTGGGTCGCCTTCGCGGTGGTGGGACTGCTCGAGCAGCACTTCGGTCGGCTGGTCGACTACGACTTCACCGCTGTGATGGAAGACGAACTCGACGCGATCGCGGCGGGTTCGCAGCACCGCACCGAGTGGCTGTCGGGCTTCTACTTCGGGGCCGATCAGGGCAGCACGCAGTCGGTCGCGCGGTCGGGTGGCCTCAAGAAGCTGGTCGGGATCAACCTCGAGGAGATCGACGCCCGCCAGATCAACTCGATCCCGCTGTTCACCGACGAAGACGGCCGTGACGTCGTGGTGCGGGTCGGACGCTACGGGCCGTACCTGGAGCGGCAGGCCTCGGCGTCCCCGCCCCAGGACGACGGGACGCAGCGGGCAAACCTGCCCGAGGACCTGCCGCCCGACGAGCTGTCCCCGCAGATCGCCGAGAAGCTGTTCGTCACCCCGCTCGAGGGGCGCTCGCTGGGAACCGACCCGATGACCGGGCACGAGATCCTGGTCAAGGAGGGCCGCTACGGTCCCTTCGTCACCGAGGTGCTGCCGGGGTCGGCGAAGGAGGGCCAGTCGGACAAGAAGGGGAAGGCCAAGCCCCGTACCGGCTCGCTACTCAAGTCCATGTCGCTGGACGCCGTGACGCTCGATGATGCGCTGCGACTGCTCTCGCTACCCCGGGTGGTGGGCACCGACCCCGACACGGGCGAGGAGATCACCGCGCAGAATGGTCGGTACGGCCCCTACCTCAAACGCGGCACCGATTCGCGATCACTGACCGACGAGGAGCAGCTCTTCACCGTGACCCTCGACGAGGCGCGCAAGATCTACGCCGAGCCCAAGCGGCGGGGTCGCCAGGCCGAGCCCAAGCCATCGCTGCGCGAACTCGGCACCGACCCGGTATCCGGCAACACCATGGTGGTCAAGGACGGGCGGTTCGGGCCCTACGTCACCGACGGCGAGGGCGTGAACGCCTCGCTGCGCAGGGGCGACGCCGTCGAGGCGCTCAGCGACGACCGCGCTGTCGAGTTGCTCGCCGAGAAGCGCGCCAAGGGTCCCGCTCCCAAACGCAAGCGCACCCCCAGCCGCTCGTGAACGTTTCTGCTGACGCCGGCTCTGCACGTTCCACGGCGCAGCGGATGCGTGGTGTGCTGGCGATCCCGGCGTTTCGCAGGCTCTGGGGCATCACGGCGGTCTGCGCGGTAGGGGAGTGGCTGTCGCTGCTCGCACTGTCGGCGCTGGCCACCCAACTGGCCGACGGCTACCAGGCGGCCAGCTTCGCGCTCGGCGGCGTGGTCGCCACCAAGCTGCTGCCGTCGATGCTGCTCGGCCCGCTGGCTGGGACGCTGGCCGACAAGCTCGACCGCCGCCGGGTGATGGTGACCTGCGATGTGCTGCGCGCCGGTCTGTTCCTGTCGATCCCGCTCGTCGGCTCGCTGTCCTGGCTGTTCATCGCGATCTTCCTCATCGAGATCTGCACGATGTTCTGGATCCCGGCCAAGGACGCCTCGATACCGAACCTGCTGCACCGCCCCGATCAGGTGGAGACCGCCAACCAGCTCAGCCTCGTGATGACCTACGGGGTGGCGGTGCTCACCGCGGCGGCGCTGTTCAGCGCGTTGTCCGCAGGTCCAGCGCTCGGGCAGCCCGAACTGCTGCCTGGCCCGGCCGAGTCCGCATACGTGGCGCTGTTCCTCAACGGGCTGGCTTACGCGGCCAGCGCGCTGATCGTGGCCACCCGGATCCCGGAGATCTCGGGCCGGGCGGCGACGGCGGGCGCATCGTCGCCGAACCTGCTGGCAATGCTGCGCGACGGCTTCGCCTTCGTCGGCGGCACCCCGCTGGTGCGCGGGCTGGTCACCGGCGTTGTCGGTGCGTTCGCGGCCGGTGGCGCCGTCATCGCCTGTGCACGCCCCTACGCCACCAGCCTCGGTGGCGGCGACGCCGCATACGGGCTGCTGTTCGCCGCCATGTTCACCGGCGTGGGCATCGGAATGGTGGTGGCGCCGTGGGCTGCGGTGCGGGTACGGCACCGGCGGCTGTTCGGCCAGGCCATCGTCGGGGCCGGGCTGGCACTGCTCCCGGTGGCGCTGGCGCCGCACCTCGCCGTCGCTCTCGTGGCCGTGGCACTGGTCGGCTGCGGCGCCGGCATCGTGTTGCTCACCGGCCTGACGATCATCGGCGCGCAGGTCGCCGACTCACACCGCGGTCGTACGATCGCGTTCGTGCAATCCATCGTTCGGATCGATCTGCTCGCCTCGATGGCGGTCGTCCCGGTGCTGGTCGGGCTGGTCGGGCAGCGCAGCGTGGCACTGCTCGGCGAGCCGGTGGTTGTCGACGGGACCCGGCTGGTGCTGTTCGGTGCCGGTGTGGTGGCAGCCCTGGTCGGGCTGGCCGCGTACCGGCAGATGGACCGCACGGAGGCGGCATCATGACGGTCTGGGATGCGGTTGTCGGGCAGGACGAGGCTGTGCAGGTGCTGCGCGCGGCGGCGAGCACGCCCGTCGGGGCGGACGGCGGCATGACGCACGCCTGGCTGTTCACCGGCCCGCCCGGCAGTGGCCGATCGGTGGCGGCGCGGGCGTTCGCGGCGGCACTGCAGTGCACCGACCCGGTCGACGGCCCCGGCTGCGGCGACTGCCCCGGCTGCCGGACGGTGCTCGCCGGTACGCATGCCGACGTCCGCGAGGTCGTCCCCGAGGGGCTGTCGATCTCGGTGGCGGACATGCGGACCCTCGTCGCGCAGGCCTCGCGCCGCCCGTCGGCCGGTCACTGGCAGGTGGTGCTGATCGAGGACGCGGACCGGCTCACCGAAGGTGCGGCCAACGCGCTGCTCAAGACGGTCGAGGAACCGCCGCCGCGCACCGTGGTCCTGCTGTGCGCGCCCTCGGACCATCCCGACGACATCGCGGTGACGCTGCGCTCCCGATGCCGAGGGGTGGCGCTGCGCACCCCGCCGGCGTCGGCCATCGCCGGCGTGCTGGCGCACCGCGACGGCCTCGATCCGGACACCGCGAGTTGGGCTGCATCCGTCGGCGGCGGGCATGTCGGCAGGGCACGGCGGCTGGCCACCGATCCCGATGCGCGGTCGCGGCGCGAGGCCGTGCTGCGGATGCCGATGGCGCTGCACTCGCAGGCCGACGTGTTCGTGCTGGCCGACGAGCTGGTGGCGGCAGCGGAGTCCGAGGCGACGGGGCTCACGGCTGCCCGTGATGCTGCCGAGACCGAGGAACTCGAGACCGCGCTGGGTGCCGGTGGCACCGGCCGCGGGGCCGCGGCGGCGACGCGGGGCAGCAAGGGTCCGCTCCGAGAGCTGGAGAAGCGGCAGAAGTCGCGCGCCACCCGTAGCCAGCGTGACTCGCTGGACCGGGCGCTGGTCGATCTCGCGGGCTTCTACCGTGACGCGCTGGCCGGCGCATGGCGCGCCCCGGTGGCGCTGACCCATCCCGACCGCAGCGTCGACAGCACCACGGCAGCCGCGCAGTGGAGCCCGGAGTCGCTGCTGCGGCGACTGGAGGCCGTGCTGGCCTGTCGCGAGGCACTGGAGCTCAACGTCAAGCCCCGCATCGCGGTGGAGGCGATGGCCAGCGCGCTACAGCAGGGCTGAGGGTCGCCGCTACACTGTGGCGTGCTGCGCGCAGCGCTGCCGCCTTAGCTCAGTCGGACAGAGCGGCTCACTCGTAATGAGCAGGTCGGGGGTTCGATTCCCCCAGGCGGCTCCACCCTGACCAGGACATATGCACCGGTCAGGCCCTCTCTTTGGCGGCGCCTGCGGCTTCGTGGCATCACTCGTGGTGCGAGTGAGTAGGATTCACTCTGTGACGAACGCATCAGCACGGCGGGGCAGGCGACGTCGAGGCAGCATCCAGCAGCTGCCGAGCGGAGCGCTGCGCGTCTCCGTATACGCCGGCACCGACCCTGTGACCAAGCGCCGCCACTATCTGCGCGAAGTCATCGCGCCCAGCCCGACTGCTGAGACGAACGCCGATAAGGCGCTGCGCAGGCTGGCCAACCAGGTCGATGAGCGTCGCAACCCGCGCACCAATGCCACGCTCAACCAGCTACTCGACCGGCACTTGGAGATGCTCGACCTGGAGCCCAACACCATCGAGGGGTACCGCGAGCTCGCGGACAACCACATCCGGCCGCTGATCGGCACCCAGAAGGTTGGCTCTCTCGGCGGCGACGTCTTCGACTCGTTCTACGCCGAGCTGCGCCGGTGCCGGCGTCGATGCAGCGGGCGGCCGTTCCTCGAGCACCGCACCGAGGCCATACACGATTGCGACGACCGTTGCCGGGTCCATGCCTGCCGCCCGCTGGCGTCGGCCACGGTCCGGAAGATTCACTTCATTCTCAGCGGTGCGCTCAAGCGGGCGGTGCGCTGGCGGTGGATCGCCATGAATCCCATCGACCAGGCGGAGCCACCGCCGCAGCCGAGGCCGAACCCGCAGCCGCCCAGCGCCGAGGAGGCCGCGCGGATCCTCGGCGAAGCCTGGAGCGATCCGGACTGGGGCCTGCTGGTGTGGCTGACCATGGTTACCGGCTTCCGGCGTGGTGAGCTCTGTGGCCTGCGCTGGCGTCACCTCGACCTCGTGGCGAGAGTGATCGCGCTCGAGCGCAGTATCGGTCAGCGCAGCGGTCGCACGTGGGAGAAGGGCACCAAGACCCACCAGCACCGGCGCATCGCGCTCGACCCGGAGACGGTCGCGCTGCTCGTCACGCACCGGGGGCGCTGTACGGCCAGGGCACACGCGGTCGGTGTAAAACTCGCTGCCGACTCGTTCGTCTTCTCTCCGGCGGTCGACGGGTCGGAGCATCTCAAGCCCGACTCGGTGACCCAGCGGTACGGCCGGCTCGCCGCGCGGCTCGGCATCAAGACGTCGATTCACAAGCTGCGGCACTATTCGGCCACTGAGCTGATCGCAGCCGGCGTCGACGTCCGCACTGTGGCCGGGCGGCTGGGCCACGGAGGCGGCGGCTCGACAACATTGAAGGTGTACGCGGCGTGGGTCTCCGAGTCCGACCAGCGGGCCGCAACCAGCCTGTTCAGCCGGATGCCCGCCCGGCCGCAGCCCACTGCTACCCCGGTTACCGCGCCGTTGGGCGAGGCGCGAAGCCCGTACGAGAAGATCGCCGTAGAGTTGCGCGGGGCCATTGAATCCGGCGCACTGGCTGTGGGCGACCCCATCCCGACTGTGGCCAAGCTCGCGGCCGACCACGACGTCGTCGTGTCGACAGCCCAGCGAGCTGTGACGCTACTGAAGGCGTGGGGCATGGTTGATGCGGCTCGCGGCCGGCGCGCACGGGTTATCAGTGCGGGGAGCCCCTCCGAGTCCGTTAGCGGCGATCTGAGCGCCTCCGGAGACATACTGACGGAAGCCGACAGTGAGCGGTCGGTAGCCGACGATGGAGAGGATGCGATGACGGTGTCGCAGCTCTGGGCGATCACCGTGCGCGCGCCGGACGGACATCGATACCCGCCACGGCGCGTCACGGAGGACATTGACCAGCCCGACTCGTTCCGGCCTCACCTGCTCGGGATCGCGCGCATGGAAGCTCCGCAGCGCACCGACAGCGGCGAGGACTGGATCGGTGACTTCGAGCTCGAGATCCGCGAGCCCGGCAAAGAGCACCAGAACCCAGAGCTGACGCTGCGCTGGCAGAAGCCCTGATGACGGGCTGGCTGGAGCGGAGTTCGACGGCCGCCACGGATGACGCGGGGGCCGTGTTACGGGCTTGGCGGGAGTCGGCCGGACGGACACAGGCCGAGGTCGCCGAGCTGCTTGGGCTCACGCAGCAGCACCTAAGTCAGATGGAGACGGGGCAGCGCCCGGTATCGCTCGAGCAACGCCGCCTGGTCGTCACGGAGTTGGGTATCGCTGCCGAAGACCTCGGGCTGGCATCGGGACACACCCGAGGGCTTGTGTCACGCGACGACGCGAGCCCGGAGATCGCGGCGAGCCGGCTGCGCTGGCGCGCCGAGCGGCGGTGGCTCAATCACCACCGATCCGAGCTCGCCCAGATGGCTGTGCAGCTGTACCCGGCCGAGCAACGAGTGGCGCGCACACCGCTGATCGCATCGCCGGACTGGCAGCCTGCCGAACCGATTGAGCTGCGATCCCTGACGCTGGAGCTTGACGAGGCCCCGCAGACCGCCGCGGTGGTGGGCTCGGAGCCAGAGTCTGAGCAGACGCGACCACTGCGCACCGCAGGAGCTCACTTCGAGCGCTACACCTCCGCTATCAAGCACCTGGCCCCGCCGGCACTGTTCGAATCCCGGCCGAGCTATCGCCTGCTCAATGCCTCGCTGGGTGCCGGCCAGCTCGGCTTCGGGCTGGCGGCGTACTTCGACAAGCTCGACGTGTCCGAGGCCGTAGGTCATGAACTGGCAGCCGCCTGCATCGACACCGGAGTCCCGGCCGCGCCCGTGGAGCTCGCGGGACGGCTGCCGTTCCGGGACCTGGTCGGCGACCCGTTCGACCCGCTCCGACGAGCCATCATTCCGGCCATCACCACGCTGACGATCCGGTTGCGCCGGTACCCGGCCGAGCCGACGTTTCTCCTTCATTGGCGCGACCCCGCAAGGGTGGCGACCGCTGCAGGGATCTACGACGTGATCCCGGCTGGGGAGTTCCAGCCGTCCAGCGTGGCGCTGTGGGATCGACACAACGACTTCGATCTGTGGCGCAACATCGTGCGCGAATTCGCAGAGGAGCTGCTCGGTGAGCCAGAACACGATGGCACCCGCAGCCAGCCCATTGTCTACGACGCCTGGCGGCTCTACCAGCTCCTTGAGCAGGCGCGGGCCGATGGCGCGGTGACGTCATTCGTGCTCGGCCTTGGCCTCGACGCGCTCACCCTTGCGGCCACCATCCTCACAGTCGTCGTCATTGACGACGACGTGTTTACCGATGCGTTCGGCTCAATGGTGCGATTCAACGACGAGGGCGAGATCGTCGCGGTCGGCGGAGGGACCTCGGCCGAGGGTGTGCCGTTCACCGAGGCAGCGGTTACCCGGATGCTCGAATCCGAGCCAATGGCCTCACCGGGCGCGGCATGCCTGGCGCTCGCGTGGCAACATCGGCGGTTCCTGGGCCTGTAGAGCGGAAGGATGCCATGTCGCTGGTCGACCAGCACCGCGGCCGCGAGCTGACCGAGAGTCAGCGCGAGTGGTTGCGCGGGCGAGAGTACCTGCTGGCCAACCGCTACGAACTCGGCCAGGACGCCGCCGACCTGTACCCCGACACTATGACGGTCGCCGGCACCCCGCTGCTGACCCGCTGCGAGTGGCTGCCGTCCGAGCCGATCCCGCTCGACGCGATCCACGTCGAGTTTGCCCCGGAGACGCCCTTCGCCGGCTTGGCGGGCGACGACCCGGCGACCGCTTCAGTCCGGCCCCAGTGCGCCGACGGCTCGCCATACCTGACCTACTCTTCGGCCATGGCCGACCTCGCCGCTCCGGCGGTGTTCGAGAACCGCTCGACCTACCGGTTGCTCTCAGCGGACCTCGCTGGCCCCCGCGGGCGATTGGTGTTCGGCCGCGGGAACTACTTCGACGGGATCGACCTCGGCGAGGCTGCTGCCCACGAGTACGCCGAGGCACGCCTGAACGGCGTCGGCACGCCCCTCCGGAACGCGATCGGTGACCCGTGCGACCCGGCAGGCCGACCGATGAACCTCGCCATTAGCGCCCTGACCGTCCGCCACGACCGACTGACCGGTGACGTGTCCTTCTTGATTCACTGGCGCGATCCCGCGAAGGTGAGCCACGCTGGCGGCCTGTACATGGTGGTGCCGGTCGGTATCTTCCAGGCTTCCGACGATCAACCCTGGAACGAGGTCAACGACTTCTCCTTATGGCGGTGCATGCTGCGCGAGTACGCCGAGGAGCTTCTCGGCGAGCCCGAGATTCACGGTAGCGGCCGCAAACCCATCGATTACGACGCCTGGCCGTTCGCCCGGCGTACAACCTCGGCGCTACTCAGTGAGGAGATCCATGCCTCCGTGCTTGGTATCGGTGTCGACCCGCTGACCTTAGCGGCCGACCTCTTGACCGTGGTGGCCTTTGACGCCCCGGTCTTTGACGAGTTGTTCGGCGGGATCGTTGATAGCAATGCCGAAGGTCGGCTGATCGGCACCACCGGCGCCCGGGAAGGGCCGCTCACACTGCCCTTCACACCGAGCGCGATCGAGCAGTTAGTTCGGCGCGAGCCTATGCAGGCCGCCGGCGCCGCCCTACTACTGGCGTGGCGCCAGGGTGACGCCTGCCCGCCAGCCTAAGGCCAGCCCGACAGCTCTAGTTATCCGCTAGCGCCGTAGAGGCCCGCGCTACCTGACGGCTGGCGGGCCGTGGGATGTCAGGCGACAACGCTGAGTTGTACAGCCTCCCGCTGTTAGCCGAGGCCACGGCCGCCCAGTGATGCTCACGGTGTCAAGAGTCAGGCCGTGAGAGGTGAGGATGTTGTTGACACCGAGGGAGCGCAGGGCGGTGCTCATGCAACTCGAGGAGCTCGCCGCAGAAGTACGGCGGTGGGCCGACGAGGCGGAGGCCAGGATCAGTGCGATCGGCGAGGAGCTCGAGCTGTCTGCTCGAGCTTCGTCAGACGCTGGTCGAACTGCTGAACGGCCTCGCCGAGAGCCTCGCGCAGGCCCTCGATCTGTTGCGTGATGTTGCGATACTCCGCGCTCGGCTCGGTTGCTGCGGGCTCGCGCTGGACGTAGACGGCCTTGCCGGGCTGGCCCTCAGCGAGGCCCTCGTTCTGCAGTTCCTTGATCGCGGCGCGGGCGACAGTGACTGACACGTCGTAGGTGGCCATGAGTTGCGAGGTTGAAGGCAGCGCCCCGCCAACAGGGTAGGTCCCGTCGGAGATCTTGCCCCGGAGATCGTTGGCGATCTGCCGGTACTTCGGACCCCTAGTCGAGGCGGTCACCCCAGGCCTCCCGTCGGCAACTTCGTGCACCTGTCACATCAAGTTCATCACAGCGGCGACCGCCTTGCACAGCCGCACCCTTGACATACCTAATGCACAAAGTGCACCATGAGTATTAAGTTGTTTCCCGTCGATCGGAGGTAGCAGTGAGTCAACCCAGGTCAGCATCTCGGCCACTGAGCGCTGAGGCACAACGCTTCTACAGCGTCGCGCAGGTGGCGCGGCTGTTCGGCATGTCACCGATGACGGTGTACCGCGCGATCGGCGCGGGGGAGTTTCCAGCGGTGCGTATCCGGGGGCGGCTGATCGTGCCGGCGAAGGCGGTCGAGGCAATGGTCGAGGCGGCCGTGGCGGATCGAACCGTTGTGGACGCGGCCGATTGGGTGGCGCCGGGCGCCGGGCAGGTCGCGGCGGGGGAGTGCTTGCCATGAACGTGGTCGTGGCGTTGATCGTGTTTTCTGCGCTGGGTGCGGTGATCTGCGCGAGGGCGCGGGCTGCGGGGCCGGCGTTGTTCTTCGGGGTGGTTGCGGTGGCGTTGCTGGCTGCGACACCGCTGGGTGAGCAGCTGCGCGAGGGCGTGGAGTCGGTCATCGAGGCCGGTCAGCAGGCCGCTGCTGAGAGTGGTGCGCGGTGAACGGCCCCGAGGTTCCGGATTTCCCCGGTCGTCCGTCGGAGATCCCGCACACGGTGCCGTTGGTGACGTTGGCGGAGCGCTACAGCGCGCATCGGTGGCCGTTGCTGCGCGCATCGGCCGGTGTCGGGTCGCTGTCACCGGCCGAGCTGGCCGCGCACACGCTGGCGGCGCTCGCGTTTCAGGCCGCCCTGGCCGACCGCGCCCAGGCGGGCCGGTGGGTGACCGCGCGTGACGCGCTGGCCGCAGGGGCGGACCTGGCCGCCGTGGCTGCCGCGATGGACCTGGACGTCGATGCGGTGGCCGTCGGGCTGCGCGAGTGGGCCGACGGGCAGCGCGCCTACGGGTGGATGAGCGACGCCGAGCACAAGCGGGTCACGGCGCTGGCCACGCGGGTGGTGTGCGATGACGAGGAGTGAGCGGATTCGTTCGCGGCCGTATGTGTGGCAGCCGGTGCCGTGGACCGAGGGTCGGGTGTTGACCCGCGGCAGTGTGAACGGTCTGCCGGCGTTGGCGTGGGGCCGTGCTGATCGGGGGGAGTTGGCCACTGTCCGGCAGTTGCGCGAGCTCGGGTTGCGCCCGGCCGGGGCGCAGCCGGTGGCGGTGTTGGTGTTCGGGCATCGCCAGCCCGACGGGCTGCGGCCGGCGATCGAGTACGCCAGCTTGTATCGCATCGCCGAGGCGGCGCCCAAGCGCACCGCCACCCCGGCCCAGCGCCAGGCGATCGAGAAGGCGCTGGCCGCGCGGCGCACCTGCCGCGACTGCGGCCAAGAGCAGGACTACTACCTGCCCACCAGCGAGCGCAGGTGCTGGCCGTGTTCGGAGGCCGCCGACGCCCGCGGCCACGACGGCGACCAGGCCGAGCGGGGCGCTGTCGACGTGGTTGGTGACGACGAGTCCGACGGGTGGTGGCGGGTTGTGCACGACGCTGCGATGCGCGCCGAGGACCCGCACCGGGCAGTCACCGAGCACGACGTGACCGTGCCCGACGCTACCGGAGCTGACCTCGACGACCCGGGCGCTGGCGAGGCCGACGGTTCGGTGTCGGTTCCGGCGCAGCGGACCGAACTGCGCGCTACAGCGCCCGTCGACAACGGCGCCGAGGCAGCGCGTGACGCCCGCAAACTCGATCCGCTCGATGAGAAGAAGAAGGGCCCGGAGGCGACCGCCGAGCCGAGCCGGATCGAGGACGACCCGGCTGCATCGGCACGTGAGGAGACCGCGCGGGCGGTCGGGCAGGCCCGGTGCGCGCTGACCCGACTCGCGCACCACCACACCGCCGCCGACCTGGCCGGCGCCGAGCGGGCCAGGGCCGGGCGGCTGTCGCAGTGGCATGCCGACGACCGGGCCGCCGAGCAGCGCCAGCGCGCCGCCGAGGACACCGACGAGCTGGAAGGAAGCCTGCGATGAGCACGACTGTGAGCGCCCGGCGCCAGCCAGCGGTGGCGAATGTGCCGCTGGAGCGGTTGCGGGCACATCCCGACAACGTGCGCCGCGATCTGGGGGATCTGCGGGAGCTGACCGACTCGATCCGCCGCCAGGGGCTGTTGCAGCCGCTACGCGTCGAGCAGCGCCCCTGTGCGCAGTTCCTGCGGATCCGGGCCGGGCACCGCCGGGCCGCGGCCGCGCAGCTGGCCGGGCTGACCAAGGTGGCCTGCGTGATCGTCGCCGAGGCCGAGACCGACGAGGCGATCACCGAGATGTTCGCCGAGAACCTGCACCGCGCCGGGCTGACCGTCGCCGAGAAACGCGACAACGCCCGTCGGTTGATTCACGAGTTCGGCTACACCGTCGAGGGCGTGGCCACCGCCATCCGGGTGGCCCCCACCACGGTGGCCGGCTGGCTGCGGCAGGCGCCGACCCTCGCCCCGTCGGTGCGCCCGGACGGGCGCAAGCAGATGCCGGGGCGGCGCAACGCCTGGTTCCCGACGATCAAACCCACAGCCGTG
This sequence comes from Pseudonocardiaceae bacterium, assembly GCA_009377865.1. GTDB lineage: Bacteria > Actinomycetota > Actinomycetes > Mycobacteriales > Pseudonocardiaceae > WHSY01. Next base: position 23,680 of record WHTH01000006.1, on the reverse strand, counting down.
CACGAGCTGATCGCACGCTGGCGCTGCCAGGCCGACAGGGGGCTTGACGCCGACCAGGCCCGCGCACTGCTCGACGAGCTGGACGGCCTGCTACAGGGCTGGGCACCGCTGGCCGCGTCGAGCAGCACCACCGTCAACGACCGGGTGCTCGCCGCGGTTGCCGAGCTCGACGGGCAACGGCGCCGACCGGTGCGGGAGGTGGCCGACCGCATCGGATGCCACCCCAAACTCGTCGAACGCGCTCGCGCCGCTTTGCGGAGGGCGTCATGAGCCCGGCCGACGCGGTCGCCCTGGTGTTGCTGGGCGTCGCGGCTGGGTTCCTGATCTGGTTTCCCGCCGGGTGGCTGGCCCGGCGTGACGAGAACCGCGAGCTGCTGCGCGCCCGCAACCGGCGCGACCATCGCCGGCCGCGACCGGCCCGGCCACTACCCCGGCCGGTACCGAGAACCGCGCAGCGGGCCGACCGACCCGAGCCCGCGCCGCTGCCGAGCACCGACGTGCGGGAGGTGACCCGATGACGACTGTCGCACCGGAGCCTCTGTTGCCCTCGTCGTGCTGTGACCTGTGCGGGCGGATGGTCGCGACCTACGACCGTCGGGAATCCGCCCGGCCCGCCAAGCCCGGCAGCGGGCATCTGCGGTTGCTGCCGCACAAGGGCCGGCGCCGTGGCGACAACTACGTCGGCACCGAGATCTGCATCGGCACTGACGGCGTCACCAACGGCCTGGTCTCACTCGCCGACGGGCCTAGTTTCGAGCGACTGATCGAGGCTCGCGCCGCCCGGGCAGCCCTGGTCGCCTCGCAGGACGGCGGTGCCCGGTGACCGCCCCGGTGTCACCCACGGTGCGGTGGACCACTGTCGGGGCGGTGCTGCTGGTCGCCGCCGTGGCCGCGGTCGTGTCCTACGCGCACATGGAGACAGTTGCCGACAGGTCCGGGGAGGGGTGGCGGTCGTATCTGCTGCCGCTGTCGGTGGACGGGCTGATGGTCGCCGCGTCGATGGTGCTACTCACCCGGCGGCGGGCCGGACTGCCCGGCGGGGCGCTGGCGTGGTGCGCGCTACTGGCCGGGGTCGGCGCCTCCCTGGCCGCGAACGTCGCGGCCGCCGAGCCGACGATCACGGCGCGGCTGGTGGCGGCCTGGCCCGCGGTGGCGTTCGCGGTCGCCTTCGAGTTGCTGCTCGAGCAGCGCCGCCAGCCCGCGGCCGAACCCGCGCGGGACCCGGAGCCGGTGGTGCGGGCGCCGGTATCCAACCCGGCATCGGCCGCCGAGCCCGTCCGCGCGGAATCGCTGGTCACCGTGCAGGCGGCGCCGCCCGCACGGGCACCCGCACCGTCGCCCACCCCGGGCGGTGCGGGCGAGTTGGCCGCCCGCGCCCGCGAGCTGGCCGCCCGCAACGGCGGTAAGCCGCCCGGGCGGCGGGCACTGGCTAAGCAGTTGGGCGTCACCGAGCACGCCGCCCGCACCGTGCTCGATCAACTCACACCCGCCAGCGCCGCCAGCAGCAACGGCGCCGCGGCACCGAAGGACGGAGCACCGCGATGAGCGTCGAACTCGCCCGCTACCTGCTGCCCGCGGTCGCGCTGCTGCCCGCAGGGGTCGCCTGGTCCAGCGGTCGCCGGTGGCTGGCCGCGACGCTAGCCGTCGCCGCGGCCGGGTTGGTCGACTACCGGCTCGCGGCCCTGGCCGCCGCCGCGCTGCTGACCGCGCTGGTGCTGCGGCGGGGCCGGTCGTCGGCGGTCGTGAACCGCTGGGGTGACCGGTCGCGCCGCAAGTCCGGGGTGGCGTCGACCCTCGATGTGGCCCGGATCGGGTCCGCGCACGCGATGCGCCGCAAGGCGCCGGTGGTGCGGCCGTCGTTGGCGGCGCTGCCGCTGCCGCGGCGTGCCCGGTTGGCCACCACAGAGGTAGCCGTCCCGCTGGCCCGCGTCGGTGGGCAGCGGGTGTGGGCCTCGGTCGAGGACGTGGTGCTGACCATCGGCGCGCCGCGGACCGGCAAGAGTGTGTGGCTGACCGGGCGGATCATCGACGCGCCGGGTGCCTGCCTGGTCACCTCGACCCGCACCGACCTGCACGACCTCACCGCGGGTCTGCGCGCCAAGCGCGGGCCGGTGTATGTGTTCAACGCCGGCGGGCTGGGTGGCATCGAGTCGAGTGTCACGTTCGACCCGTTGACCGGTTGCGCCGATCCGGTCACGGCCACCCAGCGCGCCACCGACATGCTCGGCGGCGTCGGCGGCGAGGGGGGTGAGGCCGCCCGGTGGCGCGAGCTGGCTGAGGGTGCGCTGTCGCTGCTGATGCACGCCGCCGCACTCGGCGGCCTGAGCATGCGCACCGTCTCGGAGTGGGTCTCGGACGCGAACCTCGACGGGGAGGCGCATCGCGAGGTCACCTCGCTGCTGCGCCGCTCACCCGAACCCGGCTACGTCGCCGCAGCGGAGGCCTATTTCAACAACAACGAGCGCACCCGCACGTCGATCACGACGACGATCGGCCCCGCGCTGCGGTGGCTGATGTCACCGACCGCGACCGCCGCGGCCGAGGGCGGGGCGCCGTTCGACGTGGCCCGGCTGCTGCGCCAGCGGGCGACGATCTATGTGCTCGGCGCCAAGGAGGCCCACACCGCGCCGCTGCTGGCCGCACTCACCGGCCACATCGCCCGCGAGGCCCGCCATCTGGCCGCCCGGGCGCCCGGCGGCCGGCTGGATCCGCCGCTGACGCTGGCGCTCGACGAGGCCGGGTTGATCTGCCCGGTGCCGCTGCCCGACTGGACCAGCGATATGGGCGGACGCGGGGTCACGATCCTGGCCGCGTTCCAGTCCCGGGCGCAGATGGTTAACACCTGGGGACCGACCGGCGCCGCGGTGATCCTGTCGAATGCGGCCGCGCTGATGGTCTTCGGCGGCGGCCACGACTACGACGACCTGGAGCACTGGTCCAAGCTGGCCGGGGAACGTGACGAGGACGTCACCACCCGCGACCACGGCGGCCGGGTCACCTCGCGGTCCACCCGCAAGGTCGCGGTGATCTCGGCGGCGCAGCTGGCGCACCTGCCGGACTGGCGGGTGGTGATCTACCGCCGCGGGATGCTGCCCGTGATCGCCACCGTGGCCCACACCTGGAAGCGCCGCGACGTGCGCGCCCAGGCCCGGGCCGACAAGCGGGCGCAGCGCGCCAGCGCCACGACCACCACCCACCCGTACCCGGGCGATGTGCCCGGTCGCCCGCATGCGGGCGACGACACCCGCCCAGCGGGTGACCGGGCGGGTGACTGGGTGACCGCCCAGCACGCCGACCACCAGCAGGGAGGGGCCGGCGATGGCTGCCGCTGACGACGCCCGGGTGCTCGCCCTGGCCCGCGACGTCGAACGCACCACCCGCCGGATCAGCGCGGTGGAGGCCAGCGTCGAGCAGCTCCAGACCACGACGGGCGACCTGCACGGCCTGGTCCAGCAGCTCGCCGACGGGGTCACCGCCCTGGCCCCCGCCGACGAGGACGACGGCCAGGAGGCGCCGCGTCGGCTGCCGTCGTGGCTGACCGTCGAGGACCCGCAGATCGCGGCCGGGATGCTGGACGACCTGACCGGCTGGCTCGGCACCGTGTATCAGCAGTACCAGGGTGGTGTGCTGCCGTCGTGCTGGCTGTGGCACCCCGCCGTGGTCGAGGAACTGTGGTGGCTGCGCCAGGCCCACCGCGCCGCCTACGACGGCCGCGACGCGAACTGGCGCGACGTCGGCGACTGGCACGACCGGCAACGCCCCGGCGTGGCCCGCCGTATCCGCGAGGCCATCGGCGGCTGCGAACTCGCCCGCCACGTCACCGGGGGCGACCGGGCACAGCCCACCGACCCGACGACCGTGCCGCTGGCCGCCCACCACCAGCAGCTCGCCCAGCAGTGGGCGACCGCCCGCAGACCACCCGAACCCACCGACACCCAGCTGGGCGACGCCGGCGCCCATGACCACCCGCGCACCCGGAGCGGGCGATGACCCGCCCAGGCCACCCGGGTGGCGGGTGCACGGTGGGTGGCTGCGGGCGCCCGGTGCGGGCGCGCGGCCTGTGCGCCACCCACCACGAACGGTGGCGGCGCCACGGCGACCCGACGGTGGTTCTCCCGCCGGGCGGGCGGCAGCGCCCGGTCGCAGAGCGGTTCTGGTCGAAGGTCGACTACGACGGACCCGTACCGGTCGAGGCACCCGAGTTGGGGCCGTGCTGGGTCTGGACCGCCGGGCGCAATCGCGGGTGGGGCGCATTCAACGTCCCGGCCACAGGCACCCAGCCGAGGCGTCACGTGATGGCCCACCGCTACGCCTACGAGCAGCACGTGGGGCCGGTACCCGACGGCTACGACGTCGCCTGGCGCTGCCACCTCGCCGACGCCGCGCACTGCCACGGCGGCACCGCCTGCCCGCACCGACTGTGCGTCAACTACACGACCCACCTCCTGTTGCTCCCCGTCGTCGCGGCCCCGCTGCGCGCCCACTCCCACGCCGCACGCCGCGCTGCGGTCACGCACTGCCCACGCGGGCACCGCTACGACCGCATCGGCCCCGACGGGCGGCAACGCTGCTCGCGCTGCGTCCAAGAGCAGGCACAGCACCAGACCCCGCCAATCATCGACCGACCCGAGCAGACCAGATGACCAGCACCACCGAGCAGACCAGCAGCAAGTCACCAAGAGCACGAGAACCACGAGCAAGGAAACCCATGAAGATCACCCCGAACGACGAACTACAGAGACCAAAACCTCAGTGCACACCAAGGCATCCGCGATCGCACGGTAGATCAACTTCGCCGCTGCGCGGCTCAGTCCAAGATCACCGCGCCGGGCCTGGCGGCCCGTCTCGGCGGATCATCGCGGGCGCTACCGCGCCCGCACGCGGCCTGTGCGCGGCAATCTCACGGACGGGAGTGCAGCGGTGGTGCTGAGCGTCGGGAGCGGGCACAGCGTCGATTACCTGACCGGCGCCGTCGGCGGCGGTCGGGAGAACTACTACAGCGGTGCCGTGGCCGCCGGTGAGCCACCCGGGATCTGGTACGGCAAGGGCGCCGAGCTGCTCGGACTGTCCGGCAAGGTCGACGCCGCACAGATGGAGGACATCTACAGCCGGCTGCTCGACCCGCGCGACCCGGCCCGGGAGCAGCTGCTCGGCAAAGCGCACAAGAACTACCGGTCATCGGATGAGGTGTACGCGGCGGCGCTGGAGCGTGAACCGCTGGCCGGGCCGGAACGGCGGGCGCAGCTGCGAGCCGACGCCGAGGCGGCAGCCCGGCAGCCCGTCGCGTTCCTCGACGCGACGTTCAACGCGCCCAAGTCCGTGTCGGTGATGGGTGCCGCGTTCGAGCGCGCCGCGAACGAGGCCCGGGCGACGGGCGACCTGGAGACGGCGGCGGCCTATGACGCGCACGCGAAGGCGGTCGAGGAAGCGGTGATGGCGGGCGCGCGGGCGGCGATCGACTACCTAGAACAGCACGCCGGCTACGCGCGGGTCGGTCACCACGGTGGCGGTGCTGGGCAGTGGATCGACGCCCACAAGTTCATCGTCGCGCAATTCCTGCAGCACGACTCGCGGGAGAAGGACCCGCACCTGCACGTGCACCAGGCGATCCTGAACCGGGTGCTCGGCGCGGATGGGCAGTGGCGGGCGCTGGACTCGCGGGCGATCCATGCGTGCAAGGGCGCGGCCAGCGCGGTCGGTGAGCGGGTGATGGAGGCGTATCTAACGCGGGCGTTGGGGGTGCGGTTCGAGACCCGCCCCGACGGCAAGGCCCGCGAGGTCGTCGGGGTGCGCCAGGAGATCCGTGACATGTTCTCGGCCCGCCGTCAGCAGATCACCGCCAAGGCGGAGAAGCTGATCGGCGCGTTCCGGGACCGGTTCGGCCGCGAGCCGTCCGCGCTGGAGCGTGACCGGCTGTCGCGGCAAGCCACGATGGCGACCCGGCGGGCGAAGTCGCACGTCGGGGAGAACAACGGACAGCGCCTCGACCGGTGGGCGGCCGAGGCGCACGCGGTGATGCGCGGCGGGCTGGCCGAGGTCGCCCGCCACGTGCTGGGGCGCGCTCAGCAGGCCGACCCGGCGGCGACGTGGGATGAGCGCGATGTGATCGAGCGGGCGCTGGAGACCGTGACCAAGGGGCGGCAGTCGGACTGGTCGCGGCACGACCTGACCCGGGCGATCTCGGATGAGCTGCCCGGGCACCTCGGTGTCGACATCGACACCGGTGACGTGTCGCCGCTGCTCGAAGGGTTGACCGATCGGGCGTTGGAGCACGCGGTGGTGACCAGGCCGGGTGAGGACACCACCGGCATGCCGGCGTGGCTGCTGCGCGAAGACGGGCGGTCGGTGTTCGAGACACCCGGTGGTGCGCGTTACGCGACCCGCGGGCAGATGGCGGCCGCGCTATCGCTGCGGGCGGCCGCGGTGCAGCGCGGCGCCGCCCGGCTGTCCGATGCGGAGGCCGCCGACGTGGTGAGCCGGTTCGCCGAGTCCGGCGTCGAGCTCGGCGCCGACCAGGCCGCCGCGGTGCGCGGGGTGCTCACCTCGGGTGCACGGGTCGAGACGCTGCTCGCCGCGGCCGGCACGGGCAAGTCCTTCACGGTCAGCGCGCTCGCTGACACGTGGGTCGACGGTGGGCGCCGGGTGTTCGGGCTGGCGCCGTCGGAGGTGGCCACCGATGTGTTGCGCGAGGAGACCATCACCGCCCGCAACGTCGCCGCGTGGCTGACGACCCAAGCCCGGCTCGACAACACCGAGCCGGGCGGCTCCGATCCCGGCGGTGACGGGCAGTGGCGCCTCCAGGCCGGGGATCTGGTGGTCGTCGACGAGGCCGGGATGACGAGCACCATCGATCTCGCCGAGATCAACCGGCGGTGCGACGCGGCGGGGGCGAAGCTGCTGCTGGTCGGCGACCCGCGGCAGCTGGCCGCGATCGGCCCGGGCGGCGCCCTAGCCGACATCGCTGCCCACGGGATCTCGTACGAGCTCGCCGAGGTACGCCGATTCGGCGAGCAGTGGGAGCGAACAGCGTCGTTGCAGCTGCGCGACGGCGCCCCGGCCGCGCTGGATGCCTACCAGCGCCACGGTCGACTGGTCGATGGTGGGACCGCCGAGCAGGCCGAGGCCGCCGCGGCGCGGGGGTGGCTGGCCGACACCCTCGCGGGCCGGGAGGCGCTGCTGCTCGTGTCGAGCAACGCGGCCGCCGCGCGGGCGTCGGCGGCGCTGCGGGCTGATCTGGTCGCGCTCGGGCGGGTCGAGGAAGCAGGTGTGCAGCTCGGGCGGGAAGGCACGGTCGCCGGGGTCGGCGACCTGGTGCAGGCCCGCCGCAACGGCTGGCAACTGCGTGGCTGGGAGGGCAACGGCACCGCCCCAGTGAACCGCACGACGTACCGCGTCACCGCCCTGCGCGCCGATGGCGGGCTGACCGTCGCGCCGGTGGTAGCTCGAGGTGACGACGGTGAGCAGCTCGGCGCGCCGATTCAGCTGCCCGTTAGCTACGTCGCCGAGGATCTGACACTCGGCTACGCCTCGACCGTGCACAGTGCGCAGGGGCGCACAGTTGACACCGCGCACGCGGTCATCGGCGGGGGCACCGACGCCGCCGGAGCCTATGTGGCGATGACCCGCGGTCGGGACCGCAACACCGCCTACGGGGTCACGCAGGCGGTGCCTGATGACGCACCGACCGGCGAGGTGCACGACACGCAGCAGCGCACGGCGAGGGCCGTGCTCACTGATGTGCTCGACCAGGCCGAGCAGCAGCGCTCGGCGCTGGCCGAGCAGGAACGAGCCGACCTGGACGCGCGGTCGACCATAACTCACGGCGACCGGCTCATCGAGGTAGTGGGCCGCTGCACGGCGGGCCGCACCGCGACCATGCTCGACACCCTCGTCGCCGAGGGTGCGCTATCGGCCGATGACCGCTTCCTGCTCGCGGCCGACACCTCGCGCGATTCCCTCGACCGGGTACTGCGCACCGCCGAGTTGGGCGGGCACGACCCGCACGTGGTGCTGCGTGACGCGGTGGCCGAGCGTGGGCTCGACGATGCCCACTCCCCGGCGCAGGTGATCTACTCGCGGATCACGCAGAACCTGACCGGGCAACCCCGGCCTGACGTGACCAGCTTCGCCGGCCTGATCCCCGCCGACGTCGCCGACCAGGATCGGACGTGGCTGACAGCCCGCGCCGAGAACGCGGACACCCGACGCCGCGAGCTGGGCACCGAAACCGCGGAGCACGCCCCGCAGTGGGCACGCGAGGCGCTGGGCGACGTGCCCAGCGACCCGCTGCAGCGTGCCGAGTGGGAGCACCGCGCCGGATGGGCAGCAGCCCACCGGGAACTGGCCGGGCACGCTGATGAGGCCGACCCGCTCGGGTCCGCGCCGCCGGCCGGGCTCGCCGAGAAGCACGCGATCTGGCGTACCGCGCACGCCGCGCTAGGCCTGCCCGACCGGGGCGCCGAGGAAGCAGATCTGTCTGACGGGCGGCTGCGGCTGCGGGTGCACGCGCTGGAGCGTGAACAAACATGGGCGCCGCGCTGGGTCGGTGACGAGCTGGCGGCCACCCACCACGATGCGCGGCGGCACCGCACTGACGCCGAGGTGTGGTCGGCCCGCGCCGAGGCTGCGGCCGACGCGACCGAACGGGACACGTTGCGCGCCGAGGCGCAGCACGCCCGGGCGGAAGCCGACGCGCTCACCGAGCGCGCCGAACAACTGGAGACCGCCGACGAGGCCCGGGCGGAATGGTTCGCGTCCACAGCGGTGACGCGAGATATGGCCGCCCGGGCACGGGCCGAGCTCGGCGCCCGCGGGATCGATCTCAACAATCCGGCCGAGCGCGTCACCGCGGCGGAGTGGCTGGAAGCAGACCGTGCCGAACGGGTCACGGAGGACCCGCACCGGGTGGTGTCGGATAACGCCGAGCTGCTCGACGTCGCAGACGATCCGGTCGCGGCGCCCGTCGCGGACACGACCGAGGCCGTGGCCGAGGATGCGGCGCCGGTCGCTGAGACCGCCGTGCCCGATGTGCGCGACACCAGTGTCACCGACGCCAGCGAGCACGCCGACCCGGCGCAGCGGCACCGGGTGCCGACCGCCGATGAGACGACGGCCGATGTGGCGCGGGCGCAGCAGGCGCTCGCCGAGATCGAGGCGCGCCGGGAGGCCGACGCCGCGCGGGAGGCGCGCGAGGCCGCTGAAGGCGCGCGGCGCGAGGAACTGGCGCGCTGGTCCGAGCAGGATCACGCCGCCGAGCAAGCAACGCACGATGCGGATGATCGTGATGACGCGCTCACACTGGAGCGGTGAGCTACCGGCTGGTGGCCGCGTCCGCGAGCTCGCGGACGTGGCGCCAGTGCCGCAGCGCGTCGCTGCGCGCCTGGTCACGGGCGGCGGTGTCAGCTGCCTGCCACGCCGCGGAGCCGTGCTCGGCGCGGGAGGCGTGCACGTGCGGGCGTTCCGGCGCGAGGTCCGCGGACCGGTGCCAGCCGGTGTAGGTGGGCCAGTCGTCGCGGACACCGAGCAGCCACGCCAGCGCGCGCCACGCGCCGTAAGCGTACTCGCGGTTGTCCGTGACAGCCGGGCGGGGGTCGGCGCCGAGGCGCCGCCAATCGTCAGCGGTAGGCGAGTCCTGGCCGGCGGCGATGCACAGCGCGACCCAGCTTTCCGAGCGTGCAATGTTCCAGCTGGTGTCACCGGCGCCGCGTTCGGTTATCGGGGAGACCTCGCCGATGGTCAGCCATGCCAGCACCCGGGCGACACCGTCGTCACGGTGATCCACGCCAAGATCGCGGCGCCGGCCCAGGACGCGGTAGCACTCGCAGACCTCATCGAACGGCCGCACCACCCACGCGGGCGGCGGAGGCGGGTCGGGCATGGACATGGCTTCGAGTATGCCGCGCCGCACCGACACGCGGAACACCGTCGCACCTGCCACGGCGCTACCGCACTCGGTGCGGGCGGCCCGGCCGTCCACGAGTACTGGTTTAGAGCAACCCCCTCACCTCGCGGCCGAATCTTTCTACGTCGCGTCACCACGTCAAGGGCGCGCCCGTACGGGGACCCCTTCGCGGCTTCGCCGCCCCCGCACGGACACGTCGCACGCGACCGCCCTGCGGGCGGCCCTTGACGCGGCGCCACTCCGCAGAGCTGGGCCTCGTATCGGGTGAGGGGGGTGTCCGGCGAACAGGTCCAACACCGACGTGTGCCCGCGGACCTGGTGGAGGAGGTGATTCCCGATGGGTCGAGCAGCGAACCTGGCCGAGCAGGCGACCGGCCGGGAACTGGCCGCGCTGGTCGACGGGCCGTGGGCGCCGTGCTGGTACTGGCGCGACGACCTCGAAGCCCAGCAGGCAGCAGCCCGCGACCTACACCACCGGGGCGGCACCGCGGTCCTGGGGGACAAGGCCCACTACGCGCCGACCGAGCGCTGGGTCGACCACCCCAGCGAGCCCGACGTGCGCGGCCGCGCATGGACCTACCAGCCACCCACGGCAGAGGGGAGCAGCTGATGAACGAGCAGCAGCACCAGCCCGAGGTGCCGCGACCCCGCGAGCCGGTGGTGTGGGGCTGCACCCAACACCAGACCCCGGCGGGGCAGGCCTGCCCCGGGTGCGCCGACCAAGGCGAACTGTTCGCCCGCGCCGACGCGCCCACCACCACCTACCGGAGGAGGACCGATGACCACCAGCAGCAGCGTCGAGCAGCGCGAGCAATGCCCACTGTGCGGGCAGTGCGACGACACCTGGACCTGCCCCGCGTGCGGCCATGACTGGGCCGTGCCGATCGCCGAGACCGTCCGGCGGGTGCTGGTCACCGGCTCCCGCAGCTGGACCGACGCCACAGCCATCCGGGGCGCGTTGGCGCAGGTGTGGGGGGACGGGGATGCGGTGCTCGTGTCCGGGGCGTGCCCGCGGGGTGCCGACCGGATCGCCGAGCAGATCTGGACCCGCTGGGGCGGCCGCGTGGAGCGTCACCCCGCCGACTGGAACGGCCAGGGCCGCGGGGCCGGGTTCGTGCGGAACGCGGCGATGGTCGAGCTCGGCGCGGGCGTGTGTCTCGCGTTCATCCGCGACGGGTCGCGCGGGGCCAGCCACACGGCTGGGCTCGCCGAGGCCGCCGGGATCGAGACGCGGTGCCACCACCAGTAGAGACACCGCCGGGCCGGGCGCCGACCAGCAGAGTCCGCCCGGCCCGGCGGCCACCAACCCGCGACCCGCGCGGGTGGTGTCATTCAATCACCGGAGGAGCACCATCATGGCAAGCGGAGATACCACCCTGACCGTCGTCGGGAACCTGACCGGCGACCCCGAACTGCGCTACACCCCCACCGGCACAGCGGTCGCGAACCTGACCGTCGCCTCCACGCCCCGGTATTTCGATAAGGCGTCGGGCGGGTGGCGCGATGGCGACACCCTCTTCATGCGTTGCAACGCCTGGCGCACGGTGGCCGAAAACGGCGCCGAATCCCTGAGCAAGGGCGACCGGGTGATCGTCTCCGGCCGGCTGCGGCAGAAGTCCTACGAGACCCAGGAAGGCGAGAAGCGCACCGTGATGGAGCTCGAAGCCGACGAGCTCGGCCCGTCGCTGCGGTATGCCACCGCCAAGGTCAACAAGGTCGCCCGGGAGTCGGCCACGGCCAGCACCGGCGACGATGGTGAGCCGCCGTTCTGAACCAGGTAAGTCGGCAGAGGAGCGAAGCGGCCCGCCTGACCCTCTCGAGGGAAGGCGGGCCGCTTGCATGACTGGCACAGGAGGACGGTCGCCGGTCTTGTCGTGCTGTGGTCTTTTCAGCTAGACTGACTACATGATGTCTTACCGGGACGCGGCCGCGGCGCTGTGGGGCGAGGCAGGCATGTATGCCCACGATGGCTACGCATGCTTTCGCGCCGAGCACTTCGCCGAGCTGCCCGAACAGCTGCCGATTGTCATCGGCATTACTGCCTACGGTCGCTGTCTGGGACTGACCCGCGCCGGCTGGGAGCACGGGCCGCGGATCACCCTCGCCTCCAACCTGTTCCGCGCGGGCCGCGGTCACGTCGACGACACCCTGCTGCACGAGATGCTGCACGCCTGGCTCCACGAGACCGGCCAGGACACCGGTCATGACAGCGAAGCCTGGTACGCGGCGGTGCGCAGGCTGTCCCCGGCGGTGCTGGGACACGAGCTCGACGCCCGGCGCGGCGCCGGTCGCCGCTCGGTGCGGGTACCGAACCCCAACGCCGGGCAGGAGGGGCAGCCAGCAACGGTGGTACGCAAAGTGGCGGTCACCGAGATGGTGCAGCACAGTGACGTTGCGCGTTGGCCCAGCCCGTTCCGGCCCACCGACCACGACTTCGGCGCACCGATCAACTGCCCCACCTACTGACGTGGATCGCGCGCAAGCGGCGCGATCGGCCGCTACAGATCAGCAGGGCGAGGGGGACTCGCAGCCGCGACCACGGCGCGGCGGCCGCGAGTTACTTCGATGAGAGACCGCGGGTCGAGCTGATAGCGGCTTGCGGTTTAACGTTCTTAGGTGACTTACTGGCGTGGGGTGAGGAGTGCGACGACGAGCTCGTTCGCTTCGACCGCAGGCGGGTAGGCAGCCAGCGTGACTCGCACCCTTCGCCGCAGCGGCACGAAATAGCCGCTCTCATCCAGTTCAAGCGTTCTGATGTGGTCAACGCACGCCTGGCCGAGCTCGGCCAAGTGCCGGTGTTGCGGATCGGTCTCGTCGTAACGGGAGATGGGCAGCTTCCACAGATTCTTGTCGACGTGACGCTCGTCCTTGCCGTAGGCCATCAAGGGGCGGACGAGGTCGGTCAGCGCCGGGCTATTGAGAATTGCGCACAGGTAGTGGCCCTCCGCTCGGCTGGTGACTGTGCCCCAATAGAGGCTCTTGTCGATAATCGCGCGGGGATCGTCGACGAGCGCCGCGACGACATACATTCCCGATGCCCCGTACGCGACGCGAAGAGCCGGTGCAGGCAGCTGTCCGGTCAGCTTGCCCCGATAGTCGAGCTGGTCGCGTAGCGTCAGCTGAGTGCTCCTGCTGCGGTGGGTGAGCCATCGCTGCTCAGCGCCGCGCCACCAATCCGCCAGGCCCGGGTACCGGTCGAGTCGTGCGTTGTCGAGCAGCGCTCCGGCCTCGAGTGGCAGTACCGCTTCCCGGGTGGGAAGTAACCTGTAGGGCAGTAGGGTTTCCCCGAACAGGACTGGGCGGATGAACTCTGCTTCAACGACGCCCTCGAGGTCGGGCAGCGTCTTCCATGGTGCCTTCTCGGTGCTGCTGCGTGCAGACTTGACTGCCCGGCGACCGGCGGCGAGTCCTAGTGGACTGGCTTGCTGAGCGCGGACCATGAACAGGACGCGCGGATAGATCGTCGCGCCGTTGCTGAACTGAGGGGCATAGGGGGAGCTTTCCATGGCGGCGTCTGCGTTCGCCACCTGTACACGAGTGATGTGACTCCCGACCGCAGCCCAGGTATCGGCACCTCTCGGAAGACGCCCCGTCCAGCGCTCCGTTGCCATAGACAGCGGCCGCGCTGCGGCCGTGCTGCGGCGGCCGAAGACGACCGCAGCGCCACGGGGGAAGAAGTGAGGACGCAGCCGCCGCAGATCCCACGAGCCGGTGAACTCCACGGTGATCGGCTCGACCGGGTCCGGGTAGTGGCCGCTGCGGAACCCGGTGAAGTAGTCGCGGTCAAGTAGCGCGTTGGGCACCACGAACGCGAAGGCGCCGCCGTCAGTGAGGTATTGCTGCGTGGCACGGGCGATGAACAGCCCGGATAGATCTTGCTGTGTGGCCACCTCCCGGCCGTGCCACAAGTGCCGGTCCTGCGACATCTGCCGGAAGCGGACCTGCATCTCGGCGGGCATGTGCCGATAGGACAGCCAGGGTGGGTTGCCCACCAGCACGTCGACCCGGTTCTCGGGTCGGGACAGCCAGACCGGACGGGCGAGGTTGCGGACGTAGTAACTCCAGATGTGGTCGCGTCCCTCATCGTGCAGCCGGCACAGGATCCGGAAATTCTCCTCGACGGCCGGCCGATGTCCAGGTGCGATCGCCAATCGATGCACCAGCCCGGCAGGCAATGTCGGCGTCACCCCCGGGGCGCGGGGTTTGGCTGCTTGGTCGGCCAGCGCAGTGACGAGCTGGTCGAAGCTGGCGGCGTCGGCCAGCAGCTCGTCGGGGAAGCGCAGCTCGGCGTCGAATAACTGGCCGCCGGTGCCGGTGGGCACAACCAGGTAGCCATCGGTGTACAGGTCGAGCTGTTGCTGCCACTGGACGCTGTCTCCCAGATACACCGGCACCGTGACCGGGCCCCGCTGCGGGTCCAGCAGCCGGTCACGGCCAATGGCCAGCAGGTAGGTCACCCGGGCCAGCGCGACCGCGACCGGATGCAGATCAACGCCGAGCACATGGTCGGTCAGCCCACCCAGCGCCTCGGACAGGGGCCGGCCAGCCTCGGCGGCAGCTGCCAGGTACCGCCGCACCGCATGGAACAGGAAGCTGCCCGATCCGCACGCCGGGTCGAGAACCCGCTGCGTCAGCGGGGCCGTGACGGTGCTGGCCACGGTGTGCTCGGCCAGCCAATCCGGGGTGTAATACTCGCCGAGCCGCTTCCGCGTCTGCGCCCCGATGATCGACTCGTAGAGCACCTTGAGGACGTCGTACTCAACAGCGGACCAGTCGAACCGCGCCAGCCGACGGGCCATCGTGCGCACGAACGCCGCCCCACCGGGGACCTCGAGCACCCAGTCGAAGAAGTCGCGCTCCACGACCCCGTACAGGCCGGCCAGGTCGAACCGCTGCCCACCGAGCAGCGTCGCCGGCTGCAGATCCGTTGCGTCCAAGCCGACCACCAGATGGGCGATCACCTCGGCGCTGTTGACCAACAGCGTGTGCTCTAGGAACAGCTCGTCGTCGTTAGTGAACTGGGTGCCCAGAGCGCTGCGCAGCAGACTGGCCCACAGCTCCCGTTTGAGCTGCACCGTCGGGTCGCCGGCATGCGCGGCATACAGGGCCGTCAGGGTGGCGCGGTCGAGCGCGTGCGAAGCGCTCGTCGCTCCCAGCCGCGCGGCGATCTCGCCGGGCGTCGGCGGCACGTTCTGACGAGTAGCCAGCACCCCCTCCAACCAGAACAACAGCACATCGCCGTCGGGTGAAGCGACGCTGAGGGTGTGTCGAGTCGCTTCGGCTAGCTCGCCGTGACGAAGCTGATATGCCCGCCACTCGGCCCCGTCGGTGAGCACCCCGACGTAGCGCTGACCGGTCTGCTCACTGCGCGCCGCAACGTAACCCGCGAGCTGGCCTTCAGCCGCCGCGGCAACGCCCGCCGACCGAAGATCCTTCTTTACTTCAATGACCGTGTAGCCGACCTCGATGTCGATGCGGCGACGATCAGTGAGCTGGGCCTCCAGCTCCACGTCCAAGTCGTGCTCGGCCAAGCCGAGCCCTCCGGTCAGCAGCAGCTGGCGGATGTCCGCCTGCAGCGTCGCCTCGCTACGAACTCGATCCCGATTAGCCAAGCGTCGCAGCAAGCCGTCAGGGTCCGTCACGGCTGGTGTCTACCACGATCACGACGCGGCACAGAACAACCATCCGAGACCGGCATGACTACACCACAACGGCCGGGCTGCGCCCGCCGAGACTGAACCGCGGCGCTCGTGCCTCGCGCCCCGGTGCTGCAAGGGCCTTCGGCCCTTTCCTCTTCCCCTCGGGCTTCGCATTCTGCGTCTGGTCGGCGCTTCGGTCGATGAACCCGGGCACAACCGGCCGGGTGAGACGGGCCTCGCTGCGCTCGGTCGCGCTGCGCGCGATCCCACCCGGCCGGCCGACCCGGAACCCCCGACCTCCCGCGCCGCCCAGCCACAAGCCGAATGCGCCCGAGGGGGCGAGGAAAAAGGTTAGCCGGGCCACCCCGGAACCCCAACACCGAGGAGCGCATCATGGCCACCGTTCACCAGCCGCTGGGCGAGCAGCCCGGCCGGATCATGACCAGCACCGTGCTTGGCGTGACAATGCGCGTGGCCGGGGCGGTGCGCACCGAGGTCCACGCTTACGCGATCGGCACCGGCGAGCAGCAGGTCACCGCCCGCCTCGGCGACGTCCTGGTCTACGTGTCGGACCCGACGGTCGCCGACCGGGTCCGGGCGCACTGGGACTCGGCGATCCTGGCCGCGCACAAGCTGCCCAGCCGGGTGTCGCAGACCTGGCTGAACCCCAAGCCCGGCACCTACCCGCTGACCGTGGCCGCGCGGTTGGTCGGCCCGGTCGACCTCGCCGCCGCATACGTGCCCGCCGACCGGACCACCCACACCCCGGCGCACCTGCGGATGCGGGTCAACCAGCTGGTCTGGCAGGTCTGCGACCGCGACTCCTGGCGGGCACTGTCCGACGCCTGGTTCCAGATCCACCGCGACCTCACCGGCCAATGACACCGGCCAGAACCGGACGGGCCTGTGGACAACCCGAGGTTGTCCACAGGCCCCGGGCCTGGTGCTTCCCTGAGCCGGTCCCGGGGCGCGACGCTGAGACCCATGACCACCGACACCCACCGCTGGGCCGTGACCACCATCGCCGCCGCCGGTACCGACCACCCCCTGTATCACGCTGGCACGAGCGCCACCCGCACCGAGGCCTGGACCCAGGCGCTGGCCGCCGGCCGGGCTGCGCTGCTGAACGGCGACCTCGACACCCTCGCCATCGGCGTCGACGACGAGCACCCCAGCGCGCTCTACACCCCCGCCCGCGACACCCACGGTGGGCTCGATGCCGCCCAGGTCACCGCCGCGCTGGTCGAGATCCATCAGGCCGTCACCGCCGTCGACCTCGCCGACCAACTCGTCACCACCTCGAGCCACGAGAGCCACGACACCGACCGCGGGGGCCACGCTAGCCACGACAACCCTTGCGGGCAGTGACTCGCCGCCGCGGTAGGCACCCGCGCACCGGGTGTTGCTGGTTCCGTGAACTGCGCATACTCGACGTAGCTGGGTGGTCTGCCACCTACGGCGACCGAGCCCGTGATCGCCGGCACCTGCGACTTGTCCCCCGGCCGACCCGGTTGCTCTCGGCTGGAACCAGTAGCAGGGGCAGCGACCATGAACAGCTGGCGCGGCCTGGCAGGGCCGGTTCCGGTGCAGCACGCCCAGCGCGCGGTGTGGCTGGACCTGGATGTGGCCTTCCCCGCCCCGGCCGGGCACCGGCGCCGGTCGACCGTCGACGGACTCGACCTCACCGGGCGCACACCGGCGCACCTCATGCGCTGGGTCCGCAGCCACGACGGTTGTGCCTGGTACGGACTTCTGGGCGGAGTCGAGTTCTACGACGGGGCGGGCGCGCCCGTCGCCTGGTCCTCGCGCAACTACTCGTCCCGGCCGCGGCGCTAGGCGGTAGCTCCATGGGCTCAATTCGGCGGTATCCGCGCTGCGACCTTCGTCGGCACGCAGCGGAAGGCTTGTCAGCCCCAAGCGTGGGGCGCGCCGGAAACGCTCCGCCTCATCAGTTGGTGCTGCTGCGTTGGCCGGAGCCGAGGGGCAGGCTCGACTCCGGGACTGTCAGCAACCTACTTGCGCTTGGACTTGGCCTGCGCCAGGGCGCTCCCGGCGATGCTCCGGGTACGCTTGCCAGACCGACCGTCTCTTAACGCAGCGGATGCCTTTTTGGCAACCTTCGAACTGGTGATCTTGCGGCTGCTCGATCTCCTCGCCATGATGTTCAATCTCCTTCCTCGCCCGTACTGGGATGCCGGGTGGCCTTCCCCGACCGCCCAGACATCTACGTTGTCGGCACGGCCCTGCCAACGAACCGACGTTGCTCCGGATCACGGTGCGGTGGGGCGGACGCGCCCCGTGATGCAGGCGGCTGGGGGACACCGCGCGAGAAGTATCACCCAATGGTGCCCACAACAGGCGCAGACTTCTCGGCGTGTTAGCTTGCCCACAGCCTTGGCAATTGAGGGCTCGTCGAGCGCCATCCCGTCGACCTGGCATAGCCCGCCGGCGAACTCGCCGACCAGCTCGCCGCCGACCTGACCCGCGACTCCGACAGTGGCCGGTTGCCCGACCCGGGCCAGGCCCACGGCCGATGAGTACCCGCCGAAGATGTGATCTTTGGCCACGTTCTTGGCCACGAACTGCTGCACAAGGATGCCGCGCATGCCCAGTTCCCGTGACTCTGGTGCCATCGAAGCACCTGGGTACCGGGCATGCGTAGGGTGGCGCTTCCACTACGGATCAGAAGGCTCGGCCCGGCAGCCAGGGAGCTCGCAACGGTTCCAAGAGCGGGAGCCGCGGTTCGGCGAGTGGGCGCCCCAGACGGCGTCAACGTCGAGGGTGGCGAGCGTCTCACGCATCAGCCGCAGAGCGTTGTCGCTATAGCGGCGAGGCTTGTTGCTGGGGCTGAGGACGAACTGGTGACTGTACGGGCCGTCGGTCTCCATACCCAAGTGCCGGCGCAGTGCGGTGCTGCGCGATGCGCTGATGCCGAGGTCGTCGGCCAGTGCGCCCGGGGGCCTGTGGTACTTCGTGAGGAGGTCGACTTCGCGGATTCCGGCCGCCGGGACGGACTCGTCGGATTCGTAGCGGACCGGGGGGCCCTGCGTCTTGGTGAAATGCACGACGAGGTCGACGCCCTCGCCGTCGATGGCGGTGCCGAGCTCACCGAGTCGGGGGAAGACCTGGTCGCGGGTCCTGCTGTCGCGGATTCCGCGCTCGACGCGGGCGACGTCCTTGTCCGACACCTGGGTGGCGGGTTCGATGTGGGCCTCCATCGCGAGCAGGGTGCGGAGTCGGGCGCGGGCCTCGTGTCCGGCGCGCCTGCCGGGCTGCAGCAGCGCCGCGATCTGCGTGTACTCCTCGTCGAGCACGACGGCGAGGTCGCGCGGAGGATCGACCGATAGCGGCAAGACCCGGCCGGGTAGTCGGTCGGCGAGGTGCTCGCTGAACACCCGCTGCAGCAGCTCGTCGAAGAGTGTCACGCCTGCGCGTGCATGCAGGTAGAGCAGTTGCTCGGAGACGATGTTGAACCAGTGTTGCTCGTCGTCGCGCATGGCGTCGATCGCGCGCAGGGTGCCAGCCTCGGACTCGCCGAGCTTGATGATGTTGTTCTCCGCGGCGAGCCGCAGGCACCGCTCGAACCCGATCGATCGGCCGGTCTCCGAATCGAAGACCCGCTTGTCCTTTGTCTGGACCAAGGCCGCCTTAAGCAGCATCTCGAAGGCGTGCTGCAGGTGCAGCAGAACGCGGGTGGCCCGACCAGCCTCGTGCGGGGAGTTGAACGCTTCGATGGTGAAGATCAGCGAGTCGAGCGCCTTGTGCTTGAGCACCCTGCCCTCCTGCTTAAGCTTCATCGCCCTCCCGTCAGCCGGGGCCTCAGTGTCCCAACCGGCGACGCCCAAGATCTGGGGAGAATCCTCACCGCTTGCCACTCGTGCATCCCTCACGGGGAGGATGGGGACATCCCTGACGCCGCCAACTTCATTATGGCTGTATCGCTGCGCAGCTGGTCAGGGGTGCCCGGGAACACGCGGATCGCGGCGAGGAGCTCGCGATCACTGCGGCGGGTGAGCTTCGACTCTAGGATCTCCAGCAGCGCCCACCATTGCCGTCGCGCGCTGTCCGTCCATAGCAGGGATGAAATCCGGACGTCAGTGAAGGCGCGTAACGCACGCCGCGCCTCCTGCGGCTCCAGCTGCTCGAGGAGGCGGCGGTAGATTGGCCCTGCGACGAAGGAGACGCCGTAACCGTTACCCAGAAATACCTCGACCAGAGTGCGGGTGTATTTGCGGGCCACCGCTGTCGGGACATCACCCCGCTCGCCTACCAGAACCTCGATCTGCCGAGCTGGAGCACCCTCGTTGTAGAAGTTGTTCAACGCGTTGTGGATGGCCATTAGCGTGTCGAGCGCGGCGTCGAGTTCGGCTGCGCGTAGCTCCTGGGGCAGGTATGCGACACCGTCGACCAGCTCGAGTAGTTCGCGGGCGGCGGCCGCCGGACCATGGTCGAGATTCGCGCCCGCACGGGCGCACCGCAGGCCGTAGCCTAGCCGCGTGTCCTCGCTGAGGAATGGCCAGAGCTCCGGCCATAGCAGGCGGATGTTGTCGGCGCTCGCGGGGGTGCGGCTCGGGTCGACGTACAGACCGAACAGGCCATTGCCGAGAGTGTCGGCGCGGTCGGTGGGCAACTGATCGAAAAACACTGCGGCCTCGCGCAGTGCCGCACCGTCCAGGCGAGCCTTCTTCAGGTTTGCGAGCAGCCGTCCGGTCCGCGCGGTGACGTGGTCAGGCGGCGTGGTGATGACCTGCTTGATGCACACCTGCAGCCACTGCGCCAGGTCCAGCCCCGTCAGCTCGACCTGGTTGGGGTGTGCGGCGCTGGCGTGATTACGCATGTAGCGGACGTGGTCCAAGCGCTGGAACCCGATGTCGGTAAGAAGGCCGATCTCGTGCGTGGCGCGCAGCAAACTCGAGTCGTCGATCCGGCTCAGGTCCTCTTCGGTCTTGAGGTGCTTGCGCAGTTCGCTGGTACCCCCGGCGATGTCGTAGAAGTAGGCGAGGTCGAAGCCGGAGACACGCCGGCGGAGCTCACCAACCAGCTCGTCCCAAAGGTAGTTCAGCGCGGCATCGAACAGACCCACGGCGGCCGCGGCGATCATCTTGCTGATGTAGTGCGAGCGGCCGAGGGTGTCCGAGTCCAGGCCCGCGAGTACACCCGGCAGGTTGTTAAGCATGACCTGACGCTCGGTGACGTCAACGAAGACGCGGTTGTCGGGTAGACCGACCTGCTGCAGCTGCTGAAGCACGACGGCCTCGAACCGCTGCAGATCACTCAGCACGTCAGCGGGTGCTGTGACAGCCTCGGAGCGGCGGACGACCTCGCTCATTCATCGACCGTAACCGACGACAGCGCCGATAGTCGTCCCTAATTTGTCGAGGTGGACGAGGGGTCGTCACCCGGCGGCCGCGGCGCGTAGGCTCCTCGATCCGCACATCGAGCTCGGCACGCTGTTCGTCCCGGGGCGTCCCAGCGCATGAAGCATGAGGCCCCATAGGTGCTTGGAGTGATAACCCGCCTTCTCCACCCCCACCCCGAACGGCAGCTGAGTCGGCGAAGTCAGCTTCGCCATCATCAAACGGCGCCGGGGCACACCGGCTGGACCTCACCCGTGGGGGCCAGCTTCCGCGCTGGCCGCCTGCCCCCCGGGCATGAGTTCTCGTCCCGTCAGGTGGCAAGATCAGATCCCACGTCTTGCCCCACGTATACGATGGATCACCACCCATCGCGGGTCACTGCCGTAGAGGCCCCATCTGCCGGGTGACCAGCCACAACGCATCACCAGCCACTACCGCCGAGTTCGCCAGAACAGCGGACCTGGGATCTGTCAAGTCGAGAGTTCGCCAGTGATCGAGGCCCCTACGTTGCCGAGCAGGCCTCTCTAGGTATCAAGGCGGCGCGCTCCGCGCGCCGCGCCCGGCCCCGCCTTGCCGCTCCGCTACCGGCGGACCGGGCCGACCCGACCAGCACAGCTACTCTCCCACCATGTCGAACGTCTGGACGGTCATCATTTCTGCCGTCGCCGCGCTCTCCGGCGTCAGCCTCGGCCAGTGGCTACAGGCCCGCCGCGACACTGTCCAGTATCAGCGTGAGCGCGAGCGCGAGACTCGCCAGTGGTACCGAGAAGACATCCATAGGTTCACGAGCGAAAAGCGGAGCGCCTACGCTGAGTTCTTGTCAGCTCTCGAAATGTGCGAACGCTGCCTAGATCACCTTGCTCAGGCTGAGGACCGTGGCCCAGTTCCGGCCGAGTTACGTCTTAGCGAGCGGTACCTGCCTCACGTCACCAAGCAGCACGAAGACGAGTACGAAGCCGTCGACCGTCGGCTCAATGACCTTTGCGTCTACTTAAGGCTCATCGCGCCAGACGACGTCTCCGACCTCTCTGAGAGCATCGCCGAGCTGTGGTGGGAGGTAGGCGATGACGCCATGCACGGGCGAAGCCCGGAGAGTCTCAACACCTTCCGGGCGATGCGGAGGAAGCTAACCATTGCCATGACAGCCGATCTTGAGGGTCAACTCTACTCGAACTCAGACCATTCCCTCGGCCGATGAACCTCCACGCCGCGCGCCGTGCGTGGGCGTCCAGGGCGCCTGCGCCGTCGCTACGCGATGGCCTGCGGCCACCCTCGAGTCCGCCACCGCGACGAGCAAACCGCGCGCGCTGGTCGAGGGTGGCCCGCCCCGGCGTTCCTACCCGTCGTGAACAGGCCGCGTCAGTCGCCTCGGGTGCCGAGTCGGGGCCCATAGGCGGAGGCAACCGCGTGAAACGAGTACCGGCGCTCCCAGCGGCCTGTGCCAGGTTCGCGCTCGGTGCAGCCCAGCACCAGCTCGGCGTCGAGCGTCTTGTCCGGTCTGTCGCCGACTACCTGCACGGTCTTGGGCACGAGTAGGGTTGGCCGGTCCCATGGCAGCGAGTGCCCGCCCGCGCCCTCGGGAGAGTTCACGCCGTCCACCGGCCCCCCTGTCGAGATCATCACCTTGTCGAGCTCGGGTCCGCTCACCTGGGCGACGAGAACGGTGGCGACATCCCCGTTCAAGGTCACCACGGCCGGAATCACGCTGTCCTGTCGGTCGCCAAGACGAAACTCCGGGCCGCGGGCTTCCTCCCGCTCGGCGAGCGCGCGCTGCTCTGCCCGCTCAGCGACCTTGACGGCCCGCTGGGACGCTTCCGCGGAGCTGGCCGACGACTGCGCCGAAGTCTCGGACGCTCCGGCTGACCTCTCGGATGCACGCGCCGATCGCCGCGACGTGCGCCACGCGAGAACAGCTACTATGACACCTACGCCCGGCACGATCAGTGCAAGCCAGTCGCTGGTGTCCATCCCACTCAACTCCTTGTCCGCGCGCGCCGATAGCAGTGCTTCGAGCGGGCAGAGTACGGCCAAATGGATGGCAGCCTGTCCTGACGCCCCGCATTTATAGCTCGGCGTCGGAAGCTGCCGCGTCGGCTGATGGGCTTTCTCGAAACGCCTACCGCCTGGGCCGGCTGCGCACAACCGGTGCGCCGCCCACCAGTTCCGGCACGCGGTGGGGCGGACGGCTACCGAGCGGTGTGGAATCACCTGTGGTGCGAAACCACGGCGACGGCAGAGGTCGTGGGCGCTCCGCGAGGTCGGCTGTGCAAGCGTTGTTGCAGGTAGAGGCACGGTGAGGCGACATGCTGGCCTCTCGTAATGAGCAGGTCGGGGGTTCGATTCCCCCAGGCGGCTCCAGGGCCTCACCAGCCTCAGACCTCCGGAGTTGGTTTGGCACCGTTGTTCAATGTTGATCACGGTTGGGTGAGTCGGTAGGTGATGGGTCGGGGGTCGCCGGGCAGTCGTGGCGGGGTGGTGTTGATCTCTTGGAGGAGCTGGGTCAGAGCGCGGCCCTGGCGGGGGGTGGCGGGCCGATCGAGGGTGACGGTGATCTCGGTGGGGGTGTAGGTGAGCTGTCCGCCGAGGTGGAGCAGGTGCCGGGTGATGGCCCGGTATTCGTCGGGGTCTTGCAGGTAGGCGTTGAGCCGGTCGGCGAGCCAGTACTCGGCGTTGTAGGCCAGCAGACGCAGCACCATCTGCAGCGCGCGTGCCCGGGTGTGCAGTCGGGCCCGTTTCGCGTCGGGGTCCACGACGTCGGCGGGCGGTTTCGCGGGGTGGGTGTC
>WHTH01000098.1 GCA_009377865.1 Pseudonocardiaceae bacterium | reverse complement strand
GCGGTAGCGGTACTTGTTGCCGTTGGCGGCGTTGCCGAGGTAGCGCTTGCCGCAGTGGCTGCAGAACAGGTGTCCGGCGAGCGGGTAGTCGGAGTTGGCGATGGCGCGGTGACCGGCCTCTTCGCCGCGGGCGTGGAGGATTTGGTCGGCGGCGTCGAACAGTTCGGGCTCGATGATCGCGGGGTGGTGGTCCTCGGCCTTGTACCAGCGGTCGCGGTACCAGATCTCGCCAAGGTAGGTGCGGTTTCGCATCCTGGGCCAGGGCCGCGCGTCAGCTGACCTACTGGAGTGGCGGCGGCGGTACTGCTCGCACGTACTACAAGGGCAAGAAGCCGAACGGCGCGGACACCGGCCGCGGCTTCTGGCTGACGAGAGACTCCCAGGGCCGGTGGAGCTTCGACGAGCCGGGAACCGGCCGGAACATCTACGCGTCGTACGAAACCAGCACGAAGAAGTCTCGTTGCCTCTGACCCGGGCTCCTGTGTGGCTGCGGTGATGTACTCGTGCCGGTCAGGGATGTGATTCTTCGGGAGATCGTCTGTCACCGGTGAATTTCGGCTCAGCGGGCTTGTGCGAATGCCACGTTCGCGAGATCTGATGTGGCAAAAGTGGCATTCGCGAGGAGCCGCCCGGGGTCGAAACCGGTCATGTCGATGTGAATCGAGGTTGTCCCGAGTTCCGTGGAACTTCGGTGGCGGCCCGGGTGTGATCGTCAGGCCGCGGTCACGGTCTGATCTTGGCATGGGGCACTGACGTTTTCGGTGGCGACATGCCGTTCGAGCGCGGCACGGAGGCTGCGCAGGTGGAGGTGGCCGTTGACGCGGCGGAACTGCTTGCCGGCCTCGACCATGCCGGCGGCGCACCACCGCAGCGCCATGTTCGCGTTGCGCCAGCGCTTGACGTTGCCGGCGTGGTCACGGCAGATGGAGATCATGCTCTCGATCGCGTTCGTGCTGCGCAGCGTGCGCGCCAGGGTGGGTGGCACGCCGAGGCGCAGCACGGTCAGCGTCTCGGCCAGGCCCTCGCGCAGGCTGTTCGCGGCGCTGGGGTGGGTGCGCTCGAGCTCGCGCGCCAGCGCTTCCAGCTGCGCCTGGGCGGCCAGCGCGGAGTCGGCGTGGTAGGCGGCGCGCATCTTCTTGGCGACCGTCGAGCGCATCTTCTGCGGTAGGTGATCTTGAACATTTCTGATCTTGTGGAGTTGGCAGCGAGCGAGCACCGGGTGGTCGAACACGTCGATGATCGCGCGGCGCAGCGCCTTGGAGCCGTCCAGCACCGCGAGGATCGTCTGGTGACGTCCAGGCCGCGTTCGCGCAGGTCAACGCACAGCTTGGTGACCAGGGTCGCGTTCTCGGTGGAGCCCTCCACCAGTGACAGCGGGTGCTTGACGCCATCGATGTCGACGCCCAGCGCCACCACGCAGGTGTGCTCGCCGAAGTGCACCCCGTCGATCATCAGCGCCACCAGGTCCAGGCTGGACAGGTCGGCGGCCAGCAGCTCCGTCAGGGCGGTCTCGGTGGCCTTGACGAACTTGCGCGACACCGCCGACTTGCTCGTGGCGCTGCTCTCGGCCTCGACCGGCGCACCGACCGGCTCCAGCCCGATGCCGTAGTGGCGAAGGCCGACAGGCCGGCGAGCATGCGCTGCAGCGCCATCCTGCCCATCACCTCGGTCGAGGAGAACAGCTCGTACGAGCCGATCGGCACCTCGGCCGAGCCGTCAGCCGTGCGGACCCGGGGACGGGTGACCGGCACCTGCCGTCCGCCCAGGGCGACCGAGCCCCGCTCCCGCCCGTGGCGCACCGCGGTCCGGTCCGAGTCGTGCTTGCCGCGCGGCCCGCACACCGCGGTCGCGTCTTCCTCGAACATCGCCTGCATCACCTGCAGGCCCGTGCCGACAGCCATCGCCAGCAGGCCCTCGCGCAGGTCGGCGGCGATCTCGTTCACCGCGACCGTCACATGCTCCGGCACGGCCACGCTGCTGTTGTTGATCTCGATCTTCTGGTAGGTCTTGCTCACGGCGGTCCCGTCCTGTCTCTCGTGGTGTTCTTGGCGGTTCACCCGAGACCTACCATCCGGTTGACCTCAGGTGCGGGACCGCCACCTCTCAACTTCCACGAGACCCGGGACAACCTCATGTGAATCCGGCGACAGCTTTCGGGTAGAGCCGCAGCATTCGCATGTACGAGGTGGCCTTTCGATCCTGGCGTTGCGCGCAGCGCAACCCGCATTCTCCCAGGTCGAAGGGCACTTCCTCGGTCACGACAACTCCCCGACACAATTCGGGCGGTGGATCCCGTTGAGTCAACCGGGCCAGCGAATGCCGCACACCCACCTTCCGCGGCCCCCGACATGAAGATCAACTGCCGCCTCGGCAGTTGATCACAGCCACACAGGTCGGTGGATCTAGGCTCAGCGGCAATTGCGGATGCGCTCAATGGAGACGCGACGAACATGTTCGACGTCACGCTGACATCCGATGACGAGCGTGAGACCTTGCAGTAATGACAGGCTGGCCCAGCTTTCCGGCGCTGGCCGCCGCGACGCCCAGCGCGGGGACTCTCGTCGGCGACCAGCAGCACTGGGGCCACGGGTGGGTGGCAGGTCATGATGGGTGGCGGCCTGTTCGCTTCGAGACCCGTCAGCGCTGCAATGGGTTCGGCATGGAATACCGAAACCTGTTTGCGGCGGTCTATGCCTCGAATGGCGTCGTGTGGCTGCAGACGGGTAGTCGAGCGTGGGATACCTCGGCCATCAACCGCGTCGTTCAACGGTACGAAGGTGTCCGGACTTCCTGTTACGAGCTTCACCTAGCCAACGGCGAGACGGCTCTTGTGAAGCTCCGCATGCCGATGGCAGTTGTGATGCATCGGCTCGTAGATCCGACTTACGACGAGATCGACTCGTGGTCCGACGACGTCATGAAGATGTTTCCGTATGTCGCGAGCGACGGATGGACCGCCACGGATGAGGATGAGGACGTGCAGAGCTGGGCTCGCCGGGTACTCGCGCTGTGGACTTCAGGCGTCAAGCACGGGCGATGAACGTGGGTCTCCGCGAACATCACCAAACGCGGCATGTGAGTGCGTCTCCAAAGTACCTCCAGGACGGCATGAACGCGGTCCACGCCCGGACCTGGTAGCTCCGTTTTGTCGGTGAACGGACTAGCCTCGACTCCGCTGACCAGGAGGTTTAGGTTCGGATACCCACCGTCGTGATTCCGCCCGGCCCCAACGCCGAGCAGCTCGCCAACGAAGGAGCCAGGGCCTACGCGCCCAGGAGGGAAGACACCGGACTGATGCCCGCGAACCGCCGAGCGAAGCGAGGAAATCGCACACCCTCGCGATGAGTTTGCAGCCGTCGGGCAGTCTGTACTGCCATGGGAACGTTGACTTATGGCATGAACGTCTCGGTGGACGGATACATCAACGACGCGAACGGCGACCTCGGCTGGAGCGTGCCGGACGACGAGTTGCACCAGTACTGGAACGACCGGACCAGGGACATCGCGCTGTCGCTGTACGGGCGGAAGCTGTACGAGCTGATGTCGGCCCACTGGCCGACCGCTGGCCAGGCACCCGGCGTGCCCCCGGTGGAGGCCGAGTACGCCCGGCTGTGGCTCGCGATGCCGAAGGTGGTGTTCTCGCAGACCCTGGAGTCGGTTGACTGGAACTCCAGGTTGGAGCGGGGTGACGTCGTCGAGGTCGCGCGGAGGCTCAAGGCCGAGACCGACGGCCTGATGGAGGTGGGTGGCGCCACGCTCGCCGCGCCCCTGGTCAGGGCCGGCCTCGTGGACGAGTTCCAGGTGCTGATCACGCCGTGCGCGATCGGCGGCGGCACGCCGTTCTTCCCACCACTGGACAAGTGGCTGAAGCTGGAGCTGGTGGAGAACCGCACCTTCTCGTCGGGCGCGGTCCTCCTCCGCTACGAGCCCGTGCGCGGCTAGCCGAACCCCATCGCGCGAACGCTGCCTGACCGGCTCGGCACTCTTCAGCATCGCGCCGCGCTACCGGGTGCGGAACGAGGTGTCGTGCACGCCCGGTTCCTTCGTCGACGGAATCGATGGCGACGGCGTGATCGAGTGTTCGCGGCCTCCAGCCACCACGGGACAGGCGCTCACCGCTGCCCAAGGAGCCGAGGTCGGGCTTCCCGACGGTGGGCCTGCCGCCACGCAGAAGCTGGTGCAACTGGCCCTTCATCAGGTGCATGCGGGCCAGCTGACCAGACTCGAGCCGAGGCGCACGGTGGTGCTCCCCAGGCCTCGACGGCGTCAGCCCTGGATCTGGAGGAAGCCACGAACGACATCGTTGAACGAGCGCGACGCCTCAAGGTTGCTGACGTGTCCGCAGTTGGGGATGACTGTCAGGACGGCTCCTGGGATCCGGCGCTCGAACTCGCGCGCTACCGCGAGCGGCGACCGAACGTCGAGAGCACCCCAGATCAGCTGCGTCGGCACCTGAACCGTCGGCAGGACGTCGCTGAGGTCGGCCTGCGCCATCGCGTTCAGCGCGGTCAACATGCTGCTGCGTCTGACGTCAGCCGCCATCGCGTCCAGCAGCGGAACGAATGGTGCGGGTGGATCCCCCGCGAAGAGACCGGGCAAGGTCGGGTCGAACCGTTCCTCCGGCTCGGCCAGCGCCGCGCGCACACCGGCCAACCGGGCGTCGGCTTCCTCACCGCCCAGCGACCCGCGCCACCCCGCGTACCCGTCAGCCAACGCCATGCTGCGGACCACGTCAGGATGGCGTCGATACAGCTCAAGGATCACGGTGGTGCCCCACGAAAGTCCGACGGCCGCTGCGGGCGCCACGCCGAGCACGCGGATCATCCCGGCGAGGCAGTCGGCCGGAGAACCACTTCGCTACAAGGCACAGCGGTAGCCGTCGCGCCGAACCTTTGCATGCGTCGGCTTCACAGCCACTTCAAGACCGCTGACCTGCACGTTTGGGTTCGTACAGGGTATTGCTGGGTGCACCATGCTTGACCTGCTGGTATCACGCGTAGTAACTCGTACTACCTCCTGTTTTGTCTTGTTTCGTGGCACAGAATGTGGTACAAACTCGTGCCACGCCGCACCCACCTCGAATACTCGGGTCGGTTCGGCGCACCTGCCGGACAAGGGCGCTTGACTTGATGGGCAAACGGAAACAGCAGGTCAGGTCAGGTCTGGTCTCCACTCCTCGCCAACAGCGGCTCCTGCATGGCGAGGAATTCGACGTCGGTGACTACCGCTCCCCGTGGAGCGGTAGTCACCGAAGCGGCCTGCGGCACTGACAGCCGGAAGCTGCCAGTTGAAGGTTCCGGCTCTGACTCCGGCCCCGCCTCACACCGCCGACACCCGCGCGGTGCGTAGAGCAATAGTCAAGACCTGTGGATGAAGATCTTTTAGGCGGCCTCGGGTTGCGGGTGGTCGTCGGGTCGTTCGACGAGTTTGCCGGCCTCGAACGTGGCGCCGGCGCGGACGAGGGCGACCAGGTGCGGCGCGTTCACGGCCCGCCACCGGTGCTGGGCGGCGTCGATGAGCTTGAATGCCATGGCCGGCCCGGCGGCTCGGGACCCGGGCCCGCGGGTGATCTTCGTGCGGTGCCTGACGGTGGCGAACGTAGATTCGATGGGGTTGGTGGTGCGCAAGTGGATCCAGTGTTCGGCGGGGTAGTCGTAGAACGCGAGTAGTTCGTCGAGGTCGTCGGTGAGCTTGGCGACGGCTTTGGGGAACTTCGCCCCGTAGGCGGCCTCGAACGTGCGGGCGGCGTCGAGGGCGTGGCGGCGGTCTTCGGCGTTCCAGATCTCGGCGAGGGCCTTCTTGGCCCCGGGGTGGGCGGACTTGGGCAGCGCCCCGAGGATGTTGGCGATCTTGTGGAACCAGCAGCGCTGCTCCCGGGTGGTCGGGAACACCTCGCGCAGGGCGCCCCCGAACCCGAGCGCACCGTCGCCGACCGCGAGCACGGGGGCGCGCATGCCGCGGCGGGAGCAGTCGCGCAGCAGGTCGGCCCAGGACTCGGTCGATTCGCGGTAGCCGTCGGCCAGCGCGACGAGTTCCTTGCGTCCGTCGGCGCGCACGCCGATCATCACCAGCAGGCACAGCTTGTGCTCCTCGAGACGGACATTGACGTGGATCCCGTCGACCCACAGATACACGTAGTCCACCCCGGACAGGTCCCGGTCGGCGAAGGCGCGTTGTTCGGCCTTCCAGGTCTCGGTCATCTTCGTGATCACCGACGCGGACAGCCCCGCTGAGGAGCCGAGGAACTGCTCCAGCGCGGGCCCGAAGTCGCCCGAGGACAGCCCGTGCAGGTACAGCAGTGGCAATACCTCGTTGATCTTCGGGGTCTTGCGGCACCAGGGCGGCAGGATCGCCGAGGAGAACCGCATGCGTGCGCCGGTGTCGGGGTTGGCGCGGCGGTCGTTGACCCGCCGCGCGACCACCTCGACCGCCCCGGCACTGGTCAGAACCTCGCGAGGGTCATTGCGAGCCGTTGCGCACCACCAGCCGGTGCCCGCGCTCGTCGCGCTCGGCGGTGAACGCCGCGATGTAGGCGTCGACCTCGGCCTGCAACGCCTCGGCCAGCATCCGCCGAGCACCATCTCGCACGATCTCGTCGATCACCGACGACTCCCGCGAGCCGTGCTCGCCACCGGCGACGTGGTCATCACGGCCGTCAGACTCTCCAGGAACTACGCTGAGCATGGGTCGTACCTTCCCGACCGGCGTTAGCGCGCCGATCTTGCTTGATGGCCTGAAAGATCACTGGGAGGGTACGGCCCCTCCACGTCATCCACAGGTTCCAAGCATTGCTCCGTGCGTATGGTGGAGGGCAACTAGACCATGAGAGCGCGGCTGTGTCCTCACGAGGCGGAAGTGAGAGCTGGAGGCGCTGGAGAAGGCGATCACCGTGTCATCCACTACTGAACAGCCCGAGCCCTGGCCTGCCGACGACTTCGTGACCACCGAGGAGCTCGCGCGCCGCCAGGGGGTCAAGCCGATTACCTCGGTGGACGAGCTCGCCGCAGCCGAAGACCCGTTCGAGTCGGACGAGGAGTACGAGGAGTTCCTCACCGACCTCTACGCCTCCCGGCACGCCGATATCGCGTGAGCCTGGTCGTCCTCGACACCGACGTCGCCTCTGCGCTCCTCCGCCGACGCATCCCAGAGCCGACTGGCCGCCAGCTCGCCGGCCACACCCTCGCCGTCACCTTCGTGACCATCGGCGAGCTGACCAAGTGGACCCTCGTTCGCCGTTGGGGACCTCGGCGCGTGGCCAGCGTGCACACGTTCCTCGCCGGGCTCATCGTTCTGCCCTACGACCAGCACGTGGCCGCCCGCTGGGGCGACTGCAGGCCTTCGCCCAACTCCGCGGCCGGCCCCGGCCCGTCAACGATTCGTGGATCGCCGCGTGCTGCCTGGTCCGCGAGCTGCCGCTCGCGACGTTCAACACCAAGGACTTCGCCGACTTCGCCGAGCACGAGGGACTGCAGCTCGTGCCCACCAGGTAGCCAAACGTCAGGTCGCGCTGGAAGTGGCCCTGCCGCCGCACGTGGCACGGATCGTGGCACGAAACGGCGCTGGCCTTCCCTCATGCCTCCCGGAAGCGACGAGTTCGTGGTCACCTGGCGCAGCTACCCAGCAGCTCGTGGCGCGCTTTGGTCACCCGCAGGGTGCTGGCTCGGGCTAGCGGGTCACACAGGCCTGGTTGGCCACGCCGTAGGTGAAGCGTCCCGGGTTTGATGCACACCTCAGTTTGTGTGACCGGCCGGGTTGGCCGGGTCGGTTGTAGCGTAGTGGTCGGCCTCGGCTTCGGTCGGTGGGACGCGGCCGAGCCGGTGCATGAGCCGGCCGGTGTTGTACCAGTGCACCCACGCGGAGGTGGCCTCTTCGAGGTCGGCCAGCCGGTCCAGCGGCCCGCGGCGGAACGGGGAGCCGTCGCGGATGCACTCGGTCTTGTACAGCCCGATGGTGGTCTCGGCCAGGGCGTTGTCCAGCGCGTCACCGACCGTGCCGATCGAGGGCACGAGCCCTTCGAGCAGCAGGGTCTCGCCGCACCGCACCGCGGTGTACTGCGACCCGGCGAGTGGTGGATGGTGTCTCCGGTCAGCGGGCGGGCTTGGCGGGCGCGGAAGGCTCCGGCCTGGCGGATCGCGGACTGCACGAACGCGCTGTACTTGGACAGCGAGCACTCCCATCCGATGATCAGCCCGGCGAAGGCATCGATGACGAACGCGGTGTAGCCGAATCCGCTGGTCATGCGCACGTAGGTGAAATCGGCTACCCACAAGACATCCGGTGCCTCGGTCTTGAAGCCCCGGTTGACCAGGTCCGGTGCCCGTTGGGCGTCCGGGTCGCTGATCGTGGTGTGGACCTTCTTTGCCCTGGTCGCGCCGCGCCAGCCGTGCTGGCGCATCAGCCGCTCCACGGTGCAGCGGGCCACCGGCAGGCCCTGGCGCTGCAGGTGCGCCCACATCTTCAGGCTGCCATACAGCGACTCCGGCGCGCGGCGGCCGTCCTCGTCGGGCTCGTAGTAGCCGGCCAGCACCTCAGTGATCGACCAGTCCCACAGCTGGCGTTTCGACGGCGCCCTGCCGATGTGGGCGTAGTAGGTGCGCGGGGCGATCGGCACGCCCAGCTGCCACAGGGCGCGACAGATCGGTGCGACCCCGAACTCCTCGCGGCGCTCGGTGATAAACGCGCAGGTCAGCGGTGTAGCGGGTCGCACTCCCGCGCGAAGAAAGTCGTGGCCGCCTTGAGCACCTCGATCGTTTGCTCGAGCTCGCGGTTCTTGCGCTTGAGCTCGCGGATCTCCCGGCTCGACTCGGTCGGCACCCCCGGCGTCTGCCCGGCGTCGACCTCGGCCTGCCGGACCCACTTGCGCAGCGTCTCGGCCGTCATCCCCAGCCGGGTCGAGATCGCCGCCATCGCGGCCCACTCCGACTCGTAGTCACCCGCGTGATCGCGGACCAGCCGGACCGCCTTCGCCTTCGTCTCAGCGTCGTACCTGCTCGGCATCGTGACATCCTTCCCAACGTGGGAGGAGTGCACGAAACCCGGGATGGTTCACTACATCCGCGCCGAGAAGCTGCGCCACACCAACACCGAGGCCGCCGCCGCGCTGGCCCGGCCCGGGCGCTACCGCACGGTGGCCGACAACCTGCGGGTCAAAGAAGTCCACGTTGCTCCCGGCGGGTACGGCGACGGC
>WHTH01000037.1 GCA_009377865.1 Pseudonocardiaceae bacterium | reverse complement strand
GACCTCTTCTAGCGGGGGCTCCACGCCATGGCCTGGCACCTGACGATCCTCGGCGTGTCGGGGCCTGTCGGCGTCGCTGACCTCACACCTGCGTCCTACGCCATCGCCGGACGACTCGATCTTGCTGAGAAAACCTCAGTATGGAGGTCGCGCGGCGGGACAACCCCCACGGCGTCGAGTTCACGGACACCGTCGGGCGAGCCGGGCCGTCACGTGGTGTTCTCGGCGAAGGGACATCCGAGTTGGCGCAGTTCGTCGGGCGTCCATGCGCCGGCGATGGTGGCCTGGTCGAGTGGGGATAGGTCGACGTCGGCGCGGCGATCATTGACGGTCGCGGGGTCACTGACCGGCCAGAGCCTCGGTCCCTCACTGCTGCTGCCGAAGAACTGCGAACCGTGGGTCTGGTACCGCTGGTGGTGCATGTTGACGCGGTCCTGCAGGTACACGAGATCGCTCGCGCTGGACGCGGCACGAGCGGCCAGTACGGCCACCGTTGACGAGTCCAGGCCGCCGCTGAGGTCCACGGTGGGCCTTTCCGCCACCACTACACGCGCCGACACAGCCCGTTGCAGCGCTGCGCGCAGCGCTTGGCCGCCGCTGACCAGCTCGCCGTCCGGGCCGCTGATGGCCTCGTCATTGCCTCGCCTTTCGGCCGCCGGTGTGGTGGATCATCCCCTGTCGATTAGCTCGATGGGCTCTTCCAGGTACCAGCTGATCACCGGCAAGGTCAGACACCGTCGCGACCTCCGTCGCCATCGCGCTCGATACGTTCGGCAATACTGACATTGCCCCCGTGCATCCACGGCGTGGCGCTCCAACAGCGCTACAGCCAGCGCGGCAAGCCTGGCGAAGTCGTCATCGACGTGCTCAGCCCGCGCCAGTATCTCGTCGGCGCGGTCGCGCAGCACCCGCCACCGCACCTCGTACACGCTCACTGCTCCCGGTTGGGCACCGATGGCGCTTCAATGACGCCGACGGTTTCGGCCTCGATGACGTGGCCCGTGAGCTCTGCCCGCCGATCCAGCCGCTGTCCGAGGTCGATCAGCCGGGTGGCAAGCTCGCGTTGTTCCTCCGGAGTCGCGCTGTCGTCCATGACGCGCATGGCCACCGGCACGACGTCGCTATTGACCCTGGCCAACTCGGCCAGCAGTTCGCGGTCTTGGCGGATCACGGCTGGACGTCCCCGAAGGCTGCGGCGAGCGCGTCCCGCAGCGATTCCGCATCCGCTGGACTGACATAGGCAACCGGTTCGTCTCGCCACCCTTGGAGCAGTAGGGCGCCGTCGCCCATGTCGGCAACGAGCACCGTCTCCGGTACGGCCGCGCCCGGCCGAGGCTGGCACACGCCCTCGGCATCTCGAACCAGGCACTGGCCGAGCTGCTGAACGACAGCGCCGAGTTGAAGGCCGTGGCGTCAGTGCCCGTACCAACTGCGGAGGAGGTGGAGGCGCTGCTTCGCAGGAACTTCATAGGTGCCGTGGCGGGGCTTGCTGCGTCGCTGCCATCGGTCGGGGCGCCGACATTCGGACCGCAACTCGGCAGTGCGCAAGCCTCGCAGCTCCTCGCACGCACCGCTCGCTTACGTCGGCTTGACGACCTACTCGGTGGCGCCGACACGTACAAGCTCTACGCCTCCGAGCTCGCGGCAACCATGTCACTCGCCGAGGAGGCGAGCTACACGTCGTCAGCTGGGCGAGCGCTGATGGCAGTTGTCTCCGAGCAAGCACAGCTTGCGGGCTGGGCGGCCTTCGACGCCGGCATGCAAGCCGACGCCAAGCAGCATTACCTGACGAGCTTGACAGCGGCCAAGGAGGCCGAGGACGCGGCACTGGTTGGCAACTCGTTGGCGTTTCTGGCGTACCAAATGGTCAGCACCTCAGGGCCCAACATCGACGTAGCTACAGCCTCCTACGAGACAGCGGAGCGCGACGCCTCACCGCGCGTACGGGCCCTATTGCTCGAACGCCTCGCCTGGACCTACGCCGTGGCGGGACGGGCGCAAGAGACCGAGCGCGCTCTTGCTCGTGCCGAGGAAGCGCTGCATCGCGGCGACGGGAGTCCCGAGCCGGACTGGGTGTTCTGGGTCGACGACACCGAAGTGAAGATCATGGCCGGTCGATGCTGGACGGAGCTACGTCGACCGCTGCGCGCCGTGCCGATCCTGGAAGCCGTTCTGGCGCGCTACGACGACACCCACGCCCGCGACAAAGCGCTCTACCTCACCTGGCTTGCCACGGCCTACATCGATGCCGGCGAACCCGAGCGGGCCGCTGCCGTCACCGGAAGGGCGTTCGATCTCGCGGCGGGGGTGGCTTCGGTCCGTCCTGCCGCGCGCATCGGGACGATGCTGCAACGGCTCCAGCCCTACTATGCTGTGCCGAACGTCGCCGCACTGTTGGAACGCATGCAGCACTGACTACGGAGCGCTGCCTCCGTGGGCGGCGGCGGTCGTTCGACTCAGCCACTCCAGGTACGCCGCCGAACCACCAACCAGAGGAACGGCCGTCACCTCCGGATTGTCCCAGGTATGCTCAGCGATGAGGTGGGACTCCAGCTCCGGGTAGCGGTCGGCCGTGGTCTTGAGTGTGACCTGCCACTCCTCCCCTTCTCCCGACTCGCCTTGGTGCCAGAAGAGCTGCCGGACGCCGGCGCGCTGTTCGAGCGGGTCGCGCCGTTCCTCCGGGTGCAGTTGCTGCTCGTCTACGCGGCTGCGGCCATCGCCCTGGGGCACCGTGCTGATCGAGGTGGCGCTTCCGATCCTGCTCGCCGTCCCGCGCACCCGCGTGCTCGGTCTGGTCGTGGGCGCAGGGTTTCACACTGTCCTCGCGCTCGCGGGCAACGTCCCGTTCTCCGCCCTCGCCCTGGCGCTCTACGTCGCCTTCCTGCCTACTGACGTGCCGGACCGCCTCCGTGCTCTCGACCTGCCCACCTGAACGCGGCGGGTGATCTCAGAAATCCGCCGCCGGGCCGATGAGTTCCGCCTGCGCGCCCGGTCTACAGACCATGACTGATCTAACACGAACCCCGACAACCCTCTCGAACATCGGCGTGGTCATGTTCGCCGTCGCCGACCAGGACGCGGCGCTGGCCTTCTACACCGACAAGCTCGGCTTCGAGGTGCGCGGCGACACGCGCTTCGGTGAGCACGACGAGATGCGCTGGCTGGAGGTGGCCCCGCCCGGGTCACGGACGCGGCTGGCGCTCAACCCGCCGATGGGCGGCGAGCCCGGCGGCAGCTCGATCGGCGTGGAGACGGCAGACGTCCTGGCCGAGCACGCGCGGCTGAGCGCCATCGGCGGCATCGACCTCGATCCGGAGCCGATGCGCACGCCCGGCGCCCCGCTCATGTTCATGCTGCGCGACCCGGACGGCAACCACGTCGTCGTGGTGGAGGAGCCGCCCGCCGCGTAACTCGCGCGCGACCACAGCAGCATCACCGCGTGCACGCGGCGTCGACTCGGCTGCTGGACACGACGCGGGCGCACTCGGCCGAGCTGACCCTGCGCTACCGGCTGGCGCCGCCGGGACTCTGATCGCCACCGGGCGAGCGGAGCGCTAACACCACCTTGACAGGCAACCAGAAGGTTGCCTAAAGTCGAAGGGCAACCCTTAGGTTGCCTGATCGGGATGGTGGAGATGGACGCGGTGTTCAGGGCGCTCGCCGACGCTGGCCGGCGCCGGCTGCTCGACGCGCTCAACGGGCGCAACGGGCAGACGCTGCGGGAGCTGTGCGAGGTCCTGGACATGACGCGGCAGGCGGTGACGAAGCACCTGGCGGTCCTCGAGGAGGCGGGCCTGGTCACCACGAGGCGGCGCGGCCGGGAGAAGCTGCACTACCTCAACGTCGCGCCCATCAACGACATCGCTGATCGGTGGATCCGTCAGTACGACCGCGGGCGCGTCCACGCACTCGCGGACCTCAAGACAGCCTTGGAGGAGGCCCACGTGAGCCAGACCGAGTTCGTGTACCAGACCTACATCCGCACCACGCCCGAGAAGCTGTGGCAGGCGCTGACGGAGCCGGTGTTCATCGCGCGGTACTTCGAGGGCGGCGGGCCGCGGTCCGATTTCCAGAAGGGCTCGCCGATCACCTGGAAGATGGGGCCCGACGACGGTCCGCATGACTGGGACCAGCGGGTCCTCGAGTCCGAGCCGCACCGCAAGCTCTCCTACACCTGGCACAACTACCAGCCGGAGATGGCGGAGATGTTCGGGTGGAGCGACCAGAAGCTCGCGGAGCTGCAGCAGGAGAAGATCTCGAAGGTGACCTTCGAGATCGAGGAGATGACGCCGAGCGCGGTCCAGCTCACCGTCACCCACGACGACTTCGAGCCGGACAGCGAGATGCTCAAGGGCGTGCGCGAGGGCTGGATCGGCATCCTGTCGAATCTGAAGTCCCTGTTGGAGACGGGGTGGACCGTGTCCGAGGACGGGGCCCCGCAGGGGGCGTCGGCGCCCGCCTGAAACCCCGGCTGCGCCCCACCGGGACGCTGCCCGGGCCTCACGGCGATGACCCAAGAGCACCTGTCGGTGTGGTCGAGGTGGTGGTGGTGCGTGCGGCCGTGGTGAGGGCTTTCAGGCCGAGGGCGATGTGTCGCTGCTGGCGGCTGCCGCGGCGGGTGCAGCTGAGCAGGCGGCGTCGGGGCGTCGGGGCGTCGCGAAGCGGGACCCGCGCGATCGGTAGTTCCGCGGGGATGCGAACGAGTCGGGGCATGAGGCAGACGCCGAGGCCGCGCGCGACGAGCGACGCGACGGCAGACCACTCCTTGACTTCGTGCACGACCGCCGGGCTGAAGCCCGCCGCGGCGCAGGCCACGAGCGCGAGCTCGTGCTGGTCGCAGCTGCCGGGGGCGGGGAGCACCCACGGGTCGTGGGCGGTCTCTTCGAGCACGGCGTCGGCGCGGCCGGCGAGCGGGTGATCGAGTGGGACCAGGAGATCCTGCGGCTCGTCGAGGAGCCGCTGCTGCTCGATCGGCCGGAGGGCTGCCGGATGCTCGCACGGCGGCGACCTCCCCGCACCGCTGTGGCCAGCCCTCGAACCGGCCACAAGCGCCAGCTGAGACGGCCGGACGTGGTCGGCGCAGCGAGGACCTTCACGGACACGCGGACGCCCGGGGTTCAACGGCCTCGATGCGCCCGGCCCAGCTGGCGCCCTCGACGCTCTTCTTGGGCTCGAGCGCCTTGTAGACCTCGAAGAAGTGCTGGATCTCGAGCTTGTAGAACTCCGGCATGTGGTGGATGTCGCGCAGGTGCTCGAGCCGGGGGTCGCCCGTCGGCACGCACATGATCTTGTCGTCGCGGCCGGCCTCGTCGCGCATCCGGAACATTCCGATGGCGCGGCAGCGGATCAGGCAGCCGGGGAAGGTCGGTTCCTGTACCAGCACCAGCGCGTCGAGCGGGTCGCCGTCCTCACCCAGGCTGTGGTCGATGAAGCCGTAGTCCGCCGGGTACTGGGTGGCGGTGAACAGCGTGCGATCGAGCTTGATGCGCCCGGTCTCGTGGTCCATCTCGTACTTGTTGCGCTCCCCTTTGGGGATCTCGATCGTCACGTCGAAGTCCACGCCTGCACTCGCTCCCTGCCTCGAACCCGGCCTGCCTCGAACCCGGCCTGCCTCGAACCCGGCGGGCTGAGCCTGGCGGCCGCCCGGCGATTAGTGTGACGCAGTGATCGGTGAAAGGCGTCGGCTCCCGGCCCGTCGCGGTGCCCGGATCGCGCTGGTCGCCGTTGTGCTGCTGGCGGCGGCCGGCGGCGGAGTGGGAATCGGCCTCGGCGCGCCCGCCTTGCTCGCGCGGTTCGATCCCGAGCCGCAGATCGCGCCACCCCCGCCGCCGGTGATGCCGAGCCGGGAGCTGCCGCCCGTCAACGGCCAGGCACCGGTGCCGAGACCGGCCGGGGTCGCCGCGCTGCTCGACCCGCTGGCCGGTCAGGAAGGCCTCGGGGAGCTGTCGGGGCAGGTCACCGACCCCGCATCGGACACCGTGCTGTGGGAACGCGACCCGGCGTCGACCCGCGTGCCCGGGTCGACGACGAAGCTGCTCACCGCCGGTGCCGCCCTGCTCGCGCTCGACCACCAGGACACGCTGTCGACAACCGTGACGGCGGGCGGCGAGCCGGGCACCGTGGTGCTGATCGGAGGCGGCGACCCCACGCTGAACGCGCTGCCGGCAGGGGAGGAGTCGGTGTATCCGGGCGCGGCGCACCTCGACGATCTCGTCTCCCAGGTCCAGGCCGCCGCCCGCGGTCCGGTCGACCGGGTCGTCGTCGACGTGGACCGCTACACCGGCGACGTGCTCGCCCCGGGCTGGCTGCCAGCCGACGTGCCGGCCGGCTACATCGCGCCGATCGTGCCGGTCATGCTCGACGGCGGGCGTGCGGACCCGACCGAGGCCGTCTCGTCGAGGGACGCCGACCCCGCGCTGGCGGCCGGTACCGAGCTCGCCGAGCGGCTCGGCGCCGATCCGGCCGCCACCACACTCGGTGCCGCTCCTGCCGGGGCGCGGGTGCTCGGGACGGTGGAGTCGGCGCCGGTGGAAGACCTCGTCGCCACCGCGCTCGACACCTCGGACAATGTGCTCGGCGAGGTGCTCGCGCGGGAGGTGGCGCTGGCCGTCGGCATTGAGCCGTCCTTCTCCGGGGCCAGCGAGGCCGTGCTACGGGTGCTGAGCGGCAGCGGCTTCGACATCGGGACGTCCAGGCTGTCCGACGGCAGCGGACTGTCGGTCCGCAACGAGGTGTCCGCCGCGCTGCTCACCGACGTGCTCGCCGCCGCGGCCGGGCCCGACGACGCGGCGTCGCGGACGGCCGCGCTGCGACCGATGCTCACCGGGCTGCCCGTCGCCGGAGGCACCGGCACGCTGGTCGACCGGTACGAAACGGACGCCTCGGATGACGGTCGCGGTTGGGTACGCGCCAAGACCGGGACGCTCACCGGTGTGAACAGCCTGGCGGGCACGGTGCTCACCGAAGACGACCGGTTGCTGGCGTTCGCACTGCTCTCGACCGGTCCCGACCCGGGCGCGGTCCGCCCACGACTGGACGAGATGGCTGCTGCGCTGCGGTCGTGCGGCTGCCGGTAGCCGCCGTCGCCGCGTACCGTCGAACAGCATGGGAGAGCCAGCACGTCTCGCCGACGCCCCGACCGCCGAGGGCGGCCCGATCGACTGGGACACCGCCAGGGCCACCGCTCGACGGCTCGTCCGTCCCGGTCCGGCCATGCCCCGGTCGGAGGCCGCGGCGACCGTGCAACGGCTGCGGGAGCACGCAGTCACCGCTGAGGACCACGTCCGCGACCTCACCGGCCTCGACGACGGCAGCTCGCCGCGGCCGGCCGATGTGGTCGATCGGCCCGGATGGATCGATGCGGCGGCCGGCGGGCTGCAGGTGATGCTCTCGGGCCTGCCGACGCCGGGGCGCAACCCCGTCGGCCGGTTCACCGCGCAGACGGCGGGCGTTCAGGCGGGCGCCGCGCTGGCGTTCCTCGGCTCCCGCGTGCTCGGCCAGTACGACCCGTTCGGCGGGCCGGCCGAGTCGCCCGGCAGGCTGCTGCTCGTCGCGCCGAACGTGGTGACGGTGCAGCGCGCGCTGCACGTGCCTGCCGAGGAGTTCGAGATGTGGGTCTGCCTGCACGAGAGCACCCACCGGCTGCAATTCAACGCCGTGCCGTGGCTGCGCGAGCACTTCGCCTCGGAGGTCGCGACCTTCCTGTCCGTCGCCGAGAACCCGGAGGCGCTGACCGGGATGCTCGGCCGGCTGCCCGAGGCGTTGCGCACCGCGCGGCGCGACGGGGTGCGCGACAGCGTCGGCCTGCTCGCGTTGCTGCAGACGCCCGAGCAGCGCGCTGTGATGGACCGGCTGCTGGCGCTGGCCACGCTGCTCGAGGGGCACGCTGACCACGTGATGGACGCCGTCGGTCCCGCGGTGGTGCCGTCGGTCGAGACGATACGGCGCAAGTTCACCGCACGCAGGCAGGGCGGCGGGCTGGGCGACCGGATCGTGCGGGCGGTACTGGGCCTCGATGCCAAGCTGCGCCAGTACGCCGAGGGCGCGGCGTTCACCAGGCACGTCGTCGGCACTGCCGGGATGGACGGTTTCAATGCCGTGTGGACGTCTCCGGAGACGCTGCCGAGCCGGGCCGAGATCACAGCTCCGGAGGCCTGGCTGCGGCGCGTGCACGGATGACTCGAGGCCCCGACCCGGCGGTGGCCGAGGTCCGCGAGGCGGTTCGCAGGTTTCTCGCCGAGCACGTGACCGGCGACGTGGTCGCGATCGCCTGCTCGGGTGGGCCCGATTCGCTCGCACTCGCCGCTGCGACCGTCCATTGTGGAAATCGCGCCGGTATCGACGTGCACGGCCTGGTAGTCGATCACGGACTGCAGCCGGAATCCGATCGGGTCGCCGGCGCCACCGCGGAGTCGTTGCGCGCGATGGGAGCCACGACGGTGACGGTCCGTGATGTCACAGTGGACGGTGCTGGCGGCCCCGAAGCGGCAGCGCGCAACGCCCGGTACGCGGCGTTGCGGTCCGCGGCGCCGGCCGGTGCGCTGGTGCTGCTGGGCCACACGCGTGACGATCAGGCCGAGACCGTGCTGCTCGGGCTCGGCCGGGGTTCCGGGCCGAGATCGATCGCCGGGATGCGCGAGTGCGACCCGCCGTGGGGGCGGCCGCTGCTCGCGGTGCCGCGTGCGACCACCGTCGCTGCCTGCGCCGCGTTGGGGCTGACGCCGTGGTCGGACCCGCACAACAGCGACCCGCGGTTTCGCCGGGTGCGGCTTCGCACCGAAGCGCTGCCGCTGCTCGAGGACGTGCTCGCCGGCGGGGTGGCCGCAGCGCTGGCCCGCACCGCGGCGCAGCTGCGCGAGGACCTCGACGTGCTCGACGACGAGGCGAACGCGCTGCTGGCCTCGGCCCACTGCCAGGACGCGACGGTGGACGTCACGG
Source organism: Pseudonocardiaceae bacterium (assembly GCA_009377865.1). Lineage (GTDB taxonomy): Bacteria > Actinomycetota > Actinomycetes > Mycobacteriales > Pseudonocardiaceae > WHSY01. The sequence goes on along the minus strand of WHTH01000037.1, from coordinate 34,804 downwards.
TGCTGGCACCCGCGCCGCCCACGCTGCGACGGCGGGCACTGCGCAGCTGGTTGCGCTCCGCCGGAGTGTCCGATCTGTCCGATGCCCAGCTGCGCGCGACCGATGACCTCATCGGCCGGTGGCGGGGCCAGGGCCCGGTGGCGTTGCCGGGCAATTTCGTCGTCCGTCGGGCACATGGCAGGCTGAACGTCGACTAAGTCCTAAAGACCCGGAGGGGGAAGCCGGCCGTGTACGAGGGCGACATCGCCTCCGTTCTCGTCACCGAGCAGCAGATCCGGGATCGCAGCGCAGAACTCGCGGAGCAGGTGGCTGCCGATGCCAGGACTGAGGGCAAGGACGACCTGCTTCTGGTGGGGGTGCTCAAGGGCGCCGTGATGTTCATGACGGACTTCGCCCGGGCGCTGCCGCTCCCGGTGCAGCTCGAGTTCATGGCCGTGGCTTCCTACGGCTCGGCCACCTCGTCGTCGGGCGTGGTGCGCATCCTCAAGGACCTCGACCGCGACATCGCCGACCGAGACGTGCTGATCATCGAGGACATCCTCGACTCCGGGCTGACGCTGTCGTGGCTGCTGCGCAACCTCGCCTCGCGCCGGCCGGCGTCGCTGGAGGTCTGTACCCTGCTGCGCAAGCCCGACGCGGTGAAGGTCGACGTCCCGGTGCGCTATGTCGGCTTCGACATCCCCAACGAGTTCGTCGTCGGTTACGGGCTCGACTACGGCGAGCGCTACCGGGACCTGCCCTACATCGGAACCCTCGACCCCAAGGTCTACGCCAACTGAGACCTGCTTGTCAGGGTCGAAGCATCGATACTGAGACCTGCGTGGGCAGGAACACCGCTGGGGGCTCGGCCGTTGGCTGGGTGACAGTCTCAGTGTCGGCGATCGGTCGTCTCGGGGCGGGCCTGTGGGCTGCCGGGTAGGCTGGACCGACCGGGGGTGTTCCACGGCCGTGCCGGCGGTGGAGGACCACCGCCCAACGTCAGTTCAGGAGGGTCGAGGCCGCCGACGGCCGTAGCCAATGGACCGCAAGCGCCTGCTCCGTAACCCGCTGCTCTGGATAGCGGCGGCACTGCTGCTCTACTTCGCGTTCAGCACCCTGCTCGACGACACGCGCGGTTACTCCGAGATGGGCACGTCGCGGGCGCTGGAGCAGCTCAGCAGCGGCAACGTGACCGAGGCCACTCTCGAGGACAAGGAGCAGCGGCTCCGGCTGACTCTCGAGCAGCCCGTCGATGGCGTCGAGGGCAGGGAGGTCATCGCTCAGTACCCGGCGGAGAGCACCGACGAGATCACGGCGGCGCTGCGTGACGCCAATATCGAGCAAGGCTGGAACACCGAGGTCACGCAGCAGTCGGTGCTGTTCCAGATCCTGATTTACATGATCCCGTTGGGGATCCTGTTGCTGCTGCTCATCTGGATGATGAACAACTCCCAGGGTGGTGGCAACCGGGTACTGAACTTCGGCAAGTCCAAGGCCAAGCAGCTCACCAAGGACATGCCCAAGACGAGCTTCGGGGACGTCGCAGGCGCCGACGAGGCCGTCGAGGAGCTCTACGAGGTCAAGGACTTCCTGGCCAACCCCGGCCGCTACCAGGCGCTCGGTGCCAAGATCCCCAAGGGCGTACTGCTCTACGGTCCGCCGGGTACCGGCAAGACACTGCTGGCCCGCGCGGTCGCCGGTGAAGCCGGGGTGCCGTTCTACTCCATCTCCGGCTCGGACTTCGTGGAGATGTTCGTCGGTGTCGGGGCCTCCGTCACCGGCGACACCCCGGTGCTCGTCCGCGATGACGATGGCACTCGCCTTGTCCCGATAGGCGACTACGTGGACGGCTGCTACCCGGACGGTGCGGAGGGTTACCCGGTCCGGGTCGCTGGCGTCGAGGCACTGGGCTATCGAAGTGGCTCCACGGGCTTCCGGGGTCGACTGGAGACGGTAGCGGGCAGCCAGTGGCAGCCGGTCTCGTCGGTATACCGCCACAAGGTCGATGAGATCTACGAAATCCACCACCTCGGCGGGATGATCCGCACAACCGGCGATCACAGCGTCTTCGTTCGCGGCCACGGCGGTGTCAAGGCCAAGGCGGCGCGTGACCTGCGCCCGGGTGATGTACTCGTAGACCTGCCGTTCAAGACGCGCACGGGCTTTGTCCCCGGCAGCGGTACGCAGCACGAGGTCCGTGCACACAGGTTCGACGAGCCGGCGCAGCCCGCGGTTCTTTCCATCCGCTGCGAGGAGTCCGACCAGTGGGAGCACGCCAGGTACGAGATCGTTCGGACGCTCAAGGGGCATATTCCGCAGCACGAGCTGGCCAGCGTGGCCGGTGTGTCGCAGATGACTGTCAGCAACTGGAATAGGGGCAAGCACGAGCCCCGGGCGATCAGCGGTAGATACCAGACAACACCAGTGCCGGACGAGGTGCAGGTGACACCTGAGTTGCTCAAGCTCTTCGGTTACTACACCGCTGAGGGACGGGCCAACGGAGACCTCGAGTTCACGTTCGGTTCTCACGAGGTCGATCTGCTCGCCGACTGCACCGAGCTGATGCGATCGGTGTTCGGGTTGGATCCGAAGGTGATGCCGACCGAGGACAACTCGACGCGGCTCGTCTACCACTCGGCGCAGCTCGGTCGCTTCTTCACCCGACACTGCGGCAACGGCAGCAAGCGTAAGCACCTGCCCGAGTTGCTGTGGACGGCGCCGAGGACGCAGTTCCTGGCTTACCTCGAGGGCTACGCTCTCGGTGACGGTCACCGCACCGTCACCGGAAAGCTCGAGTTCACCTCCGTGAGCCGGCAGCTCATCCGCGAACTGGCGTGGCTGTCTGCGATGCACGGCATCAAGACCGGCATCGGGCACGGCACTCAACGCGGTGACGGCATCATCAAGCGGACCCCGCTGCCCGAAGGGGAATACTGGCGGCTGACCATCGGGGCGACCAGCAACCCGTTCGATGGCGACGGTTCGCGCCAGCAGAAGAAGCCGGTAATCACGAGGGTCACTCGTAAGCCGTTTGATGGCTATGTCTACGACTTCTGCGGCTGCGGGAACGAGGCCTTCTTCGGCGGCGACAAGCCGGTACTGTTGCACAACAGCCGGGTGCGTGATCTCTTCGAGCAGGCCAAGCAGAACGCGCCGTGCATCATCTTCGTCGACGAGATCGACGCGGTCGGGCGCCAGCGTGGTGCTGGGCTCGGCGGCGGGCACGACGAGCGCGAGCAGACGCTGAACCAGTTGCTGGTCGAGATGGACGGCTTCGACACGCGGGGCGGGATCATCCTCATCGCCGCCACGAACCGCCCCGACATCCTCGACCCCGCGTTGCTGCGGCCGGGGCGTTTCGACCGGCAGATCCCGATCCCGGCACCGGACATCGCGGGGCGCAAGGCCATCCTCGGCGTGCACTCCCAGGGCAAGCCGGTCGCTCCGGACACCGACATGGACGGGCTGGCCAAACGCACCGTCGGTTTCTCCGGCGCCGATCTCGCCAACGTGATCAACGAGGCCGCGCTGCTCACGGCCCGCGAGAACCGCCAGGCGATCGACGGGGTGGCGCTCGAGGAGGCGGTCGACAGGGTGATCGGCGGTCCCCGGCGCAAGAGCCGGATCATCTCCGAGCAAGAGAAGAAGATCACCGCGTACCACGAGGGCGGGCACGCGCTGGCCGCATGGGCGATGCCCGATCTGGAGCCGGTGTACAAGCTGACCATCCTGCCGCGCGGCCGCACCGGTGGCCACGCGCTGGTCGTTCCCGAGGACGACAAGCAGCTGATGACGCGGTCGGAGATGATCGCCCGGCTGGTCTTCGCACTCGGCGGGCGCAGCGCCGAGGAACTGGTGTTCCACGAGCCGACGACCGGCGCGTCCTCCGACATCGAGCAGGCCACCAAGATCGCCCGCGCGATGGTGACCGAGTACGGCATGAGCGCGAAGCTCGGTGCGGTCAAGTACGGCCAGGAGCAGGGGGATCCGTTCGTCGGCCGCTCGGCGGGCCGGCAGGCCGACTACTCGCTCGAGGTCGCGCACGAGATCGACGAGGAGGTGCGCAAGCTCATCGAGGCCGCGCACACCGAGGCCTGGGAGGTCCTCAACACCTACCGCGACGTGCTCGACCAGCTGGTCGCCGAGGTGCTGGAGAAGGAGACGCTGCAGCGCAAGGACCTGGAGCGGATCTTCGACGCGGTGGAGAAGCGGCCCAGGATCACCGCGTTCAACGACTTCGGCGATCGGACGCCCTCGGAGAAGCCGCCGATCAAGACTCCCGGGGAGCTGGCCAAGGAGCGCGGCGAACCGTGGCCACCGCAGCCCGATCCCGAGGAGGAGCCCACGCCGGTGGGCGCGGTGCCGGGCGGCGGTGATCTGCCCGGCGGGCCACCCCGCGGCGGACCGGGTCAACCCGGGCCCAACGGTGCAGGCTCGTACGGCCGGCAGGGCCCCGACAGCGAGAACTACGGTCAGCCCCACTCCGGCCAGGCCGCACCAGGTAACGGCAACCCGTACGCGTACCCGTCACCGGGTGCCGCTCCACCGAACCAGGATGGGCCGAACCAGGGTGGCGGGTACCAACGTGACCCGAACCACGGAGGCGGGTACCCGCCCACCAGGCAATGGCCGTCGCCCGGTCAGGGCCAAACCCCTCCTGCAGAGGGCCCGCCGAATTACGGTGCACCCCCCGGGTGGCGTCCGGCCACCACCCCGTCCGGGCCGTCCTGGCAGTCCCAGCACGACGATGACCGGCAGCAAGGCCGGCACCAGGACAGTGGACGGCAGCAGCAGGGAGGCTGGCAGCAGGATCCGTGGGCGCGGCCGGATCCCGGCTCGGACGGTGGCAGCCGTTCCCGCTGGCACGGGGAGGAGACCGACCCGGATGTGGGTCGCAACCCCTCCGAGGAGACGCAGGAGTGGAAGACCCGGCGGGAAGACGATCGCTGACCGTCGCCACCGCGGCGACGTCCCGGCTGCAGCTGTCCCACTCAGTGCGCGGAGGTCTGCCATGACCAGCAAGGCTCGCGCCGGCGCCGAGCTCAACGGCCGGCCGGTCTTCGACCAGCAGCGTGCCGAGGCGGCGGTGCGGGAGCTGTTGCTGGCCTGCGGTGAGGACCTCGAGCGCGACGGTCTCCGCGAGACGCCGAGGCGGGTCGCGCGCGCGTACAAGGAAATGTTCGCGGGCATGTTCATCGACCCCGACGAGGTGCTGGCGCGGACCTTCGACGAGGGTCACGACGAACTCGTCCTAGTCAAGGACATCCCGATGTACTCGGTCTGTGAACACCACTTGACGCCGTTCCACGGGATGGCACACGTCGGCTACATCCCCAACGCCGACGGGAGGGTCACCGGGCTGTCGAAGCTGGCCCGGCTGGTGGATCTCTACGCCAAGCGGCCGCAGGTCCAGGAGCGGCTGACCTCCCAGGTCGCCGACGCGCTGATGCACAGGCTCGAACCGCGCGGCGCGATCGTCGTCGTCGAGGCCGAGCATCTGTGCATGGCCATGCGGGGAGTCCGTAAGCCCGGCGCGATCACCACCACCTCGGCGGTCCGCGGGGTCTTCAAGACCTCCGCCTCGTCACGATCCGAGGCGCTCGAGTTGATGAGGCGGGGCTGAACGTGCACCCCGCGTTGCCCGCACCCGGTCGCTGCGTGGTGATCGGGATCCTCAACGTGACCCCGGACTCGTTCAGCGACGGCGGCCGCTACCTCGATCGTGAGCATGCCGTGGCGCATGGCTTGGCGCTGGCCGACCGTGGAGCCGACCTGGTCGACATCGGCGGCGAGTCCACCCGGCCCGGCGCCGAGCGGGTGGATGCCGACAGCGAGATCGATCGGGTTGTGCCGGTACTGCGCGAGCTCGTCGCCCGGGGGGTGCGGTGCAGCGTCGACACGACCCGCGCGGCGGTGGCCGACGCCGCGCTGGAGGCGGGAGCCGCTGTCATCAACGACGTGTCAGGTGGGCTGGCCGACCCTGCGATGGCACGGGTGATGGCCAAGGCCGAGGTGCCGTGGATCCTGATGCACTGGCGTGGCCACAGTGCGGCGATGGACGAGCTCGCCAGCTACCAGGACGTGGTCGCCGAGGTGCGCGCCGAGCTGATCGCGCGGGTCGACGCCGCGGTGCTCGCCGGCGTCGACCCGGGCGCGTTGGTGCTCGATCCGGGCCTGGGCTTCGCGAAGACGGCGGCGCACAACTGGGCCTTGCTGCGCAACCTCGACGTGTTCATCGAGCTGGGCTTCCCGGTGCTCGTCGGCGCCTCGCGTAAGCGGTTCCTCGGCGGGCTGCTCGCCGACTCGCAGGGCGACCGCCCGCCGGCAGGGCGCGAGACGGCGACCGCGGCGGTCTCCGCGCTGGCCGCGGCCGCGGGCGCGTGGGGCGTGCGGGTGCACGACGTGGCGGCCTCGCTCGATGCCGTGGCCGTGGCCGCGGCGTGGCGGCAGGGAACCTCGATGCGGCGCGGTGCGCGATGACCGACCGCATCACAGTGACCGGGTTGCGGGTGTTCGGTCGGCACGGCGTGTTCGAGCACGAGCGGCGCGGCGGCCAGGAGTTCTGCGCCGACATCACCGCCTGGCTCGATCTCGGCCCCGCCGGGGTCAGCGACGACCTTGCCGACACCCTGGACTACGGCTCGCTGGCGGAGCAGGCCGCGCAGATCATCGGCGGCGAGCCGTGCTGTCTCATCGAGACCGTCGCGTCCCGCATCGCCGACACCGTGCTGCGTGACGAGCGGGTGGCGGCCACCGAGGTCACCGTGCACAAGCCGTCGGCTCCGCTGCCGCTGCACATCGCCGATGTCGCGGTCACCGTCCATCGTGCCCGGACGGCCAGGGTCGAGCCATGAGTACCGCGGTGCTCTCGGTCGGCTCCAACGTCGGGGACCGGCTCGCCCACCTGCAGGAGTGTGTAAGGGGGCTGGGCCCGGCGGTGCGGGCCGTCTCGCCGGTCTACAGCACGGTGCCCTGGGGCGGCGTCGAGCAGGACGACTTCCTCAACGCCGTGTTGCTGGTCGACGATCCGACGGCCGATGCGCACGAGTGGCTGCGGCGCGCACAGCAACAGGAGCGCGAGGCGCAACGCACCCGTGGCATCCGTTGGGGACCGCGCACGCTCGACGTCGACATCATCGACGTGGCCGGACTGCACGGTGACAGCGACGACCTGACCCTGCCCCACCCGAGGGCGCATCAGCGGGCCTTCGTGCTGGTGCCCTGGCACGACGTGGCGCCGGACGCGGTGCTGCCGGGACACGGCGCGGTGGCCGACCTCGTCGCCGGACTACCCGCGACCGAGCGTGACGGGGTGCGCCGTCGCGACGACCTCTCGCTGGGGACCCCATGACGGGCGGATCGATGACGGCCACCCGACCGCGCGATCTGGTCGCCGCCGTTGTCGGGGCCGCGATCGTGGTCGGCCTGCTGGTCGCGATGAGTTACGACTCGGTGCCACCGCTGCCCACGCTGGCTGGGACCACCCTGCTCGCATTCGCCGCCGCTGAGACAGTGCTCGGCTTCACGATCCGGGACAGGATCCGGCGACGGCCGCACGCCAGCCCGGTGCAGGCACTCACCGCGGCCAAGGCGGTGATGCTGGCCAAGGCGTCGTCGCTGGCGGGCGCGCTGCTGATGGGGGCGTGGCTGGGGGTGCTCGGGTATGTCGCGCCGCGGTGGGCGAACTTCCCCGCAGCAGCCTCGGACACCGTTGCTGCGACGATCGGCGCGATCTGCGCCGCGATGCTCGTCGCTGCCGGGCTGTGGCTGGAGTACTGCTGCCGCACGCCCGACGATCCGCGCCGCGAGCAGGCACCTGATCCCGATCGCGGGTGATCGCCGGCTCGAGGACCGGTCGATCACGCACCGTCATACGGGTCCCGCACCGGTTCTGCCGCGCTCGGGTCGCAGGTACCGTGACGCCATGAACGGCCCCGACGGACGCCCAGCACGGGCCCGGAGCGGTTCGGGCACCGGACGTGTTCTGGTCTACGTCTCGGTCGCGCTGGCCGTTGCCGCTGCGGCCGTCCTCGTGCTGGGCTTCGATGATCCCCGGCTGCTCCGGCTGGGTATCGTCGCGGCGTTGTGGGCGGCGCTGGCGGGGTCCTTCGCGGCAGCGAGGGTGCGCCGGGAGGCCACCTCGGCCGCTAACCAGACCGAGGACCTGCGCGCGATCTACCAGCTCGAGCTCGAACGCGAGGTGGCCGCCCGTCGCGAACACGAGCTCACCGTGGAACGCGAGCTGCGTCGCGATATCGAGCACGGCAGCCGTGCCGAGCTCGATGCGCTGCGCGCCGAGCTGCGAACGCTGCGGCGCAACCTCGAGTCGGTGCTCGGCGGCGAGTTGCTGGTGGAGCGCGTGGCGTTGCGAGCCGAGTCGACCCGGATGCGGTCACTGCCCGCCCAGCCTCCGTCCGCGCCATACCAGGGTCGCGAGGACGGGCGGAACCCGCCGCAGCGAGCGGCGGGCTTGTCCCATCATGAGCCGGCGGCGCGGGCCGATCCCGCCCGACGTCCCCAACCTGGAACGCCGCATCCTGGAACGCCGCAACCGGCGCCCACAACCGACGACGAGGACCCGCTGTTCGGTGCCCTGCCGTGCCGGTCGGACCCGAGCAACAGCAACGGGGCGCCAGCGCGCGGCAACGGCAACGGCAACGGCAACGGCATGGCTGGGCTACCGCCCAACGGAGCACATCCCGGCAAGAGGTCCGTGGAGGAGCTGCTCGCGGCCCACGGCGCCGGCGCTGCCCCCCGTCGGCGGCACCGTCGCGACGACGGGTGATCTCACCCGCCGAATCAACCCGAACCCATCCGATGCGGCTTAGGGTGCGGGGCCATGGTGCGTCCTGAACCGTCCGCAGCGCCCGACCCATGGGCGCAGCATCAGCCCTGGGCCCGGCAGCACAACAAGAGCGTGCTGCAGCCCGTGCTGGGGATGGTGGCGCTCGCCGTTCCCGGGCTGATCGTGCTCAGCATGCTCGGTGCCAGTCTCGGCTCGACGCCGGTGCTGGTGGGCGCGGTGGTCGCGCTGCTGCCCGTTGTCGTGGTCGTCGCGGCCTTCCTCTGGGTCGACCGGTGGGAACCGGAGCCTTCGCGGCTGCTGTTGATGGCGTTCATCTGGGGGGCCAGCGTGTCCGTGCTGGGCGCTCTGGTCGTCAATGAGACCGCCGCGGTGCTCGGCGAGGGCGCACTCGGCGCCGCCGGCGGTGACTTCGTCAGCCTGGTCATCTCGGCGCCGCTGGCCGAGGAGGCGTTCAAGGGCGCGTTCCTGCTCGGCTTGCTGTGGTTCCGGCGCCGCGAGTTCGACGGCATCGTCGACGGGGTGGTCTACGCGGGCCTCGTCGCCGCGGGGTTCGCGTTCGTCGAGAACATCCTCTACTTCGGACGGGCGTTCGCCGATGCCGGCCTGGCCGGCGCGGGCGGCGGCGTGGTGCTGGTGTTCGTGCTGCGGGGCGTGCTGTCCCCGTTCGCCCACCCGCTGTTCACCGCGATGATCGGGATCGGGGTGGGCGTCGCGGCGCGCAGCCGCAATGCTGTGGTCATCGTCGTCATGCCGATCGTGGGCTACATCGCCGCGGTGATCCTGCACGCGCTGTGGAACTTCTCGGCTGCGGCCGGGCTGTTCGTGGCGGTCTACCCGTTGATCATGGTGCCGCTCTTCGGTGCGCTGCTCGCGCTGGTGGTCTGGCAACGACGCCGGGAGCAGCGCGTCGTCGCCGCGCAGCTTCCCGGGTTGGCCGCATCCGGCTGGATTGCATCCAGCGAGGTCGGGCTGCTCGCGAGCCTGGCAGGCAGGCGTGGCTGGCGCTCGGCTGTGCGGCGTCAGGTCGGCGACGATGCTGCCGACGCGGTCCGCGACTACCAATCGGCAGTCACCGAGCTGGCATTCCTGCGCGACAGGATGGCGCGGGGCACCGTCGGAGCCGAAGCGGGCCGCTGGCACCACGAGCTGCTCAGGTCCGTCATGACGGCCCGGACGCGGGCGGTCAACGCGCCCAACGCGCTCGGTGCGGCGTGGCGGCAGTCGCCGCCCGGTTGGGCACCACCACCGACCGTGCTGCCCCCGACTCCGCCGGGTGGGACCCAGCTGCCGCAGCCTCCCGGGCAGCCCGGCCGTTACCGCTCCCCCTACTCGCAACCCCCGCAACCCCCGCCCGCCCCCGGCGGCCGCCACTGCTGAGGCTGGGCGCGAACTGCGTTTGGGTTCCGGAACGCGGTCGTCGACCGGCACTCCGGGCGGATGAGGACGTGAAGCTGCTCACCCGGAACGGCGTGAGCGGTCGAACCGGATTATCCTCACCCGAACGGAAGTCCGGTACCCGCACATCCCGGGACCGGAACGGCTGGAGGACGGCGATGGCAGCGATGTCGGGGAGTCCGGGGTCGGGCGTGTCCGCACCTCCCGATGCGACCCCGGACGCGACCCCCGACGCGACCCGGCGCCCGGCGCGGCTCGCCGTCGGCGTGGTCTCCGCCGGCCGGGTCGGCTCGGTGCTCGGTGCCGCGCTCGCCGGCGCGGGCCACACCGTGGTCGGCGCCAGCGCCGTCTCGCGTGAGTCGCTTCGCCGCGCCGCCGACCTGCTGCCCGAGACGCCCGTACTGCCCCCCGACGAGGTGGTGGCGCGGTCCGATCTGGTGCTGCTGGCGGTGCCGGACGACGTGCTGCCGGGTTTGGTGTGCGGCCTGGCCACCACCGGCGCGTTCCGGGCCGGCCAGATCGTGCTGCACACCTGCGGTGCGCACGGGGTCGAGGTGCTCGCCCCGGCCGCCGAAGCGGGAGTGCTGCCGCTCGCGCTGCACCCCGTGATGACTTTCACCGGGCGCGCCGAGGACCTGCAGCGGGTAGCGGCCTGTTGTGTCGGCGTCACCACCGCGGATGAGACCGGGTGGAGTGTCGGCGAGGCGCTGGTCGTGGAGATGGGTGCGGAGCCGGTCTTCGTGCCCGGTTCCGCCCGGCCGCTCTATCATGCGGCACTGGCGCACGGCGCCAACCACCTCGCGACACTGGTACGCGACGCGGTGGACGCGATGCAACGCGCCGGCATCAGCCCGGCGGAGCGGGTGCTCGGCCCGCTGCTGGAGGCGGCCCTGGACAACACGCTGCGCCACGGCGACCGTGCGCTGACCGGTCCGGTGGCCCGCGGCGACATCGAGACGCTGCGGATGCACCTGCGGGTGCTGGCGGCCGACGCGCCAGACCTCGCGGCGTCTTATCGACTGCAGGCGGCGCGCACCGCGCGGCGGGCCGAGCAGGCCGGGCTGCTCGGTCACGACGCCGCCGTCGAGGTGCTCGCGGTGCTGGAGGCCGACCGGTGAGCGGCTTCACGCCCGGCACGCTGACCGTGCACGAGGATCCCGCCGAACTGGGCCGCGTCACCCGTGCGCTGCGGGGCTCCGGCCGTCCCGTTGTGCTGGTGCCGACGATGGGCGCGCTGCACGCCGGGCATCGCGAGCTGATCCGGGTCGCCCGCCGCACGCCGGGTGCGGTGACCGTCGTGTCGATCTTCGTCAACCCGCTGCAATTCGGCGCCGGTGAGGACCTCGACCGCTACCCCCGGCAGCTCGAATCCGACGTCGAGATCTGCCGTGCCGAGGGTGTCGAGCTGGTGCTGGCACCGGATGCCGCCGCGATGTACCCGCCCGGTGCGGGCACGACCGTCAGCGCAGGCCCGCTGGGTGACGAGCTGGAGGGAGCCCGCCGGCCGGGGCACTTCACCGGCGTGCTCACCGTCGTCGCGAAGCTCTTCGGGATCATCCGGCCGGACCGGGCACTGTTCGGCGAGAAGGACTACCAGCAGCTGGTGCTGATCCACCGGATGGCGAGCGATCTCTTCCTGGACGTGGAGGTGGTCGGTGTCCCGACGGTGCGGTGCAGTGACGGACTGGCCGTGTCGTCACGCAATGCCTATCTCGACGATGAGCAGCGGCGGGCTGCGGTGGTGCTGTCCGCGGCGCTCGTGGCGGGATCGCACGCCGGACAGCGGGGACCCGAGGCGGTGCTCGGCGCCGCCCGCGACGTGTTGGCCGCCGAGCCGACGCTGACCCCGGACTATCTGGCGTTGCGAGGCGCCGGCCTGGGTCCCGCCCCCGAGTCGGGTGAGGGCCGGCTGCTGATCGCGGCCAGCGTCGGGACGACCCGCCTGATCGACAATGTCGGCGTGACGCTGGGTGTGCCAAACCAGGGCGTGCCAAACCTGGCCGTGCCGGAAGCCACGCCGTAGCGGAGGAGGTCCGCGATGTACCGCACCATGCTGAAGTCGAAGATTCACCGGGCCACGGTCACGCATGCCGACCTGCACTACGTCGGTTCGGTGACCGTCGACGAGGACCTCATGGATGCCGCGGACCTGCTGGCCGGCGAGCAGGTGGCCATCGTCGACATCACCAACGGCGCCCGGCTGGAGACCTACGTGATCCCGGGACAGCGGGGTAGCGGGGTGATCGGGATCAACGGCGCGGCCGCGCACCTCGTGGCGCCGGGCGATCTGGTGATCCTGATCTCGTATGCGGTGATGGCCGATGCCGAGGCGCACTGGTACCGGCCCAAGGTGGTCTTCGTCGATGCCGGCAACCGGGCCGTCGAGCACGGCACCGACCCGGCCCACGCTCCGGAGGGCAGCGGGCTGGTCAGCGGCTCGCTGGCCGAGACCCCGGCCGAGACCCCGGCCGAGACCGCCGATGCAGCCCGGTTGGACGCCTTGATCAACGCCACAGCATGCGGGGAATAGACTGTGCTGCTCGCCATCGACGTCGGCAACACCAACGTCGTGCTGGGACTGTTCGAGGGTCGGGGTGACGATGCCCGGCTGGTGCGGGGCTGGCGGATGCGCACCGATGCTCGCATCACCTCCGACGAGCTGGCGCTGTCGGTCCGCGGGATGCTCGGTGATCTCGCCGATCAGGTCACCGGGGTGGCCGCGTTGTCCACGGTGCCCGCGGTGCTGCGCTCGATGCGGGCGATGTTCGCGGCGTACTGGGACGATATGCCGCGGGTATTCGTCGAGCCAGGCGTGCGTACCGGGGTGGCACTGCTGGTCGACAACCCCAAGGAGGTCGGCGCCGACCGGGTGGTCAACACGCTGGCCGCGCATCACCTCTACGGCACCACCTGCGTGGTCGTCGACTTCGGCACGTCGACCAACATCGATGTGGTTTCGGCCAAGGGCGACTTCCTCGGTGGCGCCTTCGCGCCCGGGGTCGGGATCTCGGTCGATGCGCTGGCCGAGCGGGCCGCACAATTGGTCAAGGTCGAGTTGGTCCGGCCGCGGTCGGTCATCGGCAAGAACACCGTCGAGTGCCTGCAATCCGGCATTCTCTACGGCTTCGCGGGCCAGGTGGACGGCCTCGTGCGCCGGATCGTCGATGAGCTCGAGCACGGCGGCGCGCGTGACATCGCCGTGATCGCCACTGGCGGCCTGGCCCCGATGGTGGTCGTCGAATCGCAGACCATCGAGTACCACGCGCCCAACCTGACACTCGAGGGACTCCGGCTCGTCTACGAGCGCAACACTCGCTGACCGGAGTGTGTCAGCGCGATCCGCACGCTGTAATGGTGTGATTACGTCGCACAGCCAGCTGCTCCAGCAGCGCTGAGTCGTGAGCATCGCAGCTCGGCGGGCGTCGTGAAAATGGGCTCTGCATCAGGTCCGTCGAGTCTGCGACGGCCTACTTCGAGCTGGTCGACCCGGTGGTGCAGCGTGAGCGATTCGACACGCAGGCCGAGCTCACCACCGCTGGGGACGAGGAAGCGACGCGCCTCGACGAGGACTTCCTGCGTGCCATCGAGTTCGGAATGCCGCCGAGCGTGGCGGGAGGGGAATGGGCATCGGTCGCCTGCTCATGGCTCTCACCGGGTCCGGGATCCGTGAGACGATCCGGTTCCCGCTGGTTCGTCCTGAATAACGTGACCGTGTCGCTTTCGCATCTCGGCAGCATTTACGCTAACCTCGTCGCGTAGGCGCGGAGTCATCGAGCCACTCCGCTCTCCAACCTTGACCCAGGGAGGACGACGCGCATGGCGCAGAAAGTCACCGTCACGCTGGTCGACGATCTCGATGGTGGTACTGCCGAAGAGACCGTTGAGTTCAGCGTCGACGGCGTTACCTATGAGATCGATCTGTCGGCGGACAACGCAGTGCACCTGCGCGACGCCCTCGCCGGATATGTCGCCCATGCCCGCAAGGCGGGAAGCGGGCAGCGTCGGCGCGGTGGCGGCGGAGGACAGTCGCGCCGCAGCTCCGGCAGTTCCGGTTCCGGCCGTGCCGCTGTGGATCGCGAGCAGAACCAGGCGATCCGCGAGTGGGCGCGCAAGAATGGGATGAATGTCTCCGACCGCGGCCGCATTCCGGCCGAGGTGCTGGAGGCGTACCACAAGAAGAACTGACTCCGGCGACGACCGGCTGCGACGACGACCGGCTCCGACGAGGGCAGTGCCAGCCGATCCGATGCGGACCGGCTGGCACCGCCCTCGGCCTCGCCGGTGATGCAGATGTGCTCGGCATCGGCGTCGACGACCAGCGGCGCGATGCCCGACGACCGGTCGTAGATCTGCTCGCGGCGGACCGTGGCGGACCATCGCGTCCCGTGGACGTATCCCCATCGAACATCCCTCAGCGGTACCGTCATCTTTGGCTCTGTGTTTAGGCTTACCTCACGAAGGTTAAGGCGACCTAACCTGAACGAGTGATACCTGACCAGCGGCCGGAGGAACGCAGCGTGACGACGGTGGTGCCGGGGGCACGGCAGGTGGCGGGCGAGCCCGGGGGCTCAGCCGGCGGCGTGCTCGGCGGAATCCGCCGCCGCCGCTTGCTGACGCTGGCGCTGCTGCTGGCGCTGCTCGGGCTGGCTTGCCTGGCGAGTGTCGCGGTCGGCGCCAAGGCGATCCCCCCCACCGACGTGTGGGCCGCGCTCGTTGCACCCACCGGCGGTGAGAACGACATCGTGGTCCGCTCGCTGCGGATCCCCCGCACCGTCCTCGGGGTGATGGTCGGTGCCGCGCTGGGGCTCGCCGGCGCGCTGATGCAGGGCCACACCCGTAACCCGCTGGCCGAACCGGGAATCCTCGGGGTCAACGCCGGCGCCGCGTTCGCCGTCGTACTCGCGATCTACCTGCTCGGGATCACCAGCCTGCTCGGTTTCGTCTGGTTCGCCTTCGCCGGGGCACTGCTGGCCAGCGTCGCGGTGTTCGCGCTGGGCTCGCTCGGGCGTGCCGGCGCGACACCGGTGACGCTCGCGCTGGCCGGCATCGCCGTCACGGTGTTCCTGTTCGCACTGGTGCAGGCCGTGATCCTGCTCAGCCAGGAGACGCTGGACGTGTACCGGTTCTGGGTGGTCGGCGCGCTGGCCGGGCGCGATCCCGCGGTCATCCTCGACGTTGCGCCGTTCCTCGCCGCCGGGCTGGTGCTCGCGCTGGCCAACGCGCCCGGCCTCAACGCGCTGGCGCTGGGGGAGGACGTGGCGCGTGCGCTGGGACAGTCGATCCGCCGGGTGCGAATCGTGGGGGTGGCCGCGATCACGTTGCTCGCCGGTGGCGCGGTCGCGGCTGCTGGGCCCATCGGCTTTCTCGGCCTGGTGGTCCCACACGTCGCCCGCTACCTCACCGGGCCTGACCATCGCTGGCTGCTGCCGTACGCCGCGGTGCTCGGCGCGATCCTCATCCTGCTCGCCGACGTCGTCGGCCGGGTCGTGATGCGGCCCGGTGAGCTGCAGGTCGGCATCGTGCTGGCACTGGTCGGTGCGCCGTTCTTCATCGCGCTGGTGCGCCGCAAGCGGCTGATGGCGCTATGACCACAACTCCAGTGAGCAGCACGCTGACGTCGTCGCAGGCGATGCCCCCACGGGTGCCGGGGCGGCCGCCGCTGCGCATCGGCCGCCGCTGCTCCGGGGTGTGGCGGCCCCGGTCGATGCTGGTCGCCGCCCTCGGGCTGACTGCGACGGTACTGGCGATGGCCGTCAACATCGGACGCGGCGAGTACCCGATCAGCGTCCTCGAGGTCCTCGGCGTGCTGGTCGGGGGTGGCGAGGAGACCGGCCGCTTCATCGTGCTCGAGCTGCGGCTGCCCCGTTCGCTGACCGGCGCGCTGGTCGGCGCCGCGTTCGGTATCTCCGGGGCGATCACCCAGGCCATCACCCGCAATGCACTGGCCAGCCCGGACATCATCGGCATCAATGCGGGTGCCTCGGCGGCAGCGGTGACGGTCATCGTGCTCGGTGGCACCTACGGGGCTGTCAGCGGCTTCGTCTCCGTGGTGGGGGTCCCGGTGGCGGCACTGGGCGGCGGCCTGCTCACCGCGACGCTGATCTACCTGCTCGCCTACCGCAAGGGCATCGAGGGCTACCGCCTCGTCCTCATCGGTATCGGTGTCCAGGCGGTTCTCATGAGCCTGGTCTCGTGGCTGCTGATCGTCGCGAGCGTCACCGACGCGACGCGGGCCGTGGTCTGGCTCAACGGCAGCCTCAACGCCCGCGGCTGGGAGCACGTCGTCCCGGTGAGCCTCGCGCTGCTGGTGCTGGTACCGGCGGCGCTGCTGCTCGTCTTCGTCCTGGGCGCGCTGCAGTTCGGCGACGACACCGCGCTTGGGCTCGGCGTCCGGATCAACGGCGCCCGGACCGCCCTGCTGCTCGTCGCCGTCGGGCTCGCCTCGGTCGCCGTCGCGTCGGCGGGGCCGATCAGCTTCGTCGCCCTGGTGGCACCGCAGCTCGCGGTACGCCTCGTCGGGGCCTCGCGCCCGCCGCTGCTCGCCTCGGCGACGGTCGGTGCGGCCCTCACCGTCACGGCGGACCTGATCGCGCGGACCGCGTTCGGTGCCACCGAACTGCCGGTGGGCATCGTGACCGCCGTGCTCGGAGCGCCGTTCCTGCTGTACCTGCTCGCCCGACGCAACCGGGAGGTCCGGGTATGAGAACCACATCCGAGCTCGACGCCGAGGCGTCCTCGGTGAACGGCGAGGTGCGGCTGAAGGCCGAGCAGGTGCGGCTGGCCTACGGCGACCTCGTCGTGACCGACGGCCTCGACTTCAAAGTACTCGGAGGCTCGATCACCGCGGTCATCGGGCCAAACGGGTGCGGCAAGTCGACGTTGCTGCGCGCGCTGGGACGGCTGATGAAGACGTCGAGCGGTCAGGTGCTGCTCGACGGCAAACGGATCGACCGGATGCCGACCCGCGACGTGGCCAAGGTGCTCGGCGTGCTGCCGCAGTCCCCGATCGCGCCGGAGGGGCTCACCGTCGCCGACCTCGTGTCCCGCGGGCGCCATCCGCACCAGGCCTGGTACCGGCAGTGGTCGTCGTCCGATCAGGACGCCGTGGCCGAGGCGCTGAGCTGGACCGGCATGTTCGAGCTCGCGGAGCGGCCGGTCGATCAGCTCTCGGGCGGGCAGAAGCAGCGCGCGTGGATCTCCATGGCGCTGGCGCAGGGCACCGACCTGCTGCTGCTCGACGAGCCGACGACCTTCCTCGACCTCGCGCACCAGATCGACACCCTCGACCTGGTCGAGCGGCTGCACTCCGAGACCGGCCGCACCGTGGTGATGGTGCTGCACGACCTCAACCTCGCGGCCCGGTACGCGCAGCGGCTGGTGGCCATGCGCGACGGCGCTATCGTCGCGTCCGGGACCCCGTCCGAGGTGCTCACCGAGCAGCTGCTCTCGGACGTCTTCGACCTCGACGCGCGGGTGATGCCCGACCCTGTCGCCGGCACTCCGCTCGTCGTCCCGATCGGCGGCCGCCACCGGCACGCGCCGGACCCCGTGCTCCCCGCCTCCGACCCGCCATGATCCGGCGTTCCTGTGGGGAACGGCCCCGCGGAGCGCAGAAGGAAGGTGCGGGGCTCGGTCAGGCGAGGAGCTCGCGGATGTCGTCGGCGTCCAGGCTGGAGCCGAAGATGTTGCCGTCGTCCATGACACCGGAGAACAGTTCGCCTTCCTGCTCTTGAGCGCCATCACCTTCTCCTCGATCGTGTCCTTGGCGATAGGCGGTAGACCATGACGTTGCGGGACTGCCCGATGCGGTGGGTTCGGTCCACCGCCTGGGCCTCGGTCGCGGGATTCCACCACGGGTCGAGCAGGAAGCAGTAGTCCGCCTCGGTCAGGTTCAGTCCGAACCCGCCCGCCTTGAGACTGATCAGGAACACCGGGACGGAGCCGTCCTTGAACTGCTGCACGACAGCGCCCCTGTCCAGCACGGCCTGTTCCTGGGCAGGATCGCGGTATCCACCGACACCTCCGGCGGCTCCGGACGGGGTCAGCGGCGCGCGCAGCTGTGAGTCGCCCACCTCGTAGGCCCACTCCCAGCTGATGCCGAGGTCGTGGCCGGCGCCATAGGACGCGCGCAGCACCAGCGTCGGATCTGAGATCGTCGGCGGCGTGAAGGACTCGTCGGACGAGACGACCGGAGCCAGGTGCCGCAGCCTCGGGTAGTACTCGTCGCGGAACCGGACCTGCTCGCCCGCGGGGATCTCCAGGCGCTGACCCTCCAGCGCCATGCGCTGCAATGGCGCCGGCGCCGGCCTGGCGAGCCTCGCCAGCCGGCGGCGCCAGTTCCCGGGATCGGCGCCGCCCCCGGCCTCGGCACCGGACACGTACACCACGCCGTGGCCGTCGGCGCCGATGAACCGGACGGGCACCGCGTCCAAACCCGTCCCGTCGAACCGCAGCACCGGGGTGATGACAAGCGAACCCGGGCACTGGCCGCCCGTGACATCGAGGCACCGGTCGGCGTGGCCGTACTTCTCGACCGCACCGAGCCCCTTGCGTCCGTGCACCGTCTGCACGCCGATCGCCGCGGCCTCGTCGAGCATCGACCAGAGCTGCCTGCTGGCGAAAGCCGCCAGGTCGATCGTCTTGTCCTCGCGGTAGGAGTAATAGGAGTAAGTCGACAGGTTGGTGCACGATTGGTACAGCGCGTACAGCTCTCGGAGCAGCCGCACGTGGGACTCGCGATACTCCCCGCGATAGCGCAGCGAACCCAGCGTGCTCCAGCTCAGCCCGCCGCCGACCCAACCTGTCTTGCCCGGACGCACCAGCCGGGCCAGCAGCTTCGGGCCCGCCCCGGACCCCCGGGGGGTGTTGCGAGCGGAAACCCGGTGCGCCGGACAGCGTTAACTCGATGGCCAGCGCCGTCTCGGCCGAAGGACTCTCGGAGCCGGTGCTGTCCGGCTCGAGCAGCGATCCCAGGGACCGCTCCCACGTCACGGCCTGCGGGCTCCGGCTCGCCCCGGTTCGGGGGCTCGCCGCCCCCGCAGCCGTGAGCGCCAGCGCCGCGGCGTGCTTGCAGTCGTACCCGACCGGGCAGCTGCACTCGCCGAACTCGAACTCCAGATCCGAGTCGTTCCGGTACGCGAAGTACACCACCGTCGTGTACAGCTGGCCGCCGCTTCCCCGCACCGTGCCCTGCAGCGCGCTCTCCGTGCTGTCCCACTGCATGTGCACGACCGCGTGTAGCTGCGCGTACCGGGAACCCTGCACGTACGAGCTGTTCCCGACGGCGTGCTCGATGCTGGCCGAATCGACGCCCTCCACGGCCACGAGCTGCATGCGGTACTCCCTGTGTCGAGCTGTGACGGCGTGAGCCATCGGCGTAGCTCACTGCGGACCACCGGCGCCAGACCCGGTGACGCGGTCACGGTAGCCGCCGGCACCGACACCGCCCGGGCGACATGCCGACCGCACCGGACTCGGGCAAGCAGCATCACTTCCCGGGGCGGGGTAGATCTCGCGGTCGACCAAATTGTAGACTGACCGTGTGAGTACGACGATTCGAGTCAGCGACGAGACCCGCCGTCGTGCGGCGGAGCTGGCCGCGCGCACGGGACGCCACATGCAGGTGGTGGTGGATGAGGCGCTGGTCGCCTACGAGCGCGCCGTGTTCTGGGAGTCGTTCGAGGACGGCTACCGTCGGCTGGCCTCGGACAGCGAGGCTTGGGGCTCGGTGCTGGCAGAACGCCGCGGTGAGGAGCCCGCATTGCGCGACCGGGTCGAATGAGCCAGGCAACGCACACGGCCGAGCCGCGTCGCGGCGAGATCTGGCTGGTGGACTTCGGCACGCCGATCGGTCACGAGCAGGGCTACCGACGCCCGGCTGTGGTCGTCTCGGCCGATCGGCTGAACAGCAGCAGGGCTGGGCTGGTGATCGTCGTGCCGGTCACCCGTACGCGCCGCAACCTACCCTCGCACGTCGAGATCGAGCCCGCGGAGTCCGGCTTGCGCGACGTCAGCTATGCCAAGTGCGAGGATATCAAGTCGGTGTCCAGGGAACGGCTCGTGCACCGGATCGGTGACGCACCCGAGCAGGAGCTGCATCGGATCATCGCCGTCATCGTGATGCTCATCGATAAGTGACTCGATGGCAGCGACGTCTCCCCAGGTTGGCCGCGTACTCGCGCTGGAGCGCAGGTTGATCCGGCTGCAGTCTGCACGCTGCGGACCACGCACTGCTGTAGATCCGGATGTCGTCGGCAGCCCGGAAGTTCGCCAGGGTCACCGTCGTGTCACCCACCCGATCCCCGAGCTGCTCGCGTAGCTGCGCGACCCGCTGTTCGTACCCGCTGATGCCCTCTTCGAAGTGGTCCTCGCGGCCGAAGATCTCGGCGACCGTGCGCAGCGTGTCCCGCCACGGGGTGTTTCGGTTACGCCGAGTTCTTGCGGACTCCGCTGACCACCTTCGCTGAGCTCGGCGTGAAGTGGTCGCGCGGGCTCGCCGCGGCGTCGCGTCTCGCCGAGCTGCTGAACCGTCCCCCCGCAGTGGCCGACGAGCCCACCGCCCGCCCGGTGCTCAAGGAAGTGCCGGCGCTCCAGCTGACCCGTTCCTGTTCGCGACTTCGCTGTCGCGCAACGTCGCCGTGGACGGCGACTTCGGTCCGGCGCACAGTGCGGCGGCACATGCGGCCGCGGTTGGCGCGCACACTGAGGCCGGCATCATGCGACGCGCTGCGCGTGCTGCGGGGGCACCGCAGTGCCCTCGTGCTGACCAGCAGCCCCGCACTACTTGCAGCGCTGGACCGGCATTCCTCGTGGTGACCGTGCTCGGCGCCGTGCTGACCTACCTCGCCAGGGCACGCGCCGCCACCGTCGGCGAGGACGTGCTGGCCTCGTTGCGCTCCCGGCTGCTCGCCCGCACGGTGACGCTGCCGCTGGCGACCGTCGAGCGCGCCGGCACCGGAGAGTTGCTGGCGCGGATGATCGGTGACGTCGCCGCGCTGGCCGGCGCGGTGCGCTACGCGCTGCCCTCGATGGCGCTCGCCGCCATCGAGCTGCTGCTCGCCGGCGGGGCGCTCTTGCTCGACGCCGGGGTGGTCACCCTCGGCACGGTCACCGCGGCGGCGTTCTACGTGCTGCGGCTGGTCGGGCCGATCAACATCCTGATCGAGTTCCTCGATCGGCTGCAGACCGCGGGCGCCGCGCTCGCCCGGATCGCGGGGGTGCTCGACCTCGCCGATCCCCCCGCTGCGGCTCCACCCCCCGCAGCCTGGTCGGGCCGAGCGGGGCGGGCAAGTCCACCATCGCCGCGCTGGTCGCCGGGGTACACCGCCCCGAGGCGGGCACCGTGGCCGTCACCGGCGACGTCGTGCTGCTCACCCAGGAGGCCCACACCTTCCTCGGCACGGTGGCCGACAACCTGCGGCTGGTCGCCCCCGACGCCAGCGACCGCGAGTTGCGGGCCGCACTGGATACGGTGGGCGCCGGAGGCTTGCCGGCGGCAACTACGCCGCGCTCTGGCAGCGCTGGGTGCACCATCAAGTGCGCAGCTGAACGCCTCGCGTTCTCTCACCAGCGGAGCCAGTGGTCGGTGGGCCGGTGGTGGCTATCTGTGTATAGACTAGACTGAGCTAAGTCCGCACTTCGCTGGAGGTCGCATGACGCTCGACGTCAACATCCACGAGGCAAAGACCCATCTGTCACGGCTGCTCGAACGGGTTGCCGCAGGCGAGCGTGTCACGATCTCGAAGGCCGGTCAGCCGATCGCGGACTTGGTGCCGCACGTGCGGGCGCCGGTGACGGTCGGGGGGATGCGCGACGAGATCCGCTACGACGACGCCGACTTCGAGGGCCTTGACCCGGATATCCAGGAGATGTTCTACGGGGAGGGGTCAAGTTCCGGTGCTCCTGCTCGATAGTCAAGCCGGGCTGTGGGTGCTGTCCGACAGCCCCCGGCTCGGGCCCCGCGCCCGGCAGCTGATCGAGACGTCGCCCGCCGTCCATGTGTCGGCGGCATCGGTATGGGAACTGACGATGAAGGCGATGCTCGGCAAGGTGGATCTGCCGGCGGGACTTGCCGGCAGGCTGGAGGAGCAGGGCCTGGCGATTCTGAACATCACCGCTGACGACGCTGAGGGGGTACGGGAGTTCCCGGAGCTGTCCCGGCACGACCCGTTCGACCGGCTCATCATCGCGCAAGCTCACCGCACCGGTATGCGGCTGCTCACTGCGGACCGCGTCCTGCTCGCACTCGGCCGGGACTTCGTCGTCGACGCCTCGCGGTGAGCTCGCATGCTCCCCACATTTGAGTATGCTGACCACATGAAAATGCTCCAGATCCGCAACGTGCCGGACGACCTGCACCGAAAACTGAAGGTCCGGGCCGCGACGGAGGGTCGGTCGCTGTCGGAGTTCGCGCTCAGCGAGCTTCGCCGTTCGCTCGAGCGGCCCACCCGGCGGGAACTCGCGGAACGGGTGCAAGCTCGGGAGCGGGCAACTGTCACCGAGCCCGCCGCCGCTGCCGTCCGCGCCGAGCGTGACGATCGTTGATGGTCCTCGATGCTTCGGCCGTGGTGGAGTGGCTGCTCGGGCTGCCGCTCGCCGACGCGGTGGGGACCCGGATCGCCGATCCCGACGTGAGCCTGCACGCGCCGCACCTGCTGGCCGTGGAGGTCGCCCAGGTCGTGCGGCGGTACGTGGCCCGCGGCGACATAGCGCCCGCGCGTGGGGCCGAGGCGATCACAGACTTCGCCGACCTCGACGTCGCCATCCATCCGCACGAGCCGCTCCTGCCCGCGATCTGGCGGCTCCGTCCCAATCTCACGGCCTACGACGCCGCCTACGTCGCCCTCGCCGAAGCCCTCGACGTGCCGCTTGTCACCCTCGACGCCGGGATCGCCTCCGCACCGGGACATGCCGTGACCGTCGACCTGCTCCGCTGAGTGGCAGGTCTCCCGGCAGCACTTGGGCGAACCTTAGCTAAGCCTTGCCTCAGCTAGGTGAGCCTTGCTTTACTTCTTCTGCGCTCCGTGACGGGCACACGTGATACACACCCGAGCCGCCGGCGTGCGGCGATGATCGCCGGGACACCGCGCGGCACCACCGAGATAGCCAGGGAACCGCATCACCTCCCACCACGCCCTCACCGGCGGCCTGCGGGTCGTGTGGTGACGCTCGGTTGTCAGTCCTTCGTTGCGGCGTAGGGATCGCGGGCGGTGACGTCGGCGAAGCGGCGGAAGTCGCGGTCGGCGGTCCAGATGGTGTCAACCCCGTGCTGCCGCATCAGGGCGGCGATGTGCGCGTCTGTGACCAGATTACCGCGGATGACATCGTCGCCGACGGTTGTCTCGTAGACCTGCCAGAACCCGCTGCCCTCGCCAGGGCAACGCACGTGGGCACGGTCGAGCAGGCTGCCGAGGTTGCCTCGGGCCACGTCTGGGTCCAGCGGCTGTTCGAAGACGCTCGGATGGGTGGCGATCCGCAGGTAAGCCATCGCCACTGGCCAGAACACGTAGACCAGCCCCGGGCCCTCGGCGAGCCGCTGCAGCAGATCGTGCGCGGTTCGATGACGTGGGCTGTGAGCGTCCGACGCGTAGAGCAGGACGTTGGCGTCGATGGTGACGCTCATCGGTCGGCGTCGAGCAGCCGTTGCACGGCATCGCGATCTTCGAGATCGACCCGCGCCCGCATCGGGTGCACGGTCCACTCCAGCGGCGCGGGCTCCGAGGCCGGAGCCGTGTCCGCCAGCGCCCTGGCCAGCAGCTCGGATACCAGTTGCCCGAGAGTCTTGTTCTGCTCGCGCTGTCGCTCCTTGAGCTGGCGCAGCACGGAGCTGTCAAGATCGAGCGTGGTCCGCATGTGCGTGATGCTAGTTAGGTTCGCATCAGATGTCTACTGTACTGACCTGGCCTAGCGGATGGTTCACCGACCAGATGGCGGTGGCGGCCCGGTGGTCAGCTTGAGCAGCACGTCGAGGCTGGCGCGGGTGATCTGCTCGAAGACCCCCTGGTTGATCCGCAGCGTGCCGTCGTCGTTTCGGAGCACGTCGCAGGGGTCGTTGAGGCAGGGGTCGAAGCCCTCCCCCGCTGTGCCGCCGAAACGGTCTGGGGCGGCCTGTGCAACCGCCGCAGACAGTAGCGACACCTCCACGGGCCGACAATCCACCGCGCCCGCGGCTACGCGACGCCGGGCCGGCACGGCGAGCGTGCCGGCCCGGCGTCGCGAGTGGCAGGTCCCGTCAGCCGGTGACCGGGAGGTCGGTCTCCACTGGTTCGGGCTTGGGTGCCGGGGCCTCCTCCTCGGCGCCACAGGTGGCCGAGGTCAGCGTCACCGTCAGCAGTGCCTCACCCTGCTGTATGGGAAGGTCGGTGTTGAGCTCCTCGAGCTGCGCCCGCAGGTCGCCGACGGTCGCCGGGGCCTCGGCGGGCAGCTGCAGCTGCTCCGGGGCCAGCTGCTCGAGCTGCTCGAAGTCCTCCGACGCGAGCGGGGCAGCAGCATCGCCCGGCGGCAGCAGGGTGAGCACCAGGCCCTCGACGGTCAGCGTGCCGTCTTCGTTCTCGGTCTGCTTGTTGAGCTCGACGGTGGCCAGCGGCGAGGCGTCGATCGTCTCGCCCGGGGCGGGTTCCGAGGGGAGGTCCTCGCCACCCAGCAAGCCGCCGATCAGCTCGACGTCGCCCTGCGCGTTGTCGCAGGTGGTGGTGAGGACCCGCAGCTCGAGCTGCTCGGCGATGTTGACGTCGAGCGCCTGGGCCTTCGCGGCGTTGCCGCCCGCCTCGACCTTCAGCACGCCGACGCCGAGCGGCTGCGGCAGCTCGAGCAGTTCGTCGGTGACGACCTCGCCGTCGGTGGACTCGACCGACGGCGTGGGGTCGATGGGGACGAGCCCCTCGGCGGCGATGCCGTAGGCCGAGTCGTTGAACTCCGGTTGGGCGCTACCCGATGCTGCCCCCAGCAGCAGGGCTGTCACGGCCGTCGCGGCGCCGACAGCGCCGGCGCTGACACCGGCGAGCTTCCTGGTGATCACGTGTTGTCCTTTCCGTTTCTACTGCTCGTCGATCAGGACGAGGGTGCCGAGAGGTACCTCGGTCAGTTGGTCGAGTGCCTCGGGTGGGACGCGGATGCACCCCTCGCTGCTGGCGGTTCCGAAGACGTCGTCGGTCGGCCAGGTGTGGATAGCGACGGTGCCCGGGCCACCGCCGAAGGTGTCCAGTGTCGGGCTGTGCGATCCCAGCGGGAGGATCACCGGGGAGTAGTCCTGCGCCTCGTCGCTGAAGGAACCGAGCAAGAAGGTGCGGCCCGTCGGGGTGGGCGCGGAGTCCTTACCGATCCCGATCGTCCACTCCCCGACGAGCTCGTCCTCGGAGAGCAGTTCCAGGCGCATCGATCCGAGGTGCACCCGGATCTGGTAGGGCGATACGGCCCGTTCGAGCGCGTTCTCGGGCAGCCAGCCGGTGGAACCGTTGGGCCGCGAGGGCAGCAGCACCTGCACCCAGCCGGGCTGCTCTGCGATCACCGGCAGCCAGGTCTGGCCGATCTGCTCGGGGCCGATCCGGGCGAACGGCTCACCACCCGGGGCCGTCGCCACCACCACCTCCTGCCGGGGATGCACCACCGAACCGTCAGTCGGCCCGGCGGCAGTATCGGCAGGTGCGGCATCGATTGTGGTGTATGTGGTGCTCTCGGGCACGCCGGCCGGCGGCGCCGGCTCGGCGGGCTGCCCTGGCGGCGCCGGTTCCGCGGCCGCCGGCGCGGCTGGCGGCACCGACCGTACCCCGTCACCGGGAGCCAGCAGTGCCATCGCACCCACCGCGACGACCAGCACGCCGACCACCCCCGTTGCCGCGCACAGCAGCAGGAAGCGGCGTGAACGCCACCAGGACATGATCGGGGTGGACTCGGAAGAGTGAGCCATGACCTCATCGGGTTCGGCCGAAACGGGAAGGGGTGACTCGCCCTCCCCGACGGAGGCGACCCGCTCGACTAACGACCATCCGGCCGAGCGGTGACGGAACCCTAGCCGGTACCCGCCCGGTCGTCTCACTGGGACGCCATCCACTGGATGCACTGGGGCGGCGCCCCAGCACCTAGGCCCGCCGGGGTGTGATCCGAGGCCACAACCCGAGGCGCCTCGCGCGTGGTGGCGGAGTGAGGCTGACACATACGGTTCGGCGCCGATTGCCAGCTCGGGCGAACTTCGGCAGCCACGGGATACAGCTCGGGAACTTCGCGAGCCTCGCGGACGACTACCCGGAGGAGTGTGTGATCGTCGGCGGCGTGGCGGAACGGGCGATGTCCAGTGCAGGCGAGCGTGTGTGGGGTGGCAACACCTCCGGCCAGGGAGTGGTTTCGGTGAGCTCGAGTTGGCGCGCTGCGGGTCGGGCACTGGCGACGGCGCTGCTGGCCGGGCTGGTGCTGCTGACCGGCGCCGCCCCGGCGGCCGCGCACAACACGCTGATCTCCAGTGACCCGGCCGACGGCGCTGCCGTCGCGACCGCACCCCAGGCGGTCAGGCTCACCTTCGACCTGCCCGTGCAGGAGATGGCGGCGACGACGACGGTGACGGTGACCGGGCCCGATGGAACCCGGTGGGAACGGGGCCCGGCACGGGTGGCCGGCAGTAAGGTCACGACCGGGCTCGGCTCGCTCGGTCCGGCCGGACGCTACGTGGTGGCCTTTCGCGTGCTGTCCGAGGACGGGCACCCGGTCAGCGGCACGGTCGACTTCGAGCTGACCGAACCCGGCAGCTCCCCGTCGCCGTCACCGTCCTCGCCGTCACCGGCTGCTCCAGCGGCAGCCGGCGATCAGGGCGCGCGGGGCGGTGGTGGACGCTCGGACATGCCGGTGTGGCCGTGGTTGCTCGGTGCCGTGGTGTTGGTCGGCGCGGGCGGTGCGGCCGCGCTGCGGGTCGGTCGTCGATGAGGCTCTGCCAGCTGCCGACGGGAAGGAGCTCGCGGATGGTGCGATCGATTCGAGGGGCGGCCCTGGCGGTACTGGCCGCTGCGCTGACAGCGTGCAGTGGGCAGGCCGGCGGCGATCCCGCGCCCGGTGGCACGGGAATGGGCGGGATGAACATGGGTGATCCCGACGCCGTGCCCGCCGAGCAGGTACCCGGCGCCGAGGTGGCCGGCGGCCGGTTCGAGTTGCTCGGCACCGCACCGCAGGGCTACCAGGGCGTGGCAGGCACCGCGGCGCTGGCCCGCCACGGCAGCGGCAGCACGGTGACGATCGAGTTGCGCGGGCTCAAGCCCGGCACTCGGTTCATCTCCCATGTCCACGAGGGCCGGTGCGAGGAAGGCGGCGTAGCGCACTACAAGTTCGACCCGGCCGGCGGTGACATGCCGCCCAACGAGATCCACCTGGCGTTCGTCTCCACACCGGAAGGCACTGGGTACATGACCGCCGAGAACGACAAGACCGCCGGACCGGATGCCCGGTCGGTGGTGGTGCACCCAAGCGAGTTCACCGACAATCGGATCGCGTGCGCACCGCTGTCGTGAGCGCCGGCCTGCGGGCGGCGACCGCGCTGGCCGTGCTGCTCGGTGTACTCACCGCCGCCGCCCCGTCGGCGGCCGCGCACACCGATCTGGTCGCGTCGACGCCGCAACCCGGCGCGACGGTCGACACACTCGACGAGATCCGCTTGCAGCTCGAGACCTCGTTGCAGCGAGACGGCCGGCACGTGATCCGGCTGCTGGGCCCCGACGGCGCGCAATGGGACAACGGCCAGACCCGGGCGGTCGCTGACCGCGAGCTACTCGCCGGGGCCGCTCCCGCGCTGCCCCGGCAGGGCGAGTACACGGTCCGCTGGTGTGCGGTCACCGCCGACGGGCACGTGCAGTCCGGTGCCTACAAGTTCAGCTACGCCGGTCCCACCAGCGCGACGGCCCGGCCACCCGGCCGAACGTCCGACGGGGGTGGCTGCGAGGTGCCCAGCTGGGGTGGGGCGGCAGCACTGACCGGATGGCTGCTGGTGGGCGTGATCGCTGCGGCGGTGCTGTTCCTCGCGGCGAGCGCGCTGCTTCGCCGGCGAGTCAGCCCTGACCACGGCGAACGAACCGGCGGCTGATCGGCGGGAACCGGCCGACGACGCGAACCGACTACCCCAGCGGTGAGGCCGGTCGGAGCGCGCAGGAGGCCACCCGTGACACCGACCCCAGGGCGTGTCGGCGACGATGGTGGGATGCGTTGCGACCGGGCCCGCGAGGGGATCTCAGCGCTGCTCGACAGCGAGGATCCGGGGATCGACGCAGCGGTGCTGCAGCGGCACCTCGCGTCATGTCCCGGCTGCCGACGCTGGCAGGACGAGGCCGCCCGGGTCAACCGGATGGTGCGGGTGCGATCGACCGGCCCGGCCGACGTGACACCGGATCTCGCCTCACGGCTGCTGCCGCAGCCCCGAGGCGTGCGGCGGCTGCGCCCGCTGCTGCGGGTCTCGTTGCTGCTCGTGGCCGTTGTCCAGCTGACCGTCGGGGTCGCCGGGCTGCTGCCCCCGCTCGGAGGCCATCTCTTCGCCATTGGAGGGGCGCACATGCCCGGGATGACCGGGCACCTGGGCAACGAGACCGCGGCGTTCAACATCGCGATCGGGATCGCGCTGGGGTGGATCGCGGCCCGCCCGTACCGCGCCCACGGTCCGCTGCCGCTGTTGCTGGCCTTCGTCGTCGTCCTGGCCGGGCTGTCGGTGCTCGACTTCGCCACTGGGCGGGTGGGCTGGCAACGGCTGGCGGTGCACCTGCCCGTGGTCGCGGGCCTGGTTGTCGCTGCTGCGCTGACCCGGCTGCGGCCGGCGACCATGCCCGCACCCGAGGGCGGCGCTACCGCCGGCGAGGACAGCGAGCACACGGTGCGTGATGAGGCCCCATCGCCCACGAGCACGTCACCGGACGAGCCCGAGACCGGCCGGCGCCCGCCCGCAGCCTGGCGCGAGTCCGCCTGACGGTCCTGGGGTACGCCCAGCCCGCACATCTACGCTGCGTCCGGAGGTCGATACGCTGCGCAGGAACAGTAGCGCCACGGAGTGGTTACCTACCGTGTCTCGGCGGAAGGATCGGTCACCGCGTGAACGACGACGTGCAGCTCACCCGCTGTGCCCTGCGCGCCGCACACGGCGACCGCTCCGCCACCGAGACCTTCATCCGGCTGACCCAGCAATCGGTATGGCGGATGCTGGCACACCTCGCCAGCCGTGACGTCGCCGACGACCTCACCCAAGAAACCTATGCGCGGGCATTCAGCGCACTGTCACGGTTCCGAGGCGACTCCTCCGCGCGAACCTGGCTGCTCGCCATCGCACGACGGGTCGCCGCCGACCACCTCCGGCAGCGTGGAACCAGGCCCACCCTGGTCGGATCCATCGACTGGCAACGTCGAGCAGAGCAGAACCAGCCCCGAGTGCCCGAACTCGACGAGGGCCTCGCGCTCCGGCAAGCGATGGGATCGTTGGCGACCGAGCGCCACGAAGCGTTCGTGCTCACCCAGATCACCGGTCTGTCCTACGCCGAAGCCGCGCAGGTCTGTGGCTGCCGCATCGGAACCATCCGCTCCCGCGTCGCGAGAGCCCGCGACGACCTCCGCACTGCCCTGAGCGCCACCACAGACACCGACGCGGCCACCCGATGAGAGGCGGAGCGCGCCCGGGGCGACGCCGGTCGCGTAGGCACCCCTCGGCACGAGGTGCAAAGTAAGGCTTGCCTGACAACGTTTGCGATGTTTAGGTAAGGCTCGCCATACTGGCACGTCGCTGTTCGAACTCGCCTGAGTCCCTGGCAATAGCGGACGCGCTGGCCGCTGGCAAACGGGGGCTCGGTGCGCTGACCTGGTGTTTCAGCCCCGCAAGCTTCCCACCTGCATCAACGTCCCGCAACAAGCATCACGTTGCCTCACTCACATGGCACAACCCAGCGCGCACCGGCCATGCTCGTGTGAAGGGCATGGCCGGGTCGTGTCTGGCGCTGCTGGGCCCCCGCCCGGTGAGTTCACCCTCTACCGAGCGGGTCGCGGCGCGGTGAGCGGCCGACACCGGCTCGCCGCCGCCGCTGGTGGGGGCCCCGCCTCGCCCGCCGAGGCCGATCCCATGGCCACGGCGTCGGGGGTGTGGCGGCGGCTGATGGCTGCCCACCGTCCCGTCGACGGGCGGCGCTGCTGCCCGGCGTGCTCGGGCGGCGGGTGCGGTGACCGTGCGCGGTGTGGCGCAGCGCTCAGGCCTACCTGGTCACTGATTGCAGCGAGTGGGCCGCGACAGGCCCTCGTAGACGGCGCCGAACCGGGCCTCCTCACTCCGGGTCCGGTCAGGCGCCACCGCCCCGGCCCGGCCCGGTTCCACCCCCTGCGCACACCGGGCCGGCCGGGGCTTCCCCCCGAATCCCGATCCACGGAGGTGCCCGATGGCGGCAGCCCCAGCCCGTACCGTCCCCCAGCCCGTGCCCGACCCAGGCCGCGGTCCGCGGCCGCCGCGGTTGCGCACGCATACCGGCGGCCGGAGCGCGAATCCCCCCGCTGGTGAGCGCCCACCCGAGCAGCCCGAGAAAGGTACCCGCGTCGTGCTGGGTGACCGGCACGGCACGGTCATGCCCTACGAACCGGAGTGGTCGCACGGCGGCTTCCCGGTCAAGTTCGACGACAAGCAGTGGCGCATATGATGGCCTCCGACCTCATCGTCGAGCAGCCGACGGGTTCGCGGTGACCGCTCCGGCGACCCGGTGGGCGCTGTCACACACCGACGTTCGCGCGCACGCCATCGACGAGACCTCGGCCACGACGCCGGGGGGTGATGGTGGCCCGCTGCGGGGTCTCGCGCAACACGCCGCTTCCGGGCGCCTGGTCGCCTCCCCCGATCGGGCGGGAACCGGGACGGGACGGCAGGCGACCATCTAGATGATGACCGTCGAGACGGGCCGGGCCGCTGCCGTACTGCCGTGGGTGGCGACTGTCGCACGGCTGGCGCTGGGCACCGTCTGGGTCGTGGCGGGGGTGCTGAAGATCGGTGACCCGGCCGCCTCGGTCCGCGCGGTGCGCGCCTACCAACTGCTGCCGGAACCGGTCGTCCAGATCGTCGGGGCCGGACTGCCTGCGGCTGAGCTCGTGCTCGGTGTGCTGCTGATCACCGGGCTCGGTGTGCGCGTCGGGGCGGTGCTGTCCGCGCTGCTGCTGGCAGCATTCGTGGTCGGGATCGCCGCGGCCTGGGCCAGGGGGCTGCGGATCGACTGCGGTTGTTTCGGTTCCGGTGGCGAGCTCGGTCCGGGGCAGGAACCGAGCTACGGCCCCGAACTGGCGCGCGATGCCGGCCTGCTGGCGCTGGCCGGTCTGCTGACATGGTGGCCCCGGAGCCGCTTCGCGGTGGATGGATGGCTGCTCGGGACGAACGCACAGGAGCGGCGATGAGCAACCGACGTCCGAAGGCGGGAGCCGGCAAGATGATGGCGGCGCAGCGGGGCTCCGAGAAGCGGCGATCGGCGGCGCTGGTCGGTGCCGCGGTGGCGGTGCTGGTGGTGTTCGCCGGCGCGATCGGGTTCGGGCTCTACCAGGCGCAGCGGGAGCCGGCCTCGGCCGCTGTTCCGCCCGGCGCCACCGAGCAGGGCATCCCGGTCGGCTCGCCCGATGCCCCGGTCACGCTGGACTCCTACATCGACTTCCAGTGCCCGGCGTGCGCGGCGTTCGAGCAGCGCACCGGGGACACCATCGGCCAGCTCGTGGACTCGGGGAAGGTGCGGGTGATCTATCACCCGGTGGCCTATCTCGACCGGTTCTCCTCCACCGGGTATTCCAGCCGCTCGTCGGCGGCAGCGGGTTGTGCGGCCGCTTCCGACGTCTTCCCGGAGTTCGAGGAGCAGCTGTTCACCGTGCAACCGCCCGAGGGCGGTGACGGGCTGCCGACCGAGCGGCTGATCGAGATCGGCCGGGCGGCCGGCTCCGGTGACGACTTCGCCGAATGCGTCCGGCAGGGTCGCTACGAGGGCTGGAGCCAGCGCCTCACCGATGCCGCCTCCCGTGCCGGGATCAATGCCACGCCGACCGTGCTCGTCAACGGGGAGCAGCTACAGGACGTCTCGCCGGCCGGGCTGCGCGCCGCAGTCGACGCCGCCGCGCCCCGCTGACCGGCGGTCACGGCTCCACCCTGCCGGGCACCGCCGGGACACGCACCAGCAGTGCGCCGGGATCGACCCGCATCCGCAATGTCCGGGCGTCGCCGATCGGGTCGCCGTCGAACTGGGCCTGCTGGGCCACCTCTGCCGTGATCGTGACCCGCTGTGCCTGCCAGTGCTCGACGCGGCGGTGACCCTTGCGCCGTCGGGTCAGCACCCGGGCGCTGACCGCTGCCCATCCCACGATGCCGTTGGGCGCGAGGATCACCACGTCGAGCGTGCCGTCGTCGACCTCGGCGTCGGGCATCAGCACCAGCCCGCCCAGCAGCTTGCCGCAGTTTCCGACGACAACGGTCCGGATGCGCCGCTGCAGTACCGGCTCGTCGTCGATCGTCAAACTGATCCTGACCCGAGGGCCGTGCAAGCTGCGCAACCCCGCCATGACGTAGGCGAACGGCCCGACCCGTGCCTTGAGCTCAGCCGGCGCGCCGGCCATGATCGCAGCGTCGAAGCCCATCCCGGCCATCACCAGGAAGACCTCTTCCTCGAGGGCATCGTCGACCCGTACCCGGCCGACGTCGACGGCGCGGTCGTCCCCGGTCAGTGCGATGCGAGTGGCACCGGCGAGGTCGTTGAGCTCCATGTCGAGGTTGCGGGCGAGCAGGTTGCCGGTGCCCGCGGGCAGCACCCCCATGGCCACCCCGGTACCGGCCAGCGCTTGCGCGACGAAGCGCATCGTGCCGTCACCGCCGCAGGCCAGCACGACGTCCGCGCCGGACTCGACGGCCTCGCTGGCCTGCCCGAACCCGGAGTCGGACACGGTTGTCTCCAGCCACAGCGGCTCGGCCCAGCCGAGTTCGACGCACACCGCCGCGATCAGGGCATGCACCCTCCCGAGATCATCGAACTTGCTCGGGTTGATGACGATGGCGGGATACGGCCGGTCCTTGGTCGCGACGGCCACCGGTTCGGATTCGGCACGCGCCCGGCGGGCCAGTCGCGAGCGCACCAGCAGCCCCGCTAGGCCCACCAACAGGCCCAGCGCCAGAACCAGCACCACGGCGAGGACAGCGAACAGCGGGGCGATGTCGGACACGGGCGGCAAGATAGCCCGCGAACCTCACCGCGGCCGGGTTCACCTCGCGTGGAGCTCACCGAGGATGCGGGCGCGCTCGGCGTCGCCGACGCGCGGACACGTCGCGCAGGGCTGCTCCACGCCCGGCAGCGCGTAGTAGAAGCAGCACGACCCGCGTTGCCGGGTCCAGTGCGCGCGGCCGCGCTCGTCGACGACCTGCTGAGTCGTCGAGGCCGACGTCAGCGGCTCGTAGTGCTCGGCGAGCACCAGCCGCGCATCGGCCACGCCGGCTCCGTCGTCACCCCGGGAACGCCCGGCCAGCAGCAGCCCGGTGTCGAGCACATCGGTGACCGCCGCCCACAGCGTCCGGCGCCCGAAGCGCACCGTCGGCCCGTAGACCTGCAGGAAGCACTGGGCGTGTGCGACCACCTGCTGGCGCAGCACGGCTGCCAGCGCCACCTCGTCGGGCACCACGACAGCGTCAGGATGGTCACGCTCGGGGTCGTCGGGCAGGCACCAGAACGTGCCGGGTCGCAGCCCGATCGTCGCCACCCAGGCCGGTTCGA
This sequence comes from Pseudonocardiaceae bacterium, assembly GCA_009377865.1. Classification (GTDB taxonomy): domain Bacteria; phylum Actinomycetota; class Actinomycetes; order Mycobacteriales; family Pseudonocardiaceae; genus WHSY01. Next base: position 910 of record WHTH01000037.1, on the reverse strand, counting down.
GCCGGAACGACAGCCGGCACGGCTCGAGTGCGGGCACCCGCCGGGCATGGTGGAAAAGCATCGACCCGGTGTAGCCGGGGATGCCGAGGTACCACTGCAAGACGTAGCCGGCGGGGGTGCGTTCGGGCACGTCGGCTACGGTCAGGTCGCTGTGCCACTCCGCCAGCCGCCGGGCGATGGCCGCCCGCCAGCAGGTGAAGAAGCCCGGGTCGCCCAACACCTGCTCGCAGCGCCACCATCCCGCTGTCATCGTGTCGCTCACGACCACCTGCCACGACATCCAGCCCACTGCCCGGTCCACGCCGGCCAGCGCGGCGGCAACCGGGTGCGGTGATGCGTCGGTCGGTGCCGCCGGACGCGTGAAGCGGGAAGCCACTGTCGCTCGTGGCACGCCACCCTCCTCCTCGGTTCTATGGGTCAGGCATGCCTAACCTAATAGGTTGGGAGGTAGACGTGAACCGGGGGGCCGTAAACCACCCGTCCGGGTCCGCGCACGCGGCGGGCGTTCACCCTCAGCGGACAGCCGGCTCACGTCTCGCGGAATCCGGGCACCGTAGGGCACGTTGGACCCGGAGTCGGGTTGGCCGCCGCTGCTGCGGGTAGCGCGGTATATACCCCGCGGCAGCTACAGTGATGGCACGGGGATGTCCGGGTTCGACGATCGGGCCAGCACATTCTCCGTGACGCCGCAGCAGTCAGGAGTGCGAATGTTCGAGAGGTTCACCGACCGCGCGAGGCGGGTGGTCGTCCTGGCCCAAGAAGAGGCCAGGATGCTCAACCACAACTACATCGGCACCGAGCACATCCTGCTGGGTCTGATCCACGAGGGCGAGGGCGTCGCCGCCAAGGCCCTCGAGTCGCTGGGCATCGCCCTGGAGGGCGTGCGCCAGCAGGTCGAGGAGATCATCGG
>WHTH01000015.1 GCA_009377865.1 Pseudonocardiaceae bacterium | reverse complement strand
GATGATGATCGCGGGCATCTACGGCATGAATTTCGAGAATATACCCGAGCTGCAGTGGCGTTACGGCTACTACGCCGTGCTGGCCTTGATCGCGGCAGCGTGCGGGGCGCTCTACCACAGCTTCCGGCGCAACGGCTGGCTCTAGCGGTCGGGGGCTTCGGTCACAGGCCTAACGGCAGCAACGACGGCGCGAATGGCTCGGTGCCCTCCACCAGCGACACCTCTCCGAGGCCGCCGTGGGTGTTGGCGTAGTCGAGCGCCATCGCCAGGTCCGTGACCCCGTTGCTGCCGGGGAGCGGCGCGATCGCCAGCGTGCTCAGTACGCCGAACGCCTCGCCGTCGGCGTCCAGGAAGCCGCTTCCGGAGTCACCGGGGATACCCGGGGTGACCGTCACGACCTGATGCGACCAACCGCCGCCGGTAGTCCCGGTGCTGACACCGGTCTTCTCCTGCAGCACCCCACCGCGCAGCGGCGAGTTGCCGTAGCTGTACACCGTCTCGCCCGACTCCGTGCCATCGGTGTCCAGGCCGGTGGGCCCACCGAAGGAGAGCACGCTCGGGTTGGTGATCGAGACATCGGCCGGGTCGAGTTCGACGAGCGCGAAGTCGTTGAACGTGCAGGCGTTGACGTCGTCCTCGCCGTTGTCCTGCATGGCCAGCCACGAGCTGTAGACCAGCGTGCCCGGTTGGCTTGCTCCGTCGATCGCCACCTCGGTGCCCAGGCGCCGTGACTCGGACGTGCAGCCGTCGGTCGCAGTCGCGGGGCCGGTGCCGGCGCAATGGGCGGCCATCCCGATGAACACGTCCGTGCCGTCGGTAAAGATGAAGTTCGAGGTGCATTCGGCGCCCTCGGTATTGGTCACGACACCGGGCTGCACGGTCGCCTCGTCCGCCGCGGCGAACTGCGGCGCCGCCACGGCCGGTGAGGGCAGTAAAACCGCAGCCAACATGGCCAGCGCAAGGCTGGCGACGAAACCCGCGCGGCGGGCGATACGGACGCGCATGAATGGATCCCTCCCGGTCGGCCGAGCAATTCTCCGGGCGCTCGGCGGTGGGTTCAGTGTGCAACCTCGTACCCTGCTGGTCCAGTCCGGGTCGTGTGACGCACCCTCGGCGCACGGCGTGTCACGCGGTGAGATTGCGGCCCGAAGCGGGGTCGAACACCTGCACCTGCTCGGAACTTCATGCCGGCCACCATCGCCGACGGCTCGCTGCAGACGGGGGCGCCGTCGGCAGGTGTGTAGAAGGCCAGCACGGTTGCCCCGCTCGCTTCCCTGCCGACGCGCGCGATTTCTCGCCACGCGCGCGTAGCTTCGCGCGCGCCGGTGACACGATGCGCGCGCGGGGCGTCAAGACGGCGGGAACCGCGGCGGAGCCGGGCCCCGACCGGCTCGAACCGGTCGAGGTCGGACCATGTCCACCACCGAAAGCCTGCCCGGAGACGGCGTTTCGGCGAACCTGTGGACAACGCCGAGATGTCCACGGAGCCTGCCGAGCAGTTCTAGGCGCCCGAGCCGCCGCCCAGCGACAGCTTGGCCAGCAGGTCACGAGCCTTCTCGGCGTTGCGCGGCTGGCACAGCACGTCGTAACGCCCGGCGACCAGCTGGTTGGCCGAGGCGAAATCGCGCCGGCCGCGGGAGGACGCGTACCCGACCGCTGCGAAGACCATCCCGAACACCACACCGGTGACCAGCCCGACCAGGATCGGGCCGTAGTAGCCGGGCCCCGGCTCGGAGAAGATGCTGAGCAGCACCCCGACGAGCAGGCCGAACCACGCCCCCGATGCGGCACCCCCGGCCAGCACCCGCCCCCAGGTCAGCCGGCGCAGCACCCGCTCGACCAGCATCAGATCGACCCCGACGATGGTGACCTCCTGCACCGGGAACTCGTTGTCCGCGAGGTGGTCGACGGCGCGCTGGGCCTCCGCGTAGGTGGCGTACGAGCCGATGGGCCAGCCGCTGGGTGGAGTCGGCAGGCCAGGCATCTGGCTCTGGCCGCTGAACGGGCTGGTCACGGTGCATCACCTCCGGTGCGGGGTAACCCATCCTGCCAACGATCATCACCACCGTGCAGTGTCGCACCGCTGTTACAGCCGTGCCGAGCCGTCACCCCCGTGAAGCGTACTCCCGCAGCAGCCCCTTGCTGATGATCGTCTTCTGGATCTCGCTGGTGCCCTCGCCGATCAGCAGGAACGGCGCCTCGCGCATCAGCCGCTCGATCTCGTACTCCTTGGAGTACCCGTAGCCACCGTGGATGCGGAAGGCATCGTCGGTGACCTCCTTGCAATACTCGCTGGCGATGAGCTTGGCCATGCCGGCCTCGACATCGTTGCGGGCGCCGGAGTCCTTGAGACGGGCCGCATTGACCATCATCAGGTGCGCCGCCTCGACCTTGGTGGCCATCTCGGCGAGCTTGAATCCGATCGCCTGGTGCTGCGCGATCGGCTTGCCGAACGTCTTGCGCTGCTGCGCGTAGTCGACCGCCAGTTCGAAAGCCCGGATCGCGATCCCGCAGGCCCGGGCAGCCACGTTGACCCTGCCGACCTCGACACCGTCCATCATCTGCGCGAAGCCCTTGCCCGGTGTTCCACCAAGTACAGCGTCGGCGGCGACGCGATGGCCATCGAACACCAGTTCGGTGGTGTCGACCCCCTTGTAACCCATCTTGTCGATCTTTCCGGGAACGCTGAGACCCGGCGCCACCTCGCCGTAGCCTTCCGGCTTGTCGACCAGGAAGGCGGTCAGGTTCTGGTGCGCCTTCTCGGCACCCTCATCGGTCTTGACCAGGGTCGCCACCAGGTTCGCCGTGCTCCCGTTGGTCAACCACATCTTCGAGCCGTCGATCACGTAGGAGTCGCCATCGCGCTTGGCCCGGGTCTTGATCGCCGCGACGTCGGATCCGAGGTCGGGCTCGGACATGGAGAACGCGCCGCGGATGCTGCCCTCGGCCATCTTCGGGAGGTAGTGCTGCTTCTGCTGCTCGGTACCGTGGTGGCGGATCATATGAGCCACGATGAAGTGGGTGTTGATCACTCCCGAGACGCTCATCCAACCCCGGGCGATCTCCTCGACGACCAGCGTGTAGGTCAGCAGCGACTCGCCCAGCCCGCCGTACTCCTCGGGGATGGTGAGCCCGAACAGGCCCATCTCCTTCATCCCCTCGACGATCTCGGCCGGATAGGTGTCGGAGTGCTCCAGCTCCTGCGCGGCCGGGATGATCTCCTTGTCGACGAACGTCTTGACGGTCGACAGGATCTCCTGCTGGATCTCGGACAGACCGGCGGTCTGGGCGAGCCGGGCCATGGCGGGGCCCCTTTCATCACGGGCGGTATCGGGTTGCCCGCCAGTATGGCGGTTGCGGCCGGGTCCGTGCTGTGAAGACCCTCACCGGCGCCCTACGCTGGACAGTCGGAAACCGGTTGGGACCGGCTGGCCGCCCCCCAACGTGGAGCCCGGCGGACCACCGGGAGCCCGCGAAGGGGACGGCTCGACCGGCGGCCCGCCGGGAAAGGCGCCGAGCCGGAAGGGTCGGAGGAACGTATGCATGCCCCACAACCGGCCCGGCGTTCAGGGGACCGCGACGGACCTCTGAGGTTTCCACGCCTGGCCGGGCGATTGGGGCGACCCGAAGTGCACCGGGTCGGAATCGGATTGATCGGGAGCGGGCAGCTCGCCCAGCGCGGCGCGCAGCTCGGCGGACTGCTCGGTGGACAGCGTGACCTCGCAGCCCGCGAGGTCAGTGACGAACACCATCGCCGCGACCGTGCCGTCGCCCTCGCAGGTGTTGACCCGCTCAACGAAGAGCCCGGTCGGAAGCTGCGCGCGGGCGGTGCGGAACGTCACGCCCGCGTCGTCGTCGCACTCGACGGTCTTGAGCCATCGGAAGCGGCCGCGCGTCTCGGTCTGTAGCTGGTTCACCGGCTGCCCCCGAACGAATCCGGCAGCTCGCAGAGCTCTGCGAGCACGTCCTCGGCGCGGCCGTCGCGCTGCCACACCGCGCCCGAGGTGCCGGGCAGCTCGGTGGGCAGGATCAGCCCGTCGTCGTTGGTGCGGTGGCGCATGGCGATCACCCGGTCCTCACCCTCGATGGCCACGGCATCCGTCCACGTCGGGCCGATGCGCACGGTCACGACCGCCACGGGCTGGCCGTGGCGGTCGCGGATCAGCTGCCCGTGCCACCCGTTGGCGGCCGTCAGGCGCCGCACATACGGCGTCGACGGGTAGGTCTGCCCGATCACCGGGTGCCCGCCCGGTGCCTGCTGGCCGGGCGCGGCGGCCGCATGGTCGGACGGGCCAGCACGGGCGCAAACACCAGCGCAACGGCCGCCGGACCGAACACCGCTGCCAGCAACAGCGCCACATCAACGATCATGGTGCGGGACGCTATGAACGCGGTCGAGGGTGACCTTTCATGCTCGTAAACCGTCACCCGTTCGGACGCTGCGAGCTTGCCTCACAGCCAAGTCCGACCGTCAGCCAGCTATACCCATCCAGTGGGCCATGCCGCGCAGCTCCCGGCCCCCGGCGTCACGCCGCGCTCGTTGCATGAGGTCGGTGACGGTCTCGCGGACGAACGGGTTTGGGCGGATGCGCTGAGGCGCGATCTTCTCAGCGCGCAACAGCGCGGCCACGGCGTCATCACGAGTACCGCGCTGGGTTGCCAGGCCACGACCCAGATCAGCCCAGAACATGCCCTGACGCGCCGCGGACGGCACCTCCGACGGGTGAACGCCACGGGCCAGCTCGCGGGCGCGGCCCGGGTCGCCGAGCTCGACCTCGATTGATACGCGCCAGATCCCGACGTTGTCCGGCCCGAAGTACAGGCTGCCGAACCCGTGCCTATTAGGACCTTCCGGGAGTGCATCTGCGATCCCGGACGCCTCGCCGAGGTGAGCCGCGGCGTCCGCGGGCCGGCGCATCGCCGCTGACGCGAGCGCCGCGTTGAGGTGCAGCGCCCCGTACATCTGGCGACACCGCGAATCGTCCAGGTGTGCGGCCAGCGCGTCGGCGCCCTGCACGGACAGGTCGAGCATCCGGGGACGGCCAGCGCTGCCGATGGTCGATGCTCGCAGCCACGCGACCAGCCCGAACCACGCCGGGTCTTCCAGCTCCTCGGCGACCCGGCGGGCGTGGATGGCGGCCAGCGCCGGCAGCCCGCGCACCCCGAGGTTCTTCAGCATGATCCCTGCCGCGTGGTAGCAGTCGATCAGCGCGCGTAGCACGTCGGGCCGGTGCTCCCGGTCAATGACGTAGAGCGTGTGCAGCTCTCGGAGCAGGCCGGGCAACACCAGCCCCTGTGCCGCGTAATCCGTCGCGGGTCGCAGCTCCGTGTTGAGCCTGTCCATGTCGGCGGCAACGGCCGGCCACGGGCGGGCCGTCTCATCGAGGGGTGCGCCGAGGTCGAGGTCAGACAGCGCCACCTCAAGCGCGGTCACCGTGGCCTGCGCCTCGCCCGTCACCGGGTCGGCGGCCGCCGGAGGGAACGCCTGCTCAGCTAACTCGGACGGCGCCACACGCAATGCTGCGGCGAATGCCTCCAGTGTCGATCGGCGCTCCACGGGGCACTGACCGTGTTCAATCCGGGACAGGTAGCCCTCAGTGAATCCGGCCAGCTCGGCGACGGCCTTCTGCGTCATACCCCGCCAAGCGCGGATCTCGCGCAGCCGACGGCCGATGCTGCGGCTGTCCTCGGCATCCACGTTGCTCACCGCTCTCGCTCGGTGCTTGTGGTCTCCCACCCAGCGTAACGACCTAGCGCCAGGGCCGCGGCCCCATCCGGCTCGGGCACACCGGGACTTACAAGGGTAGCGGCCAGCGATATCCCGAGTCGGGGTGATCGAGCCACACGTACTGCAGGTCGGCGACATCCGGTGCAGTGACGCCGAAACGCTCGATGCCTGGCTGGCCCAGGCGGTGCCACAGCGCCCAGCATGCCTCCACCGTGTCCCACAGCCGCCCGAGCCCGCCCTGTGCCACCGGGAACAGGCCGTCGTCATCGGCGCGCAGTCCCACGGTGAACCAGCTGGCGTCAGTAGCGTGGCCGGACAATTCGGTGTTGCCAGGCGAACGGAGAAACCCGCGCACGCGGCGCCCGGCCAGGTGCAGTTGCAGCAGGAACCGCAGTGACGGGCAGTCGGCCGCCGGTGCGGCGTTGACGGGCGTCGTAGCCCGCTGCGGGTTGCGCTGGTCGAGTACCTGATGCCAGGTCTCCCCGTCACGAAGGGGGCTGTCGAGCCGGGTCCGCATCGGCATGAAGGCTCCGGGCAGGTCGAGGAACCGGCCCTCGGCAACGTCGGCGGCGGCGGCGATCAGCCAGACCAGCGAGCCCGACAGGCTGCCCCGTAGGTCAGCGACGATCGCGCCACCGGGGGCGAGCTGGGTGATCCAGGCGGGTGGCACGTGGTCTACTGACGCGGTGGCGATGATCCGGTCGAACGGCGCCGACTCCGGCACGCCCACATTCCCGTCGCCGACCTGTACCGATGGATGGAGGCCGATCTCGGCCAACGCCCGCGAAGCGGCACCGGCGAGACCTCGATCGAGCTCGATGGTCACAACGTTCGCTGCGCCGACCCGGTGGCTGAGAAGCGCGGCGTTGTAGCCTGTGCCGGTGCCGATCTCCAGTACGCGATGCCCGGGCTCAAGGTCGAGCGCCTCCAACATCCCGGCCATCACGGTGGGCGCGGAGCTGGAACTCGTGGGACGACCCACGGCGATGGTCTCGTCGTGTGTCGACGTGAGCTGCACCGTGAGCGCCTCATCCGTGTAGACGCCCCGCAGCCATTCGTCGTGCTGTTCGGCCGAGTCACCGTCGATGAGCACCTCGCAGCCCGCCTCGGACCGGAAAAACCGCGGCACGAACACGTGCCGCGGGATCTCCTCGAACGCCCGCCGCAGCCACGTGCTGCGCACCGCTCCACCGGTGACGAGCGCATCGGCCAGTTCGAGGGCAGACGTCGACGGCATGGTCATGCCTCATGCACCAGCTCGTCGGCGATCGCATCCGCGATCGGGAGCCCGGTCTCCTCAGCGATCCACCCCCACTGCCCGGCCGGGTTGCACTCCAGGAACCACCATGAACCGTCGGGTGTGACCGAGAAGTCGAAAGCACCGAAGGTGAGACCGAAGGCGTGCAGGAAGGCGAGGACGCCGGAACGCACCGCGGCCGGGGTGTCGATCACCTCGTATCGCAGCGCGTCGTACCTGTGGCGCCAATCGATCACCGCATCCGGGTGCTCGGTGCGGATCGCGACCGCGAAGCACCGCTCGCCGACGACTGTGAGCCGCACGTCGAACGCCTTCGGCACCCACTCCTGGAACAGGTGACAGCTCAGCGCGATCGCGGGGTCGTCGAGCTCGCATGCGGTCAGGCGAGAGGTGTAGACGAGCCGCAGATCGTCCTGCTCGGCGACGACGCCGGTGCCGAGCGATTTGTATACGATGGTGCCGCCGACCTCGGCGGCAAACGCGCGGACCCGGGCGCCAATGTTCGTCACGAGCGACCGCGGGACCGTCAACCCGCGCTGGGCGGCGACCTGGAGCTGCCTTGGCTTGTAGGACGCGTCGGCGACAGCGCTCGGATGGTCGATCCATCGCCACGGCTGCGCGGCGAGGACACCGCCCAGCCCGTAAACCGACTCCACCGTGGCGAACCGTTCCTCCGGGCCCGACATGCCGTCGGGGAACGCGAAGCGGGCGGGACTGCGACGGTACACGCTGCGCACGACCGCCAGATCGATCAGATGATGTTCGGTGCACAGGTAGCCAGGCACGTCGATGCGGTCCGGCGCGGCGGCGAGGGAGAGCCGGCGCGGGAAGTCGGCCGTGTCGATGCGGGCCACCTCGGCACCCCGGGCGCGCAGCGCATCCACGACCAGATCAGCCGTGGCATCCTCGGCCTGCGCGATCACCAGCACGACGCCAGCCTCAGCTTCGCTCACTCCTCGTCCATCTCAACGTAGTGAACCGTGTCCGGCTTGACCCCGACGACCCGGCCATCGTCAGTGATCTGTGTCTGCTCGGTGCGGGTCTTGTTCGTCGGCCGTTTGCTGTGCTTTCCGCACTCGACGGGGCGGACTGCATAGCGGAGGCCAAATGGGCGCGTGGCCTGGCCCGACGGCGGCGCTGAACTGGGCATGACCCGGCCACCGCTCGGCATGAGCAGGAACCGGCTGGTTCCGGGCATGAGCGGGTCCGGAACGCCGGGAACGGGTGGGTTCATGCGCCGGAGCGTACGCGGGCCGGGCGTCACCAGGGAGGGACAACTGCTGAGTGAGTCGGAAGCGGGTGCCGCAGCAGCCCGCACGGCGGGCCACTTCCACTATGCCTGTCCAAACCCGCCGTGGTCGAGTTCTGCGCGCACGCGGGCGAGCCGGTCGCACCACCATTCGGCTCGCTCGGAGTCGGTCAGTTCGTAGGCGTCGAGCAGCGCGGGATCGGGTGACGGTGGCGTGCGCAGCACCGGAAGGTAACCATCGACCGGGCGCAACGAGCGCCGGCACCCGCCACGACGTCGCCTTCCAGCAGTGACAACGTGCCCAGCCCGCAGGCGAAGCCGAGCTCGGGCAGCGCACCGGATCGACTCGTCGGCGGCGATACGCACGTTCACCTGCTGGCGCACCGGCGGCGACCTGCTGGCCGTCACCGAGCGCGACGGCCAGCCCGGGCTCGACCCCGCACCGCTGCGGCTGCTGGAGCGGCTGCGCCGGCAGCGCGCGCTGGAACGTGGCTGCCGCCAGGGCATCGCCGCCGCCGAGCCCGGCTGATCGTTGTCGAGGTGGTATCGGGGTCAGTCCTCGGGCGGGGTCCACTTGTCGGTGCGCACCAGGCCCGCGGCGCGACCCTTGCCCACGACGACCCGGGCCATCTTGCGGGACGCCTCGTCGATCATCTCGTCACCGAGCATCGCCGCACCGCGCCTACCGCCAGCCTCGGAGGTGTACCACTGGTAGGCGTCGATGATGTTCTCGGCGTGGTCGTAGTCATCCTGCGATGGTGAGTACGTCTGGTTCGCGGCGTCGATCTGGCCGGGGTGCAGCACCCACTTGCCGTCGTAGCCCAGGGCGGCCGATCGATCCGCGATACGGCGGAACCCGTCGACGTCCTTGATCTGCAGGTACGGCCCGTCGATGGCCTGCAGGTCGTTGGCGCGCGCGGCCATCAGGATGCGCATCAGGATGTAGTGGTAGGCGTCGCCGGTGTCGTAGCCCGGCGGCTGCTCCCCCACCACCAGCGTCTTCATGTTGATCGAGGCCATGAAGTCGGCCGGGCCGAAGACGATCGTCTCCATCCGCGGCGAGGCGGCGGCGATGGCGTCGACCTCGATGAGGCCCTTGGCGGCCTCGATCTGCGCCTCGATGCCGATGCGCCCCACCAGGTAGCCCATCGTCTTCTCGATCTGCGTCAGCGTCATGTCCAGCCAGGCGACCTGATCGGCGCGCTGCACCTTGGGCAGCATGATGCAGTCCAGGTCAGCACCGGCACCTTCGACGACCTCGACGACGTCACGGTAGGTCCACTCGGTGCTCAGGTCGTTGACCCGCACCACGCGGGTCTTGTCACCCCAGCCACCGGCGTTGAGCGCAGCCACGATCGTCTTGCGCGCGCCGGGCTTGGCGAGCGGCGCGCAGGCGTCCTCGAGGTCCAGGAACACCTGGTCCGCCGGCAGGCCCTTGGCCTTGTCGATCATCTTCGGGTTCGAGCCCGGCACCGCCAGACACGAACGGCGGGGACGCAGCCGGCGCGCGCTGATGGCCTCGCTCATCGTGGCGACCTCCTCATAGCGACAGGTCGAATTCCCGATCGTGGCACGGTCCCCGCACCGGAGGCACCACGATGTAGGCGGCGTCACAACCACCTCGTGAGTGGCCCTGCTGGTCGGCGGCAAACCGCGTCTCCGCATTGCCACTCCCAGGCGCGAAGTGCACCGTTAACCTGAGCGGGTGGCCACGGCGACGAGGGTCTTCGCGGCCCGCATGGCGGGCATGCCGGTGTTCGGCCCGGACGGCGAGCAGATCGGCAAGGTCCGGGACCTGGTGGCTGCGCTGCGGATCGGGACGCAGCCACCCCGGGTGCTGGGCCTCGTCGTCGAGCTCGCGATCCGGCAGCGCATCTTCGTCCCCATGCTGCGGATCACCTCCATCGATCCCGGGGCGGTGGCGCTGGCCACCGGCACGGTGAGCCTGCGGCGTTTCTCGCAGCGCCCGAACGAGGCGCTGGTGATCGGCGAGATCCTCGACGCCCGGGTGGGGATGGCGGCCGGTGGCACCGGGGTGGTGGTCGACGCGGGGGTCGAGCAGATCCGGACCCGCGACTGGGTGATCGGCAAGCTCGCGGTGCGGCAGCGCACCGGGCGGCTCGGCCGCCGCGGCCCGGTGCAGGTGCTGGGCTGGGACGAGGTGACCGGGCTCACGCTGGCCGAGATGTCCGCGGGCGGGCAGGGCGCCGAGCAGCTGCTCGCGGTGTTCGAGGGCATGCGGGCCGTCGAGGTGGCCAACGCGATGCGGGAGCTGCCGCCCAAGCGCCGCCAGGAGGTGGCCGATGCGTTCGACGACGATCGGCTGGCCGACGTCCTCGAGGAGCTGTCCGAGGACGAGCAGGCCGAGTTGCTCGGCCACCTGGACGAGGAGCGGGCCGCCGATGTGCTCGAGGCGATGAACCCCGACGACGCGGCGGACCTGCTGGGCGAGCTGCCGCAACCCGACCAGGAGCGGCTGCTGGGACTGATGGCCCCCGAGGAGTCGGCCCCGGTGCGCCGCCTGCTGACCTACTCGGCCGACACCGCGGGCGGCCTGATGACGCCCGAACCGGTGGTGCTCGCCCCGGATGCCACCGTTGCCGAGGCGCTGGCACGGGTCCGCAACCCCGACCTCACCCCGGCGCTGGCGAGCATGGTGTTCGCCTGCCGCCCGCCCACATCGACCCCCACCGGCCGTTATCTCGGGTGCGCGCACCTGCAACGGTTGCTGCGCGAGCCACCGTCCGAGCTGGTGGCGGGCATCCTGGACGTCGAGCTGGCCCGGCTGGCCCCGGACGCCACGCTCACCGAGGTCACCCGTTATTTCGCCGCCTACGACCTGGTGTGCGCGCCGATCGTCGACTCGGAGGACCATCTCGTCGGGGCGGTGAGCGTTGACGACGTGCTGGACGCGGCGCTGCCCGACGACTGGCGGCAGCGCGGCAGCGCGGACCTGACCGGCCCCGACTGGCTGAAGCCGGTGCCCCGTGGCTGAGCTGCGCGCGCGCCGGCTGGACCAGCCCCGCGGACCGCGACGGCTCGCGCCGCGGGTCGACCCCGACACCTTCGCCAGGCTCTCGGAGCGAATCGCCCGCTTCCTCGGCACCGGCCGCTTCCTCGCGGTGCAGACGGTGCTCGTGGCGGTGTGGATCACGCTCAACCTCGTACTGGTGATGTACCTGCGGTGGGATCCCTACCCGTTCATCCTGCTCAACCTGGCCTTCTCCACCCAGGCGGCCTACGCGGCTCCGCTGATCCTGCTGGCACAGAACCGGCAGGACGACCGTGACCGCGTCGCGCTGGAGGAGGACCGCGCCCGCGCCGAGCGGACCAAGGCCGACACCGAGTACCTCGCACGCGAGCTGGCCGCGCTGCGGCTGTCGGTCGGCGAGGTCGTCACCCGTGACTTCCTGCGCTCAGAGCTGTCCCGGCTGGCCGAGCAGCGGGGCCCAGAGCTGGACGCGGCGCAACCACACCGTCCGGCGACCGACCGGCGCACCCCGCCCCGGCGGCCCGGGAGGGGCTGACGTCCTGGTACGCAGGCTCGAGACCAGGTCGACGCCTACGATGGGGAGTGACGCACTCGAGTACGCAGGAAGGTCGGTGCTAGGAACCCGTGATCTCCACCGAGGCCGCCCCGTCGGTCGACGCGATCCGCTCCGCGCTGTCCGGAGTCGAGGATCCCGAGATCCACAAGCCGATCACCGAACTCGGCATGGTCAAGGACGTGACCGTCGGTGATGGCGGTGTGGTCGACATCGCGGTGTGGCTGACGGTCGCCGGGTGCCCGATGAAGGACACCATCACCACCCGGGTGACCGAGGCCGTCACCGCGGTGCCGGGCGTCGCCGGCGTGCGCGTCGAACTGGACGTGATGAGTGACGAGCAGCGCACCGAACTGCGCCGCTCGCTGCGCGGTGACTCCGAGGAGCCCCGCATCCCGTTCGCCGAGCCGGGCTCATTGACCAGGGTCTACGCCGTGGCATCCGGCAAGGGCGGGGTCGGCAAGTCATCGGTGACCGTCAACCTCGCCGCGGCGATGGCCGAGCGCGGGCTGTCGGTCGGCGTGGTCGACGCCGACATCTACGGGCACTCCGTCCCCAGCATGCTGGGGACCGTCGATCGGCCGACTCAGGTCGAGAAAATGATCATGCCGCCGCAGGCGCACGGCGTGAAGGTCATCTCGATCGGGATGTTCAAGCCCGGCAACGACCCGGTGGTGTGGCGCGGGCCGATGCTGCACCGCGCGTTGCAGCAGTTCCTGTCCGACGTGTTCTGGGGCGACCTGGACGTGTTGCTGCTCGACCTGCCGCCCGGCACCGGCGACATCGCGATCTCGGTGGCGCAACTGATGCCCAACGCCGAACTGCTGGTGGTCACCACCCCGCAGCAGGCGGCCTCCGAGGTGGCCGAGCGGGCCGGCGCGGTCGCGATGCAGACCCACCAGAAGCTCGTCGGCGTGGTGGAGAACATGTCCTGGATGGAGCTGCCGGACGGCCGCAAGATGGATGTCTTCGGCTCCGGCGGTGGTCAGGTGGTCGCCGAGTCACTGACCCGCACGGTGGGCAGTGAGGTGCCGCTGCTCGGCCAGGTCCCGCTCGACCCACGGCTACGGGAATCCGGCGACGCCGGCATTCCGCTGGTGCTCGCCGAGCCGGACGCACCAGCATCCCAGGTGCTGCGGCGGGTCGCCGACCGGCTCGCCACCCGCTCCCGCGGGCTGGCCGGAAAGCTGCTCTCGGTGACCCCGGCCGGCCGCTGACTCATCCCTGCCCTAGGTCATCCATGTCCTGACTCATCCCTGCCTGGGCGGCTTGACCTCCGGCGGTCAGGTGGCGTCGGGGTCGAACGGGGCGCGCTCACCGGGCTGCAGCGGCTTGGGGATCGGGGTGCCGCGGCCCGGCGGCGTCGCGTAGCCGTTGGGCTTGGGCTTGTAGTCGGGCTCGTCGTCGAGGTCCTCGAACAGCTGCCGGGTGGCCATCCGGCGGGGGTTGAAGTTCCGGATCCCGCGCAGATCATCGAGCGGCTTGCGTAACTCGTCGAACTCCGGGCCCAGCTCCGAGCGCAGCTGCTCGCGCGCCCCGGTCGCGTACTCCCGGACCTGCCGCACGGTGCGCCCGAGCCACGCGGCCGCGGTGGGCAGCCGTTCCGGGCCGAAGATGAACAGCCCGGCCACGACGAGGATGAGGAACTCGCTCCAGCCGATGTTGCCGAACATCCGGCGCACCTCCGCCGCTCGCGTTGCCGCCTGCCCCCGGTATTCGAACCTCAGCGTATTCGAACCTCAGCGTAGCTGCTCGGCACGCCGGTTACGGGGAAAGGGCCGGCTGGATGGTCAATCCGAGGCCAAGGTCGCGGTCACAGTGAGCGGGCGACCATCACGGACCAGCGCGATCGGCACCCGCGCACCGATGTCGTTTTCCCGGACGGCGACCTCGAGTTCGTCCGCGGTGGCCACGGCACGGTCGCCGACCCGCACGATGACGTCGCCCTCGACGATCCCCGCCGTGGCCGCCGCGCTGCCTTGCTGCACGTTCTGCACTCGGGCCCCGTCCGAGGCGCCATCGGTCACGGACGCGGCGTTGACCCCGAGGTCGGGGTGACTGATCTGGCCGGACCTGATCAGCTCCTGACCGATCGCGCGAGCGTCGTCGATCGGGATGGCGAACCCGAGCCCGATCGAGCCGCCCTCGCCCCCGCCGAGGGTGCGGATGGCGGTGTTGATACCAACCACAGCACCCGAGGAGTCGACCAGCGCCCCGCCAGAGTTGCCGGGGTTGATCGCGGCGTCGGTCTGGATGGCGTCGATAACGGCGTTGGTGTCGGATCCCTCGCCTTCGAGCCGCACCGGCCGGTCGACTGCACTGACGATCCCGGTCGTCACCGTGCTGGCCAGCCCGAGCGGCGAGCCGACGGCGATCACACCGTCCCCGGCCTGCAAGCTGTCGGAACGACCCAGCCGCGCGACGGTGGGATTGGCGACATCCACCTTGAGCACCGCGAGATCGGTCTTCGGGTCTCGACCGACGAGGTTGGCGGGCACCCGGGTGCCGTCCGCGAAGACCGTCTCGAGATCGGCATCGGGGTTGCCCGCAGCGCCGGAGATGACATGGTTGTTGGTCAGCACGTAGCCATCGCCGTCGATGACCACCCCGGACCCGAAGCCGCCCTGGTCGCCGGTGCGGATCTCGATCGACACCACCGACGGCAACACCCGGTCGGCGACCGCTGCCACCGATCCGGCGGGGCGTTCGACGGCGGGCTCGAGCTGGGTCAGCGTCGCATCCGGATCGGTCAGCGGACTGCCGCCCTCGGCGGTGATGCGCCCCATCAGACCACCCACCGCACCGATCAGCAGCACGACGGCGCCGCACACCGCCAACGATGCCGGGCCCAGCCGCCGGCCGAAGATCACCTCGCGCAGGCTCAGCCGCGCACCCTCGACGGGTTGTCGGGCTTCGGGCTCGGGCTCGTGCAGTGCCGGTGCCCCCAGCACCGCGCCCGAGCCCGGGTCGCGCCAGGGACTGCGACCATCGTGCTGGCCCCAGAACGCCGCCCCGGACGTGCCGTCGGCAGGGTTCCCGCTCTCGGCAGGCGGCCGCTGCAGCCGCTCCGTCGAGCCGACCGGAGGGCCGAACGCCGAGACCAGCGCGGCCGGTGGGGGTGGCGCCGAACCGATCGCGGCGCTGGTCGAACGCTGTCCGGAGGCGGCGAACGAGCCGGCCACACCGGCCGGTCTGCCGAACACCCGGGCCGACTCGGCATCGACTTCCGGCTGCTGCAGCGAGCGCGGCTCCACTCGGGGCGGCGACGAGGTGGCATCGCCGTCATGCGACCGGTTCTGCTCGTGGTCGTCGGGTGGGATCATCGTCTCCGGGAATCGCGTGCTGGGACGCCTGCGCCGGGCATCCGTACTGCAGGTCAGCGTGACCGGCCGGCGGTGAAGTCGGCGTAGCGCCGACGATCACCGCACGGCGCGATCCTGCGGCACGACCGCTACCGGCCGCAGTACGAGGTCGGTCCGGGGTAGCGGCTCGGGTGCTGTGGAGGATTCGGGGGAGGATTCGGGGGAGGATTCGGGGGAGGATTCGGGGGACGCCGCCGGAGCCTGCGAACCCGGCGCCACGACGGGGATGACAGGAGGTGGCGGCTGCGGTCGCGGACCTTCGGACACCGGGGTGCCGCCCGGTGTGACCATGATCAGTGCTCCGAGTACCAGGCCTGACACGACGGTGCCACGCCGCGCGTCGGGGCCGCGGCCGGTGGCCAGCCGGGTGCCCCTGCCTAGCCGGATGGTGCTACCCAACGGTGGGGCCGATCCCAGCGGGATGGTGGCTCCGGATCCGGCGGGCTGCTGCCGGGCCAGCACGATGGTGCCGTCACCGGTGACCGCGAGACCGTCGGGGGCCGTCGGCAGATCCGCCGTATCGGGAATCGAGCGCAGCGCCGCGAGCAGGCCGGTCGGTATAGCGGGCTCGCCGGCCGAGCGCACGGCGGTACGGGCCTGCCGTTGCGCAGCCACCTCCGCGGCGCAGCCCGGACAGCTGCCGACGTGAGCGACGGCACGATCCCGGGCGCCGGGTTCCAGCTCACCGTCCACGAACGCCACCACGGCGTCGACGGCGAGGTGCTGTTCTGCGTTGAGGCCTGCGACCAGCGCGGAGAAGGTGCGGCCACGCAGGTCGGTCATCCCGTCTCCTCTTCGGCGACTTCGCGGCGCCGTTCCAGCGCCGCCTTGAGCGCCTGCCTGCCTCGATGTATCCGGCTGCGCACGGTGCCAAGTTTGACACTCAACGTGGCACCGATCTCCTCGTAGGACAGGCCCTCCACATCACACAGTACGACGGCTGCGCGGAATTCGGGGGCAAGCTCGTCCAACGCGGTCTGCAGATGAGGATCGAGGTGGGTGTCGGAGTAGACCTGTTCGGGACTCGGCCCGCCGCCGGGCAGCCGGTCGGTGTCGTCGGGGAGTCCCTCCATCCGCAGTCGGGAGCGGCGCCGCACCATGTCGAGGAACAGGTTCGTGGTGATGCGGTGCAACCAGCCCTCGAAGGTCCCCGGCCGGTAGGACGCGAGGTTGCGGAAGACCCTGATGAAGGTTTCCTGCGTGAGGTCCTCGGCGTCGTGCGGGTTGCCCGACAGTCGGTAAGCCAGCCGGTACACCCGGTCGGCGTGCTCGCGTACCACCTGGTCCCAGGTGGGTGGCGTCCACCCCTCGCCGGCGACGGGGGTGGCGTCGCGCTCCTGGCCGGCGATCCCGGTCGGACTCGGCTGGCTGGTCATCGGGTGTGTCTGCACCTCCGGATCGGTGGGCGGCTCGGCGCCCGCACTCGACGGACACAACGCCGACGCGGTCCACGCTGTTCCCCGCACCGGGTGTCACGACAACTGGGTCACAACCTATGGTGCCCGCAGCACGGCGACACGGTAATGGGGAAGCGCTGAGAACATCCTGAGAACTCCCTGACGGCGCGGCGTCCGCCGGGCGGGCGACCGCGCGGCGCTACGCTGCGAAGCGTGACGTCGACCGGGGCCGGGCACGGTGTGGACGCCGTGCGTGACTACGTGGAGGGCTACCTCGCCGAGGATGAGGTGCTCGCAACGGCGAGCGAGCGCGGCCACCAGCTCGGGTGCACGCCGATCGCACCTGGCGGTGGCGCCGCGCTTCGGTTCCTCGCCGGCGCGCTGTCCGCCCGGTCGGTCGTCGAGGTCGGAACCGGCGCGGGCACCAGCGGGCTGTGGCTGCTGCGGGGGATGGCCGCCGACGGGGTGCTCACCTCGATCGACGTGGAGCCCGAGCACCAGCGGGCGGCGCGGCAGACCTTCCTCGACGCCGGGTTCACCGCGTCCCGGTTCCGGCTGATCATGGGCCAGGCGCTCGAGGTGCTGCCCCGGCTGACCGACGGCGGCTACGACCTGGTGTTCGTCGATGCCGCCAAGCCGGAGTATCCCCGATATCTCGAGGCCGGCGTGCAGTTGCTCCGCCCCGGTGGGGTGATCGCCTTCGACAACGTGCTGTGGGGCGGCCGGGTGGCAGACCCGGCGCAGCGCGACCCAGTCACCACGGCGCTGCGCGAGGTCGCCTCGATGGCCCGCGATGACGAGCACCTCCTTCCGGTGCTGCTCCCGATCGGCGACGGGTTGCTCGTCGCCGCCAAATCGTCGGTGTAGCGCCATAGCCGTGTCGGCTCACTCGGCACGGGCGCCCTTACCGAGGACCACGATCCCGCCGCCGCTGACGGTGTAACGCTCGCGGTCTGCGTCGGCATCCACCCCGATCTGCCCGCCATCGGGCACCACCACGTTCTTGTCCAGGATCGCCCGCCGCACCACGGCACCCTTGCCGATGCGCACGCCCGGCAGCAGCACGCTGCCCTCCACGTGCGCACCGGACTCGACCACGACCTCCGAGGACAGCACCGAGTGGGACACCTGCGCGGCCGATACGATCGAGCCGGAGCCGATCACCGACTCCTGCGCGATGCCACCTTCGATGAACTTCGCCGGAGGCAGCTGCGGCGTCGCGGTCCGGATCGGCCAGGACTGGTTGTAGAGGTTGAACACGGGGTGAACCGAGATGAGGTCGGCGTGCGCGTCGTAGTAGGCGTCGAGGGTGCCCACGTCGCGCCAGTAACCGCGGTCGCGGTCGGTAGCACCGGGCACGACGTTGTCGGCGAAGTCGTAGACCGCGGCATCACCGGCGTCGACCAGCATCGGGATGACGTCGGCGCCCATGTCGTGATCCGAGTCGTGGTCGGTCGCATCGGCGCGCAGTGCATCGAGCAGCACGTCAGTGCTGCAGGCGTAGTTGCCCATCGATGCGAAGCTGACCCCGGGGTCGTCCGGGGTCCCCGGCGGGTCGATGGGCTTCTCCAGGAAGCGGGTGATTCGCCCCGATGCGTCGGAGTCGATGCAGCCGAAGGATCTGGCTTGCTCCCGTGGTACCCGGATCCCCGCCACCGTGACCCCCGCCCCGGTGGCGATGTGGTGCTCGACCATCTGCGAGGGGTCCATCCGGTACACGTGATCGGCGCCGAACACGACGATGTGGTCCGGGCGCTCGTCGTAGACCAGGTTCAGCGACTGATAGATCGCGTCCGCGCTGCCGGTGAACCAGCGCGGGCCGAGTCGCTGCTGGGCGGGTACCGGGGTGATGTACTGCCCGAACATCGACGACAACCGCCATGTCGTCGAGATATGGCGGTCCAGGGAGTGCGACTTGTACTGGGTCAGCACGCAGATGCGCAGGTAGCCAGCGTTGGCCAGATTGGACAGCACGAAGTCCACCAGCCGGTAGTTCCCGCCGAACGGCACCGCGGGTTTGGCGCGATCCGCCGTCAGTGGCCACAGCCGCTTGCCCTCACCGCCTGCGAGAACGATGCCGAGCACGCTGGGCTCGCCTTTCACGATGCCCCACCCTAGCGCGCCGACTCGGTCCGGACACAAGTGGTCGCTCGTCACTCGCTGTTCACCCGCGCCGGGCCCACCGGCTGTCAACGCGACCGCCTAACGTGGTTCGTCGTGCGCATCGGAGTGTTCACCCGTGAATACCCACCGGAGGTCTACGGTGGCGCCGGCGTACACGTCGGCTCCCTGGTGCCGCAGCTGCGGCGCCTGGTCGACGTCGACGTGCACTGCTTCGGTGGGCAACGCGAAGACGCTCGCGGCTACCCCAGCGCCCCGGGTCTCGAGGAGGCCAACGCCGCACTGCAGACGCTGTCGGTGAACCTCGCGATGGCTGACGCGGTGCACGGCGCGACGCTGGTCCACTCCCACACCTGGTATGCCAACCTCGCGGGCCATCTGGCGCGGACGCTGCACGGGATCCCGCACGTGCTCACCGCACACTCGCTAGAGCCGCGACGACCGTGGAAGGCCGAGCAGCTCGGCGGGGGCTACCGGGTGTCCTCCTGGGTGGAGCGCACCTCCTACGAGCACGCCGACGCGGTGATCGCGGTGAGCGAGGGGATGCGAGCCGACGTGCTGGACTGCTACCCGTCGCTGCGCCCCGAACGGGTGCACGTGGTGCGCAACGGCATCGACCCGGCGCTCTACCACCCGGTGGAGCAGACGAGCGAACTGGAACGCCTCGGGGTGGATCCGGCCCGCCCCATCGTGGCCTTCGTCGGGCGGATCACCCGGCAGAAGGGCATCGAGCACCTGCTGGTGGCGGCGCACGCCATGGATCCGGCCGCGCAGCTGCTGTTGTGCGCCGGGGCGCCGGACACCCCTGAGATCGCGGCCGAGACCCGCCGGGCGGTCGACGAGCTCTCCGCCGCGCGGCCCGGGGTGTTCTGGGTGCAGCAGATGCTGCCGGTCGAGACGGTGCGCCAAGTGCTGTCGGCTGCCACGGTCTTCGCCTGTCCCTCGGTCTACGAGCCGTTGGGCATCGTCAATCTCGAGGCGATGGCCTGCGGCACGCCAGTGGTGGCTTCCGACGTCGGGGGCATCTCCGAGGTCGTCGACGATCCGGTGACAGGGCTGCTGGTGCCGTTCGACGAGCACGACCCGCAGGCGTTCGCCGACGGGCTGGCGGCCGGCGTCAACGAATTGCTGGCCGATCCGCAGCGCGCGGCGGCCATGGGGCGTGCCGGGCGGTGGCGCGCCGTCGAGGAGTTCTCGTGGGCCACCGTCGCCGAACGCACCGTCGAGGTCTACCGCTCGCTGCTGCCGTGACCGATGCAGGCCCAGCCGCCGTGAAGGGCACCTTCACAGCGTCGGACGCAGTCAAGGTGCCCTTCACGGCAAGCAATACCGCTCAGCGCAGCGGGCTCGCGGTGGAGCGCCAGTTGACGGTGGGGCGCATCGCGGCGAGGTCCACCCGGTCCTTGTGCGCCTCGGCGACGCCCAGCAGCGACTCGATGAGGGTGTCCGACAGCAGGTGTGGCGCCAAGCCCAGCTCGACCAGCCCGGTGTGCACGACGTTGTAGTAGTGCTCGGCCTGCTCCACTCGCGGGTTGTCGAGGTACTCGATATCGACACCGTCCGGAAAGCTCGCCGCGACGGTCTTGGCGATGTCGGCGACCGACATCGATTCAGTCATCTGGTTGAACACCCGGAACTCGCCCGAATCCGCAGGGTTCTCGCAGGCGAGCCGGATGCACTCCACGGTGTCGCGGATGTCGATGAGCCCGCGGGTCTGACCGCCGGTGCCGTACACGGTCAGCGGGTGGCCCAGCACCGCCTGGATGACGAACCGGTTGAGCACCGTGCCGAAGATCGCATCGTAGTCGAAACGGGTTGCCAACCGAGCGTCACGGGCGGTCTGGTCGGTCTGCTGGCCGTACACCACACCCTGGTTGAGGTCGGTGGCGCGCAGTCCCCAGATCCGGCAACCGAACTCGATGTTGTGGCTGTCGTGCACCTTCGACAGGTGGTAGAAGGAGCCTGGCTTCTTCGGGTACAGCATCCGGTCCTTGCGGCCATTGTGCTCGACCTCGAGCCACCCCTCCTCGATGTCGATGTTGGGCGTGCCGTACTCGCCCATCGTGCCGAGCTTGACGAGGTGGATGTCGCGGTCGAGCTCGGCGATCGCGAACATCACGTTCATCGTGCCGACGACGTTGTTGTACTGCGTGTAGACCGCGTGCTTGCGGTCGATCATCGAGTACGGGGCCGCCCGCTGCTCGGCATAGTGCACCACAGCGTCGGGCCGGAAGCGGCGCAACGCATCCGTGGTGAAGTCGGCGTCGCACAGGTCACCGACCAGGACGTCGATGCGCTTGCCGGACACCTCGTGCCATACCTGCGCTCGGCGCTGCAGCGGTTCGATGGGCACCAGGCTGCGCACGCCCATCTCGTCGTCGTAGGAGCGCCGGGCGAAGTTGTCCAGCACGGCGACATCGTGGCCCCGGTCGGACAGGTGCAGGGCGGTCGGCCACCCGAGGTAACCGTCACCACCGAGAACGAGAATCCGCACCTTCGCTTCCTCCAGCCGTCATCGTTTGGGTCCATATGGGTGGAAGGGAACGTACGGCACGTCAGCGCCGACCCCACGCCGGAGGGGCGTCCACCGGTGGAACCGGACATTGAAGTGTGCACCAGTACCTATCAGATCCGCACCTCGGGCACCACTCGACACGGGTGGCTGCACCGCACCGGCCACGACAGGTCTGCCACTATGGTGACGTGGCGCGAACGCTTCCTCGCCTGTTACGGCTGTTTCCCCGGTTCGCTGCGGGCTCGGCCGTGGCGTTCGGCTGCAGCCAACTGACCTTCCTGCTGCTCTACGGTGCCCTCGGGTCCTCGGCCGCGATCTCGGCAGGGGTTGCGTTCCTCGCAGGGGCCGTGCCGAACTTCCTGCTGCAGCGGTCCTGGACCTGGCGGCGCTCCGGCCGGATAGCGTTGCGGGGCGAACTGCTGCCCTACGTCGGGGTGATCGCCCTCAACGGGCTGCTCGCCACCGCATTCACGACCGGGGTCGACCGGCTGCTCGCTCCCGCGCTGCAGCATCACGGGGCGCGTACCGCGCTGCTCGCCGTCACCTTCGCCGGCTCCTACGCGCTGCTCTACGCGCTGAAGTTCGCGCTGCTCGACCGGCTGGTGTTCGGCTCGGAGGACGCCGCCTCCCGGTGCGAGGAGCGTTCCCGCCACCAGGTCCCCACCATCACGCGGGCGTAGCGCATGCCGTAGACGAGGTTGTTGCCCTTCTTGGTCTCCCCCGCGGCGCGCGCCAGCATCGTCATCGGCTGCTCGAGCACCCGGAACCCGTTGGAGATGACCCCGATCAGCAGCTCCGAGGCCTGGTACTGCGCCTGCAACAGCGTGACCTGACCCGCAACCTCGGCCTTCATCGACCGGAAGCCGAACGACGTGTCGGTGAGCTTGCGACGGGTGAGCAGACTCGCCAGCCCGGCGAACACGTGCACGCCGACATGACGAACCGGGTCGCGGGTCTCGTAGCGGCCCATCCGCCGCGACCCCGTCACGAAGTCCGTCTCGTCGTTGATCAACGGCCGCAGCAACAGCGGCAGCTCGTCGGTGTCGTACTGCCCGTCGGCATCGGTGGTGACGATGTAGCGGGCACCGCCCTCGCCCGCCAGCGCGTATCCCAGCCGCAGTGCGGCCCCCTGCCCGCGGTTGATGACCGCCTCGCACACCCGTGCCCCGTGTTCGCGGGCCACTCGGGCAGTGTCGTCGGAGCAGCCGTCGACCACCACGAGGGTGTCGACCGGCAACCCGCAGCACGATGAGGGGATCGTGTCGAGTACGGCACCGATCCCCTCCTCCTCGTTGTAGGCGGCGATCACGACCACGACAGGTGCGAACCGCACGTTGCCCTCGTCAGCGGCGAAGACGCGGATCGAGGCGGTGTCGACCTCATCGGGGTAGGCGTCCAGCGGTGGCCGCACCTTCAACCGGGGGCCTGGCCGGCGCAGCGGTCCGGTGAACGCGGTCACGCCCAGCACCCCGGCCATCGGCAGCAACACCAGGCTGGGCAGCTGGTAGCGCCACGAGAACTCGAAGCCCGCCGCGGTGGCAAGCACCGTGAAGCCGATCCCGGATGTCAGCAGGCTGGCCGCGCGGATCCCGGAGCGGCGTGCCGAGCCGAGCCCGAGCCCGCCCGCGATCCCCGCAAGCAGCGCCAGCCCGAGCAGTGGCCCGGGCGTGTAGCCGATCGACAGCTGATAGCTGCGCAGCAAGCCGGCCTCCGGCTGCGACACCGACAACGGCTCGTCGCTGTAACGTGCGGCAACCTTGTTGGCGCGCTCCTCGTCGGACAGGTAGAAGGGGTAGCTGTTCTGGAAATGCCAGCGGTCGACCGCGACGTCGTCGGGCGCGTCGATGCGCATCGGGCGGAAGCCCTTGAGGAAGTCCACGGTGATGGCGGTCGCGAGATCGACCGGCTGGTTGCCGAACACCTGCCAGGCGAAGCTGCTCTGGATCTGGCCCATCGACTCGCCGGCAGGCAGCTGCACGGACTTGCGCGGCGAGTCCGGGTGGTGGGTGTACCAGTCCACGCCCTCTCGCTGGTCCCGTGGTTCTACCGGACAGACGGTCCGTTCCCAGGTGCCGGCGGGGAGCTGGCTGCAGTCCGCGATCACCGCGGCCCGGCCGTAGACCACCGGGCTGCCCGCACCGGTCAGACCCCATTCCCCGGTGGCGGCGCGGTTGTAGCCCGCGTAGGAGCCCACGACGACGACGAATCCGGCGGTCAGCGCGGTCGCCCGCAGCCCGATCCGGCGCCAGCCCGCCTTGCTCACCCACCGTGACCCGGCGACGATCAGGTAGGCCACCGCCGGCGCTAGCAGGGCGACGCCGACCATCCGCACGATCACCGCGAGCCCGAGCAGCACCCCGGCGGCCGCAGCGTGCTGCGGCGTGGGCTGCCCGCGCCAGGTCAGCACCCACACGGTGCCCACCAGCAACGCCTGGAACCAGACGTCGGACATGATGTTCTGCTCGATCTGCAGCTGGTAGGCGTCGAGTAGCACCGGTGCGGTGGCCAGCGCGGCCAGCCAGCGCCGCGCCCCGTGGCGCAGCAGCAGGGCGTAGATCGCGACGGCCATCCCGAGGCCGACGAGATGCTGCGCGATCGTCACGAGGCGCAGGTCACCCACCGCGAGCAGCGGAGTCAGGATGAGCTCGTAGCCGATCGGGTTGAGCCCGCTGGGCGACAGGGCGTCGAGGTTGTTCAGGTAGCGGAAGGAGTCGATGTAGAGGATCGCAGGCTGGTAGGCCAGCATGCTGAGCACGCGCAGCGCGGTACCCGCCAGCAGCAGCAGCGCGACGATCCAGTGCCGGCGCACCCCGCGGGACCACCGAAGCGCCCGCGACGGCCGCAGCGCGGTGCTCTCGGCTGCAGGCGCGTCGAGCACTCGGGTCACCGCGTGGGCTCCGGGGCCGGCCGGGCGGTGTCACCGTGCTGCCGCTCATGCCGTTGGTGGTGCTGGGTGAAGTCCCTCCAGACCGTCGTGAGGCCGTCGAGCATCGAGACAGCGGGCCGGTAGCCGAGCTGCTCCCGGGCGTGGCTGGTGTCGACGATCACTGCGGGCATCTCGCCGGGCTTGGGCGGCACGTGCTCGACGGGCAGCGCGCACCCCGTCACGATGCGCGCCGCCTCGATCAGCTCGAGCACGGTCACCGACTCGCCGGCGCCGATGATCGCCGTGCCGGTGAAGCGACGCTGCCATGCCGCCAGCACCGCGGTCACGACATCGTCGACGTGGACCAGGTCGCGCTGCTGGAGCCCGTCACCGTAGATCGAGATCGTGTCGCCGGACAGCGCCGCGCGCATCATCCGGGGCACGAGGCTGTCCTTGTGCTCCATGCCGGGGCCGTAGATGTTGGTGAAGCGCAACGCACAGGTGGCCATGCCGTAGGCGCCCGCGTACCCCGACAGCAGCATCTCGCACGCTGCCTTGGTCGCGCCGTAGGGCGTCAGCGGAGCCAGCGGCACCGTCTCGTCGACCCGCCGGTGCCCCACGTTGCCGACGACTGCGTTGGTCGACGCCATCACGACGCAGTCGATGCCGCGGCACCGGCAGCCCTCCAGCAGCTCCTGGGTCACCACCACATTGGCCTGGTAGGTCTGCGCCGGTTGCTCCATCGAACGCAGCACCGATGTGATCGCGGCCAGGTGGATCACACCGGCCACGTCGCCCCCGTCGAGCCCGGTGTCGAGGGTATCCGGGTCGGTCAGTTCACCGACCACGCTGCGGACCGCCGGGTCGGGATGGCTCTGTCGGTCGACCACCGTCACGTCGTGGCCACGCGCGCGGAAGGCCGACACGACCGCGCGGCCCACGAAACCGGTACCGCCGGTGACGACCACTCTCCCGTCGGCCTCGGGACGGGCTGGTGCGGCTGAGGTGGACATCACGGGTGAGAGTATCCGGTCAGCGAGCAGGCGAGCGCGACGAGGGTACGCGCGGCGAAGCCGGTTCCGCCGGCGTTCACCTCGTCGTAAGGTTGCTCGGCACGTGGAACTCTCACTTCACAGCAGCCTGCAGTGCCTCGCTCAGGTCACCTGCCTCGTCCGGCGTCATCTCGACGACGAGGCGCCCACCACCCTCGAGGGGGACGCGCATCACGATGCCCCGTCCCTCCTTGGTCACCTCGAGGGGACCGTCGCCGGTCCGGGGCTTCATGGCCGCCATAACTGTGCTCCTCCCATGGAATCGTCACCGCCGGTGGCTGTTCGTCTGACCGGCGACACACCGGTGACGCAGTGCATTCTCCCCTATCGCGCGGCAGGCCGGAAACCAACCGTGATCTCGTGTCGCGCGATAAGGACACAACCCCCGCGATTGCGACATCCGGGGGTTGCCCTTCCGGCTGCTGCCGGGAGGATGGTCGAGCCGGCAGCGCCCGTGCCCGCACGTCAGCCCGAACTCATCTACCCCGGAGGTGGCAGCCGATGCCCGACAGCGACAGCACCGTCCTAACCGTCGAGGACGCCGGCGGTGTTCGGACGTTGACCATGAACCGGCCGGACACGTTCAACTCGCTCACTCTCGAGCTCAAGCACGCGCTGCTGGCCGAGGTGCAGCGCACCGCCGGGGACGAGTCGGTGCGCGCGGTCGTGCTCACCGGCAGTGGCCGGGCGTTCTGCGCGGGCCAGGACCTGCGCGAGCACGCGGCGTTGCTCGACGCCGGGGATCCGGAGCCGCTGAGCACCGTCTCCGAACACTACAACCCGCTGATCTCCGCGCTGGCCGGCCTGCCCAAACCCACTGTCGCCGCGGTCAACGGGATGGCGGCGGGAGCGGGAGCGTCGCTGGCCTGCGCGTGTGACTTGCGGGTGGCCGCCGCGTCGGCGCAGTTCTTGATGGCCTTCACCAAGGTAGGGCTCAGCGTGGACTCCGGGGCGTCGTGGACGCTGCCGCGCCTCGTCGGGTATGGCCGGGCGATGGAGATGCTGCTGCTCGCCGAGCCGGTGGGCGCCGAGCACGCACTCACCGTCGGCCTGGTGAACCAGGTCATCGCCGACGAGCAGGCGCTGGGTGTCGCGCAACAGCTGGCCGGGCGGCTGGCCGCCGGCCCGACCGCCGCCTACGCCAAGATCAAGGAAGCGATGGCCGCGGCGGCGACGGCCGACCTGCCCGAGGCGCTGTCGGTGGAGGCGGGGACCCAGGCCGAGGCGGCGGCCACCGCCGACCACCGCGAGGGCGTCGCAGCCTTCCTTGCCAAGCGCGATCCGCGGTTCACCGGGCGCTGACGGCCTGTGAGCGGTGATGCGAGCTATGACTCGTACGCCGCTCACGAGCGACGCCAGCAGCCGGCGAGGTGGTCGTCGACCATCCCGACGGCCTGCATCAGCGCATAGCAGGTGGTCGGCCCCACGAAGCGAAAGCCGCGGCGCTTGAGCTCGCGCGCCATGGCCGTCGACTCCGGGGTGGTCGCGGGCACGTCGGACAGTCTCGCCGGGATCTCCCGTCCTGTCGGGTCCGGGGCGAAGGACCACAGCAGCCCGTCGAGCTCGCCGTGCAACTCGACCACCGCGCGGGCGTTGCGCACGGTCGCCTCGATCTTCGCCCGGTTGCGGATGATCGCCGTATCGGACAGCAGCAGGTCGACGTCGGCTGCGGAGAAGGCCGCGATCCGTTTCGGATCGAAGCCCACGAAGACGCTGCGGAAGCCTTCCCGCCTGCGCAGGATCGTCAACCAGGAAAGCCCGGACTGGAACGCCTCGAGGCTCAGCCGCTCGAACAGGGCGGCCTCGCCGTGGAGCACGATGCCCCACTCGGTGTCGTGGTACTCGAGGTAGTCCGGCGGCTGGGCGCCCCACGGGCATCGCGGGCGGCCGTCCGGCCCGGGCACGGCATCGCCGGCGTCGGTCACCGTCGGCCCTCCAGCTCGGCGACCCGGGCACGGAGGCTGTCGAGCTCGCCTGCCGCCCGCTCCAGCGCCCAGTCGACCTCGGACATCCGGTAGCCGCGTACGACCTGCGCGAACCGGATGGTGCGCAGGTCGGCACCGGTCAGCGCCGTCGGCGGAAGGTAGGTCGGGGTCGCTCCCGGCGGTAACGGGGCGAGCTCCTCACCCCGTCCGAACAGCAGCGAAGCGCCAAGGAACACCACGGCGGCCACTACCGCCATCACGATGAGATAGAACAGCGCCGTACCCATGCGCGGATCGTGACACGTTGGTCGTGCTCATGCGGAGCGGGCCGAGCGGACGTCGCGCATCGCCGGGCGATCGGCCACCAGCACGTCGGTCTCGCTGGGCATCCAGTGCCCACCGAACTGCACGAACTGCGTGATGCCGTCCGGGCCCGGCTGCTCACCGGCGCCACACCGGGGTAGCGCCGCGCCGAGAATCTGGCGCGCCATCACGCCGAGGTCGAGCAGCGAACGGTTCCGGTGCTTGCGGACACCGAGATTGACCTGTGCAAGGCCGTCGAGTCCGTGCCGGGAGTGAACGTCGAGCAGCAGCCCGATCTCGACCCCGTACCCGGCGGCGAACGGCACCGACTCGAGGAAGCCGCGGGTCGCCGCGTACTCGCCACCCAGCGGCTGCACCACCCCGGCGAGCTCGGGACGCAGTGCGGACAGCAACGGCCGCGCCAGCAGTTCGGTGACCCGTCCGCCGCCCTGGTCCGCCTCGGTGCGCTGCAGCCGCAGCGGGCGGCGGTAGAACCCCTTGACCAGCTGCGTCGCCGGTGCCCGGGCACCGAGCAGCAGCGGCCCGAGCAGCGACGGCACGAACGAGGAATCGAAGTCGACCAGGTCGGAGTCGATGAAGACGAGCACGTCACCCGACGTGGCCGCCAGCGAGCGCCACAGCACCTCCCCCTTGCCCGGCCGGGGATCGAACTCGCCGAGGACGTCGGTTCGTCGCAGCACGCGGGCACCGGCCTGCCGCGCCACCTCGACGGTGCCGTCGGTCGACCCGGAGTCCATCACCACCAGCTCGTCGATCAACCCGCCGTGCAGCGGGAGCAACCCGGTGACGACCGCACCGACGGTGTCCTCCTCGTCGAGGGCAGGCAACACTACGCTGACGGTCCGGCCGCGCTTGGCGGCGACGAGGGCCTCGTTGCTGTACCGCGGCTGCTGCACGGTCGCCGCCGCGAACCACCGGCGCGTCTGCGGCAGCATCACGCCAACCCCCGCACCGCGCGAGCCGGTGGCATGGTGCCCGCGACGGCGGCGACCATTTCGAGCACGCGTCGGGTCCGGAGCACTTCGTGCGCGCGGAACACCCGCGCACCGGTCCACGCGGCGACGGCGGTGGCCGCGAGCGTCCCGTCGACCCGCTCGTCGAGCCCGACGTCGAGGGTCTCGCCGATGAACTCCTTGTTGGACAGTGCCATCAGCACCGGCCACCCGGTGGCGACCAGCTCGTCGAGCCGGCGCAACAGCTCGAGCCCGTGCCAAGTGTTCTTACCGAAGTCGTGCGTGGGGTCGATCAGGATGCCCTCCTCGGGGACGCCGAGCGCGACCAGACGCTGCGCCTGGGCGGTCAGGTCGTCGACGACGTCGCGCACCACATCCGGGTAGCGCACCCGGTGGGGCCGGGTGCGCGGCGTCGCACCGCCGGTGTGCGAACAGACGATGCCGCAGCGGTACTGCGCTGCCACCCCGGCCAGCTGCGGATCGGCCCCGGCCCAGGTGTCGTTGAGGATGTCCGCGCCGGCGTCGAGCGACTGCCGCCCGACCTCGTGGCGCCAGGTGTCGACGCTGATCAGCAGGTCCGGGTGGTGTCGCCTGGCCGCCGCGATCAGCGGCACGACGCGGTCGATCTCCTCGGCCACATCGACCGCGTCGCCGGGCCCCGCCTTCATCCCGCCGATATCGACGATGTCGGCGCCCTCGGCGACCGCGCGGTCCACCGCAGCGAGCGCGTCCTGGTCCGAGAACGTCGCGCCGCGGTCATAGAACGAGTCCGGCGTCCGGTTCACGATCGCCATCACTGCTGCCCGCTCGCGCGGCAGTGCGCGGGCGCCGAACCGTAGCGGGTTCACCCCCCGATCATCGCCACACAGCCGCGCACCACACACCTCGCCTTACCCTACTGCGTCAGGTCGGCGCTACTGACGTTCCTGTGGGTCCAGTTCATGATCGGTAAGGGCGCACGCCGTGCCCTGTCTAGAGTTCCGGGCTTACCACAGCTGGGAACGATCAGGACGGGGACGGCGTGCGCACAACGAGGGTATGGCGGCGGCTGCTCGGGGTCGAGCACACGGTGATCGAGTCGGTGGATCTGGGCACGACCCAGGTGTTCCTGCAGGCCAGCACCCGGCGGGTGTCGTGCCCGACCCACGGGGTGGTAGTCGCCGCCGTCCCGTGGCGCGGCCGGGAGCGCGGTTCACCACCGCGTTCGAGGACACCGCCGCCTGGTTGGTCTGCCATGCCACGCTGTCGGTGGTGGCCGTGCTGCTGCGCATCGCGTGGCGCTCGGTGTCGGGCATCGTGACCCGTGTGGTCACCGAGCGGGCCGGCGCGACCGACCGGCTGGCGGGGCTGCGCCGGATCGGGATCGACGAGATCAGCTACAAGAAGGGGCAGCGGTACCTGCTGGTCGTGACCTGCCACGACACCGGCCGGCTGGTGTGGGCCGGGCGCGACCGCACCAAGCAGACCCTGGGCCGGTTCTTCGACGACCTCGGCGCCGAGCGCGCCACGCTGCTCACCCACGTCTCCGCCGACGGAGCGGAGTTCATCCACACCGTCGTCGCCGAACAGGCCCCGCGTGCGGTGCTGTGCCTGGATCCGTTCCACGTCGTGGGGTGGGCGACCAAGGCCCTCGACGCCGTCCGCCGCGGGCTGGCCGCCGAGCTGCGCCGCGGCGGGCGCGCCGAGCAGGCCGCCACCATCAAGGGCACCCGCTGGGCACTGTTGAAAAACTCGCTGTCGGTCGACCAGCGCAGCACGCTGGCCGGTATCCAGGCCACCAACGGGCCGCTCTACCGCGCCTACCTGCTCAAGGGGCAGCTCCGGGCGGTCTTCCAGGCCCGCGACCGGGCCGCCGCGCGGCTGCTCATCGGCTGGCTGGCCTGGGCACAGCGCTGTCGTCTCCCGGCGTTCGTCAAGCTCGCCAAGACGATCAAGACGTGGAGCTGATCCTCAACGCCGTCGACCACGGCCTGTCCAACGCCCGCTCCGAGGCCACCAACACCCACCTGCGCCTGCTCACCCGCCGCTCCTACGGACTGAGCCCCGAATCCCTCATGGCCATGGCCGACCTCACCCGCGGCGGCCTCTGCCAACCCCTACCAGGCCGAGCACCAGCATGATCACCACCCACAGAAACGTCAGGAGAGCCGTCAGGTCTCGACGACCGGTCAGCAGCTGACGCCGTTACGAAGGCGTTTCACCACCCATATGGGGGCTTCCAACCCACGCTACGTGACCAAATGTGGTACGCAATACCGGCAGCTACGAGGACAGCAACCCGCCATCTCCGACCCCAACGTACGCAAGGCGCGGTTGCCCGCACGGCACTGCCGTGTAGCATGGCTCACAAGTCCAGGCGGCCCACAGTCCAGACCACACGGTCCCAGACGACTAGAGTCCCGACCCGCAGGAAAGGCACATGAGCGCTTACAGCCTTCCCGACCTGCCGTACGGCTATGGCGCGCTCGAACCTCATATCGATGCGCGGACCACGGAGCTCCACCACTCGCAGCATCATCGCAGCTACGTCGACCGGCTGAACGCGACACTGGAGGCCAACGAAGAACTGCGGGCGGCCGGTGAGCAGCCGATCGAAGACCTGCTCTGGAACCTGCCGAAGATCCCCGAGGAGTCCCGCACCGCGGTGCGCAATTTCGGTGGTGGGCATGCTAATCACAGCCTGTTCTGGACGATCTTGAGTGGCAACGGCGGCGGCGAGCCTGCCGGTTCGATCGCCACGGCCATCGACCAAGACTTCGGTTCGTTCGCGACCTTCCGGGCGCGATTCGCCGGCATTGCGGTCAATCACATCGGGAGTGGGTGGGCCTGGCTGGTACGAGCCCGCAACCGACTGGTCGCCTACGCACTGCCGAATGAGGACTCGCCACTGACCGCCGAAGAGATCCCGGTCCTCGGACTCGATCTGTGGGAGCACGCCTATTACCTCAAGTACGAGGCAGCCCGCCGCGACTATGTCGAGGCATTCTGGGACATCGTGAACTGGGATGAAGTCGATCGTCGGTTCGAAGTGGCCGCGCGCTTGTAGCCGTGCGGTCCACAGGCATTCGCCGACGGAAGGTCATGAGAGGTGTTCAAGTATGAGCCAGCAGCACGACAACGCTAAGACGACAGACGAGCTGCCCGACGACGGCAAGCAGGCGCTCTCGGTGCTGCGCGGCGTCTGGGACGCGCGGGAGCAGACCAGCGCGGACATCGACGAGTCATGCGGCAACACGAAGACCTGCAAGAGCATGTCGAATGTCGGCTTCGACGGCCTGGCCGACGATGACGAGACACCGACGAACGACAGTCACTCGGTGGGCAACAACGTGCGCTCCGCCTGGAAGAGCCAGCTCGAGCGCGAGGGCAAGCTCGATTCCGACGCGCGCACCGTGCGGGATCTCGTCTTCAAGTCGGAGCCGAAGCAGTAGCCAACCAGCACGCACGTCAATGCCGGCGTCAGGCGGATGAGGAGATCGCCCCGTGGACTATCCGAGCACTGTCGAGGAGCTGACGCAGACATTACGGCAGGGCGACTACCTGGCAGACCGGGGACTTGCCACGGCGGTGTTCGTGGCGATGTCCCTGCAACGGCCCCTCCTCCTCGAAGGGGAGGTCGGCGTCGGCAAGACCGAGATCGCCAAGGTGCTGGCCTCGGTGTTCGACCGCGAGCTGATCCGGCTGCAGTGCTACGAGGGCATCGACACGAACCAGGCCCTCTACGAGTGGGACTACGCACGCCAGCTGCTGCACATCCGGGCCTTGTCCGAGCATGACGTCAGCGACGAGGGGACCGTCGACAAGCTGTTCGGTCCGAAGTTTCTGCTGGAGCGTCCGCTGCTGCGGGCCATCCGGGCGGGTGACCAGGCCGTCCTGCTGATCGACGAGGTCGACCGCTCTGACGACGAGTTCGAGGCGTTCCTGCTCGAGGTGCTGTCCGACTTCCAGATCAGCATCCCCGAGGTGGGAACGGTCCAGGCACAACGCCCACCGCTGGTGATACTGACCTCCAACCGCACTCGCGAGTTGCATGACGCGCTGAAGCGGCGCTGCATGTACCACTGGATCGACTACCCGGCGCCCGACCGGGAGGTCGAGATCGTGACCGTCCGGGCGCCCGGGGTGTCCGAGGCGCTCGCACGCAAGGTGGTTGCAGCAGTCACCCGGCTCCGTGAGATGGACCTCGAGAAGCCGCCCGGTGTGTCGGAGACGCTGGACTGGGCCCGCACGCTGGACTTCCTCGGCGAGACCGGCCTCAACGCCGACGTCGCCGAGACGACTCTCGGCTCGGTCGTGAAAGAGCGTGACGACATGGACACGGTGCGGGGCAATCTCAAGGAGATCACGTCCCATGCCTGAAACGACTCGTGAATCCGGCTAGCACCGATGTCGAGCGGTAACAGTGCGTTTGTGTCGGTGCTCGCAAATTTCGGCCGCGCGCTTCGTGCGGAGGGACTCGCGATCGGCTCGGGCGACATCCTGACGTACTGCGAGGCGATGACCCCGCTGGATCCGACCGACCTGGTGGACCTGTACTGGGGCGGACGGACGTGCCTCGTCAGTCGCCGCGACGACATTCGCGTCTACGACGAGGTCTTCCGGGCGTTCTTCCTGGCGTCGGACAGCCCCGTCAACGAGCTGCTGCAGTTCAGGGCGCAGGCCACTGCCGAAGCTGAGGCGGCGTTCGAGATTCCCGCCACGGAGCCCTCCGACGAGGAGCGCGAGGATGAGGAGGCCCACCTCGGGCTGATGGCGTCGAACGTCGAGAGCCTCAAGCACAAGTCCTTCGCCGGCGTCACCACCGAGGAGCTCGAGGCGCTGCGGCGCATCATGAAACGTATCCGGCTGGCTCCTCCCAAGCGCCGCACGCGTCGCACGAAGGCGGCGGGCAAGGGACGCAAACCCGACCTTCGCCGGACGATCCGCGAGTCGCTGCGCACGCATGGCGAGATGATCGACCTGTACTGGCGGCAGCGGCGGGTGAAGCTGCGCCCACTGATCCTCATCCTCGACATCTCGGGGTCGATGGCCGACTACTCCCGAGGTCTGCTGCAGTTCGCGTACTCGGCCAAGCGCGCGTCCCAGCGCGCGTCCCAGAAGGTCGAGGTGTTCTGCTTCGGCACCCGCCTCACCCACATCACCAAGACACTGCAGACGCGAAGCCCGGACGCCGCCCTGAAACAGGCCGCGAAGCTCGTGGTCGACTGGGAGGGGGGAACCCGCATCGGCGACTCGATCGACGCGTTCGTGCACAACTGGGGGCGCAGGGGCATGAGCCGCGGCGGGATCGTCGTGATCTGCTCCGACGGACTCGACCGAGGCGATCCGGAAGTTCTCGCCACCGCGATGGATCGGCTGTCCCGGCTGTGCCACAACATCGTATGGATGAATCCCCATAAAGGCGACAACTCGGACTACCAGCCGCAGACGCTGGGCATGAAGGTGGCCTACCCTCACATTGACGTCCTGCTGTCCGGCCACGACCTCAGCAGTCTGGAAGAACTCGCCGAGCTGCTCCCCAAGCTCGGCTAGGAGGCATGAACCGCAATGATCAGATGGAGTGTCGGGATCGAGACCGCCGGGGATCGCGAGATGGAACACGACGAGGTGCTAGAGCTCGCCGACGCGGTCGCCCCTTGTGGCGGTATCGCCACCGGAATCGGCACGAACCGCTATGGGGCGCAGGTCGTGGTGTTCGCAGACTCCCGAGACGAGGCGATCGCCAAGGGCAAGGAGGAGTTCGCCCAAGCCGTCGCGAAGGCGGGCCTTCCGGTCTTCCCGATCGTCCGGACCGAGGCCATCAGCGAGGACGAGGACGACTGACTGACCCCCTCCGGGTCGGCGAACTCGATCAGTGCCTCAGGAATAATGGACAATCGACACCGATGAAGGCTGGTGGCTGGACATGATCCGTCTCGGAACGCTGGCAGGCTACTCGTTCGACGGGCCAATGGTCCTCGGCGGTTGGACGCCACCGAGCAAGCCGGCGGTCTTCGTCATTGTCTACAAACCCGAACCTGAGACCAAGCCCGAGAACTACGCGGTCATCTACGTCGGGCACTCCGAGGACCTCACCACCGAGGGGTTCCCCTTCAAACATCCGCGGGCTCATTGCTGGCTGCAGCGCGCCGGCTCGAAGTGGAAGGTCTATATCTGCACCTTCGAGGTTCCGGGTGGTACGCAGGGGCATCGGGAGATGATCGCCCAGGAGCTGATGGCGATCTACGACCCACACTGCAATGAGGAGAAATACGACAAGGCGTGGAAGGACGAGTGGATCGGCGACTACTCGTCGGCGGACACGACATCGCTCGCCCCTCGGGGACCCGACGAGCAGCCGCTGTAGCGGTTGCTGCGGCAGCAGCCGCTACAGCAGCCGTCCGGAAAAGCGGAGGAGGAGCGCCCGTACCTGCCCATCACGCATCGCCTCCCCGGCCATGGGACTACTGGTTAGGGGGCTCGAATCCCACTGCCTCTGCCAGCCGCGACCGCCGACGGCTGGACGCCCGAGCCGCGGAGCCGCCGTTCGCCGGCGCCTGTGGTGCGGGCGCGAGCTTGGCTTGGATCCGCTCGGCATGGCCGTACAGCAGCGGCAGCGCGCCAGCCACGATCCCACCGCTCCGGTTGATGTGCTCGATCCCGGGGATGATCAGCTCCGCATGACCCTCGATGGTCTGGACGCTCTCGCAACAGTCATCGAGATTGTCCGCAACGCGCTTGAGCAGCACCCCGACCCAGAAGAGGTAGATCGCCAGCACTGCGATGAGCAGCGTGATGAGGGCGACCGTCAGCACGACGAGTAACGACACCTCTACTCCTTCCCGATCGGGGTTCCGGCACCAGACAGCACCCGACCCAAGAACAGGTGGTGCTGCAAGCCCTCGGCAAGCACAGCATCGACCCCGTCAGCTGTCTGCGGGATGAGGACCGTGTTCGCCGTGTTCGCCTTGACAGCGCGCAGCGTGTCGCGGACCTCCACCACGCCGCGGTCAATGACCTTGACCAGCGACACCAGTAGGCTCAACAGCAGGATGACCACAAGAACGACGACGAAGCCGAAACCCAGAACCACCCACCAATAGGTGATTTCCTGCGGCGGCATGATTAACCTCCTCCGAGCCGCGAGCGGCCCCGTTGCAATCCTCCGATGATCACTGTCGCGTGGTCGATCGTCGTGCGAAGCTCCGCCAGCGCAGCGGTGTCACGTTGCGCGCGCTGCAGGGCCTCGTTGATCATGGGCGCCTGCTTGCCGATTCGCCCTGCTAGCCCCAGGATCGGAGCGACCAGAGCCACCACCACCATCACGACCACGATGCCGATGACGAACCCCAGGTTCCAGCCGAAGAAGTCCGGCTCCGCGGCCGCAGACTGCGCAAGAATTGTCATCCAGCAGCCCTCCTCTCGTCAGTAGCTACTTGTCGTTGCGGCTTCATCATCGCCGCGTCGCGCCCGATCCCTCGGTCACCGTGGAGGCGAGGTAGCTCAGAATCGTCTGGGTCGGCTTTTCGACCTTGTGTACATCCTTGACGTGCTGCTCGATCTTGCGCATCAGATCGTTCTTGTCCGATGCGGTCAAGTGGCTGTCACACACTGGACTGTCGCAACGAAACTCCTGCATGTCCGCTCTCCTGTCCGTGCGCCGACGATGGACGGCACTCCCGACCCTCGTTCTCGGCTCCGGTCGCGCACCGATCGGTGCGGGAACCGGCTGGTCAAACCTGTTCTACTGTTGCGTTGGTCTCGGCTCACCGAGCCGAGCGGATCCTCAGTCTTCTCGCGTGGTCGACGCAATGAAGTCGAGAACCGTCTGGCTAGGATTCTCGACCCCGTGATCCTCCACCACGTGCTGACGAATCTGACGCATCAGATCCTCCCTGCTGGTGGCAGTGAACTCCGCGTCGCACTCGGCTCCTGCGTCGCCCCTTCAATAAAACCGCTGCATCCTGCGGCTCCCTTCCACGGTCGACCCGCCCATCGGGCACATCGCTGCCACTTGCACGTGGCGTTTCTACACCTGTTCCGCCGCGGACCTCACCGGGGCGAGGTTCGCGTTCACCGACTCGATGGCCGGTGGTACGGCCCGGGTCTGATGGGCGATCGCGCGGACACCCACGATAACCGTGCCGAGGGTGAAGCTGACGTGCTGCAGCATGAGGATCACCCGTAGCAGGGCCAAACCGGTGACAGCAATGATCAGTGCCGAGATCAGCAGTGTCGCCCATGCGGCTGGGGGCATGATCTCCTCCTTTCATCGGTCGTGTGATCAGGTCGACCCATATCAACCATCCAGTAGGGCTCCGACACGCTTCACGTAGCGCGTCGCACCGACGGCGACTTCATGCACGGTCTCGTCGGTCTTGGCCAGCAGTTCCGGCACGTTGTCGAGATGGCCGGTCAGGACGGCGCCGTGCGCCAAGATTTCGTCCGTCGTCTTCTTGATTCGCTCTACCGGTGCGAGTATACGGTTCAACAACACCAGAACCACGGGTAACACCACGAAGAGCATGATGGCATTGCCTATCCACCACAGCAGCATGTTCTGCACTCTCCTCTCGCTGTCAGGTCTACCGGGACCTTCCTCACGCGCCGCCCCCGAACAGCCGGCGGAAGAACCGCTTGAGAGCCGTCATCATCGACTGCATGCCGATGCTGAAACCGCTCATCGGTTTTGCGGTACTGCCATCCGCGCGGGCCTCGCCCCGGCTCGCCCTGCCGACGTCCTCCTGGATACAGCCCGCGAAGCTCTTCATCAGGGTGCTCGTGACGTCCTCGATCATGCCTCTGCCGTACTGGGCGGCGGCGCCCGATAGGTCGAGATCCTGCGTGACGTTGATCTTGGTACCGGTGCCCGAGGACTTCAGCGTCGTGGTCATGGTCATGTTGGCCTGGCCCTTGCCCTTCTCCTCGGACCCGGCCGCCTTCATCACGATCCGTTTGCCGCTCTGGTCCTGCTCCACTATCTCCGCGTCGCCCAGGAAGCGCAGCGTCACCGGCCCCATCTTTGTGGTGACCTTGCCTTTGTACTTATCGCCGCCGAGATTCTCCGTGATCTCGGCCCCTGGGATACAGGGCGCCATACGTGGAACGTCGAGCATGTAGTTCCACACCTGGTCCACCGGGGCGGCGACCTCGATGTCGTTCTCGATCAGCAACGCTTCACACTCCTCAGCAGCTGACAGTATCCGCTGGTGCGGTTCATGACCTCACCCCGGACGCGGTATAGGCGGCAGGGTCGTCCTCGAACAACTTGCGGCATCCAGGACAGCAGAAGTAGTAGGTGAGACCCTCATGATCGGTGGTATGGCGAGCGGTACGGATCTCCACCGTCATGCCGCAGACAGGATCCGTCGCCTCCGCTACCTCGGGGATCTCCGCCGACATCCCGTCGGCCAGCGCGCCGGCGGCCCGCAGCTGCACGAGCTCCGCGAGGATCGCGACGGCGATCTCCCGGTGCGAGATCTTCCCCAGGTCGAGCCCGGCCGGTAGGTGCACGCGCTCGAGAGCCTCACCGGAGATGCCCCGCTCCCGCACGAAGTCGAGCACCGAGGCGCCGCGCTTGCGGGAGCCCACGAGACCCACGTAAGCCGGTCCCGCCGCCAGCGCCCATTCCACGGCCTCCTCGTCATGGTGACCCTGTGTGGCCACCACGACGAGTGACCGCTGGTGCACACCCGCCGCTTCGAGATCGAGACCGTTGACGACCGCGGCGGCGCTGGGATGGTCCTCTCGTGACGACCCGTCAAGATCCACCAGCACGGTGCGCCATCCGATGCCCTGCGCCAGCACAACGAGGGTCTCGGCCATCGGCGAGCGTCCCACGACAACGAGATGAGGGCTGGGTTCCGCAGGTTCGATGTAGACCTCCAGTGCTCCCTCACTCTGGCACGACATCGGTACCGATGTCATCCCGTCGCGAGACACCGACGCGACTTCGTCGGGTGTCCCGAGGAACACAAGGCGCGGCACGCCCTCGGCCAGGGCGTGCCGCGCCTCACGGACGACAGTGGGCTCCGCGCAGGCGCCGCCGATCCAGCCGTACACCGCACCCGCAGGGGTGACGATGGCTCGGCAGCCCTGCTTAGCCGAGGACGGGCCACGCCGCCACACGACGGTCGCCAGCGCGAAGGCCTCGCCACGCTGCGACAGCTCGCGAGCGTGTTCGAGGACATCCCACCCATCCATGGTCATCGGACTGATCCGTCTTCAGCCGGTCTTGACCGGAGGTGCACCAGAGATGTCGTGCTTGTATTGGATGGCCTCCCACACCCGGTCAGGCAGCAACGGCATGTCGATGTTGCGCACCCCGGTGTCGTCGATGGCATTCAGCACGGCGTTGACGAATGCGGCCGGCCCGCCGACGCAGGCGCACTCTCCGACGCCCTTGGCGCCGATGGGGTGATGTGGCGACGCAGTCACGACCTCGTGCAGCTCGAAGCCGGGTGTCTCCCATGCGGTCGGCAACAGGTAGTCCATGTAGTTCGACCCGACGCAGTTACCTTCGGCGTCGTAGGTCATGAACTGCATGTTTGCCATGGCATAGGCCTCGGTCATCCCGCCCATGATCTGACCTTCGACGATCATGGGGTTGATGCGGACACCACAGTCATCGACGGCCACCATTCGGAGCACGTCCCACACACCCGTCTCCGGGTCGACCTCGACCGTCACGATGTAGGCCGCGAACGGCCACGTGAGGTTCGGGGGGTCGTAGTAGGCGTTGTTCTCCAGCCCTGGCTCGAGGCCGTCGGGCATGTTGGTGTAGGCGGCCATCGAGCAGTCCTGGATGGTCACACCGCGGTCATGAGCGCCCCGCACGTAGAAGCGACCCAGCTCCCACTCGACGTCCTCCTCCGACACCTCGAGAAGGTGCGCCGCAAGCTTCCTGGCCTTCGCGCGGATCTTGCGTGAGACCATGGCCGTGGCGGCTCCTGCGACCGGCGTGCTGCGGGAGGCGTAGGTCCCCATGCCGAACGGCGTGTGGTCGGTGTCTCCGTGCTCGACGAGGATGTCGGCGGCCGGGATCCCGAGCTCGTGGGTGACGATCTGCGCGAACGTCGTCTCGTGACCCTGTCCCTGGGTCTTCGCCCCGATCTTCAGGATGGCCTTGCCGCTCGGGTGTACCCGCAGCTCCGCGGCGTCGAACATCTTGATGCCCAGGATGTCGTACTCGCGGCTGTTGCCCGCTCCGAGTGGCTCGCTCATCGTGGAGATGCCGATGCCGAGCCGCCGGCCCCGGGACCGGGCCTGCTCCTTCTCGCGGAGGAATTCGTCGTAGCCGATAGCGTCGAGCCCGACGTCCAGACACTTCTCGTACTGCCCCGAGTCGAGCAGGAAGCCGAAGGGGGTGCGATACGGGAACTGGTCGTCCTTGACGAGGTTGACCCGGCGGAATTGAGCCTGGTCCATGCCGAGGTCGTCGGCAGCAGCATGGATCATCCGTTCCTGGAAGAACATCGCCTCGGTGATGCGGAACGAGCACCGGTACGCCACACCCCCCGGCGCCTTGTTGGTGTAGTGGCCCTGGGCCGTCTGGTAGCCGTACGGAATGTCGTAGCAACCGAACGCGGAGTGGAACAGCCCGATCTTGAACTTGCTGGGCTGGGCGTCGGAGAAGGAGGAACCGTTGTCGGTGTCGGCGTGGATGCGCGTGGCGAGGATCTTACCGTCCTTGCGGAGGGCGAGCTCACCCCGGATGTACATGTCGCGCGCGTAATGGGTGGAGATGAGGTTGCCGGACTTGTCCTCGATCCACTTGACCGGTCGCGCGAGCAGGATCGAGCACAGGATCGACGCCACGTATCCCGGGTAGACCGGAACCTTGTTACCGAACCCGCCACCGATGTCCGGCGAGATGATCCGGATCATGTGCTCGGGCAGCTCGGCCACGAGCGCCACCGCCGTCCGGATGATGTGCGGCGCCTGGGTGGTCATGTACACGGTCAGCTTCGTCGTCGCGGGGTTGTAGTCCGCGATGGACCCGCAGCACTCGATCGGCGACGGGTGCGACCTCGGGTAGTGCAGCGACAGCGACGAGACCATGTCCGCCTGGGCGAAGGCTCGCTCGGTA
This sequence comes from Pseudonocardiaceae bacterium, assembly GCA_009377865.1. GTDB lineage: Bacteria > Actinomycetota > Actinomycetes > Mycobacteriales > Pseudonocardiaceae > WHSY01. The sequence goes on along the minus strand of WHTH01000015.1, from coordinate 26,918 downwards.
CCTTCTCTGTCACCGACCTCCCAGCGGTAGCAGATGTTGTCGTTCTGCCCTTCCTTGTCGTCGCGGATCAACGGCGCGTCCGCCGCAACGGCCTGCTGCGGACTGACGATCGCGGGCAGCGGCTCGTACTCGACCTCGATGGCCTCGCAGCCGTCCTTGGCGATGTATGGGTCGTCGGCGACCACACAGGCGATCTCCTGGCCCTGGTAGCGCACCTTGTCGGTCGCGAGCACCGGCTGCGTGTCGTAGGACAGCGTCGGCATCCACGCAAGGTTGTGCTGGGCGGCCATCTCACCGGTGAGCACGAGATGCACACCGGGGATCTGCCACGCCTTGGCCGTGTTGATCGACTTGATCCGCGCGTGGGCGACAGGGCTGCGGAGGATCTCCATGTGCAGCATGCCGGTCAGCTTGAAGTCATCGGTGTAGTTGCCCACGCCTCGGAGGAAGCGGTCGTCCTCGACCCGCTTGCGGCTCGAGCCCAATCCGCCGATCTTGATCTCGTCAAGCGCCTGCGCCATCTCGTTTCTCCCTTATCATCAGCTGTCGTCAGCTCTCGCCGTCAGCGCCTGACGACGCCTTCGGAGCGCATCTTCTCCGCGGCCCACAGCACCGACTTCACGATGTTCTGGTACCCGGTGCAGCGACAGAGGTTGCCGGACAGCGCCCAGCGCACGTCCTCCTCCGTCGGATTCGGGTTCTCCTCGAGGAGCGCCGTGGCAGTCATCATCATCCCGGACGTGCAGAAGCCACACTGCAACCCGTGCTCTTCCTTGAACCCCTCCTGTACGGGATGGAGCTCGCTCGCCATGCTCAGACCCTCGACCGTGGTGACCTCATGGCCGTCGGCCTGGACGGCGAACATCGTGCAGGACTTGATGGGCTTACCATCGAAGAGCACGGTGCACGCGCCGCAGTTCGTCGTGTCGCAACCGATGTGCGTACCGGTCAGCCCCAGTGCTTCCCGGAGGAAATGGGCGAGGAGCAGCCGAGGCTCGACCTCGGCGGTCTTGGTATCACCGTTGACTTCGACAGTTACCCGCCGCTCTTCCACGTAGCCCTCCTTGACGTCGCCATTGCTTGGACGATGCTGGTCCGCAATCAGGCCGCTACGGCCCCGCGGCTACCCAACGCACGCGTGACGAACGTCTCGACCACGTGGCGCTTGTACTCCGCGCTACCACGGTGGTCGGTCTTGGGTTGGGCGGCCTCCGCCGCCAGCCGGCCTGCCTGCTGGATCGAGTTCGCGTTCAGGGCGCTGCCGACCAGCGCCTGCTCGGCCGCCGTCGCCTGGATGTTCGACGGCCCGACGCCGGTCAGCGCGATGCCGGCGCGACTCACCGTCGAACCGGACGTCTCGAGCGCCACTGCGACTCCCACGGTGGCGAAGTCGCCCACCCTGCGTTCGAGCTTGAGGTAGTTACCCGACACCGCGCCCTTCGGCGCCGGGACCCGCGCCTCCACCGCGATCTCTCCCGGTCGCAGCGCGTTCTGAAACGGCCCCATGATGAAGTCCGACACGGGGATGGTGCGCCTGCCCCCGGGTCCGGCCGCGATGATCTCACCACCCAGCGCCATCATCACCGATGCCCAGTCGCCCTGCGGGTCCGCGTGGCACAGCGAGCCGACCAACGTCCCTCGGTTACGGACGATGGGATCGGCGATCAGCGGCGCCGCGGCGGCCATGGTGGGCTGGCTTCTCCGGAGCAGCTCGGAGTGCTCCAGGTCGACGTGACGGCACAGCGCGCCGAAGCTCAGCGAGCCGTCCGACTCCTGGCGGTGGTAATCCAAGCCGGGGATGTTGTTGATGTCGACGACAAGTTCGATCGAGGCAAAGCGCAGCTTGATCAGTGGAATGAGGCTCTGGCCTCCCGCGAGCACCTTCGCCTCGTCACCGTAAACCCGCAAAAAGTCGAGCGCTTCGTCGAGCGAGCGTGGGGCCTCGTAGCGGAAACGAGACGGGTACATTCAAATCCTCCTAGTTCTTCAAACTTGTGCCTCGACGAGGGAGCAGAAACGCTGCAGTCACGACTCCACCAGTGAGCCATTGACTGGCAGCCTGCAATCGTGGCTGTTCCCGGGAAAGGGCTACTTGTCGAGGTAGCCCTTGTGCTGACTGCCTGCCGGCTGCTCGTCGAGGTAGTGGCGGGGACTGTTCATCGGCGTCGCATGCGCGCCCTCGTCGGCCGCGCCCTGGCTTGTCGTGTCCTGGCTTGCCGGGCGCTGGTTCGTGGGGCGATGCTCGGCGGCGCTCTGGGGGTCGGGCACCGCGGTGGGGAGGCTCTCCTCCTCCGGCTCCGGCCTGGGCGTCTGGTGCGGCGGCCATGGGCCCGGGACCGGCTGTCCCGCGACTCTGAAGAAGTCGATGACTTCCGGCCAAGCCCAGATGGTCGGGCTCTGCCCGGTCTTCGGAGTGTGCTCGACCAGCTCGTACAAGCGGGGGTTGCCCTGGCTGTGCCCGGTCGACTCGATTGCCATCGCCTGTCCCCTTCGACTCCGGTTGCGGCCCCGTGGGACCCGGCTGACCACGCATAGGTGTGGCCCGACTCACAACAGGTAGTGGACACTGCTGCGTCTTAGGTGTCAAGAGGCTCAGGAGTAGCTCCCGGGCACGAGGATTTCATCGGTCCCGGCGTCCGATAGGGCGCCGCCGCCGGTCAAGAGGCCAGGAGTGCGCGGTGCAGCCGGAGCGGCGGCTACGGCCAAAGAACGGTTTTCCCCACCGGAGAAGGCCCGTCGGGTGATCGTCACGCGGTGTCCGGATCGGCTCACCGGCGACCACGAGTGAGCGTGTGGCTGTGAGTGTGTGAGAGCAGCCCGACGACTGGGTGGAGGCGCCGTCCGAGGTCACGCTGCGCGACCACCTCGACTCGCTACGACTGATTGTGAACGTACACGAACACCCGCAGGTTACCGGCGCACGGTCTGGTAACAGGCAGTTATGAACACTCGCGTCGACGAGCGCCTCGTTCGATTACAGGCCACCCTCGACATGCCCGGCGGCGCAGCGCCGCTCGCCGTGTTCGCATCAATGCGGCTGCCGGTTCGTCTCCACCCGCCGGTAGGCAATAGCCTGCCGCGGTGAGCCGGGCGCAAGTGCGATTCGGCCGCGGGCGATCAGCGGGCAGGCAACGACCGTCGCGAGGACGGCGGGGGGCTGAGCTCGTCGCAGCGCCGCTTCCCTGCTCGTGCTCGGGCCGCCGGCGCCGGTACGGCACTGATCGTGCCGGCGCTGATCGTGCTGCCGCTGCTGGCCGGTGCCCGACGAGGCCTACGGCCGCGCGCAGGGCTTCCAGGGCGGGTTGCGCTCCGGCGGATTTCTGCTCGCTCTGGCCGGCGGCGGCTTCCGATTCGCGGATCCGCTCCGCAGTGCATACAGCGACGGGGCCGGCCGCGATCCGATGGGCCGGTAGCCACGGTGGACCGCGGTGCGCGGGCGCTCGTCAGGCATACCGCCCCGACCCGGCGGTACCGTCTGCGCCCATGCTCGGACTACCGGACGGCATCACGGCCTGCCTGTTCGATCTGGACGGGGTGCTCACCAGCACCACACCACTGCACCGCGCGGCGTGGAAACGCACCTTCGACAACTTCCTGCGCGCCCGCGAGGGCGATCACTTCGCGGAGTTCACCGATCGCGACTACATCGCACACGTCGACGGCCGGCCTCGTTACGACGGCGTCCGCGAATTTCTCGGCTCCCGGCACATCACGTTGCCCGAGGGCGAGCCCGACGACCCCGCCCACGCGGACACCGTGCACGGCCTGGGCAACCGCAAGAACGACCTGCTGACCGAGATCATCGCGGCCGAGGGGGTGTCGCCCTACCCCGGCTCGCTGCGGTACCTGGAAGCAGCGGCCGCGGCCGGTCCGGGGATGGCGGTGGTCACCTCCTCGGCCAACGCCGCGGCGGTGCTCGACGCGACCGACCTGTCCCGGTTCGTGCAGGTCCGCATCGACGGGGCGGTGATCGTGCGGGAAGGGCTGGCCGGCAAACCGGCACCGGACTCATTCCTCGCCGGGGCACGCGCGCTGGGCGTCGAACCGGCCGCCGCAGCGGTCTTCGAGGATGCCCTGGCCGGCGTGGCTGCGGGTCGCGCCGGCGGCTTCGGGTACGTGGTCGGCGTCGACCGGGTGGGGCAGGCGGAGGCGCTGCGCGACTACGGCGCCGACATCGTGGTGACCGACCTGGCGGAGCTGCTGTGACCGCCGAAGCACTCCGCTCCGCTGGAGGCGGCGAATGACCGCCGAAGCACTCCGCTCCGCTGGAGGCGACGAATGAGTGGTTACGAGATCGCGCCGTGGCAGCTGCGCTGGGAGGGCCTCGACCTCGACGCGCTGCAGCGGACCGAGTCGACGTTCGCGCTGTCCAACGGACACATCGGGATGCGCGGGTCGCTGGAGGAGGGCGAGCCTCGCGGGCTGCCCGGCACCTACCTCAACGGCTTCTACGAGAATCGGACACTGCCCTACGCCGAGGGTGGGTACGGCTTCCCCGAGTCCGGGCAGACCGTCGTGAACGTGACCGACGGCAAGATCATCCGGCTGCTGGTCGGTGACGAGCCGCTGGATCTTCGCTACGGCACGACGCCGGAGCATGAGTGGGTGCTCGATTTCCGCACCGGCACGCTGCGTCGCCGTACCGTATGGGTCGGCCCCACCGGGCGGCGGGTGCTGATCACCAGCGAGCGACTGATCTCGTTCACCCAGCGCGCGGTCGCTGCGATCCACTACGAGGTCACCCCGCTCGACGACGACGTGCAGCTGGTGCTGCAGTCCGACCTGCTGGCCAACGAGCCGATCGATCCCGGGACCGGTGACCCGCGGCTGGCGGCTGCGCTGCGCTGCCCGCTGCAGCCCGAATTCGCCACCAGCCAGAACTACCGCGCCGTGCTGGTGCACCACACAACCCGCTCCGGGCTGCGGATGGCGGCCGGGATGGATCACGTGCTCGATGACGTGCCGACACTGCGCACCGACATCAACGCCGACGGCGATCTGGCCCGGCTCACCGCCGCGGCCGATGTCCCGCGAGGGCGGCGACTCGCGCTGACGAAGTTCCTCGGCTACGGCTGGTCGAGCCGGCGCTCCGGCCCCGCGCTGCGCGCCCAGGTCGAGGCCGCGCTGGCCGGGGCGCTGCAGACCGGCTGGCAGGGGCTGCTGGCCGAGCAGCGAGAGTTCCTCGACGAGTTCTGGCGCAGCGCCGATGTCGAGATCGACGGTGATGCCGAGCTGCAGCAGGCGGTCCGATTCGCGCTGTTCCACGTGCTGCAGGCAGGCGCGCGGGGGGAGAGCCGCGCCATCCCCGCCAAGGGGCTGACCGGACCCGGCTACGACGGGCACGCGTTCTGGGACACCGAGACGTTCGTGCTGCCGCTGCTCACCTACACCGTCCCCGAGGCCGCGCGCGACGCGCTGCGGTGGCGGCACTCCACACTGGACATGGCGCGGGACCGTGCCGTCGAGCTCGACCAGCGCGGGGCGGCGTTCCCGTGGCGCTCGATCAACGGCGAGGAGACCTCGGGCTACTGGCCGGCGGGTACCGCGGCGTTCCACATCGGCGCGGACATCGCCGACGCGGTCGCGCGCTACCTCGACGCCACCGGCGACACCGACTTCGAGCGAGCCTGCGGGGCCGAGCTGCTCATCGAGACAGCCCGGCTGTGGGCGTCGCTGGGGCACCACGACCCGCACGACGGGTTCCGGATCGACGGTGTGACGGGCCCCGACGAGTACAGCGCCGTGGCCGACAACAACGTCTACACGAACCTGATGGCGCAGCGGAACCTGCGGGAGGCTGCCGCAGCCTGCCAGCGCTGCCCGGACGTCGCGTCGGACCTCGGCGTTGGCCCCGAGGAGACCGCGAGCTGGCTCGCCGCGGCCGAGATGATGCAACTGCCATACGACGAGACCTTCGGCGTGCATCCGCAGGACGCCAGCTTCACCCGGCACGCGGAATGGGATTTCGGCGGCTGCGCGCCCGAGCACTACCCGCTGTTGCTGAACTACCCCTATTTCGACCTGTACCGCAAGCAGGTCGTCAAGCAGGCTGACCTGGTGCTGGCCATGCACCTGCGTGGTGATGCGTTCACCCCTGACCAGAAGGCCCGCAACTTCGCCTACTACGAGGCGCGGACGGTCCGTGACTCGTCGCTGTCGGCGTGCCCGCAGGCTGTGCTCGCGGCCGAGGTGGGCCACCTGCAGCTCGCCTACGACTACTTCGCCGAAGGTGCCCTGACCGACCTGCACGATCTGCACCACAACGTGCGCAACGGGTTGCACATCGCCTCGCTGGCCGGCTCCTGGATCGTCACCGTCGCCGGTTTCGGCGGTATGCGCGACCACGACGGGCAGCTGACCTTCGCGCCCCGGCTGCCCGGCGCAGTGCCGCGGATCATGTTCCGGATGTGCTACCGCGGTAGCCACCTCGCCGTCGAGGTCACTCAGCAGCAAGCCACCTACCGGATGCTCGACGGCGGACCGCTGCACACCACACACCACGGTGAGGCGATCACGGTGACGCCCGACGAGCCGGTCACCCGTCCGATCCCCCCGGCTCCGTCCTCCGACGCACCCCACCAACCACCCGGCCGCGCTCCCGCCCGTCGCTCCCCCGGTTGACCAGGCCCAGCCGCACTGCCCTTCACCCCGCTATCGGTAGATATCGGGACGAAGGGCACGACCGTGACCCCGTTATCGGTACGTGTCGGGGTACATGAAGGTGGCGATCCTCCGGGCGGCCGGGTTCCGATCTACCGTCGCCGTATGAAAACACCCGACTTGGTACTCGTGCCCGCCCTGGTCGGGCTCGGTGCCGCCCAGGCCCACGAAGTTGCGATGGCAGCCCGCGTCGTCGCCGTCGACCCCGATCCTGATACCCCACCCACGCTGACCGGGACGGTCGTCGCCCAACGGCCAGAACCGGGCAACCGGATCCCCGCCGGCGACGCGGTCACCGTCTGGATCGAGGACGCGGACGGTGGTGGCGGCGGCGGTGGCGGCGGTGTGCCCCAGCCGGAGAGCCCCTCACCAAAGGACCCCGCAGGAGTCAAGTAGCGTCCGATCGTGACCGGATTGCTACCCGAGTCCGAATCTCCCTCGCGTCATGGCTGGCTGCCGTCGGCCCGCGACGGTGCAGCGGCCATCGTGGCGGTGGCACTGGTGGCGCTCGCCGCGGTCATCGGCGGCTGGCTCAAGGCGCGCGGGGTCGATGTGCTCGCCAGGGTGCCGCCGCTGCAGGCGAGATGGCTGCCGCACGTCGGACCGGGCAGTGTGCTCGCAGTCATGGTCGCGGCGGCGGTGGTGCTGCGCGGCCCCGAGCTCGCCGCCCGGCTGCGCTGGCGCCCGCTGCTCGCCGCCGGATACCTGGCCTCGGTGGCCTGGACGCTGAGCCTCGCACTGATCGACGGCTGGGACCGAGGCATCGTGTCCCGGCTGACCACACCCACCGAGTACCTCAGCGCGGTCGGCCGGGTCACCGACATCCCCCGTTTGATCGACACGTTCGCCGGAGGCATCCTCTCCTACCAACCTGACACCTGGCCCACCCACGTCGCGGGTCACCCGCCCGGTGCGCTGCTGACGTTCGTCACCCTCGACCGGCTGGGCCTGCCCGGCGGTGGGCCCGCCGGGATGGCGTGCATCCTGGTCGGCGCGTCGGCCGCCGTGGCGGTGGCCGTCGCGCTGCGGGCGGCAGACGGGGAGGGCGGGGAGTACATAGCCAGAACCGCGCTGCCCTTCGCCGTGCTGTTTCCCGGCGCGATCTGGGTAGGAGTGTCTGCCGACGGGCTCTTCATGGGTGTGCTGGCCTGGGGGGTGGCGCTGCTGGCGGTGGGTGCCGGCCGCTCGGGACTGTCCGGGTACGTCGCTGCGCTGTGCGGTGGTGTGCTGCTCGGTTTCAGCCTGTACCTGTCCTACGGGCTGGCGCTGGCAGGACTGCTGCCGCTGGCAGTGCTGCTCGTGACGCGTCGGCTGGGTCCCTTCGTGGTGGCCACGATCGGGGCCGGTGCCGTCGTCGCCACCTTCACCGCTCTCGGATTCTGGTGGTTCGAGGGCTACGAACTGGTCCAGATCCGCTATTACCAGCCCGGCGAGTACGGCCTGCGGCGGCCGTACGGATACTGGGTCTGGGCGAACCTGGCCTGCCTGGCGCTGGCGGTCGGACCGGCCACCGTGGCCGGTCTGCGGCGGCTCGGCGCCGCACCCCTGCGCTCGCCGAGGCCGCTGGCGCTGCTCGCCGCCGCGGCCGCACTGGCGATCGTGGCCGCCGACCTGTCCGGGCTGAGCAAGGCCGAAGTCGAGCGGATCTGGCTACCCTTCTCCGTCTGGCTGGTGGCGGCCTGCGCACTGCTGCCCCACCGTGGTGTGCGGTTCTGGCTGGCGTTCCAGGCGGTGCTCGCGCTGGTGATCAACCACCTGCTGCTGACGACCTGGTGACTCAGGGATCGATGAGCTGGAGGGCGCCCTCGTTGGGGCTGGCGACGAAGATCCGGCCGGTCGCGCTGTTGACGGCGACCGTGTTGGGCTGGCGGATGGTGGGTAACCTGATCGCCACCCGCGGTGCTGCGCCGGAGAAGTCGATGGCGACCACCTCGTTCGTCGCGGTCAGCGTCACCCACAGCCGGTCCCGGGCATCGTCGTAGCTGATGCCGTAGGGGCTGCCGGGCAGCGAGAGCCGGTCGAGCATGCGCGGTTCGGGATCAAGTCCGAAGATGGTGATCGCGTCGCCCTCGGTATCGGCCACCAGCAGCCTTCCCCGGCTGCCGGCGATGACATGGGTCGTCCCATCGCCGGCCGGCATCTCGGCGAGACGCTGCCGGCGGGGGACGTCGTAGACGGTCAACGAGTTCTTCCGGACGTCGACCATGCAGGTGGCGCAGGTGCCCCGGAAGTGACACCTCCCGGCGCACCTCGCCGCTGGCACCGTCGACCAGCGCGAGCCGGAAGGGATCGCGCAATCCGACCGCGACCAGCCCCGTTCGCGGATCGGCGACCACACCCTCGGCGATCCGCCCGACCGGAAACACCTCACCGCTGGGCGGGCGTGTCAGTTCCGGTGAGTTCGCGGTCTCGGCGGCGGGAGGCAGCTGCGGGTCCGGCTCGCGGGCTGCCGGGTCGAAGCGCTCGACCCCGCATCCGGACGCCAGCAGCGCCAGCGTGCCTCCGGCCGCGAGGGCCCGACGTCGGGTGATCCGTGGTTGCATCTATCGCCAATCCAGCGGGTGGTCTCGTCAATTCAGCTCCACCCGAACGATTCGGTCGTCGCCGGAAACTGGTTCGCCACGCCCGTCCCGGTTGCTGGTCATCAGCCACAGCGAGCCGTCGGGCGCCGGTCGCACGGTACGCAGCCGGCCCAGCTCATCGGTGAAGTACTCGATCGGATCCCCGGCGGTGTCACCCCGGATCGGGATCTGCCAGAGCCGCTCGCCCCGCAGCGCCGCCATGTACACCACGTCGTCGACGATCGCGATACCGCTGGGGGACGCCTCGTCGGGCCGCCACTGCGCGACCGGCTGGACGAACCTGCCGCCGCCACCACGGCCCTCCACCTGAGGCCAGCCGTAGTTGCTGCCGGGCCGGATGAGGTTGAGCTCGTCCCAGCTGTCCTCGCCGTGCTCGGCGCCCCACAACCGATCCTTCGAGTCGAAGGCGAGCCCCTGCACATTGCGGTGCCCGTAGCTGTAGACCAGCGAGGCGGGGAACGGATTGCCCGGCGCGGGCTCGCCCTCGGGCGTCATCCGCAGGATCTTGCCCGCCAGCGAGCCCCTGTCCTGCGCGAGTTGCTCCTGCAAGGCGTCACCGGTTCCCGCGTAGAGCATGCCGTCCGGCCCGAACACGATCCGCCCGCCATCGTGGAACGTAGCGCTCGGGATACCGGTCACGACCGGATCGGGCGGCCCCAACCTGCCGGCCTCGTAGCGAAACCGGACGATGCGGTTCTCGTTCGCCGCCGAGTAGTAGACGTAGACGAGGCGGTCGTCAGCGAACCGGGGAGACACCGCCAGGCCGAGCAGGCCCCCCTCCCCGCCCAGGTCGGGCGCCCGGGCGCCGGGCACCTGCCCGACCGGGGTAACCCGGCCCTCGGGCGTGACCCGGAGGATCCTGGTGCTGTCCCGTTCGGTGACCAGCGCGTCGCCACCGGGCAGGAAGTCCAGCCCCCACGGCACGGTCAGCCCACCTGCGACATCTCCGGCGAGCAGTGGCGCCGCAACATCCGGTGGGGGTTCGGGCTGCGGTCCGGGCTCCGGTTCGGGCTGCTCACCACCGCATCCGGCCGCGAGGGCGAGCACCAGCACAGCCGCGAACGGGCCCCTCGGTCGCGTCCACATCGGCCTCATCATCACACGCCTCGCCGAGCTGTTGACCTCATGACCCCAGCGTCTCGGTTCGGGGTCCGTTGCGCAGCGCGTAGCATCCGGCGGTCACGTCGACGACCGGGAGGACCCAGCTATGCGCGTCCTGGTGACCGGCGGGGCCGGGTTCATCGGGTCCCACGCCGCCGACCTGCTCGCCCGCAGCGGGCACGAGGTGCGGTTACTCGACAGCTTGCTGGCCGCCGCGCACGGCGACGGTGCCGCCCGGCCCGGGTACTTGGACGACCACGAGCTGCTGGTCGGCGACGTGCGCGACCCGGATATGCTCGACCGCGCGCTGCGCGGGGTGGACGCGGTGTGTCACCAGGCCGCCATGGTCGGGCTGGGCGTCGGTGTCTCGGACATGCCCGACTACGTGTCGCACAACGACCTGGGTGCCGCCGCGCTGCTGGCGGCGATGGCGCGGGCGGACGTCGGACGGCTGGTGCTGGCCAGCTCGATGGTCGTCTACGGCGAGGGGCGCTACAGCTGCGCCCGCCACGGGGTCGTGCGTTCCAGGCCCCGCTCACCGGACGACCTGCGCGGTGGGATCTTCGACCCCCGCTGTCCCCACTGCGACGGGCTGCTCGAGCCCGGCACCGTGCCGGAGGACACGCCGACGGATCCCCGCAACACCTACGCGGCCACCAAGCTGGCCCAGGAGCACCTCGCGGCCGCGTGGGCCCGCGACACCGGCGGCCTCGCCGTGGCGCTGCGCTACCACAACGTCTACGGGCCACGGATGCCGCGCGACACGCCGTACGCGGGCGTCGCTTCGATCTTCCGCTCGGCACTGGCGCGCGGCGAAGCGCCGCGGGTGTTCGAGGACGGCGCGCAGCGGCGCGACTTCGTGCACGTCCGTGATGTGGCCGCCGCCAACGTGGCCGCGCTCGCGCGTGACGGCAGCGGCTTCGAGGCCTACAACGTCTGCTCCGGGCAGCCGCACACGATCGGGGACATGGCAGGCACGCTCGCCGGCATCGCCCACGGCCCCGACCCCGTGGTGACCGGGCAGTTCCGGCTCGGCGACGTCCGCCACGTGGTCGCCTCCCCCAAGCTGGCCCGCGACGAACTCGGCTTCCGCGCACTGATCGGTTTCGACGAGGGGATGGCCGAGTTCGCCACCGCGCCGCTGCGTGATTGAACCTGGGTGGGTTGACACCTGGGTGGTTGACGGGCCGCTCTCAGCGCCGGGTGAGCTCGGCGAACCACCGGTCTTCGCTACTGGCTTGCCAGCCGACCCGGAACCCGGCGGTCGACGCCACCGTCCCGACGGCGTCCGCGCCGACGAGCGACCAGGGAAACGGCTGCCCGGAGCCGATGCGCGCACGGACGCAGCGCAGCCCGCTCCCGGGTGGGTCGGCCTCCACGATCGCCGTGCCGCCGGGGCCGAGCAACTGCGCCACCCGCCCCAGCAGGGCCGGCGGGTCACCCCCGATGCCGAGGTTGCCGTCGGCGAGCAGCACGTGCTGCCAGGCTCCCTCACCGGGGACGCGGTCGAAGACGCTCTGGTGCAGCGCGATCCCGCCGCGACGCGACGTCAGTGACACCGCCCGCGGGGAGGTGTCGATTCCCAGCGCCACGGTGCCCCGTTCCCGCAGCGCGCCCGTCAGCCGGCCGGGGCCGCATCCCACGTCGAGGGTGGGCCCCCAGCAACGCTGCAGCATCAGCTCGTCGATCTCGTCGGGCTCGGCATGCCACCGCCACACCGGTAGCTCGTAGTGCTCCCCGTCGTCGAGCCGCAACCAACAGCGCTGCGTGGCCAACGCGTCGTCGAAGGCAGTGCCGACACTCGACCCTGCAAGCAGGTCTTCGGAAGTCACAGCGCCACCGACGGGCTCGCCACCGCGGCCACCGCGGCTGCGAACTCGGAGCCGGGCAGCTGCTGCGCGACCTGGACTGCGTCGGCCATGGTGTCGACATCGGACAGTTCGCAGAGCAGCTCGACGCGCAGCCCGGCTGACCGCAGCGCTCGCGCGCTGAGCTCACCGGTGTCGGGACTCGACATCGGCACTGACCGGAGCAACGCGGCGTGGCGAGGATCACGCAACCCCAACGCCCACCATCCACCGTCGCCGGCCGGGCCCAGCAGCGCGTCGGGAGCGCTGCGACCGTGCAGCCGTTGCGCGCAGCCGGCCAGCAGATCGCCGGTGACCTGTGGGGTATCCATCCCGATCTGCAGCACCGGCCTACCCGGCAGCGCAGCGCCGGTGTCGGCGTGCGCGGCAACGAGCCGTTCCGCCAGGCCATCGCCGCGCTGCTGCACAACCGTCATGTTGCGCAGCTCGACCAGCAGCTCCTCGCGCCTGCGGGCCGTTGCCAGCGTTCCGGTCAGGGCCACCACCGGGACGGCCCCCGCGACCGACCCCGCCGCCCGGAGCGTGTCGAGCAGGCTCGCGGCCGCGATGTCGGCCGCCTGTCCGGCCGTCGCGGGAGGTGTGAGGCGGGTCTTGGCACGACTCGGCTCCGGCGCCTTGGCTGCCACCAGCAGTGCCGTGTCGCAGACAGCAGCACGCTCGTACGGCGGGGGCATTCGTGACGCTCCTCACTTCTCGGATGTCCCGACCCCACCGAATCGGACCGGGCAACACGACCACATCGGACACCGGTTGCGCGACAGCTTGTCAGAAATCACCGCGCTTCGCTCAATGGAGGTTTCGATGCGGCGTCCGGTGCGGTTCGACCGTGTGACCCACATGACCGGGTTCGGCCTGCATCCCCCACAAGGGGCCTCGCTGCGCTGGGGAGGGACGGCTACCACAACGACTGCGGGCCGTGGTGTTCCATGGTCGTCATGGACGACGGGCTCTCACGCTGGTGGCAGGCGTTTGCAGACATCATGGACCTGTCCCATACCGCAACCGGGGACGACCTGCCCGGCATGCTGTGCCAGGCTTTCGGTCGGGTGGGGATGACGGCTGAGATGTATCTGGTCGATCTCGCGCAGCGGGTGCTGGCACCGGTACGATCGGAGTGCGTCGATGAGTTCACTGTGGACGGCACGCTCGCCGGCCGCGCATACCAGCTCGTCGAGATGGTGGTGGCCGCCGACCCTCGCGGGGGGCACGTGCTGTGGGTGCCGCTGCTGGACGCCACCGAACGTCTCGGGGTGGTGCAGCTGAGGTTGCCTGCCGGCGCCGACCCCCAGGACCCCGCGCTACGGCGACGGTGCTGGCTGCTCTGCGGCCTGGTGGGGCACATCACGATGACCAAGTTCGCCTACAGCGACATGCTGCACGTCGTCCAGCGCTCCAGGCCGTTGTCGGTTGAGGCCGAGCTGCTCTGGAAGCTGCTGCCGCCGCTGACCTTCGCCACTGACCAGTTGGTGATCAGCGCCGTGCTGGAACCGTTCCACCGGATCGGGGGCGACGGCTTCGACTATGCCGTTGACGACGGCGTCGCCTTCTTCGCGGTGTTCGACGCGGTCGGGCACGACCTGCAGGCGGGGATCACCACCGCGGTGGCGCTGGCCGCGATCCGCAACGGACGGCGCCACGGCGATCACGACCTGGCGTCACTGGCCCGCGTCGCGGACGAAGCCCTCATGATCGAGGGGCCCGGTAACCGCTTCGTGACGGCCGTGCTGGCCCGTCTCGACGTCCGCACCGGTCAGCTGAGCTACCTCATCGCAGGACATCCGCCGCCGCTGCTGCTGCGGTCGAACAAGTCGGTCAGATCACTGCAGCACGGCCCGCGGGTACCGCTGGGCGTACACGGCCCCGACGTCGGTGTCGGGCACGAGCAGCTTGAGCCGGGTGATCGGCTGCTGCTCTACACCGACGGGATCATCGAGGCTCGCGACCACGCCGGGAACACCTTCGGCACCGACCGGCTCATCGATCTGGCGGAGCGCAACGCGGCCGACGGACTGCCCGCCCCCGAATCGCTGCGCCGGCTGTCCCACGCGGTGCTGGCGTACCAGGGCGAGCAGTTGCAGGACGATGCCACCCTGCTGATGCTCGACTGGGCGCGGGACGCCGATGACAAGATGATCCCCCAGCAGTGAGGACCCGTGGTCGCTACGGCTGTGGTCAGCTGAAGAGGTCGACCATGTCGGGTGGAAGCTGCGCCAGTGCTGCATCGAGGTCGCTGTCGGACACCCAGGCCTTCACGACATGCAGCACCCCGCGGACCTGCTGCTCGGCTGTCTCCAGCGATACGGTGTCGATCTGTCCCGTGATCGCGTCGAGGAACGCATCCTTCCCGTGCGCGGACGACGCGCTTGCCTCCGGCCTCGGTGGCAACCGCGGTCGTCTCACGTACCTGAGCGAGGAAAGCTTCCATCGTCGCTCCGCCACCGGCGGGATAGGTCATCGTATTGCCCCTTCATCACGACACACCTGACAGTGCCCCCGCCGAAACGGTTTCGACGGGGGCACCCGGCTCACAGGCAAGGCCTACTTGCTCTTGAAGGCGTCCTTGAGCTTCTCGCCGGCCTGCTTGAGGCCGCTCTTGGTCTGCTCAGCCTTACCCTCGGCCTGCCACTGCTCGTTTCCGGTGACCTCACCGGCCTTCTCCTTGGCCTGGCCCTTGAGCTCCTCGGCCTTGTTCTCTGCCTTGTTCTCTTCACTCATCGTCGTGTCCTCCAGTTACTGGTTGTGCCGGCAGCGCCGGCGTCAGGCCTGCAGTAGAATTTCGTAGCCAGCAGGCAGTTGTGAGCGGACGCCGTCCAGCTCTCCCTCGGAGACGAAGCTCGCCATCGTCCCGATGACAGCCTGTGCGGGCTCACGGGCCTGCACGGGGCCGCAGCCCCGGCCCTCCCGATCAGCGACGCGCCGGAAGAACTCGTCCACGTCGAAGGAGTCGGCCGGTCCGGTGTGGCTGCTCAGCGGCTCATCCATCTCCTTCCCATTCACCCACCGCGGCGCTGTAGCCGCGACGTGCGGGCGTCATCCACCGGCTTCCCGGGACGGGGTCGGCTCAAACGTCCGCTGGCCTGGAGTCCCCGTCGCGCAGGATCCGATGTGTAGTGCGCCCAGCGGCCGGACGACGATGGATCGTAGAGACCACACTGCGCAGTTCCGCGCCCTGCACTCCGGTCAGGCCGCCCATGTCTCGATCCTGGACGGCCACGGCTGAGGGATGGACTGCCCAGGTTCAGCAATGACCAGCCGCGACCACCGAGCCGCCACTACACGTTTGACGTAGCCCGCAAGCGGGTAGAGAGGATCCAGATCTCGATGCAATACGGACAGATGATCGACACGCTGCAGCAGCTGATGGACACGCTGCCCCGCGAGTATCAGCAGCTGGTGCCCTCGGTGATCGGGGTCGGGGGAGATGCGGAACTCCTGCTCGGCCGGATCAGGGACCGGACCGGCCTGTCCGACCTCGAGAAGGCGTTGCAGCTGAACCAGGTCGTGCTGTCCGTGCTGGTGCAACGGATCAGCCAGGGTCAGGCCGCCGACCTGACAGCAAGCCTGCCGGTCGCGGTCCGTCCCGAGCTGCCCACGAACCCGGCACCCGCCCAGTCATTCGACGCCGACGACTTCCTCGACCGGATCCAGGACCGCGCAGGACTTCCCGACAGGGCCAGTGCGGAACGCCTGACGGGAATCGTGCTGTCGACGATCCGTGAATGGGCGCCGACCGAGCTGGGCGACACCGCAGACCAGCTACCCAAGCCGCTCGCCCGGCTGATCCGGGGCTGAACGCGGCTGCTCTTGTCAGTAGGCTGCCGCGCCGGCAGCAGAACCGGAAGGAATGCTCGATGGACCTCGTCATGCTGCGTGATGTGCTGACCCACCAGGGACCGATGGCCACCGCGTACCTGGAGGCACGCTCGCCCAGCGAGGATGCCGCGGCCCAGATCGACCTGCGGTGGCGCGATCTGCTCGATCAGCTCGACTCGCAGGGCGCGGATGCCGATACGATCGCCCCGTTGCGCGAGGTTCCCGGCCAGGGCCGCGAAGGCTGGCAGCAAGGCAGCGGCCACGTCGTGGTCGCCGCCGCGTCCGGGGTGCTCTTCGCCGCGCCGGTCGATGCCGCCCTCGGAACCGGCGACCGGGCACACTGGGGACCGCTGCCCCAGCTCGGCGACTACGCCCGGGCCCGGTCGCGTGCCACCCGGCAACTGATCGTCCTCGCCGACCAGGAGGGCGCCACGGTTCACCAGCTGACCGTCGCCGCCCACACCGGTGCCCGCGAACTCGTGGGCGAGCAGGTGCGCGGCGGATCGAAGCACTCGCCGCACAAGGCCCGGGGCGGGGGTGTTGCCCACACTCGGGCGGAGGAAGCCGTCTACCGCAACGCCGACGACGTCGTCAACTACCTCGGTGAGGTCGTGGGCCGGTTCCGGCCGGAGGCGCTTGTACTGGCCGGGGAGGTCCAGGGGCGTCAGGCCCTTCGAAGCCAGTTCCCCGACCACTGGGCCGAGTTCACGGTCGAGACCGGCAGCGGGGGCCGTGACTCCGGCGTCATCGACGAGCAGCTCATCGAAGAACTTCACGAGGTCGGCGATCGGATCGAGGCCGAGCACGCGGAGCAGGTCATGGAGCGCTTCCACAGCGGTCTGCCGGAGCGCAACTCGGCGCAGGGCCTGGTCGCGACGATGCACGCCGCTCGCACCGGCGCGATCGAGACCCTGCTCGTCGAGCAGGGCGTGCCCGCCGACGGGCAGGTGTGGATCGGACCGGAACCCGAGCAGCTGGCCACCGACCGGGACGTGCTGCGTCAGCTCGAGGTCACCGAACCCGAGCACGAGATCGCTGAGCCAGCGCTGCTGCGCGCCTGCGCGGCGCTCGGCGGCCGGCTGCTCGAGGTGCCGAACGGGTCAGACCTCGTCGACGGGGTGGGGGCGCTGCTCCGGTTCGACCCGGGTCACTGAGGCCTAGCAGCGGCTAGCTAGGTCACGGTGGTGGACCAGGCAGTGACCAGGGTGCTGATGGTCAGGGGTTGTTCCTCGCCGCTAGTCAGGTCTCCGTCGGGTAGCCGGGCGGTCCAGAAGGTGTGGTGGGCGTCGCCGTCGAGAATGGCGGTGATGCGGCCGTGGATGGGGTAGGCGAGGCCGCCCTGGCAGTGACCTCGCACCGCGCCCAGGATCCGCTGCCCGGGTCATGGAGCCGGACGATCAGGTTGTCCTCGTCGACGAGTTTGTGGCAGTTCGGCATCCGCAGGCCCACGGCGAACGCTCCCGGAGCGGCGATCAAGTCGTAGATCTGCTCCGACGACAACGAGGTCCGGGTCGTGTTCGGCAAACCAGGACCGTCGGCCTCCCATGGGCAGGTGTCGGTGCGTTGCGCCCGTAGCCGCATGAACGCCAGCGTCAGCGACTCGAAATGCCCCGACACGCCGCCGTCCTCATCGACGGGTATAGGTGCTCATAGCAGATCCTCACTCACTTGTTCGACGATCATGGCGGCGGACTTGTCGGGGTCCAGGGCCTGTCTGTGTCAGCATGCCGAACACCTCGTAATTGCTCGCCACGTGGGCCGGACGGTCCAGGTAGTCGGAGCTGGTCAGATCCTCCAGATAGACGGTCTCGGCGTCCGGCGGATCGGCCAGCCGCAGATGCACGAAGCTGGAGCCCATCGCGGCGTGTGCGCCGGCGGCGAAGGGCATAACTTGAATGGTCACGTTCGGCCGACCCGCGACGGTGGCAAGCTGCTTGAGCTGGCGCTGCATCACGTCGCGCCCATCGACCATGCGCCGGATCACGGCCTCACTGATGATCGCCCACAGCAGCGGAGGGTCATCGTCGGAGAGCCGCTGCTGACGCTCGGTCCTGGCACTGACAAGGCCCTCGACGTGCGAGCGTTTGAGGTCGCTACGGGCTCGGGTAACCGTCGGGTAACCGGCAGTGCGCCGGAGTTCGTCGACCGGAGGCACTTGATGACCGACCCCCTGGACGCCGCCCTCATTCACGGTCTGGACCAGCAAGCGCAAGACGAGGCCGCCGCCGAGGAATCCCAACCGACCGACCAAGACGCCGAAGAGCTGGACGGAGGCTGAAGTAACCGACAGCGGTGAAGCTCGCGTACCCGTACTCGATGCGGTACTCCCGGGGGCATGGACCTCGACACGGTCACCGATGAGCTCTATGCCCTGCCCCGCGATGAGTTCATCGCGGTCCGCGACGAACGGGCGCGCCAGGCACGCGCCGACGGCGACCGTGAGCTGGCTACCGAGATCGGTCGGCTGCGTAAGCCGTCGACGGCGGCGTGGCTGGCCAACCTGCTCGCACGCGAACAACCGGGCGAGATCAACGGGCTGGTCGAGCTCGGCGAGGCGCTGCGCCGCGCGCACTCCGAACTCGACGGCGACGCGTTGCGACGGCTGTCCGGGCAGCGTCACGAGCTGGTGGCCGAGCTGGCGGGGCAGGCCCGCCAGCTCGGACGGTCGGCAGGCCGTCAAGTCAGCGAAAGCGTCAGCCGCGAGTTAGAGGACACCTTCACCGCAGCGTTGGGCAACCCCGATGCCGCCCGGGTGCTGGCCGCCGGGCGGCTCAGCTCAGGCCTGCAGCCGGGCGCGAGCGATGAGTGGGGTTGGCCTTCCGGAGGCGGCAGTCAGCAGCATGGCAGTGACCCTGGCGTCCAGCAGCGTGGCAGTGAACCTCGCACCCGCCAGCGCGACCAAAAGCAGCGCGACCAGCTGCGGCGCGACCTCGACGCCGCGCGCCGAGCGGCTTCCGATGCCGAGGCTTCGCTGCGCGACGCCGCGGATTCGCTCAGCCGAGCCGAGCGAAACGAGGACGCAGCCAACCAGACGGTGACCGAGCGTCGTGCCGAACTGGCGGCTGCCGAGCACGCCGCCGGCGAGGCCGCGGACGAGCGCGCCGCCGCCCGCCGCAATCACGAAGCCGCCGACCGGCAGGCGAGGCAGTCCCAACAGCGAGTCGACGACCTCGAACGCTCCCGCGACGACTGACAATGCTGCATAGCGCGCTGCGGAAGTCTGAGGCATAATTTGTGCCATGTCTGCACCTGTACGGCGCGAGAGCGTGCCCGTGACCTCGACTGAGGCCATGTTGCTGGACCGCCTGACGCAACAGGGAACTCTGGAACGCACCGCACTCGATGACCTCGTCCCCGATGTCGGCACGTCGAAAGCGGCGCTGCTCCACGCTCTGCTCTCGGTGGGCATCGAGGCCGTCCGCGAACATGCTCGGGAGTCGGGCTACGAGGCCCTGGCAGCCCAGCAGACAGCGGAGGGCGAGCGGGAAGTGCGCACTACTCGGCGCCGGCAACTCGATGCCTGGCGCGATGAGACGTGACCAACTCGCCCGCCAGAAGCTCGCCGATCGTTCGAGGCCGCGTCTACGGAGCACTACTCGAAGATCTCCCCGAGAAGTACTACCTCGTGATCTCGAACAACCAGCGCAACCGCAAGCTGACCAGTTTTCTGGCAGTCCGGATCACCACGAGCCCGAAACCGGCCCTTGACAGCATCGTCGAACTCGAATCGGCCGATGCGCCGTTCACCGGACGCGTGTTGTGCGACGACATCGTGGCCGTATTCCACGACGAGATCACTCGTGATCGCGGCGCCCTTCGGCCGCCCACCATGCGGCGCGTGGATCAGGCCCTGCGCAACGCACTTTCCCTGTAGACGACGCCGCAGCGACCGCGTCGATGATCCTCGGCGCCGGCCGCAGTCCGCCGAGCGATCGCATACAGTGACACCTGGAAGCGAAGGTGATCGACCCATGGCGGACCGCGGAGTCGCCGCGGAGACGGCGACCACAACGGAGTCGATGACGCGGATCGTGCTGCGGCCGATCACCTCGCCGCTGGCACTGGGTTTCCTGGCGCTCGGTGGAGCGACGCTCGTGCTCAGCGGCCTGCAGCTCGGCTGGTACGGGCCGGGCGAATCCACCGCCGTCGCGCTCGCGCTGATGCTCTTCGGGTTTCCGCTGCAGCTGCTCGCGTCGATCTTCGGATTCCTCGCCCGGGATATCGTCGCGGCAACCGGCATGGGGGTGCTGGCGGCGAGCTGGCTCACAGCGGGAGCGGTCATGCTGCTGACACCGCCGGGCTCGACCAGCGGGGCGCTCGGCGTACTGCTGATCTTCGCAGGGATCGCGCTGGTGATCCCTGCGCTGGCCGCGTCGTTCGGCAAGGTAGTACCAGCGCTCGTGCTGTTCACCGCCTCGGTGCGGTTCATCCTCACCGGTATCCACCAGCTCAGCGGTGCCCCGGCGGTGGAGGCCATGGCGGGCATCATGGGGCTCGCGTTGCTGGCGCTCGCGCTCTACGCCGCGCTTGCGTTGGGGCTGGAGGACGTCCGGCGCAAGACCGTGCTGCCCGTGCTCCGTGTCGGCATGGGACGGGAGGCGTTGCGGGGGACGCCTGCCGAGCAGGTCGCCGGCGTCGAGCACGAGGCAGGTGTCCGCGAACAGTTGTGATGGTGCGGCGTCACAAGGCACGCACCGGCTCACGGGCCGCTGACGGCACTTGTGGCGGTGTCGCCACGCGAGCGCGGGTGGTCGGGGCACCCGGCAGCCGCGGGCGTCCGAGCGCGTGACCGCGCCCGGCGCCGCCGTAGAGCGACCACGGTCACCGTGATCAGCACGACCCAGCCGGACACGTGCAGCACCAGCAGCACCACGAACACCGCCATGTCAGTGCCCACATTGACGTATCAAATTTCACCTGAAAGTGTTACCGCGCCACCCGGGTTCGCACCCGACCGCGCTCCCCCCCCCCCCGTGCTGCAGCGTCGAGGTGGCAGGTCGCCTCGTCCAGCACCACGACCTCGGCATCGGAAAGGTAGACCCGGATCAGCGCCACGAGCTGCCGCTGCCCCGCAGACAGCTCCCCCACCGGGGCATCGAGTCCCCAGAGCAGCGTCGTGGCTCCCAGCGACTCAGCGGCGACGTGCAGCTAGCCGTCGGTGGCGGCCGGCTGCAGGTAGGTCAGATTCTCCCGCAGCGTGCCCGTGAACACGTAGGCCTGCTGCGGGATCAACGCGAGCAGCGGCAGCGTACCGGTGCGGACCCGCCCGACGGTGACTCCGCCCAGCGTCACCGTGCCCCGCTGTGGCGTCGTCACGCCCGTCAGCAGGCTCGCGAGCGTGGACTTACCGGCGCCGCTGGGCGCAGCCCGCGGCACATCCGCTCGGCCGTCACTGCGATGTCCTTGTCAGCGAGCACCACGCTGCGTTGCCGCCGCACCAGCGACCGCAGCAGCAGTCCGAACAGCAGCAGCGTCGCCAGCAACGGGGCGGCGACAAGCAGCGCCAGCTCGGGCGCCAGGGTCGCCATCCCGGCCAGCGCCGCCAGTGTGACGACGACGAACGAACGCCCCTGCACCAGCAACCCAGCGGTGACGTCACGGACGATCTCGACGTGGCGGGTGATTCCGGCGACGGCCGCGGCGGGTGAGCCGGCGCGCTCCGGATCGGCGGCACCGCGGTGCAGTACTCCGGCCACCATCGCGCTGACCAGTGCGTCACGGACCGGCTCGACGACGTGCGCGAGCGCAGCGAAGCAGCCACCGGCGCCGGCCGCGCCGACCAGGGCGGCAGCTCCGAAGGCAGCCAACCAGCCGAGTCCCACCGCCCACCGGCCCGCCATGAACCCCTCGTCGATGGCCCGCCCGAGTAGCCGCGGGCCGAGGAAGGCGGGGGCCGCCTCGGCCAGCGAGCACAGTGCCAGCACTGTCAGCCCGCGGCGCTGCGCGAGCACCGCTATGACGTACAGCCGCCACCCACTCACGTCGCACCCACGGCGAACATGGCGCGGTAGCCGGGCATCTCGAGCAACGCTCGGTGCGGGCCCGCCGCTGCTACCGCGCCGTCACACAGCCACACCACCAGGTCGGCACGGGCGGCAGTGGCGCGCCGGTGGGTGACGATGAGCCGGGTGGTGCGGGGCAGCGCGGTCGCCACGGTGCTGGCCAGCCGCGCTTCGGTGACGGTGTCCAGACTGGAGGTGGCATCGTCGAGGACCAGCAGGCGGGGCGGTGCAGCAGCGCCCGCGCCAGCCCGAGACGTTGCAACTCGCCACCGGCCACCGCCAGCTGCGCGAGCGGGGTGCGGTAACCCTCCGGCAGCCGGCTGATCGGCTCGTGCACTTGGGCGGTGCGAGCGGCAGCGGTGATCTGGGAGTACGTCACGAGGTCGCCGTAGCACAGCGACCCAGCGACGGTGGCGCCGTGCAGCGCGGGGCGGGCGGGCGCGTAGCCGACGGCCTCGATCAGCTCGTCGGGGTCGATCCCGGCCAGTGACCAGCCGTCGAGCAGCACCTCCCCGGTATCGGGAACCCGGAGCCCGCCTGCCACCTCGGCCAGCGCCGACTTGCCCGATCCCGACAGCCCCACCACCGCGACGGTGGCACCGGCGGGCACCGTCAGTGTCACGTCGCGCAGCAGCGCGACGGGTTCACCACCAGCTACGTCGGCGGAAAGGCTGACCTCGCGCAACTCCAGCCGCCCGGGACCCGGCGACAGCCGGTGCCACCCCGGCTCGCACGGCGCGTCGCTCATCGCCTCGCACAGCCGCCGGGCACACGCCGCCGCGCTGGACAGTCGCATCAGCAGCCCGGCCTGCTGCAGGAAGCTCAGCCCGAGAGCCGCGTATGCCGCGGCCGCCAGCAGCTGTCCGACGGTGAGCTCGCCACGTGCCAGCCGATCGCCGGCGGCGGCGAGCACCCCGAGCTCGACCGCCGGGATGACCAGACCCGCCCGCCAAGCGAGGCCGGACTGCGACCGCCACAGCGCCCGCCCCGCCATCGCCAGCTGCGGCAGCGGGGCGAGCACCCGCGAAGTCTCCCGATCGGCACTGTTGCAGGCGGCGATCGTGCGAAGCCCCGCGGCGGCATCGGTCAGCAGCCCCGACAGCTGCCCGGCGCTTCGCTGGTAGTGCAACGCGTGCCCGGCCGTCTGGTGCAGGAAGCGGCGGGCCAGCAGCACCGCCACCGGGACACCCACCAGGAACGCCACGGCGAGCTGCCATCCCAGCATCGCCAGCCAGATCAGCGCACCGACCGACATGATCGCGGCTGAGGTGAGCGAGATGACGATGGTGGGTGCCGCACCGGCCTGCGCCGCATCGCCCACCAGTCGACTGACGGCGTCACCGGGGTCGCCCCGTCGGACGGGCAGCACCGGCTGCAACTGGTGACGGGCTAGCCGGTGGCGCAGCCAGGCCGTGCCGGTAGCCACGGCACATCCGGCCGCCAGCTCGGAGAGCGCGTTGGCGACGGCGACGGTGAGGGCGAGCGCGAGCAGCCAGACCGTCGCCCGGGTGAGGACGAGATCCGCCGCGCCCGGGCCGGCCTCCGGTCGCCGGGCCGCAGCAATCGCGGTGTCCACCGCAGCAGCCAACGCCGCAGGGAGCAGCAGCGCACCCACCACACCGCAAGCCGCGGCGACCACCGCAGTGACGAGCCACGCCGGTGCGCGGGTGGCGCTGGACAGCAGCAGGCGGTGCGCCGGTGTCGACGTCATCGGCCGGCCCTCCCGCCTCGCTCGGTGCCACGTGCGGGCGGTGGCGCTTGGCGCGCCACCGCCGTGTTCACGCGGCGGAACCTCAGCAGAGCAGCAGGCTCAGACCGCTCTGGTCGTCGCCGTCGCAGTCGCGGCCGTGCGACGGCGCCGCGTCGATCGTCTCCATTGCCTGCAACTCCAGTACTTCGGACATCGGACACCTCTCTCGTCGGGAGACTCGTTGCACCGGCCGGTGATAGGGCACCGGACGTTCAGGGGACCGCCGCCATCGGGTCGGCGGCCCGCGCCGGGTGCGGCAGCACCCCGGGCAGCAGCGGTATGGGCAGGTGGTCGTCGAGGGCGGTGGACGCGGCGAGCAGCACGCCGGCGCTGCCGGTCGCCAGGTCCATCGACAGCCGCAGCAACTGGTTGCCGGGAAACGCCAGCTGCCCCCGGTAACGCAGCGCGTGCCAGTCGAACCGGTCCAGGTGCCGGTCAAGTGCACGCGTTATTCGCTGCTCCGGGTCAGCTGCCGGTCCGGTGGCGATGCGGCGCACGGCGGCCAGCGCGGCGACCAGCCCGGCCCGGCCCGCGAACAGCCCCGGCTGCACGACGAACTCCGCCTCGCATGCCCGCAGCAGCGCAGGCAACGACGCGACGGCAACGGCAACGGCATGGGGCCGCACCGTGGCGAGCCGGGCCAGCGCGAGGGCGATGCCGGCGCTACCCACATCCAGGTACGGCAGGGTTCGCAGATCACCATCGCTGACTTGCAACGTCGCATCAGGCGTCGTCACGCAGCCGTTGAGGTCGCGGACAACCGCCTGCTCGGCGCGCTCGGCCCACCTCGCGTCGCCGGTGTGCTGATGCAGCTCCAGGAACAGCATCGCCGGTCCGGACCATCCGCGCAGCAACCCTGCCCGGGTCCGCGTCGCCGCTGTGTTCTCGCGGGCCTTGACGTCCAGCGTGGCGGCAACCCGCATGCCCACTGTCGCCGCCGCCTCGGCCAGCTGCGGTTGTCCGCGTAGCGCGGCCAGCTCCAGCAGCGCGGTCCCGATGCCGGCCAGCCCTCCGAACAGGCTTGTGTCGTGCACCCGGGGCAATGAGTCGAGTAGCCGGTCCAGCTCGGCGGTGGCCACCTCGTGGTGGCCGAACCGCTGCAGCAGCCAGGCCACCCCGGCCGATCCGTC
This sequence comes from Pseudonocardiaceae bacterium, assembly GCA_009377865.1. GTDB lineage: Bacteria > Actinomycetota > Actinomycetes > Mycobacteriales > Pseudonocardiaceae > WHSY01. The sequence continues at coordinate 2,012 of WHTH01000015.1, read as the reverse complement.
GTAGAGGCCTGGCCGGCGGGGTGGGCTGCTGGTGACGGCTCCGAGCAGCCACTGCTCGTGGTCGGCGAACCGTCCGGCTCCCACCGCGTCCAGCACGTGCAGCACCCCGGCCGCCCCGTGCGCCAGGTTCGTTGCACCGGACGCGAATTGCGCGACGTCGCCGGGGAACAGCCGGTCAACGCGGGCTGGGGTTGCGCTGAGCAGCACGGCCTCGACGAGCGAGTCGCGGGCACCGGCCCAGTCCGTACCGATCCGGGCCACAAGCGCGCCGCCAGGCGGTCCGGGGCTGGCCGTGTCGTGCTGGGGTGGCGTTGCAGCAGCTCCGTCACCGGCGCTGCTCAGCTCGCGACGCACCGCGTCGGTATACCCCGCAGGCAGCGGAAAGCGGTGTTCGATGGCAGCGAGATACTGGGCCGCCTTGGCCGGCTCCATCGCGAGGATCGCGTTGAGCGGTAGGAACAGGAACAGTCGCAACGCGGCGAGGCCGTAACGGTCGACCTGCCGGCCGGTTCGATCAGCCGGAGCGGTGAAGCCGGGAGCGCCGAGGCCCCGGAGCCACCGGCCGCTCGACATCCCAGGCGAGCTCGAAGTCCACCAGTGACACCTGCTCGTCCTCATCGACGAGGATGTTGCGCGGGTGCAGGTCGCCGTGGACTACGCCGCGTTCATGGATCCGCTCGAGCAGTAGCTCGAGCCGGTGCAGCAGCGTGAGCGCGCGCCGGGTGTAGTCCGCGAGCCTGCTTGGGTCGTCGCCGGACCGGCTCAGCGGGTAATGCCGGGCCATCCACTGCCCCAACGGCCGTCCCTCGACGTGCTCCATGGCGATGAAGTGATGCTCCCAGACCGTGAAGCGGCTCAGCAGCTGCGGCACCCCGTCGATACCTGCGAGCCGGCCCAGCAGATTCGCCTCGCGGGCGAGGCGCGTGACGGCGTCGACCGCGTGGCGGTCCAGCCCCGCATGCGGTCTGGCTTCCTTCAACACCACGGCGGGGTCGTCGTTTTCCGCCGTGCCGGGACCGTGCGCCAGGTACACCCCGCCACCGTTGGAGAAGTGCAGCGCGCGGACGATCCGGTAGGGCATCGCGCGGGGGGACGGACCGGTGCGCGCGGTGAGGTGCGGGCGCAGAAAATCCGGGAGTTCGACCCACTCCGGTGGAGCGAAGACCGGTCGTCGGGCATCCGGTTCCAACGTCCCGTCGGGCCGGGCGATCGCAGGCACCAGTTCCCCGGTGGGGGTAGCGCAGAGCCGGTCGGTGAAACCGCCGTAGCGGACGTACAGTGGACCACTCCCCCACCGCAGGTCGCTGAGCACATAGTGCCCGGCCTGGCCGCTCAGCTCGGCGCCGAGTTCATCGCAGATCTGTTGCAATTCCCGCTCGTTGCGGGGGTAGATGGTGACGAACTTGCCGCTGGCTTCCCGCCCGGCGTACTTCGAGTTGCGGCTGAGGAGTGGTTCCTGGGCGCCGTCGTGAGGACGGTAGGGCTCCACAGGTACTTGAATGCGACGAGGTTGCCGACGCAGTAGGCCCAGACCCGGTCCAGCACCTCCGCGGCGTTGCCCGGGCACGCCGCGACGTGCACCTTCCAGCCTTGCTCGGGCAGCGTGACACCTTCCGGTCGCAGCACCAGCCAGATTCCGAGCTGATTTCTCGTCCAGCCACCGGGCGTCGGCTTGCCGACGATGTCGAAACAGCCGCTGTCGGCGATGTTGTGGCCGCCGGGCACGTCGTAGAAATCCGGGTCGACGAAGCAGAAGGCCTCGTACTGCGCGTCCATTCGCCTCCCCGGATTTCCGCATTATCAGACCCACGCCGCGGTGCTTCGCTTGCCCGCCATTTAGCCACGGCCGGGACGCCGCCGAAAGTGCCCGTTCGTAAACATTCAGCCCCTGATCAGCGCATGACGTTGTCGCCGGTCGGCGGTGGGCTTCCGGTAGGTCCCGAGGGTCAGGTGGGTGCGAGTAGTGCTGGCATCCAGGGTTGGCCGGTGATCGCGCCGCGCAGCACGGTGAT
>WHTH01000061.1 GCA_009377865.1 Pseudonocardiaceae bacterium | reverse complement strand
TGGGCTGTTCGCCCATTAAAGCGGCACGCGAGCTGGGTTTAGAACGTCGTGAGACAGTTCGGTCCCTATCCGCCGCGCGCGCAGGAGACTTGAGGAAGGCTGTCCCTAGTACGAGAGGACCGGGACGGACGAACCTCTGGTGTGCCAGTTGTCCCGCCAGGGGCACCGCTGGTTAGCCACGTTCGGAAGGGATAACCGCTGAAAGCATCTAAGCGGGAAGCTCGTTCCAAGATGAGGTCTCCCACCCCTCGTGGGTTAAGGCCCCCAGCTAGACCACTGGGTTGATAGGCCGGAAGTGGAAGCACCGCAAGGTGTGTGAGCTGACCGGTACTAATAGGCCGAGGACTTACCACAACTACGCGTCCACTGTGCGGCTCTCGGAGCACGGCCGAACCCACACCCGGCCACAACTCCACACGAGTTACGGCGGCCATAGCGGAGGGGAAACGCCCGGCACCCATTCCGAACCCGGAAGCTAAGCCCTCCAGCGCCGATGGTACTGCACCCGACAGGGTGTGGGAGAGTAGGACACCGCCGAACATCACCTTGCAGTGCACGAAAGGGGCCTCCGTGAGCGGGGGCCCCTTTCGTGTCGATCGGACGGAGGTCTCCGGTGGCAGCGGAACAGCGCCGTGTCGGGCGGCCCGATCGTTCTCGGCCGGAGGGTTCCGGTGATCGTGGTCGGCGGCCGAGGCGACCGGAGCAGGCCGATTCCGGCAGCCGGGGCAGGGAGGGCAGCTTGCCCGGAGGTCAGGTGCGTCCGGAACTGCCGGCAGCTGCCGAATCGGGAGAACTCGACGCGGCGGTGCGGCGGGAGCTGAACACCCTGCCGAAGGGACTCGCCGAGCTGGTCGCGACCCATCTGGTGGCTATCGGACAGACGATCGACGAGGACCCGGAGACTGCGCTGGCGCACGCTCGTTTCGCTCGGAGCCGTGCGAGCCGGGTGGCAGCGGTCCGGGAAGCTGCCGGGCTTGCTGCCTATCACGCGGCGGAGTGGAGCGAGGCTGTGGGCGAGCTGCGGGCCGCGAAGCGGCTCAGCGGCCGCGGGACACACCTGGCGGTGCTGGCGGACTGCGAGCGCGCGCTCGGACGCCCCCAGCGCGCGCTGGAGGTGGCGCGCAGCGCCGAGGCCGAGGGTCTGACGGGGGCCGAGGCCGCCGAACTGCGGATCGTGGCGGCTGGGGCGCGGCGCGACCTGGGGCAGTTCGACGCGGCGGTCGTGGCGTTGCAGGGTCCGGACCTGGAGACCGACGGGTCCCAACCGTGGCTTGCGCGGCTGCGCTACGCCTACGCAGACAACCTGCTCGCGGCGGGACGCGCCGAGGACGCGATCCGGTGGTTCCTCGCCGCCGCCGACGCGGACGACGAGGGCGAGACGGACGCAGCGGAGCGTGCGGCGGAGCTCGGTGACCGGACCGCAGAGTCGTGACGTCGCTGCACGCCGGCTATGACGGGTTGCTGCTCGATCTCGACGGCACCGTCTACCGGGGGCAAGAGGCGATCCCGGGCGCGGCGGCAGCGATCAGCGGGCTGCGGGAGGCGGGCATCGGCATCGGGTTCGTCACGAACAATGCCTCCCGCGCCCCGCGCCGCATCGCCGAGCACCTGGCGTCGCTGGACATCGAGGTGACCGACGACGAGGTCGTGACCAGTGCGCAGGCCGGGGCCGCGGTACTCGCGGACCGGCTGGCCAGCGGTAGCGACGTCCTGGTGGTCGGCACCGACGCCCTCGCCGCCGAGGTGCAGGCCCTCGGGCTGACACCGGTACGCGCCGCCGATGCCGGCCCCGCCGGAGTGGTGCAGGGCCATTCCCCGGAGACCGGCTGGCGCCAGCTCGCCGAGGCGTGCCTGGCGATCCGCGCCGGCAGCCTGTGGGTGGCGTGCAACGTCGACCCCACGTTGCCGACCGAGCGGGGCCAGGTGGTGGGCAACGGTGCCCTGGTGGTCGCCCTGCGCGCGGCCACCGGTGCCGAGCCGGTGGTGGCGGGCAAGCCCGCCCGCCCGCTCGTCGAGGCCGCGGTGGCCCGGCTCGGCGCGCGCCATCCACTCATGATCGGTGACCGGCTCGATACCGACATCGCCGCCGCGGACGGCCTGATGGACTCACTGCTGGTGCTCACCGGTGTGACCGATGCGGCGGAGCTGCTGGCAGCCCCGGTGGGGCAGCGGCCGACCTTCGTCGGCGTCGACCTCACCGCGCTCGCTCAGGATCCGGAGGTGCTGCGTGTCGGGGCGCGGCCAGGCTGGCGGTGCACGATCACCGACGTCGCGCTCGTGTTGCACGGCGATACCGCCGAACCCGGCACGCCGCAGGACGCGCTGCGCACGCTGTGTCACCACTGGTGGGCAGCGGCGGGGGGCGTCCCAACCGTCACGGCAGCCGACGACACGGCCGCCGCTGCGCTCGCCGCGATGGGATTGGCCGGTCCGGGCCCGCGCGGAGCCCCTGACCTGCTGGTCGGTTAGCGTGGACGGTGTCCCTGCGGCGGAGGAGAGCACCGCATGACCGCGTTACCCGACCAGCCCGCCCCCGGTGCCGGCGTGTCCGAGGCACTCGAGCGGCTCGATGACCTCGACGCGTTGCCCGTCGCGGAGCACGTCGAGCGATTCGACGCGCTGCACGAGTCGCTGGCCGCCGCACTGTCCGGCATCGACGAGGTGTGATGTGGTCCGCCGGGGCCGGCTGGACACCGAGCTGGTCCGCCGGGGGCTCGCCCGCTCCCGCGAGCATGCGGCGCGGCTCGTCGAGGCGGGCCGGGTCACGGTCCGCGGCATGCCCGCCAGCAAGACGGCCACCGGCGTGGATGCCGACACGCCCGTCATCGTCGCCGCGGAGCGGACCGGCCCGGATTGGGCGTCGCGGGGCGCGTACAAGCTGCTCGGCGCGTTAGAGCGGTTCGTTCCCGAAGGCCTGCGGGTGACGGGGCGGCGCTGCCTCGACGCGGGCGCATCCACCGGCGGCTTCACCGACGTGCTGCTGCACGAAGGCGCCCGCGAGGTCGTCGCAGTCGACGTCGGGTACGGCCAGCTGGCCTGGCGGCTGCGCACCGATTCGAGGATCACGGTGCACGACCGGACCAACGTGCGAGTCCTCGACCCCATGGCTCTCGGCGGCACCGTCGAGCTGACCGTCGCCGACCTCTCGTTCATCTCGCTGCGATTGGTGCTGCCGGCGCTGCTGGCCTGCACCGCGACCGGCGGTGATCTGATGCTGATGGTCAAGCCGCAGTTCGAGATCGGTCGCGAGCGGTTGGGGGCCGGCGGGGTGGTGCGTGATCCGGCGCTGCGCGAGACCGCCGTGCTCGACGTCGTCACCGCGGCGGCGCGGCGCGCTACGGCGTTGCGGGGTGTGGTGGCCAGCCCGCTGCCCGGCCCGTCGGGCAACGTCGAGTACTTCTTGTGGCTGCGTCCAGATGGGGTGACACCGGAGCGGGGGGCGGCGGCGATGGTCCGCGTCGCGGTGCGGGAGGGGCCGCAGTGAGCCCGGGCCGCGAGGCGCTGCTGGTGGTGCACACCGGCCTGCCGGAGAACAGGCGAACCGCCGAGCGCGTCGGGCAGCTGCTCGGCGAGGCGGGAATCACCTTACGGGTCCTCCCCGACGAGGTCGGGCACCGCACACCACGGGATGCCCGCGTGATGCCGACAGGCTCAGACGCTGGCGAGGGGGCCGAACTCGTCATCGTGCTCGGCGGTGACGGCACCCTGCTGCGTGCCGCGGACCTGGCCAGGCCCGCAGGCGTGCCCGTGTTGGGGGTCAACCTGGGCCGGGTCGGCTTCCTCACCGAGGCCGATCGCGACGGTCTCGACGCGGCGATGCGCGCCATCGGTGACGGGCACTACCAGGTCGACGAGCGGATGACCGTCGACGTGACCGCCACCGTGAACGGCACCGCGCTGACGAACACGTGGGCGCTCAACGAGGCGAGCGTGGAGAAGAGCACCCGGGAGCGCATCCTCGAGGTCGTGCTGGAGGTGGACGCGCGGCCGGTGTCGAGCTTCGGTTGTGACGGTGTGCTGTGTGCCACGCCGACCGGCTCGACGGCCTATGCCTTCTCCGCGGGCGGGCCCGTGGTCTGGCCCGACGTCGACGCGCTGCTCGTGGTGCCCAGCAACGCACACGCGCTGTTCTCGCGCCCGCTGGTCGTGTCGCCGGATTCGGCGGTAGCGGTGGAGCTCGATGCGCACGGACATCCCGCCGTGTTGTGTTGTGACGGGCGTCGCACCGTCGAACTGCCCGCTGGTGCACGGGTGGAGGTGGTGCGCGGCGCGACCCCGGTGCGGCTGGTCCGGCTACACAACCAGCCGTTCACCGACCGGCTGGTGCGCAAGTTCGAGTTGCCCGTGCAGGGCTGGCGCGGTCCCAAGCAGTGAATCGTCGGTGCTGCGTGCCGGAGCGGGGCGGCTGCGCGCGCTAGGGTGCCGGGCGTGCTCACCGAGATGCGCATCCAGGGCCTCGGTGTCATCGACGAGGCCACGCTCGAGCTGCACCCGGGGCTGACCGTGATCACTGGGGAGACCGGCGCGGGTAAGACGATGGTGGTCACCGGCTTGCACCTGCTCGGCGGCGGTCGCGCCGACTCCTCGCGGGTGCGCAGCGGGGCCGGCCGGGCCATCGTCGAGGGTAGGTTCCGCCCGGCGCCGGGAAGCCCGGCCGCCGAGCTTGCCACCGAGACCGGGGCACGAACCGACGAGGACGGCAGCCTCATCGCCAGCCGCACGGTGACCACTGACGGGCGGTCCCGCGCGCACCTGGGCGGCCGCTCGGTCCCGGCGGGGGTGCTCGCCGACCTGGCGGACGGGATGCTCGCGGCGCACGGGCAGAACGACCAGCTGCGGCTGCTGCGGCCGGCCGAGCAGCGTGGTGTGCTGGACCGCTTCGGCGGTGACGATGTGGCCCGGCCGCTGGCCGCGTACCGCTCGGTGCGCCAGGAGTGGATCAGGGTCGGAACCGAGCTGTCGCAGCGGGGGAATCGCTCCCGCGAGCTGGCGCGGGAGGCCGACCTGCTGTCGCACGGGCTCGCCGAGATCGCCGCGGCGGACCCGCAGCCGGGTGAGGACGACGCGCTCGTCGCCGAGGCGCGCCGGCTCGCCGATGCCGATCAGCTTCGCGAGACCGCGACGATGGCGCAGGCCGCGCTTGCTGGTGCGGCCGGTGACGACACCGGGGACCCGGACGCGCCCAACGCGCTGGGCCTCGTCGGCGAGGCCCGCCGCCGGCTCGACGGCGCCGAGGACCCCGTGCTGCACCCGCTGGCGCCGCGGCTGCAGGAGGCCGTTGCGCTGCTGTCCGACGTCGGCGCCGAGCTGTCGAGCTACCTCGAGAGCCTCGACGCCGACCCAGGACGCCTCGAGCAGGTGCTGTCCCGGCAGGCCGAGCTCAAGACGCTCACCCGCAAGTACGCCGCGGACGTCGACGGGGTGCTGGCGTGGGCCGAGCAGGCACGTTCGCGGCTGCGGGAGGTCGACACCTCCGACGAGGCCGTGTCGGCCCTGACCGCCCGGCGCGACGAGCTGGCCGGTGAGCTGGGCCGCCTCGCCGTCGAGGTGAGCACGGCGCGCGCTGCGGCCGCTCGCGCGCTCGCCGAGGCAGTGACCGCCGAGCTCGCCGGGCTGGCGATGGCCCATGCGACGCTGGAGGTCTCGGTCGGCGTGCGGGCGGCCGGTGAGAGCGACCCGCAGTCGATCGGCGTGACGGGCAGGCAGCTCCACGCCGGAGCGGACGGTACCGACGACGTCGAGCTGCGGCTGGTCCCGCATCCCGGAGCCGCACCACTCCCGGTTCACAAGGCAGCCTCGGGTGGCGAGCTCTCCCGGATCATGCTCGCGCTGGAGGTGGTGCTCGCCGACGCCGATCCGGTCCCGACGCTCGTATTCGACGAGGTGGACGCCGGAGTGGGTGGGCGGGCCGCCGTGGAGATCGGGCGCCGGCTGGCCCGGCTCGCCCGAACCCACCAGGTCGTGGTGGTGACGCACCTGCCGCAGGTCGCCGCATACGCCGACCGGCACCTGGTGGTGGACAAGGCGACGTATGCCACGGGGCTGACCCGCAGCGGTGTCCGGGAGCTCGACGGGCAGGCCCGGGTCGACGAACTGGCCAGGATGCTCGCCGGGCTCGACGACACCGAGACCGGCCGTGCCCATGCCGAGGAGTTGCTCGCGACGGCGGCCAGCGAAACCCGACTGCGGCGCCGGAAGGCGAGCTGACACTCGGCGCGCCTACCGGGCACGGAGCGTTGGCTTTGCCACCATCGCCGACATGAAACTCTCCGGTCTGCTGAGCCGCTCCGGCGAGGCGCTGCCCGGGACCACCGGCGTCGCCAGAGCCGACCGCCGCGTCGAGGCACTGCTGCGCCGGATCGGACCGGGTGACATCGTCGTGCTCGACCAGGTCGACCTCGACCGCCGGACCGCTGATGCGCTCGTCGCCGCCGATGTGGCCGGCGTGGTCAACGCCGCTCCCTCGATCTCCGGCCGCTTCCCCAATCTGGGGCCGGAGATTCTGGTCGGTGCCGGGATCACGCTCGTCGACGGGGTGGGGCCCGAGGTACTGCGCGGCGTCAAGGACGGTACGAAGCTGCGGTTGTACGAGGGTGTCGTGTACGCGGGTGACAAGGAACTGGCCCTCGGCACGGAACAGACCGCCAACTCGATCGCGGACCTGATGATCGAGTCGAAGTCGGGGCTGGTCGCGCAGCTCGAGGCGTTCTCCGCGAACACGATCGAGTTCCTGCGCCACGAGCGAGCGCTGATCCTCGACGGCGTCGGTGTGCCCGACGTGGACGTGGCACTGCGGGGCCGTCAGGTGCTGGTGGTCGCCGCCGGGTACGACCACTCCGAGGAGCTGCGCGCGTTGCGGCACTTCATCCGCGAGTACCAGCCGGTGCTGGTCGGGGTCGAGGAAGGCGCTGATGCACTGCGGGAGGCCGGCCACCGGCCGCACCTCATCGTCGGTGACCCGAACCAGATCGGCACCGCCGCGCTGACCTGCGGCGCGCAGATCGTGATCCCCGCGCAGCCCGACGGGCACGCTCCCGGGCTGGAACGGATCCAGGACCTGGGCAGCGGGGCGGTCACCTTCCCTGCGGTGGCCAACCCCGAGGACCTCGCGCTCCTACTGGCGGAGGCGCACGGTGCCGCACTGGTCATCACCGTGGGCCTGTCGGCGACGTTGCACGAGTTCCTCGACCGTGGGCGATCGGGTTCCAACCCGTCCACCTTCCTGACCCGGCTGCGGCTGGGCAGCAAACTGGTCGACGGCAAGGCGGTCGTGGCTTTACACCGCAGCCGGGTGTCGGCCGGGATGGTGGCGTTGATGGTGCTCGCGGCGCTGCTCGCGGTGGCCGTGGCGCTGCTCGCCTCCGACGTCGGCGGTGCTTACGCCGACGTCGTCGTGGACTCCTGGAACGACCTGCTCTCCTGGATCAAGGGGCTGACCTAGACCGTGATCTCATTGCGTTACCACGTGATCTCCATCGGCGCTGTCTTCCTGGCGCTCGCGCTCGGGGTGGTGCTCGGCTCGACCGCGATCAGCGACCGGCTGCTGTCCGGACTGACCTCGGACCGCGAGCAGCTGGGCCGGCAGGTCGCAGACCTGCAGGCAGCGAACAACGGTTTGGCGGCCCGGCTCGCCGACGCCGATGCGTTCGGCACCGCGGTCGGTGACCGGGCGGTGCGCGGCGTGCTGGCCGACCGCGAGGTGGTGCTCGTCACCACGGCCGACGCCGCACCTGCCGATCGCGACGCGCTGACCGGCCTGCTCGGCAGCGCGGGCGCCACCGTGACCGGCGAGGTGGCGCTGACGGAGGGGTTCACCGACCCGGCGCGCGCCGATCAGCTGGCCGAGCTGACGACGCTGCTGCTGCCTGCCGGTGTGCAGCTGCCGACAGCGCCGGACGCGGGCACGCTCGCCGGTGGGCTGCTCGGCTCGTTGCTGCTGGCCGATCCGGAGACGGGTCAGCCGCAGGCCAGCCCGGAGGAGACCGCAGCGGTGCTCGGCGGGCTCAGTGACGGCGGGTTCATCCGCTCCGCGTCGGAGCTGCCACCCGCGGAGCTGGTGGTGGTGCTGACGGGCGGTGCACCCACCGGCGACGGTGGCGGCGACCGCGCCGGCACGCTGGCACGGTTCGCCACCCAGCTCGACCGGTCCGGTGCGGGTGCTGTGCTCGCCGGCCGGCCCGGTTCTGCCGAGGGCGACGCCCCGATCGGTGTGGTGCGCGCCGACACCGCCGCCAGCTCGGTGCTGTCGACCGTCGACGATGTCGGCGGTGCGGCGGGACGGGTCACGACGGTGCTCGCGCTCGCCGAGCAGTTCGAGGGCCGGGTGGGCCACTACGGCACCGCCGGTAATGCGCAAGCGGTGGTTCCCGAGATCGCGAACTGACCCGTCACGACCCCGCCCGGTGCCTCACGGTGTTACGGTGAAGCTCCGTGGTCGGTGGCTTGCCGCCTGCCGCAGCTGAACCGGTCGGAGACGTCGGGCCGGTCTCGAAGACCACGGGAGAGGCCTTGGCGCAGTACGTTCGCCCCACCAGGCACCTGTTCGTCACCGGAGGCGTCGCCTCCTCGCTGGGCAAGGGGCTCACCGCCTCGAGCCTGGGCCAACTGCTCACGGCCCGCGGGCTGCGGGTGACCATGCAGAAGCTCGACCCCTACCTCAACGTCGACCCCGGGACGATGAACCCGTTCCAGCACGGCGAGGTGTTCATCACCGAGGACGGCACCGAGACCGACCTCGACATCGGGCACTACGAGCGGTTTCTCGACCGCGACCTGTCCGGTCGCGCCAACGTCACCACCGGCCAGATCTACTCTGCGGTGATCGCCAAGGAGCGGCGCGGCGAGTATCTCGGCGACACCGTGCAGGTGATCCCGCACATCACCGACGAGATCAAGTCACGGATCGAGGCGATGTCGGAGCCGGGGGAGGACGGGCGCCCCCCCGATGTCGTGATCACCGAGGTGGGCGGGACGGTCGGCGACATCGAGTCGCTGCCCTTCCTGGAAGCGGCCCGGCAGGTCCGCCATGACGTGGGCCGCGACAACTGCTTGTTCCTGCACGTGTCGCTGGTGCCCTACCTCGTCCCGTCCGGTGAGCTCAAGACCAAGCCGACGCAGCATTCCGTGGCGTCGCTGCGCAATATCGGAATCCAGCCCGACGCACTGGTATGCCGCGCCGACCGGGAGATCCCCGACGGTCTCAAACGCAAGATCGCCCTGATGTCCGATGTGGACATCGATGGCGTGGTGGCGGCCCCGGACGCGCCGTCGATCTACGACATTCCCAAAGTGCTGCATTCCGAGGGGCTCGACGCGTACGTGGTGCGGCGGCTCGGGCTGCCGTTCCGCGACGTCGACTGGGCGGTGTGGGGGGATTTGCTCGAACGAGTGCACGACCCGGCCGAGACGGTGCGGGTAGCACTGGTGGGCAAGTACGTCGACCTGCCCGACGCTTACCTGTCGGTCACCGAGGCGCTGCGGGCAGGCGGCTTCGCGCACCGGGCGCGGGTCGAGATCAAGTGGGTTGCGTCGGACAGCTGCGAGACGCCGGCCGGGGCGGCCGCCACCCTGCAGGGCGTCGACGGGGTACTGGTTCCGGGCGGGTTCGGGGTCCGGGGAATCGAGGGCAAGATCGGTGCGCTGCACCACGCCCGCACCCAGGGTATTCCGGCGCTGGGGCTGTGCCTCGGCCTGCAGTGCATGGTGATCGAGGCGGCTCGCCACCTCGCCGGTATCGACAGCGCCGGGTCCTCGGAGTTCGACGAGGCCACATCGCACCCGGTGATCTCGACGATGGCCGACCAGACCGACGTCGTAGCCGGTGAGCGGGACATGGGCGGCACGATGCGGCTGGGCGGCTACCCGGCCACGCTCGTACCCGGCTCCGTGGTGGCGCGGGCCTATGCCACCACCGAGGTCAACGAGCGCCACCGGCATCGCTACGAGGTCAACAACGCCTACCGCGAGCAGCTGTCCGCCGCGGGAATGGTGATCAGCGGGACCTCACCGGACGGCCACCTCGTCGAGTTCGTCGAGTTGGCGGCCAAGACGCACCCGTTCTTCGTCGGGACCCAGGCCCACCCCGAACTCAAGAGCCGCCCTACCCGCCCGCACCCGCTGTTCGCGGCGTTCGTCCGGGCCGCGCTGGACTACCGCACCGCCGACCGGCTGCCGGTGGAGTTGCCCCAGCATGCCGGCGCGAGCCGGTGAGCTCGCCACACGAGTTCCCGGTGGCGGGTAGCGAGACCCTCTACGCCGGCCGGGTGATGGCGCTGCGGCGCGACGAGGTGGTGATGCCGGGCGGACGGGCGGCAGCGCGCGAAGTGGTCGAGCATCCCGGGGCCGTCGCGGTGGTGCCGCTCGACGGCGACGGCAGCGTCGTCATGATCCACCAGTACCGGCATCCGCTGCGACGGCGGTTGTGGGAGCTGCCGGCGGGGCTGCTCGACGAGCCTGGTGAGGACCCGGTCGCGACGGCGCACCGGGAGCTGCGCGAGGAGGCCGGCCTGGAGGCGGCCGACTGGTCGCTGCTGGTCGACGTCGCGGGATCGCCCGGGCTGTCCGACGAGACGGTGCGGGTCTACCTGGCACGCGGCCTGACCGCTATGGCCCGGCCGGACGGCCCCGACGACGAGGAGGCCGCCCTGGAGTTCGATCGGGTACCGCTTGCCGACGCCGTCGGCCGGGTACTCGCGGGCGAGATCGTCAACGGACCGACCTCCGTCGGCTTGCTGGCGGCCCACGCCGTGCTCACCGGAGCAGCTCGGCAGCGCCCGCTGCACGCGCCGTGGCCGGACCGCCCGACCCGGTTCGCGGCCCGCGGCCGGCCGTGATCCTCGGATCGGGTCAGTCCCGCAGCGGCAGGCCCCGCCCGTCGTCGCTGCCGTTCACCAGGATGAGGATCCCGTCGATGAAGGACCAGATCGAGCCGAAGCCGAAGGTGACCAGCGTGACCAGCAGCTGCGCGATGCCCAGGCCGGTGCGGCCGGAGTAGAGCCTGCCGACACCGAAGGGCAGCACGATCTGCAGCACCCCGGCGACGATCTTCATCCGGTCCGAGTAGGGACGGCCGAACCGGTCGTAGCCGTACGGCGCGGGGTAGGCCCGGGCGCGGGGTACGGCGCCCCGACCGCTGGCGACGCCACGCCCGGCGGCATCTGATGCGGCCCGGGCAGGTCGGTGAACAGCGCGTCCAGCTCAGCCGCCGTACGGGCGCTGCTGGCGGCGTCGACCCGCTCGGTGTATTCGTGCATCTCAAGGTGGCCGGTCGACAGCCGTTCCCCGAGCGCGCTGATAGCGGCCTCCCGCTCGTCGTTGCCCACCCGGACCTGCCGCCCCGGCTGCTGTCCCTGCGCCACGTCATGACTGTACCGGCGGATGCCGGCACTCGTGTCGGGCCCACGGTGCCCTCCGTACCCGGCCCGCGCTCGATAGGGTGCCCCTACCGGGCCGTGATCCGGACCGGACCAGCACCAGGGAGACCCGACACCAGGGATGCCCAGCCAGGGAGGCAGCGCCGTGAAGATCGGTGTGCCGCGTGAACTCAAGATTCACGAGTACCGGGTGGCGATGACCCCGGCCGGGGTGCTCGAGCTGTCCCGGCGTGGCCACGAGGTGCTGGTCGAGCGTGCCGCGGGTGCCGGTTCGGCGTTCCCCGACGACGACTATGTCGCCGCGGGCGCGCGGATCGTGCCCGGCGCCGACGACGTCTGGGGTGAGGCAGAGTTGGTGCTCAAGGTCAAGGAGCCGGTGGCCGAGGAGTACCACCGGATGCGCAAGGGCCAGACCCTGTTCACCTACCTGCACCTGGCAGCATCGGCCGACACCACCGGCGCACTGGTCGATTCCGGCATCGACGCGGTCGGCTACGAGACGGTGCAGCTGCCCGACGGGTCGCTGCCGCTGCTCGCCCCGATGAGCGAGGTGGCCGGCCGGATGGCACCGCAGGTCGGGGCGCACTGCCTGGAGAAGGCCCAGGGCGGGCGTGGTGTGCTGCTCGGCGGAGTCTCCGGGGTCCCCGCGGGCAAGGTCGCCGTGATCGGGGCCGGGGTGTCCGGGATGAACGCGGCGACGGTCGCGCTGGGTCTGCAGGCGGAGGTCATGGTGCTCGACATCGACATCAACCGGCTCCGCGAGATCGACTTCGTCTACCGGGGGCACCTGCAGACCATCGCGTCGAACGCCTACCAGGTGGAGAAGGCCTGCCTGTGGGCGGACCTGGTGATCGGGGCCGTGTTGGTGCCCGGCGCCAAGACGCCCACCCTGGTCAGCAACGACCTCGTGCGCCGGATGCGTCCCGGATCGGCCCTGGTGGACATCGCCATCGACCAGGGCGGCTGCTTCGCCGACTCCCGGCCCACCACACACGCCGATCCCACCTTCGCCGTCCACCACTCCGTGTTCTACTGCGTGGCCAACATGCCGGGCGCCGTGCCGCACACCTCCACCTGGGCGCTGACCAACGTCACGTTGCCCTACGTCATCGCGCTGGCTGACAAGGGGTTGCGCCACGCGGCGCACGATGACGGGGCGCTGGCGCGGGGCGTCAACGTGGTGGGCGGTTCGGTGGTGCTGGCGGAGGTCGCGCACGCCCACGGCCTGGGCCACGTAGCAGTCGGGGACGCACTGGGGTGACTGAGCTGCCGCCGGCCGCGGCTCCCGCGCAGCGCGAGCCGCGGGAGCATCCCGCGCTGCCGGTTCCGCCCGGGCTGCGCCGGGTGATCGACGGCTACCTCGATCATCTCGCCGTGGAGCGCGGGACGGCCCGCAACACGTTGGACTCCTACTCGCGGGACCTGCGGCGCTACGCCGACCACCTGGTTGCCGCGGGTGTCGGTGACCTCGCCGAGGTCGGCGAGCAGCATGTCACCGGGTTCCTCGCCGCGCTGCGTGCCGGTGGGCAGGGCCACCGGCCGCTGGCGCCCACGTCGGCCGCGCGGGCACTGATCGCGGCCCGCGGGCTGCACCGCTTCGCCTATCGGGAGAGCCTGGTGGAGGTCGACGTGGCCCGCTCGGTACACCCGCCGAGCCCGCCGAAGCGGTTGCCCAAGGCCCTCGCGGTCAGCGAGGTGCTGGCGCTGCTCGAGACCTGCGGCCCGGCAGGTGGCCCCCGCGAGCTGCGGGACCGTGCGCTGCTGGAACTGCTCTACTCGACCGGTGCGCGGATATCCGAGGCGGTCGGGCTCGACCTCGACGACGTCGACACCGAGAGCCGCACCGTGCTGCTGCGTGGCAAGGGTGGCAAGCAGCGCCTCGTCCCGGTGGGCCGGCCAGCGCTCGAAGCGCTCGACACCTACCTGGTGCGGTCCCGCCCGTCGTTCGCGCTGCGCGGGCGGGGGGTGCCGGCGGTCTTCCTCAACGCCCGCGGCGCGCGGTTGTCCCGGCAGAGCGCCTGGGCGGTGCTGCGGGCGGCCGCCGAGCGGGCCGGGATCACCGCCGTGGTGTCGCCGCACACGCTGCGCCACTCGTTCGCCACCCACCTGCTGGAGGGCGGGGCGGACGTCCGGGTGGTGCAGGAGCTGCTCGGGCACGCCTCGGTGACCACCACCCAGGTGTACACCCTCGTCACCGTCGACACGCTGCGGGAGGTCTACGCCACCGCCCACCCCCGCGCCCGCGGCTGACCCTCGTGAGTGGCGATGCGAGCTGTCACTCGCATTCCCACTCACAGGCAGCGCAACGGCGAGGCGCGTTGTAGCGGCCGCAGCGTGCCGCATAAGCTCCGTACGACCACCCGTGTCGCAGAGAAGGATCTTGCTCCATGTCGACCTGGATGTCGGCGCAGCAGTCGCTGGGTGTGCCGGCCCGCCCGTCTATGTCGGACGACGAGCCGGATGCCGAGGACGGCGACGCAGGCCCGACCGGCCGTCCGCGCCGGGCGGTGCCGCAGCCCGTCGAGCTGGAACGGCACGGACCCGCCCGGGTGGTGGCGATGTGCAACCAGAAGGGCGGCGTCGGCAAGACCACGTCGGCGATCAACCTCGGAGCGGCGCTGACCGAGTACGGCCGCAAGGTGCTGCTGGTGGACTTCGACCCGCAGGGCGCGCTGTCGGTGGGCCTGGGGATCACGCCTCACCAGCTCGAACGCACCATCTACAACCTGATCATGGAGCGAAGCATGCCGGCGGAGGACGCGGTGCTGGCGACCTGCGTCGAGGGCATGGACCTGCTGCCGAGCAACATCGACCTCTCCGCGGCCGAGGTGCATCTGGTCACCGAGGTCGGACGGGAGCAGACCCTGGGACGGACGATCGCTCCGCTGCTCGACCGCTACGACTTCGTGCTCGTCGACTGCCAGCCCTCGTTGGGGTTGCTCACCGTCAACGCGCTGGCCTGCGCGGACGGGGTGGTGATCCCATTGGAGTGCGAGTTCTTCAGCCTGCGCGGGGTGGCGCTGCTCATCGACACCATCGAGAAGGTGCGCGAGCGGCTCAACCCGAAGCTGAAGATCACCGGGATCCTCGCCACGATGTACGACCCGCGCACGCTGCACACCCGGGAGGTGATGTCGCGGGTCGTCGAGGCGTTCGGGGACACCGTGTTCGACACGGTCATCAACCGTACGGTGCGCTTCCCGGAGACCACCGTCGCCGGCGAGCCGATCACCCGCTGGGCGCCCAAGTCCGCCGGCGCCAACGCCTACCGGGCGCTGGCCCGCGAGGTGATCGCACGGTGAACGTGTGACGGCGGTGGCTGACGCCGCGGCGGAGTTGCCTTCGGGCCGGTTCACGGTGCGGTTGGACAACTTCGAGGGGCCCTTCGACCTGCTGCTGCAGCTGATCTCGCAGCAGCGGATGGACGTCACCGAGGTGGCGCTGCACCGGGTGACCGACGAGTTCATCGCCCACCTTCGGGTGGTCGGTGAGGCCTTCGACCTGGACGAGACCACCGGGTTCCTGGTCGTGGCGGCCACGCTGCTCGACTTGAAGGCGGCCCGGTTGCTTCCCGCCGCCGAAGTGGAGAACGAGGACGATCTGGCGCTGCTCGAAGCGCGGGACCTGCTGTTCGCCCGGTTGCTGCAGTACCGGGCCTACAAGCAGGTCGCGGCGCTGTTCGCGGAGCTGGAGGGGGGTGCACGGCGCCGGTACCCGCGCTCGGTGGCGCTCGAGGACCGCTACGCGGCGCTGCTGCCGGAAGTGATGCTCGGTGTCGACCCTGCCCGGTTCGCCGAGATCGCCGCTGCGGTGTTCCGTCCCAAGCCACCGCCCGCGGTGTCACTGGACCACCTGCGCTCGTCACAGGTCTCGGTGCGCGAGCACGCCGCTGTGCTGCGCGCCCGGCTGGCGGCCGACGGGCAGGCCAGCTTCCGCGCGCTGATCGCCGACTGCGAGCACACCATGGAGGTGGTGGCCCGGTTCCTCGCGTTGCTCGATCTCTACCGTGACGACGCGGTGGTCTTCGATCAGCTCGACCCGTTGGGCGAGCTGCACGTGCGCTGGACCGGGGGCGGCTCGGACCAGATCGAGACCGTGACCGGTGGTGTTGATGACCAGGATTACGGATGAGTGAGCCGACCGACGGCGCGACCGTCGAGGGGCTGCCCGAGCTGGGCACCGACACCGAACTGGAGGCCGGGCTCGAGGCGCTGCTGCTCGTGATCGACTCGCCGGCATCGGAGGAGATGCTGGCCGGCGCGCTGGACCAGCCCGTGGAGCGGGTCCGGGCCGCGCTGTACCGGCTGCGCGACGAGTACACCGCCCAGGGGCGGGGGATCGACCTGCGCCGGGTCGGCGAGGGGTGGCGGTTTTACACCCGCGATGTGCACGCGCCGTTCGTGGAGCGGCTGCTCCTCGACGGCCAGCGAGCCAAGCTCACCCGGGCGGCGCTGGAGACTCTTGCGGTGGTCGCCTACCGCCAGCCGGTCACCCGCTCGCGGGTCGCTGCGGTACGCGGCGTCAACGTCGACGGGGTGATGCGCACCCTGCTCGCCCGGGGGCTGGTGGAGGAGGCCGGCACCGATCCCGAGACCCAGGGCATGCTCTATTGCACGACCGAGCTGTTCCTCGAGCGGCTGGGCCTGTCCTCGCTGGAGGACCTGCCGCCGATCGCCCCACTGCTTCCCGACGTGGACGCGATCGACGATGTCTGACGCTGTCCGGTTGCAGAAGGTGCTGGCCCAGGCCGGCGTGGCGTCGCGCCGCGCGGCCGAGCAGATGATCGCGCAGGGCCGGGTCAGCGTCGACGGTGACGTGATCCGCGAGATGGGGGTGCGCGTCGACCCCGAGCAGTCGGTGATCCACGTCGACGGGATGCGGCTCGAGCTTCGCTCCGATGTGGTGCACCTGGCGTTGAACAAGCCCCGTAGCGTGCACTCGACGATGTCCGACGACTACGGCAGGCGCTGCGTCGGGGACCTCGTCGCCGACCGCGCGCAGCGGCTGTTCCACGTCGGCCGCCTCGACGCCGACACCGAGGGCTTGCTGCTGCTGACCAACGACGGCGAACTGGCTAACCGGCTGATGCACCCGTCGTACCAGGTGCTCAAGACCTACCTCGCCGAGGTGCCCGCGCCGGTGCCGCACGACCTGGGCAAGACGCTGCGTGCCGGCGTCGAGCTCGACGACGGGCCGGTCGCGGTCGACTCCTTCCGGGTGGTGCAGGGGTT
Source organism: Pseudonocardiaceae bacterium (assembly GCA_009377865.1). Classification (GTDB taxonomy): domain Bacteria; phylum Actinomycetota; class Actinomycetes; order Mycobacteriales; family Pseudonocardiaceae; genus WHSY01. The sequence continues at coordinate 4,090 of WHTH01000061.1, read as the reverse complement.
GCCGGGCCGCGCGCTCGTCGAGGTCGTGCTGCACGAAGGCCGCAAGCACGTGGTACGCCGGCTGCTCGCCGAGGTCGGTCACCCCGTCGAGCGCCTGGTGCGGACGGCGATCGGGGAGCTGCGGCTCGGCGAGCAGCGCCCCGGGACGGTGCGCACGTTGTCCCGGGGCGAGGTCGGCACGCTCTACCGCGCCGCCGGTCTCTGACCACCGCAGAGTGCTCAGCTCAAGATTGCGTGAGAGGCGAGCATCTCGATGATCGCCTCGGGCGTGCCCGGGGGAGCGAAGAACCAGCCTTGGGCGTGGTCGCACCCGATGCCGTGTAGCCGACGGGCCTGTAGCGCGCTTTCCACGCCCTCCCCGGTCACCGTCAGCCCCAGGGTGTGGGCCAACGTGACGAGGGTTTCCACGATGCACTCGTCGACCTTGTCGCGCGGGCAGCGCAACCCTGCCATGAACGAGCCGGCGATCTTGAGTTCGTGCACCGGCAGGCTCCGGAGGTAAGACAGGTTCGAGTAGCCGGTACCGAAGTCGTCGATCGCGATCCGCACGCCCATCTCGGCGAGCTCCCGGACGGTGCGCAGTGTCTCATCGGTGGTGCCCATCATCGCGCTCTCGGTCAGTTCGAGTTGCAGCCGGTTCGGCGCGGTCCCGGTCTCGGTCAGGATCTCGGCCACATCGGTGACCAGCTTCGGCTCGCGACACTGCCGTTCGGCCAGGTTGACGGACACGAACCCGGTCGGCCACCGCCGGACCTGCAGGCAGGCCTGGCGTAGCACCCAACGGCCCAGCTCGACGATCTGCCCGGTCTCCTCGGCGAGACCGATGAACCGGTCCGGCCCGAGCCGTCCCATGGTCGGGTGTGCCCAGCGCACCAGTGCCTCTGCCCCGACCACCGCCCCGCTGGCCAGGCCGACCAGCGGCTGGTAGTCGACGAAGAACTCGCCGCGTTCCAGCGCAGCCGGCATCGTCGCCGACAACCTCAACCGCGTCAGCTCCTGTGCGTTGCGGTCCTCGTCGTAGCGCGCCCACCGCCCCTTGCCGTCTGCCTTCGCCCAGTACAGCGTGATGTCCGCGGCCTGCATCGCGTCCGCCACGGTCATGGTGTCGACCGGACGATCGACGATGCCGATGCTGGCCGACACCGCCAGCGCGTGCCCTCCCACGTGCACCGGTTCGGCCAGCGCGGCCAGCACCGCCTCGGCCAGCGCGATCACCTCGTCGGTGCCCGAGCAGTCCTCGACGAGGATCACGAACTCATCCCCGCCGATCCGTGCGGCCAGCCGCGGTGCCACACAAGCCTGCAGCCGTTGCGCCACCGTGACCAGCAGCTGGTCGCCGACGTCGTGGCCCAGGCTGTCGTTGATCACCTTGAAGCCGTCCAGATCCAGGTAGCACAGACCAACCCGGGTGCAGTCCCGATCGAACACGGCCGCAAGCCGCTCCTGGAACAGCGCCCGGTTCGGTAGCTGGGTCAGCGGGTCGTGTGTCGCCTGGTGTCGCAGCTGCAGTTGCAACTGCTGGCGGTCGGTGACGTCTTCCATCATCGCGACCTGGAACTTGGGCGCTCCCGCCTCGTCGCGCACCAGCGACACCGCGAGCTGGGTCCACACCACGCCACCGTCGCTGCGGAAGAAACGCTTCTCCACCCGGAAATGGTCCCGCTCGCCGCGGACCAATTGCTTGTAGAGCGGCCACACACTGAGCGCGTCGTCGGGGTGGATGAACTCGCCCACGGTGCGCTGACACAGGTCCCGACGGGTGTAGCCGAGCATGTCGAGCAGGGCGGCGTTCGCGTCGAGGATGTTGCCCTGCAGGTCTCCCACGCCGATGCCCATCCCGGCCTGGGTGAACACGGCCGCGAACCGCGCGTCGCTGTCCCGCTTGCCCCGCTCGGCCTGCTGCCACGCCGCGACCATCGCGCGCAGGATCGATTCCTGCTCCAGCTGGCCGCGCTCCTGAAGCGCCGCCGCATAGCCGGCGGCGAATGCTCCTTGCAGGGCAGCCAGCCGCTCGGGCTTGCCGTCCATGACGGCGAGCACCTCGATGGTCCGGCGCAGCGTCTCCGTGCCGGTGAAGTGCGCCGAGACCATCTCGGCGGCGATGTCGCGGACCACGTCGGCATCGAAGGACTCCGCCCGCAGTGCGGCACGGAGTCGGACGACGAACCCTGCGAGAAGGTCCTCGATTTCGGCGCGAGTCATCGACACGTAGCTGGTGCCGATCACTGCTTGTGCCCAGTCTCGGGCCAACCCATCCAGTGTCGATCACGCTCCCCGGCGCGAGAGGAAAGCTGGGCTCATCGAATCGCGGCGACGCCGGCCAGACCGGTGAACCGTTCCGGGTGCGATTCCACGTCGCCCGACGACTCCGGTCGCCACTGCGGTAAGAACACCACGCCCGGCTCGACGAGCTCCAATCCCCCGAACAGGGCCTCGATCTGCGCGCGTGTGCGCATCGTCATCGGCGTCGAGGTGCGGGAGTAGAGCGCCTGGTGCTCCGCGGTGCGCTGAGACTGCGAGTCCCGGCTGGCGTGGGAGATGACCAGATGGCTACCGGGACGCAGCGGTGCGGTGAGTCGCCCGACGAGCCCGATGGGGTCGTCACCATCGGGTACGAAATGCAGCAACGCAACGAGCAGCACCGCCAGTGGTTGGTCGAAGTCGATCAGGGCGCGTACTTCCGGATGGCCCAGGATGGCGTCCGGTTCGCGCAGGTCGGCCTGCACCACGCCGGTCTGCGGATCGCCTTCGAGGATGGCCCTGCTGTGCATCACGGCGACGGGGTTGATGTCGACGTAGACGACCCTGGCCTCCGGGGCGGCGGCCTGGGCCACCTCGTGCACATTGCCCACCGTGGGGATCCCGGAACCGATGTCCAGGAACTGCCGCATGCCCTGCGCGACGCAGTAGCGCACCGCGCGACGCAGGAACGCCCGGTTGGCATTCATGATCAGCGGCAGCTCGGGCCAGAGCTCGATCGCCTCGCGTGCCATCTCCCGGTCCGCGGCGACATTGTGCGACCCGCCGAGGTAGTAGTCGTAGACTCGCCCCGCGTTCGGCCGGTCGAGGTCGACCCCGCTCGGCGCCCACTCCGGTCGTTGCGTCATGGCAGCCAAGCCTACGACGCGCCGTGTAGGTGCAGCCACGGTGTGCGAGGTCGCGCCAGCGACATCGCGGCGTGCGAGCTACCACGAGCAGCATGACGGCGCCCCCGCGCGCGTTCTGTGCCCACGCGCGCCGTCGAACGGTCGCGCGGGCACAATCAGCGAGCGTGGGCGGAACGCCATACCGGCCGTGCCGACGGCGGCGCGGATAATCGGTCGACTGCGACCCGGCTGCACGCCACGGTGTGTGACGTGGATGCTGCCCTGCACACCGACCTCGCGGAGTTCGCGGCCCTGACCCGTCCGCTGCTCGAGGCCGACCCGGTACGTCACACCGTCGCGCTCACCGTGATCGCAACCAGGCTGCGCGTCGAGCACACCGGCGACGAGCCCCCAGTACTTGCTGTCCGTCCACGATTCGGGCGCGCTGGCAGGCGCGGCGCTGTGTACCCCACCGCGGGGGGTTGATCACCAGCGCGCTGCCGCCCCGCTGTGCCCCGGTGGCGGCCAGTGCCCTCGCCGACCTGGCACCCGAGCTGTCGGAGGTCAGCGCCGGCAGCGCGGCGGACCAGACCCGCCGGTCACTCGCGGCGGGCAACGCCGCGTTGCTCTGGGAAGTCGACGGTCAGGCCGTGGCCTGGGCGTCGGCGAGTGCCCCCGTTGCCGGGATGTCGCGGATCGGCCCGGTCTACACGGATCCGGAGCACCGCGGGCACGGGTTCGGCAGCGCGGTGACCGCCGCTGCGGCGGCGTGGGCGCTGCGCGCCGGCGCCCGGGACGTCGTGCTGTTCACCGACCTTGCCAACCCGGTGTCCAACGCGATCTACCCGCGACTGGGTTTCCGCTACGTGGTGAAGGAGGTCGCGCTCACCCAGGGGGTGCGGGCGTCGTTCATGCCCAAGCCCTTCACCGCGCAGCCCGGCTCGGCGATGCACACCCACATGAGCCTGTTCGAGGGCGACGGCAACGCCTTCCACGACGAGGCC
>WHTH01000045.1 GCA_009377865.1 Pseudonocardiaceae bacterium | reverse complement strand
TCGATCTCTCCTTCACACCCCTGCTCCTCCGTGATCGCCTTGGCAGACGTCACGGACAGTAAGAGTCGGTAGATCGACGGTGGGGCCACCTCAAGCCATCACTCGGGCTCCAAGTGGGGCCACCTCAGGCTGGCACACTCATCGGCGCGTCCCTGAGATTCGCCGCCCACGTGGCATACGCCCCGATGGCAGCAACTGCGCCGAGCGACAGCGCCGCCAACGGAACCGCCCACTGTCCAGCGTTGTGTCGTCTCCGCCGTGATGACCGCTGCGTAGTAGGCATCAATCTCTGCTCACAGGTGACCAACTCACGTGTGGGAGAAGCGCGCAGCCCGAGTGCCCGGCGAGCAGCCGCACCTCTGCCACACTGTCTTGACTGGCGTGTTTTTCGCTGAGCAATGATCAGAACCTGTGGATGGCCCTCGGTGAGGTGACATGAAGGAGCGCACCTTCCCGAGCAAGATCTGAAGTCCATGCAAGTTCTGATCAGGGTCGGCGTTGGCGCGCCGGCTCGGGAAGGTACGCCCATGCTCAAGGTAGTCCACGACGGGGCCGACCCCAACGCGACGAGCGGGTCGGCGAGCAGCGCGTCGTCGCTGCTCGATGAGATCGTGCGCGACGGCGCGCGGCAGATGCTGGCTGCGGCGTTGCAGGCCGAGGTGGCCGCCTACATCGACCAGTTCCGTGACGAGGTCGACGAGAACGGCCGCCGGCTGGTGGTCCGCAACGGCTACCACGCCGAGCGGGAGGTGACCACCGCTGCGGGTGCGGTGCCGGTGCGGGCGCCGCGGGTCAACGACAAGCGCATCGACGAGGCGACGGGTGAACGCAGGCGGTTCTCCTCGGCGATCCTGCCCGCGTGGGCGCGGAAGTCGCCGCAGGTCTCGGAGGTGCTGCCGTTGCTGTACCTGCACGGTCTGTCCACCTCGGACTTCGCGCCGGCGCTGGAGCAGTTCCTGGGCACCAGCCACGGCCTCTCGGCAGCGACGATCAACCGGCTGACCAGCCAGTGGCAAGGCGACGCGCAGGCGTTCATCGAGCGCTCTCTGAAAGACGTCGACTACGTCTACTTGTGGGTGGACGGGATCCACCTCAAGGTCCGGCTGGAACAGGACAAGGTATGCCTGCTGGTGCTGATCGGCGTGCGCGCCGACGGAACCAAGGAGCTGGTCGCGCTCGCCGACGGGTTCCGCGAGAGCTCGGAGGCGTGGGCCGACCTGCTGCGCGACTGCAAGCGCCGCGGCATGACCGCACCGGTGCTCGCGGTCGGGGACGGGGCGCTGGGGTTCTGGAAAGCGATCCGCAACGTCTTCCCCGACACCGCCGAGCAGCGGTGCTGGTGGCACAAGATCGGCAACGTGCTGGCTGCGCTGCCGAAGTCGGCGCAGCCGGGGGCGAAGAAGGCTCTCGCGGAGATCTACAACGCCGAGAACAAGGACCAGGCGGTCAAGGCCGCGAAGGCGTTCGAGGCCGAGTACAGCACAAAGTGGCCCAAGGCGATCGCGAAGATCACCGACGACCTCGACGTGTTGCTGGCCTTCTACGACTACCCGGCCGAGCACTGGACCTGCGCACCACCAACCCGATCGAGTCCACCTTCGCCACCGTCCGCCTCCGGCAGCGGGTCACCAAGGGACCCGGCTCCCGCGCCGCCGGCGTGGCGATGGCGTTCAAACTCATCGAGTCCGCCCAGCACCGCTGGCGAGCCGTCAACGCGCCCCACCTGGTCGCCCTGGTCCGCGCCGGCGCCAGGTTCGAGAACGGGATCCTTGTCGAACGACCCGACGAATCAGCAGAAGGTGAGACTCAAGCCGCGTAGCTGCTGTCGTCACCCGATCCAACGGGCAGCGGCCTCGTAGGTAGTGGCTGGGGTGCTGTTGAACGCGATGGCCGCATCAGGTGCGTGCCGCCGAACCAGGTTGATCACTTGCTCGAGTAGTTCAACTTGATCGTCTGAGTGCCGCAGGCCACCGCCGACAGTGACGCACTCCCACGGATGGGCTCGCAGCGCATTCCCGACGACCGCTTCCACGTCGTCACTTCCATCAAAACCGATTAGGCAGGTCTCAACGCCCACGCCATGTTCGGCGAACTCCGTCAGTCCCGTCTCGATCGCCTCGGCTACCGGCTCAGGGGCCCACGGCCCAGGCACCCGATACGGATCAAGCCCGATGACCAGGACGCGGGGTGAAGCAGCGGTGTCCACGTCTGGACGATACGCGTCGAACGACCCAACGAATCAGGAGGTGACCTTCAAGCCGCGTGACACGCCGATCCACAGGTCTTGACTATTGCTCGTGTTCGCTCCCGAGATCCCTCAGGCGTAAGCCCTCTCTAGCGCATGTCGCTAACGAATGGCAAGTCGCGCTACCCTGCCGGGAAAGCAGATCTGCTGCGCGCGCCGGGGGACTCGGCGGACCGCTGCAGGCGGCTGCGAGCGTGATCAGCATCGGCAGGATCAGAACCGCCCGGCTGCCCTGATGCTGCTCGGGAGTGCGGGGTTTCTGCGGTTACTGTATGTGGGACCTCCTGATCATGGATACCGCCGTCAGGCGGGGTAGGTGCGGATCTCGGTGGCCTTGAGCTCGGCCCATAACGGCGTTCCCGGCTCGAGATCGAGGTCGGTGACGGCGGCGGGGGTGATGTCGGCCAGCACGTCAGGATGACCGGTGAGCTGGACCCGGGTGATGGTGCCGTGCCCTTCCAGGCTGTGGACCTGCACCGGCCAGGTGTTGCGGGCGCTGCTGTCGGGTTGGGTGCGGTGCAGGCTGACAGCGGTGGGGCCGAACGCGACGAGCACGTCGCCGTCGCTGCGCGTGGCGGTGGTCAGGGTGCCGCCGGTGGTGAGGTCGACGGTGGTGCCACGGCTGGTGCCGCGGTAGAGGTTGACGCCGACGAGCTGGGCGACGTAGTCGCTGCGCGGGTGGTGTGCGACCTCGGTGGGGGTGCCCTGCTGTACGACGTGTCCGCCCTCGAGGACCAGCAGCCGGTCGGCGAGCACCATGGCGTCGAGCGGATCGTGGGTGACCAGCACCGTGGTGCCGGGGTAGTCGGCGAGGTGGTGGCGCAGCTCCGAGCGGACCTCGATGCGGGTGCTCGCGTCCAGTGCCGCGAGCGGCTCGTCGAGCAGCAGCAGCCGGGGGTCGGTGACCAGGGCGCGGGCCAGCGCGACGCGTTGGGCCTGCCCGCCGGACAGCGCGCGGGGCCGGGAGCGGGCGTGGTCGCCGATGCCGACCCGGCGCAGCCATGTCTGCGCCCGCTGGCGGGCGCTACGTCGGTCCATCCCTCGGGCGCGCAGCCCGAAGGCGACGTTGTCCAAGGCGGACAGGTGTGGGAACAGCAGGTAGTCCTGGAAGACCACCCCGGCCGGGCGACGTTCGGGCGGCACGAACTCGTCGGCTGCGGCGTCGTCGAGCACCTGGCCGTCGAGCTCGATGCGTCCCGACGACAGCGCCAGCAGCCCTGCCAGCGCGCGCAGCGCCGTGCTCTTACCCGCGCCGTTGGGTCCGAGCAGCCCGATCGTCTCGCCGGATTCGGCGGTCAATCCCAGGTTCAGGGTGAACCGGGCTCCACGATCGACGGTCAGCTCGGCGTGCAGACTCATGCGGTGTCCGCGGTCATGCGGTGCTGGTTCTCACGCGGCATTCGGACTGATCCACTTGTCGCGGAGGCTGGCGAGCACCATGACCGACACGGCGAACAGCACCAGGCTGAGCACGATGGCCGCGTCGGGATCGGTCTGCAGGGCGAGGTAGACCGCCAGCGGCATGGTCTGGGTCTCGCCGGGGAAGTTGCCCGCGAAGGTGATGGTGGCCCCGAACTCGCCCAGCGCGCGGGCCCAGCACAGCACGGCACCGGCGGCGATCCCGGGGGCCACGAGCGGCAGGGTGACCCGGCGGAAGGTCAGCCACCGCGACGCCCCGAGAGTGGCGGCGGCCTCCTCGTAGCGTCGATCCGCGCCGCGCAGCGCCCCGTCCACCGAGATGACCAGGAACGGCATCGCCACGAACGCCTCGGCGACGATCACCCCTGCGGTGGTGAACGGCAGCGAGAAGCCGAACCACGCCTCGAGGTATTGACCGATCAGCCCGTTGCGCCCGAGCACCAGCAACAAGGCCACGCCGCCGACCACCGGGGGCAGCACCAGCGGCACCGTCACCAGCGCCCGTACGACTCGCATGCCGGGCAGCTCGCTGCGGGCCAACACCCAGGCGAGCGGCACGCCGCACACCAGGCATACGACCGTTGCAGCGCTGGCGGCGACCAGCGACAGGCGCAGCGCTCCGAGTACCGCCGGATCCGCCAGTCGTTCGAGCAGGGTGGGCCACGGCGCCGCCACGATCAGACCGGCCAGCGGGACGATCAGGAACGCAAGGCCCGCCAGCGCCGGCAGCACCAGCACCGCGGGCAACCCGCCGGCCCGCCGCGCGCGTGACCGACGGGACCGCGCCTGCGGTCTTGCCGGCGTCGCCCGGGCCTGGGTGGTGGTCATCCGACGTCGGTGCCGAATCCGTAGTCCTCGAGCACGGCCTTGCCCTCGTCGGAGAGCACGTAGTCGACGAACGCCTGCCCGGTCTCGGCGTTGGGGGCCTCGGCGAGCGTCACGATCGGGTACTCGTTGACGGCCTCGACGGCCGCCGGGAGGTCGATCCCGTCGACTTCAGCCTCGTCGGCAGCGGCCACGTCGGTGCGGTACACGAGCCCGGCGTCGGTCTCACCGAGCGTCACCTTGGTCAGCACCGCCTTGACGTCCTGCTCCAGCGTGTCCGGGGACGGCGTGATCCCGGCAGCCTCGAACACCGTCTGCGACAGGTCCCCGCAGGGAACCTCCTCAGCGCACAGTGCGATGTCCAGCTCCTGCTTGCCCAAGTCCGCTAGACCGGTGACGTTCGCCGGATTGCCCTCCGGAACCACGATCTGCAGCTTGTTCGCTACGAACACGGTCGGATCCCCGCCGGCGTTATCGGCATCGACGACCTTCTGCATCTGCTTCGGGCTTGCCGAGGCGAACACGTCGGCCGGTGCCCCCTGGTTGATCTGCCGCGACAGCGTGGAGCTCCCCGCGAAGTTGAACTGTAGGTCAGCGCCGGGATTCGCCTCCTCGAACGCCTGCTCGATCTCCTTGAACGCCTCGGTCAGCGACGCCGCGGCGAACACCGTGATATCCCCGCTGGCCGAAGACTGCCATTCCCGCTGCGTGCCCGCGCCGCCGTCGCCGCAGCCGGCCAGGCCTAGCAGGAGCACGCTGCCCGCGCCGAGCAATCGGCCAGGTCTGCGTCTCACGAGGCGCTCCCCGGAATCTCGACAATGACCTGTGTGCTCTTGACCACCGCCACGGCGAGCACACCCGGCTCCAGACCCAGTTCCCGGACCGCCTCGCTGCTCATCAGCGAGACCACCCGTTGTGGGCCGCACTGCACCTCCACCTGTGCCATCACCCGATCGACCACGACCTCGGTGACCAGCCCGACGAACCGGTTTCGTGCGGACCGGCCCACAGCCGAGGGATCCCGGGTGGCATGCGCCTGACATTTGACGAACGCAGCGAGCTCCGCGCCGTCCACCGCCTGACGGCCCCCCGTGTCCCGCGACGCTGTGAGTTGCCGGTTGTCGACCCACCGACGGACGGTGTCATCGCTGACGCCGAGCAGCTCGGCAACCTCTGAAATCCGGAACTGCGGCACAATCGCCATTTTAGCACCGTAGCTGCGGATATGGAAACCAAACCGGTCAGCGGGCGGCGGGCTGGAGGGGGCCCTAGCGGATGGCGCTGGCCAGGTGCAGTGCCATCCCGGCGGGTTGCGCGGTGGTTTCGGCCGTGAGCTCGTGGTCGGTGACGGGCAGCCCGCCGTCGATCGCGGCAAGCACGGCGCGCTCGACGTCGTCGGTCACCTCGTCCACAGCGACCGTCCGGCCCAACTCCGCCGACAGTGAGGTCACCCCGGCATCGGCGATGCCGCAGGGCACGATGTGGTCGAAGGCGCTCAGGTCGGGGTCGCAGTTGAGCGCGAAGCCGTGCATCGTCACGCCACGGCTGACCCGTACGCCGATCGCGGCGACCTTGCGGACCGGCCGGCCGGGTGCCGCGGCCAGCCACACTCCGGAGCGCCCGGCGACCCGCCCGCAGTCGAGCCCGAGACCGGTGCACACGGCGATCAGCGCCTCCTCGAGCCGCCGCACGTAGTCCACCACGTCCACCGGATCGCTCAGGGCCACGAGGGGGTAGCCGACGAGCTGGCCAGGACCGTGCCAGGTGATCTTGCCGCCGCGGTCGACGTCGATCACCGGCGTGCCGTCCGTGGGGCGGTCGGCAGCCGCGGTTCGCCGACCGGCGGTGTAGACCGACGGGTGCTCCAGTAGCAGCATCACATCGGGGCCCGAGGTGGCGGCGCGGGCGGCAGCCAGCTCGCGCTGCAGCTCCCAGGCCTGCTCGTAGCCGAGCGTGCCGAGGCGACGGACTTGCACCGGATCGACGGCGGCACGGCAGGAGACGGACGTCACGGCTGCCAGGCTACGCCGGGCGGTGCCCCCCCAGCTCCCGCAGCACCGCCCTGGCCGCCCGGTGCCCGCTGACCAGCGCGCCCTGGATGGAGGGGGTGTCGCGATGATCCCCCGCGACGAACAGCCCGTCACCCAGCGACACCGTGCGGCGCAGCCGATCAGGGGTGGGCGGCGTGAGGGTGCACAGCGCCTGCGGCACCACGGTGGTGCCGAGGTGCTGCCAGTTCGAGCTGCCCTCCCGGTAGATCGCGCCCGCGAGCCCCCGCACCTGCGACTCGTCGGGGCTGCCCGCCGTTGGCACGCCGAGTACCGTCGAGGCGATCAGGTGCCGGTGGTCGGGGGAGTAGGACGGCGCCACGGTGGTGAGCACGCTGGTGTTGACGACCGGCCCGCCCCGGCCGTCGAGGTGGATGAGCGGCAGCCGGGTCGGCGGTTGCTCGCAGACGTGGTAGTAGGTGGTCAGGCTGCGCATCAGCGGCACGTCGAGGCCCGGCAGCAGCGCCCGCGCGCTGGGCGGGTCGGTTGCGACGACGACTGCCCGGGCTGACAGCTCGCCCGTCCCGGTGCGCACCCGTCCCGGCGCGACGCCCAGCACGGTCTGCCCGCAGCGCACTGTCCCCGGCGCCAGCCGCGCCGCGAGCCCGACGGGCAGCGCGGCCATGCCCCGGGACGGAAGGGTGGAGTCGCCGCGGATGAAGCTGCGCCACACCAAGCGGAAGAACCGCGCCGATGTCGCCAGTTCGCGCTCGCCGAACACGCCGGCCAGGAACGGTCGGAAGAACTGCTCGGTCGCCGGGCCGGCCAGTCCCAGCGAGGCGAGTTCGGCCGCGGTGCTGCGCTCCGGCCCTGCCAGTAGCTGCCGGGGATCGATCAGCGCCACCCGCGCCGAGAGCCGCGCGATCGCGAGCTTCGCGGCGGAGTCCAGCAGCCCGTCGACCGCCGTTCGCCAGGACTGCGCCGGCGCACGACGCGGATCGACCAGCCGGTGCAGCGTGCCGTCGGTGCCCCGCACCGCGGCGCCGGCCGTGAACGCGCGCAGGTCCAGTGACGCCAGGTCCACCTCCCGTGCCAGCGCCGGGTAGCTGGTGTTGAGCACCTGGAAGCCACGGTCGAGCAGGAATCCGTCGACGGTGTCGGTGGCGACCCGGCCGCCGACGATCGGGCCCGCTTCGAGCACCGTCACCTCGACGCCGGCGTGTTGTAACTGCCGCGCCGCAGCCAGCCCCGCCAGGCCCGCCCCCACCACCACGACGTCGGTAGTCATCGAGATCCGCTCACCGGTCCAGCGCGGCACTCAGCGCCGCACCGACCGTCGGGTGCTCGAACTCGTAGCTGTGCCGCTCGAGCGCGGCGGGCACGGCACGTTGTCCGGACAGCGCCATCTCGTCGGCGAGCTCGCTGCCGCGGGCGATCCGCAGTGCGAAGCCGGGCACCACGAGCATCGTCGGCCGGTGCAGCGCCTCCCCGAGGGCGCGGGTGAACTCTGCGTTGGTGACCGGTGCCGGCCCGGTGAGGTTCACCGGCCCGGACACGTCGTCGTGCTCGAGCACGTAGCGAATGGCACCCGCAGCGTCTTCCAACGAGATCCACGACAGGTACTGGCGGCCATCGCCCAGCCGGCCACCCAGCCCAAGTGCGAAGAACGGTCGCAGTTCCCCCAGCAGGCCTGCGGCCGGGGAGAGCACCGGCCCGGTGCGTAACGAGACCACCCGGGCGCCCCCGTTGCGTGCCGCGGCGGTTGCCGCTTCCCAGTCCCGGCACAGCTCGGCGAGGAAACCGGTACCCAGCGGGGCGGTCTCGTCCACGATGCGGTCGCCGGTGTCCCCGTAGATGTTACTCCCGGTGGAATTGACCAGTACCGGGATCCCGTGCTGGGCGACCGCGGCGGCCAGCACCTCGGTCGGCACGATCCGGCTGTCGCGCAGCCGCTGCTTGAACTCTCCGCTCCAGCGCTTGTCGCCGAGGTTGACGCCACAGAGGTTCACCACGGCGTCGGCCCCGTCGAGGGCACCATCGTCGAGCGTGCCGGCGGGTGGGTTCCAGCTGCGCTCGTCGGGGGCGGATGCACGGCGGCGGACCAGCCGGATCACCTCGTGGCCCGCCTGGCGCAGCAGCGGTACCAGGGTCGTACCGATGAGCCCGGAGGAGCCGGCGATCACGACACGCATACCGCGGATCCTCCCGGGTCGTTGCCGGGGACGCGATGCGGGGTCACCCGGTCCGTGGCACCGGCAGCGGACGCGGCTCGATGCGGTCCTCGACAACGGTGCCGCCGGCCTGCCGGGTGACCCGGTACGCGGCCTGCCCCGGTCGGTCCGTGACGGCCTCGACGAGGTCGGTCCCGCGGTAGTGCAGGCCCACCCCGTCGTCAGCGCAGTACGACGTGGGAAGCGTGCCCTCGGCGACCAGCCGGTGGGTCAGCGGGCGCCGCTGCGGGTCCGAGTCGTAGTGCGGGGCGTTGCCGTAGGGCAGCAGGCCCAGCGCGTCGGTGATCGGTCGCAGCTGCGGACCGAACGAGTCGGTGGTGCCGCCGACATGCCAGCACAGTGAACCGGCGGACACCCCGGACAGCACTACCCCGGCTCGCCAGGCCCGCTCGAACACCACATCGAGCGCGTGGGCCCGCCACACCGCGAGCAGGTTGACCACGGAGCCACCGCCGACCCACACGACGTCCTGAGCGAGCAGCTGCGCTTCGACGTCGTCGACCGAAGGCATCGGGAACAGGTGCAGCACGCTCAGCTCGACTCCGGCGACGCGGCCGGCTTCGGACAGCTGCCCGGCCCAGTGCCGCTGGTCACCGGTGGCGGTGCCGAGGGTGCACAGCCGTGGCGCCCGGCCCTGCACCCCGGCCAGCTCGACGGCGTGCGTCATGAGCGGGCCGAACTCCAGGTCGGTCCGGCGGCCCGGACGCAGTCCCCCCGAGGTCGCGAGGATGGTCGGTACGTCGGCGGCCACGATCCCATTGTCCCCGTCGCCCCGTCACAGTCCGAGGTCGGCCTCGAAGGCGCCCTCCTCGAGACGGTCCTTGACGGTGGTGAGGAAACGCGCGGCGTCGGCCCCGTCCACCAGCCGGTGGTCATAGGACAGCGCGAGGTACATCATCGATCGCACGGCGATGGTGTCGCCGTCCTCGTCGGACACTACTACCGGTCGCTTGACGACACTGCCGGTACCGAGGATTCCCACCTGCGGCTGCAGGATTATCGGCGTGTCGAACAGCGCGCCCCGCGAGCCGGTGTTGCTCAGCGTGAAAGTCCCCCCGCCGAGCTCGTCCGGTGTGATCTTGTTCGTGCGGGTGCGCTCGGCCACGTCGGAGATCCGCCGGGCAAGCCCGGCGATGTTGAGGTCACCGGCGTCGTGAATCACCGGCACCAGCAGCCCACGCTCGGTGTCCACCGCGATACCGAGGTGCTCTGCGCCGTGGTAGGTGATCTTCCCGGCATCCTCGTCGATGGACGCGTTGACCTTCGGGTGCTGCTTGAGCGCCTCGATGGTCGCCTTGGCGAAGAACGCCAGGAACGACAACCGCACACCCTCGCCGGCCTCGAAATCCCGTGCCGCTCGTGACCGCAGCCGCGCGATCCGGCTGACGTCCACCTCGGCGACCGTGGTCAGCTGAGCGGAGGTCTGCAGCGACTCGACCATCCGGTTGGCGATCACCGAGCGCAGCCGCGACATCTTCTCCGTCCGGCCGCGCAGCGCCGACGAAGCGGCGGGAGGTTGCTGCGGGCGCTGCGCCGGCGCTGCTGCGGCGGCAGCGGCCGGCTGCTCGGGCTGTTCGACGGCTGCCAGCACATCCTGCTTGCGGATCCGGCCGCCCACGCCGCTGCCTCGCAGCATGCCCAGATCGACACCGTGCTGCGCGGCGAGCTTGCGCACCAGTGGGGTGACGTACGGCGGAGCCGGCTGGGCACCATCGGCTGCGGCGTGGCGCGCGCCGTCGGCCGGCTGCAGTTCGAGGGCCGGTGCAGGCTGGTCGGTGGGTTCGGTGGATTGGGCGGCGGGCTGGGCCAGCTGGGTCGGCTCGGCGGACGTCTCGCCGTCCGAGCCGGAACCCACGACAGCCAGCGCAGCGCCGACCTCGACCGTCTCGTCCTCGCTCACCGTGATCGCCAGCACCGTGCCGGCGACCGGGGAGGGGATCTCCGTGTCGACCTTGTCGGTGGACACCTCGAGCAACGGCTCGTCGACCGCCACGGTGTCGCCGACCTGCTTGAGCCAGCGCGTCACGGTGCCCTCGGTGACGCTCTCGCCGAGGGCGGGCATGCTCACCGTGGTGCCGGAACCCCCCGAGGAGCCGGAATCGCCCGAGGCCTGCGCTGGGGATTCCTGCCCTGGTGATTCCTGGACCTGGGGCTGCTGCGCGGCGGCCGATGGGGGCTCGGCAGCGGGCTCTTGCTGCTGTTGTTGCGCCGAGGCACCCTCGGCGCCGGCGCCGTCATCGGGCTGGTCGGACGTCTCGCCCACCTCGTCGCCGATCAGTGCGAGCTGGGCGCCGACCTCCACGGTCTCGTCCTCGGCGGCAACGATGCGCTGCAGCACACCGCCGGCAGGCGAGGGGATCTCGGTATCGACCTTGTCGGTGGACACCTCCAGCAGCGGCTCGTCGACTGCAACCGATTCGCCCTCCTGCTTGAGCCACCGGGTCACGGTGCCCTCGGTGACGCTCTCGCCGAGCGCCGGCATCTCCACGGAGTACGCCATCTCCTGCTTCGACTCCCTCGGTGTGCTGTGAGTCTTTCGCTGAGTCTTCGAGTCTTTGAGTCTTTGTCGAGCTTGGCTGCGGTCAGCCGTGCGTGTGCAGTGGTTTGCCGGCCAGGGCGAGATGCGCCTCGCCGAGTGCCTCGGTCTGTGTGGGGTGGGCGTGCACCAGCTCGGCGACGTCGTCGGCGTAGGCCTCCCAGTTGAAGATCAGCTGTGCCTCGCCGACCAGCTCACCGACCCGGGTGCCGATCATGTGGATGCCGAGCACCGGGCCGTCCTCGGCCCGTACCACCTTGACAGCGCCTCTGGTCTGCAGGATCTGGCTCTTGCCGTTACCCGACAGGTCGTAGGTGAGGGTCTCGACGTCGGGGTGCTGCTCCTTGGCCTCGGCCTCGGTGAGCCCGACCGAAGCCACTTCCGGCTCGCAGTAGGTCACCCGCGGGATGCCGGTCTCGTCGATCGGCGTCGGGTCGTATCCGGCGATCTCCTCAGCGGTGAAGATGCCCTGGGCGAAGCCACGGTGCGCGAGCTGCAGGCCCGGCACGATGTCGCCGACGGCGTACACGCCGTCGAGGTTGGTACGCAGCCGCTCGTCGGTAGGTACGAAGCCGCGGTCCATCGTCACCCCGGCCTGCTCGAAGCCGGCGTCCGCGGTATTCGGGCCACGCCCCACGGCCACCAGCAGCAGGTCGGCCTCGATCTGCTCGCCGGACTCCAGGCTCACCGTCACCTGCGAGTCGGACTGCTGCGCGCCGGTGAACTTGACCCCGGTCTTGAATGTGATCCCGCGGCGGCGGAAAGCCCGCTCGAGCTGCGTGGACAGGAAGTCGTCCTCGGCGGGGACCAGCCTCGGCAGTGCCTCGACGACGGTGACCTCGGCACCGAAGGAGCGCCAGACGCTCGCGAACTCGACCCCGATCACCCCGCCGCCGAGCACGACAACCCGCTCCGGCACGTGATCCAGGTTCACCGCCTGGTCGCTGGTGACCACTTGCCCGCCGATCTCCAGGCCCGGCAGCGTGCGGGCGTAGGAGCCGGTGGCGAGCACGACGGCACTGCCGGTGTAGCGCTGGCCGTCGACCTCGACCGTTCGCTCGCCGACGAACCTGCCGCTGCCCTCTACGTAGCTGATGCCACGGGACTTCACCAGACCCTGCAGGCCCTTGTACATCTTGGACACGACCGAGTCCTTGTAGGAGTTCACCCCGTTCATGTCGATGCCCTCGAGCGCGGTCTTCACCCCGAACGTCTGACCGTCGCGCGCGGAGTCGGCCACCTCCGCGGCGTGCAGCAGGGCCTTGGTGGGGATGCAGCCGCGGTGCAGGCACGTCCCGCCCAGCTTGTCCTTCTCGACCATGATGACGGACAGGCCGAGCTGCGCGGCACGCAGCGCGCACGCGTAGCCGCCCGAACCGCCACCGAGGATCACCAGGTCGGCGGTGCTGTCGGTCACTGCAGATCTCCTCGAGCAGACGTCGGTAGCGTGGCGCCCCACGGCGGTCGGGCCGGTGGGCACGTAACCATCCTGTCACCACAGGGGCGGTGCTGGCGACGTGGGCGTGGTGCCCGTCAGGTCGGGGTGACCGGGAGAATCCGGACGCCGCCGATCGTTGGAATGGCATCATCGGCGGCGGGTACGAGGAGGTGACCCGCGAATGGGTGTGTTCGACCGGTTGCGGCGCCGGAGCAAGTCCCGCGCGCGCGGCGACACCTCCGACACCGACGGTGACTACCTCGAGCAGTGGGCGGCGAGCAGGCGCGGCGTCGAGGTATTCGTCGAACCGAAGACGATGGTCACCGAGACGACAGTCGTGCTCGTGGCACATGACGGTGAGTGGACTCGGCGCGGGGTCGGCAACGAGGCTGGTGCGCGCCGGATCGGCAAGCGGCTCGAGGCCCCCATCTACGACGTCGGCAAGATCGGCTACCCGCAACGGATGCGCGACTACACCGAGCGACAGCGGGTGCTGCGCAAGCGCGCCGAGCGTGACGACCTCGGCCGCTGACGGCCGTGACGCTTCGTTGCGGTCAGCCGTGCTCGGCGATGTCGGACAGGACCGCGGCCAGGGTGCGTACCGGGACACCGGTGCCGCCCTTGCCGTGGTAGCCCCAGGGGGATCCGGTGTTGAACGCGGGACCGGCGATGTCGATGTGCGCCCAGGGCATCGCGTCGTCGACGAACTCGGCGAGGAACACCCCGGCGACGAGCATGCCTGCCCAGCGGTTGCCCGTGACGTTGGCGATGTCGGCCAGCCGGGAGTCGAGCTCGGAGCGCAGGTGATCGGGCAGCGGCATCGCCCAGCCGTTCTCCCCGACATCTTGTGACAGCGCCACGACGCGGTCGCGGAACTTGGGGGTGCCCATCACGCCCGGCGTCCGGTTGCCCAGTGCGACCATCTGCGCCCCGGTGAGGGTCGCGGTGTCGATCAGGTAGTCGGGGGAGTCCTCGCCGGCCCGGACGAGGGCGTCGGCCAGGATCAGCCGGCCCTCGGCGTCGGTGTTGAGCACTTCCACGGTCTTGCCGCCGTAGATGGTGAGCACGTCGCCGGGGCGGTAGGCGGTGGCCGACGGCATGTTCTCGGCCATCGGCACCGTGGCTACGATCTCGACGGGCAGCTCGAGCCGAGCGGCCAGCACCGCGGTGGCGACCACGGCGGCCGCTCCGGCCATGTCCATGGTCATGTGGTCCATGTTCGCCGCAGGTTTGATCGAGATGCCGCCGGTGTCGAATGTCACACCCTTGCCGACCAGCGCCACCCGTGTCTTCGCCGCCGCGGGCTCGTGGTGCAGCCGGATCAGCCGCGGCGGGCGCGACGAGCCACTGCCCACACCAAGGATGCCGCCATAGCCACCCGCGCGCAGCGCCTGCTCGTCGAGCACCTCGGTCCGCAGCCCGGCATCGCCGGCCAGCGCCACGGCACGCTCGGCGAACGAGGCCGGGTACAGGTCGTTGGGCGGGGTGTTGACCAGGTCCCGGGTGGTGCGCACCGCCTCGGCCACGGCCACCGCGCGCGCCAGCTCACGTTTGGGAGCCGCGGCACGCGCCGAGGGCACCGAGAGGTCCATCCGCCCCAGCGGCGCGTCACCCGAGTTGCCGCGGTACGTGGTGAACGTGTACGCGCCCAGCGCGGTGCCCTCGGCGGCAGCGCCGAGATCGAGCCGCGACAGCGTGGTGACCGCCCGGTCGGTCCCGGCCAGCGCCCGGGCGGCGGCGCCCGCGGCGCGTCGCACCTGTTCCCCGGTGGGCTCGCCGTCGATCGTGCCCAGGCCGGTCGCGACGAGCAGCGGTGCCGAGGTGGCGCCGCGTGTCGGCAGCTTGATCACCTCGTCGGCCTTGCCCGCGGCGCCCAGCAGCGACAGCAGCTCCACCAGTCCTCCCTCGAAGCCGGCGTCGACCGACTCGGCGCCTGCCGCGAGCGCCACCCCGTCGGAGCCCTGCACCGTGCCCACGACGAGGGCGTCGACGTTCGCGCGGGCCACGTCGGCGTCCGTCAGGGCGAGCTTCGGGGTGGGCACGGCGGACTCCTCAGTACGGATTGTGGTGATCGGAGGATCCTAACGAGGCTGTCGTGACGTCCGTCCTGGCAGGGTGAAGCCGTGACGCGGCCGTTGCAGCGCAATCTCGGGACGGCCGACGCGGTGGTCCTCGGGCTCGGCGCGATGCTCGGGACGGGGGTCTTCACCGCGCTGGGCACAGCGGCCGGCGCTGCCGGACGGTGGTTGCTGGCGGCGCTGGTGCTTGCCGCGGTGGTGGCCACCTGCAACGCGCTGTCGTCTGCCGACCTGGCGGCTGCACACCCGCAGGCGGGTGGCAGCTACGTCTACGCCGCGGCGCGCATCGGGCCGTGGTCGGCCCGGCTGGCTGGCAGCGCCTTCCTCGCCGGCAAGACGGCCTCGGCGGCGGCAGCGGCGGGCACGTTCGGTACCTACCTGGTGCCCGCAGCGCCGACGGCTGCCGCGGTGCTGGCCGTCGCCGCAGTCACCGTGATCAACACGGTCGGGGTGCGCTGGACCGCCCGGGCCACCTGGGTGCTGGTCGTGGTCGTGCTGGCGGTGCTGGCCGCCGTGGTCGTGGCCGGATTCGCCGGGCCGGCCGCGGCGCCGTTGACCGCGGTGGCCCCCGTCCCGGTCACCGCCGATGGCGTGCTCAGCGGGGCAGGCCTGCTGTTCTTCGCCTTCGCCGGCTACGCCCGGATGGCCACACTGGGCGAGGAGGTGCGCGATCCACGGGCGACGTTGCGCCGCGCCATCCCGCTCGCTCTCGGGATCGCGCTGGCCGTCTACCTGCTGGTGGCGCTGGCTGCGCTGCGGGGGCTGGGGGTCACCAGGCTGTCAGCGTCCGACGCACTCGGTGCTGGTCGGGGTTAGCCGCACGACGCTGGCGATGGCACGGGGCGGCGACCTCCCGGCCGCGCTTGCCGCCGTCGGGCGGCGCGCGACTCCGTGGCGTGCCGATCTCGCCGGCGGACTGGTCGCGGCGGTGCTCGCCATGCTGCTGGACCCCGCGGCGGCGATCGCGCTGTCGGCCGGCTGCGTGCTGGTCTACTACGCGGTGACCAACGTGGCCGCGATGCGGCTTTCGGCGGCGCAACGGCGGTGGCCCGCATGGACGTCTTACCTGGGCTGTTCACTGTGTCTGCTGCTGGCGGCGACGTTGCAGTTGCTCACCACGGTGGTCGTGCTGGCCGCGGCCGTGGGTATCACCGCTGTGATCGCGGCACTGCGGGGCGGTAGCGTCTCCGGTTCGTGAGCACCCCCCTTCGCCAAGGACCGCTGCACGACGCCCACGTGAAACTCGGCGCCACCCTCGCGCCGTTCGGTGGCTGGGAGATGCCGATCTCCTATGCCGACGGCGGCGTGGTCGCCGAGCACACCGCTGTCCGCGAGGTGGTCGGTGTCTTCGACGTCTCGCACCTGGGCAAGGCCACGGTCACCGGCCCCGGCGCGGCCGATTTCGTCAACTCCTGCCTGTCGGCCGACCTCGGGCGGATCGGTCCCGGTCGGGCGCAGTACACGATGTGCTGCGACGAGCACGGCGGCGTCGTGGACGACCTCATCACCTACCTCGTCGGGCCAGACGAGGTCTTCTGCGTGCCCAACGCGGTCAACACCGCCGGGGTGAGCGGGCGGTTGGCTGCCGCCGCCCCGGACGGCATCGCGGTCACCGACCGGCACGGCGAGTACGCCGTGCTGGCCGTGCAGGGCCCCCGCAGCGCCGAGGTGCTCGCCGCCGTGGGACTGCCCACCGACATGGACTACATGGCGTTCACCGACGCCTCACACCAGGGCGAGCCGGTGCGGGTGTGCCGCACCGGCTACACCGGGGAACGAGGCTACGAGCTGCTGCCGCGCTGGGATGCCGCACCCGAGCTGTGGCGGGCGCTGCTCGACGCGGCCGAGCCGCTGGGTGGACGCGGCTGCGGGCTCGGGGCGCGCGACACGCTGCGCACCGAGGCGGGGCTCCCGCTGCACGGCCAGGACCTGTCCGAGGAGATCACGCCGCTGCAGGCGGGGGCATCGTTCGCGGTGGGCTGGGACAAGCCCACCTTCTGGGGGCGCGATGCGCTGCTCGCCGAGCGCGAGCGGGGCCTGCGGCGGCGGATGCGGGCATTGCGGGCCACCGGTCGTGGGGTGCCCCGGCCGCACATGGCCGTGCACGGTCCGGACGGCGTGCCGCTCGGCGAGACCACCTCCGGTACGTTCTCGCCGACGCTGCGTACCGGTATCGCACTGGCATTGCTCGATCCTGCGGTCGGCCCGGGCGACACCGTCGAAATCGACGTCCGGGGCCGCGCGCTGCCCTGCGATGTCGTCAAGCGCCCGTTCGTCGAGACCCACGTGCGCTGACCCCGCTCAGCGCTAGCCGTGAAGGGCACCGTCACTGCGTCCGGCGCCGTGTAGGTGCCCTTCACGGCGACTGGCGAGGCGGTCAATCCAGCCGGCCGGCGCCGGGGGAGGGGACGGCGAGCAGGAACGACGGCTCGCGGTGCCCGGCGCGCTCGAACGCCGCCCGCACGGAGTCGGCGACCCGGTCCGCCGCATCCGACGTCACCAGTGCGATCGCCGAGCCGCCGAAGCCGCCGCCGGTCATGCGGGCGCCGAGCGCGCCGGCCTGCCGTGCGGCCGTGACCGCGGTGTCGAGCTCGGCGCAGGAGACCTCGTAGTCGTCGCGCAGCGACGCGTGCGAGGCGTCGAGCAACGGCCCGATCTCGCGAACCCGGCGCTGGCGCAACAGGTCGGCGACCTCGCGCACCCGGGCGATCTCGGTGACGACGTGGCGGGCTCGGCGCCGTTGCACCGGATCGTGCAGCGTCGCGAGGTCGTCCGGCGACGCTTCCCGCAGTGCGGCGACACCCAGTGCCGCCGCGGCGCGTTCGACACTGTCGCGGCGTCGCCCGTACTGCCCGTCGGCCAGCTGATGCCGCACCCGGGTGTCGATCACCAGCAGGGTGAGCCCGGCGGCGGTCAGATCGAGCGGAACCTGCTGCGCCGACCAGTCGAGGCAGTCGAGCAGCAGCACGTGGCGTGCCGTGCAGCGCAGCGCCGCTGCCTGGTCCATCCCGCCGGTGGGCGCGCCGACCACCTCGTTCTCGGCCCGCTGGCAGGCAGTCGCCAGTAAGGCGCGGCCCGCGTCCGTGCCGGCCAGCCCGAGCCCGGCCAGCTCGTCGACCGCGACGGCCACCGCGCACTCCAGGGCAGCCGATGAGGACAGTCCCGCTCCGGGCGGCACGCTGTCACCGACCAGCAGGTCGATGCCGCAGACCGGGTGCCCGGCGGCCCGCAGCGCCCAGAGCACTCCGGCTGCGTAGCCCGCCCAGCCTTCGGGCGTGCCGCGGCCGATCTCCTCGAGCGGTCCGTCCCAGCCGGCCTGCTCGCTCGTCGACCGCAGCCGGACCCGGCCGTCGTCGCGCCGCGCCGCGGCCACGACGGTGCGTTGCGGCAGCGCCAGCGGCAGGCAGAGCCCGGCGGCATAGTCGACGTGCTCGCCGATGAGGTTGACCCGCCCCGGTGCGGCCCACCGGCCGTCGGGCTCGCGGCCGAACGCGGCGCGGAAGCTCATGGTCATCGCGCGTCCCGCAGCCGCGCCGCGATGCGTTCAGGGACTTCGTCGTTGATCCATGCTCCGGCCGCGGACTCCGACCCCGCGAGGTACTTCAGCTTGCCCGGTGCCCGACGCAGTGAGAACAGCTGCAGGTGCAGCCGGACCAGCTCGCGGCCGTCGCCGACGGGTGCCTGCTGCCAGGCTGCGATGTAGGGCACCGGGCTGGTGTCACCCTCATCGGCGAAGAAAGCCTCGACCCGGCGCAACAGGTCGAGGTAGCAGACCGCCAGCTCGTCGCGTTCGGCATCGTGCAGCGCGGCGAGATCGGGCACCGCCCGGTGTGGCACCAGGTGCACCTCCACCGGCCAGCGCGCCGCCGCGGGCACGAACGCGATCCAGTGCTCACCGTCGATCACGACCCTCGAGCCTGCGCGCCGCTCGGCGTCGAGCACGTCTCCGAGCAGGTCGCCGCCGGGATGGACGGCGGCGCGCGCGAGCAGCTGCGTGGTGCGCGGGGTGACGAACGGGTAGCCGTAGATCTGGCCGTGCGGGTGACGCAGCGTCACCCCGATCTCCTCGCCTCGGTTCTCGAAGCAGAAGACCTGCGCCACGCTGTCGAGCCCGGACAGCGCCGCGGTGCGGTCGGCCCAGGCCTCGATCACGGTGCGGGCGCGGCGCGCATCGAGCGTGGCGAACGAGCAGTCGTGGTCGCTGGTGAAGCAGACCATCTCGCATCGTCCGGCCGCGGGCGCCTGCGGCCACAGCGCGGTGCCGTCGACCACGGCTGGCACCGGCGTGACGTCCTCGGCGAACGAGGGGAACCGGTTCTCGAACACGACCACGTCGTAGTCGTCGGCCGGGATCTCGGTCGGTCGTCCTGACCGGGTCGGGCACAGCGGGCACGAGTCGGCGGCGGGCAGGTGGGTGCGGTCCATCCGGTGCGCGGCGATCGTGACCCACTCGCCGGTGAGCGGGTCGAGCCGCATCGACGAGGCGGTGCGCACTGCCGGCAGCTGCCGTCCGTCGTGACACTCGCGGACCGCCGCACCTGAGGCGTAGGGCTCGGTGTCGTCGAAATAGATCAGCTCACGGCCATCGGACAGCCGGGTGCACGTGCGGTGCCTGCTCACAGCACGAGCATGGGGGGTGCATCCTGGTGCCGTGCAGACAGGTGCAGACGAGGGAGCCGACCGCAGCGCGAGCGGGCCGACTGCGGCCACGACGTCGGCGCCGCGGCGATATGCCGGGGGCGGGGTGGGTGTGATCGTCCCGTTCGACTTCGCGCTGGACCGCGAACTGTGGCGTTGGACCCCGGACGACGTACAGCTGCACGTCACGCGGACCCCCTTCGTCCCCTCGCCGATGACCGAGGAGATGGCCCACGCGATCAGCCAGGAGGCTCCGGTGCGGCAGGCGACGCGCGACGTGCTGCTGCCCGAGCCCGGTGTGGTGGCCTACGCGTGCGCCTCGGGCAGTTTCGTCGACGGGGCCGACGGCGAGGCCGCGCTCATCGACATCATGACCGACGCCGGGGCGCCGCGGGCGGTCACCACGGCAGGCGGGCTGGTGCAGGCCCTCACGGCGCTGCGGGTGCGCCGCGTCGCGTTGGCCACGCCGTACATCGACTCGCTGAACAGTCTGCTGGTGGCCTTCCTCGACGCCCACGGCGTGGCGACCGTGTCGAGCACGGGGCTCGGTCTGGTCGGCCAGATCTGGCGTGTCTCCGACGAGGAGCTCGTCGACAGCGTGCGTGCCGTCGACCGGCCCGAGGCCGACGCGGTGTTCATCAGCTGCACCAACCTCACCACCTATGAGCTGATCGCGCCGCTGGAACGCGAGCTGGGCAAGCCGGTGATCACAGCCAACCAGGTGACGATGTGGGCGGCGCTGCGCGCATTGGGGCTGCGCGCGTCCGGCCCGGGACAGTGGCTGGTGGAACGCGCACCGCTGGCGGGGCCCGCTCCCCAACCGGCGAAGCAACCGGTGACCGGTCCGTCTCCGCCGTCCTCGCAGCGTGACGCTGACGGTGTCGCCCCGCCGGTGACGTCGCTGCACAAGATCAGAGTTCAGCTGCCCGACGAGCCGGGGGCCCTGGCCCGGCTCAGCGAGTCCGTCGCCGGGGTCGGCGGCAACATCCTGAGCCTCACGGTCCACGGTTACGACTCGTCCTCGGTTGTCGATGAGCTCTACGTGGTCGCCAGTCCGGCGGTCGACTCCGGTCAGCTCGCCGACGCCGTCGCCGCGGGCACCGGCGGCCCGGTGCATGCGACGCCGGCCGACCCGCACGACCTCGTCGACGCGCCGACGCGCGCGCTGGAGCTGGCCCTGCAGGCGCAGGAGCACCCGGATGGCGTGGCGCAGGCGCTGCGGGCGTTGATGCACGCCGACCGGGTGTACGAGACCAGTGGACTGCCCGACACCGACGAGCATCAGCTGACGCTCGCTTCGCCCACGGGGACCGGCTGGCTGGTGGTGATCCGCCGGTGGGCGCCGTTCACCCCCACCGAACGGGCCCGTGCCGAGGCCTTCATGCGCACCCTGGTCGGGGCTTCGGGTCACATGGTCGACTAGCAACGCTTGTCACGTCGATGCGGGAAGTAGTGGGACGTCCTAGTATCCGATCGTGAGACCGGATACCCTCGCCGCCATGAACGCCGCGCCACCCTTCACCCGCCTGATCCACCCGCAGCCCGCGACACGGCAGCGGAGGGCGGAGATCCTGGCGGCGCCAGGGTTCGGCAAGCACTTCACGGATCACATGGTGGAGATCCGGTGGACCGACGGGCGCGGCTGGCACGACCCCGAGATCGGACCGTACCGCGAGCTGAGCTTCGACCCCGCCGCGATGGTGCTGCACTACGGGCAGTCGATCTTCGAGGGACTCAAGGCCTACCGCCAGCCGGACGGCTCGGTGGCCTCGTTCCGGCCGTTGGCCAACGCGGCGCGCTTCCGCGCCTCGGCGCGGCGGCTGGCGATGCCCGAGCTGCCCGACGAGCTGTTTCTCGGCTCGCTGCGTGAGCTGATCGCCGCCGACCACGAATGGGTGCCCGTCTCCGGTGGCGAGGGTTCGCTGTACCTGCGGCCCTTCATGCTCGCCACCGAGGCCGGACTCGGGGTGCGCCCGGCCGAGGAGTACCGCTACCTGCTGATCGCCTCCCCGGCGGGCTCCTACTTCCCCCGCGGTCTCGAACCGGTGAGCGTGTGGCTGTCCACCGAGTACGTCCGCGCGGCGCCCGGCGGCACCGGCGAGGCGAAGTTCGGCGGCAACTACGCCGCCTCACTGATCGCCCAGGTGCAGGCCACCGACGAGGGCTGCGACCAGGTGGTGTGGCTCGACGCCGTCGAGCGCCGCTGGGTGGAGGAGATGGGCGGCATGAACCTCTTCTTCGTGTTCGGTCAGGGTGATGACGCGCAACTCGTCACCCCCGAGCTGTCCGGCAGCCTGCTGGCCGGTATCACCCGCGAGTCGCTGATGACGCTGGCCGGCGAGATGGGATACGGGATCGAGGAGCGGCGGATCTCGACCGAGGAGTGGGAGAAGAAGGCCGAGACTGGCGAGATCTCCGAGGTGTTCGCGTGCGGCACGGCCGCGGTCATCACGCCCGTGGGGCGGGTGGCCCACTCCGGCGGGGAGTACCACATCGGCTCCGGCGAGCCCGGGCCGATCACCAGCCGGCTGCGGGAAGCGCTGACCACGATCCAGCGGGGCGCCGCGCCTGACCCGCACGGCTGGATGGTCCCGCTGCGCTAGCCCAGCGCGCACACCACGAGGATGACGGTGGTGGCGAGTTCACTGGCCGCACCCAGTACGTCTCCGGTGACGCCGCCGAACCGCCTGGTGGTGTGCCACGAGAGCGCCACGACGGCACCGGCGGCGATCGCCACTGCCGTGACGCCCTGCCACGGCCGGCCGGGCACCAGCGCCAGGCCCGCGGCGAGCAGTGCCGCTGTCCAGGCGGCAGCCACCGCTGGCGGTTGCGTGCCGGCGACCAGCGTGCCCAGGCCCTCGGGCCGCGCGGCGGGCACCGCGCGGCGGCAGCACCAGCCGAACGCGACCCGTCCCGCAGCGACCGCGACCAGCACGGCTGCGAGCCGATCCGAGGCCAGCGCACCGAGGGCGCTGGCTTGTAGCCCGAGCACCAGCACCAGCGTGATCACAGCGAACGGCCCCGCCGCCCCGTCGCGCATCGCCTCGAGCGCGCGCCGCCGGTCGTAGCAGCCCAGCCCGTCGGCGGTGTCGGCCAGGCCGTCGAGGTGCATGCCGCGGGTCGCCGCGGCGAGCCCGGCCACCACCAGCAGCCCAGCCAGCGGCGTGGGAGCATCGAGCAGCCGCAACCCGGCCAGCGCCCCCGCCGCCAGCACACCGAGCGCCAACCCCACCAGCGGTGCCCAGCCCAGCGCACGCCGCGCGGTGCTGCGGTCCACCGGTCCGCGCACCGCTACTGGGGCAACGGTGAGCCAGGACAGCGCCAGCCGTAAGCCGTCCGGCCGTGACCCCGGCATCACCTCGGCTGTACGGCCTCGCCGGTAGGACCCGAGACCCCGGCGTCGCCGAAGGTGGCCATCTCGGCGAGCACCGATGCGGCCATCTGCAGCAGTGGCAGCGCCGCTACCGCACCGGATCCCTCGCCGAGTCGCAGCTGCAGGTCGAGCACCGGGACCAGCTCCAGGTGCTCGAGCACCACGTCGTGGGCGGGCTCCACCGACCGGTGTCCCGCCAGCCACCACTGTCGCGCGCCGGGCGCGAGCTCCTCGGCAACCATGGCCGCTGCTCCGGCAGCCACGCCGTCGAGGATGGCGGGTGTGCGCCGCACCGCGGCCTGTGCCAGGAATCCGGCCATCGCGGCCAGGTCGGCACCGCCGGACACCCGGAGCAGCTCCACCGGATCGGCCACCACCGGCCGGGCGCGGCGCAGCGCGTCGCGGATCGCGGCGGTCTTGCGCATCCAGGTCGCGTCGTCGATCCCAGTGCCCCGGCCCACCACCGCGACCGGTTCGGTGCCAGTCAGCGCGGCGATGAGCACCGCGGCGGCCGTGGTGTTTCCGATGCCCATGTCCCCGGCGACCAGCAGGTCCGCCCCGCGGTCGACCTCCTCGTCTGCGATCGCGATCCCGGCCGCGAGCGCGGCGTCGACCTCGGGCTGCGACAACGCGTCCTCGACGTCGATTCGCCCGCTGGAGCGGCGCACCTTGTGCCGGGTGACCACCGGCGGCGTGTCGTCCTCGTCGGCGTCCACCGCGATGTCGACAACCCGCACCGCCGCCCCGGCCGAGGAGGCCAGCACGTTGACCGCGGCGCCTCCGGACAGGAAGGTGCCCACCATCTGGCGGGTCACCTCGGCCGGATAAGCCGACACGCCGTTTCCGGCGATGCCGTGGTCACCGGCGAACACCACGACCTGCGGCCGGGCGAACGGCCTCGGCGGGCAGGCGCCCTGGCAGGCCGCTACCCACACACCGAGCTCCTCGAGCCGGCCCAGCGACCCGGTCGGCTTGGTGAGCGACTCGTGCCGTGCGACCGCAGCGCGATGGGTCTGCTGATCGGGCGGGGTGACGCGGGGGAACTCCACGCTCGCTCCTCCTGGTGGCTCGATCGGACGCCCCCATCCTCGCGTGTGGCCCCATCCTCGTGTGCGGGCGCCTCAGCGTAGCCGCACCGGTAATCCGGCCACGAGCAGCAGCACCTCATCACACACCGCGGCGATGGCGGCGTTGAGGGCGCCGAGCTCGTCGCGGAACAGCCGCCCGGCGCGCGTCTCGGGTACCACCCCTTGGCCCACCTCCGGGCTGACGAGCACCAGCCGCGTGCGGCAGGTCTGCACCGCCGCCACCAGATCCGCCGCGCGCCGGCGCACCCGGGGTAGCGCCCCCGCCGGGTCGTCCCAGGCGGCGGCGTCGTCGAGCTCGCCGGTCAGCCACACACCGAGGTCGTCGACCAGCACCGGCCGCCCGGCTGTGCGCAGCGCCTCGGCCAGATCGGACGGTTCGTGGGTCCGCCACTGCGGCGGTCGGCGGGCGACGTGGGCGGCGATCCGAGCCTCCCACTCCTGATCCTGCGGAGCGCGCCGCGCGGTGGCGAGATAGTCGGCCGGCTCGTCGCCGAGCAGGCTCTCGGCGTGGCTCGACTTGCCGGACCGCGCCCCGCCCAGCACCAGTGTTCGCACCCGTCCTCCTCGCGGCATCGACCGGGTGTGACGCTACCGTCGGCCGTCGAGGAGACGCTGAGGAGTTGCTGAGGAGTTGGAGCAGCAGATGTCGTGGCGATGGCGCTATCACGATGCCGGTGGGTCCGTGACCACCGGGCCGGAGGTCACGTTCGACGACCAGGCCGATGCGGAGGACTGGATGGGGCGCGAGTGGCAGGGGCTGCTCGACGGCGGGGTGCACGCTGTGACGCTGCTCGACGGCGACGACGAGGTCTACGGACCGATGAGCCTGCACCCTGCCTGACTTCGGGGCTTGCCACGGCTGGGGCGGGCACGGCAAGCGCGCGAGGTGAGTGAAGTGGCTTCACGGGTCAAACGAAGCTTTGCTCTTGAGGCGCCGCTGGTGCCATAATGGCACCATGAAGCGGATGAATCTGCGGGACGTGCCGGACGACGTGTACGCGGCACTCACCGAGGCCGCCGCGGCGAATCGGCAGTCGTTGAGCGCGTTCGTCGTCGACCGGCTGACCGAGGTCGCTCACGTGACGCGGCTGGACGACTACATCGCGTCCTACCTGCCACCGCAGGGCAGCGGGGTGACGCTGGAGGACGCGGCGGCGGCGGTACGGGAGGTGCGGGAAGCGTCGTGAGCCTGGCCGTGATCGATGCCTCCGTCCTGACCGCCTTCTACGCCGCCGACGACCCGCGCCGTGACACGGTCGCGGCGCGCCTGGCCGCCGGCGATGCCTTGTTCGCTCCCGCCCACGTGGATGCCGAGGTCGTCTCCGCCTTGCGGGGTATGGCGCAGCAGAACTCGGTGCTGCGGGCGGCGGTGCCAGGCGCATTGCGGCATCTCGCGGGCTTCCCGATCCGGCGCATGCCCCTGGCGCCGCTACTGCAGCGGATGTGGGAGCTGCGCGACAACGTCACTCTTTATGATGCCGCCTACGTGGCCCTCGGCGAACGGCTCGACGGCCCGCTGATCACCTGCGACGGCAAGCTGACGGCGGCCAGTGGACCTCGGTGCGCCTTCGAGCTGATCACCTGATTTCCGCGTACGAACGGGCTCCTCAGACGTCGGCGCCGGGGGAGACTCGCGGCTTGGGAACCCGCAGCCGGCGCAGCTGCGTGGCTCGGGTGAAGGCGTAGAAGCCAAGACCCAGCTTGCTGCCCGCTGCGTCGGGGAAGCGCTCGCGGACCCGCTTGTTGACCAACCGCCCGAGCATCACGCCCTCGACCAGCATGGTCAGCAGCATGGCGGTGGACAGCAGCGACGCGTACTGCTGCACGGCGGGGATCGGGATGAAGATCACCAGCAGGATCACGGCGGCCAGCGGCATGAACAGGCCCATCACGTTGCGCCGCGAGTCGACCAGATCGCGGGCATATGCCTTGTGCGGTCCCCGATCGCGGGCCAGCAGGTAGCGCTCGTCGCCGGCCATCATCCGTTCGCGGCGTTCCGCGCTGTCCTTCCGGCGTTCCGCACTGTCCTTCCGGCGCTCCTTCTTCGAGCTACGGAACCGGCGAATCGCCTCCCGCTGGTTACGGGGTGGTGGTGGTGCCGGGCCACGCTTGCGTGCCTCCGATTCGCGGCGGCTCGGCGTGGGCCTGCCCTTGCCCGTGCTGTGCGTGCGGCCATTCCCGTCGCCGGCTCCGCGCGTCGGCGCGTCGGCCGTGGCGGCGTCGCCACCATGGTCGTCGGCCCCGGCTTCGCGCGAATCGCTCTTGGCGCGCAGGAACTTCACACCACCAGGATAGGACACCCACGGCGGGCCGGAGCGAGCGCGTAGCGTCCCGGCCCGTGCGCGTACTCATCGCCCCGGACTCCTTCGGCGGGACGCTGTCGGCCGCGGCGGCGGCGGGCGCGGTCGAGCGGGGCTGGCACCGCGGCGCGCCTGATGACGAGCTGGTACTGCGACCACTCGCCGATGGCGGGACCGGGTTCGTCGAGGTGCTGCACACCGCGCTCGGCGGCGCGTTGCACCGGCTCGACGTCACCGGTCCGTTCGGCGAACCGGTGAGCGCGGCATGGCTCGAGCACGAAGGCACCGGCTACATCGAGTCCGCGCAGGCCAGCGGGCTGCACCTTATCGGGTCGTCCCGCCGCGACGCCGGCGCCGCCACCAGCCGCGGAGTCGGTGAGCTGCTGGCCGCGGTGGCTACGGGCGGGACCGACACCGCCGTCATAGGGCTCGGCGGCTCCGCGACCTCCGACGGCGGGGCGGGCATGTTCGCGGCGCTGGGAGCGGTCCCGGTCGACGGTGATGCGACGCCGCTGCCCGACGGGGGCGCACCGCTGGCCCGCTGCGCGCGACTGGACGGCAAGCCAAGGGTCGACGGGCTCACGCTGGTGGCCGCCGCGGACGTCACAAACCCGCTGCTCGGTGAGCACGGCGCCGCGCACGTGTTCGGGCCGCAGAAGGGCGCCGATGCCGCCGAGGTGGCGCGGCTGGAGGCCGCGCTAACCCAGTGGGCGGACGTGCTGGAGGCCACTACGGGTCGAGCCGTGCGCGACGAACCCGGCGCGGGTGCCGCCGGTGGGCTGGGTGCCGCGCTGCTGGCGCTCGGCGCGTCCCTGGTGTCGGGGGCCGCGCTGGTCCGCGAGCGCACCGGTCTCGACAGCGCGCTGGACACTGCTCACCTCGTCGTCACCGGCGAGGGCAGCTTCGACGGGCAGTCGCTACGGGGCAAGCTGGTGACCACGCTGTCCTCCGGCGCGGCCGAGCGCGGTGTGCCCTGCATCGTGCTGGCCGGTCAGGTCTGCGTCGGGCGGCGCGAGGCGGCCGCGGTGGGGGTCGACGCCGCCTATGCCGCCGCTGATGCCGCCGGATCGGTCGACGCTGCGCTCGCCGATCCCGCCGGTACCCTGGAGGTGGTAGCCGAGCAGGCGGCCCGGCAGTGGGGCGGGCGTTGATGGTCGCCGCTGTGCGGTGTCGCCCTGTCCGCGCCCGTTCGTTGTCACGTGTGGCACCATGGTCGGTACGGGAATCATCCCGCGGCAGCGGACGTTGCCAAGGCTGACAGAGAACCCGCGCACGACGCCGATGACACAGTGCCGATGCCATAGCGCCGATCCCCAGGGAGAGTCATGACCGTCGAGAACATCGCCGACACCGAGGCGCCGACCCACGGCGTCGAGATGACGGACTCCGCCGCGAGCAAGGCCAAGGCGCTGCTCGACCAGGAGGGTCGCAGTGACATGCACCTGCGCATCGCGGTCCAGCCGGGTGGTTGTGCGGGGTTGAAGTACCAGCTCTTCTTCGACGAGCGGACGCTCGACGGGGATGCGATGCGCGACTTCAACGGCCTGCAGGTGATCGTCGACCGGATGAGTACCCCGTACCTGCAGGGCGCGGTCATCGACTTCGTCGACACCATCGAGAAGCAGGGCTTCACGATCGACAACCCCAACGCGGGTGGCTCCTGTGCCTGCGGGGACTCCTTCAACTGATCTGAGCAGTCGTTCGGGGCCGCGGAACCCACGGGTTCCGCGGCCCTTCCTGCGGCGTGCGCGCTACACCTGCACCGGGTAGTGCGGCGCGGGCACCTCCGGGGCGATGCGCTGCTCGACGAAGATGCCGTGCCACAGCATGAAAACAAGCAGCGCCCAGATCCTGCGGCTGTGGTCCAGCGAGCCGTCGCGGTGCTCGTCGAGCATCCGCAGCACCGCAGTCGTGTCCAGGAAGTCCCCGGTTCCGGACTCGGTGATGATCTGCCGCGCCCAGCCGTAGAGTTCGTCGCGCAACCAGTGCCGGATCGGCACCGGGAAGCCGAGCTTGCGGCGTTCCAGCACGTGGGCGGGCACGACGTCGCGCAGCGCGCGCCGCAGCGCGTGCTTGGTGGTCTGGCTGGTGACCTTCTCCTCGAGCGGGATGGACGAGGCCGCCCGGAACACCTCGGGGTCGAGGAACGGCACTCGCAGCTCGAGCGAGTTGGCCATGGTCATCTTGTCGGCCTTGACCAGGATGTCGCCACGCAGCCAGGTGAACAGGTCCACGTGCTGCATCCGTGCCACCGGATCCCAGCCGGCGGAATCGGAGTACGGTGCCGCGGTGACGTCGGCATGCGAGATCGCCGGGTCGAATCCGGTGAGCACCCGCCGTAGCTGGTCGTCGCGGAAGATCCGGGCGTTGCCGTAGTAGCGCTGCTCCAGCGACAGCGACCCCCGGCGCAGCAGGTCCTTGCCGCGCACCCCCTCGGGGATCCGGGCCGACAGCCGCCCCAGCGCGCGGCGCACCCCACCGGGGATCTTCTCGAATGCGGCCAGCGACAACGGTTCCCGGTAGATGGTGTAGCCGCCGAACAGCTCGTCCGCGCCCTCACCGGAGAGCACGACCTTGACATGCCTGCGGGCTTCACGGGCGATGAACCACAGCGGCACCAGGGCCGGATCGGCCACCGGGTCGTCGAGGTACCAGACGATCAGCGGCAAGGTGTCGGCCATCTCCTGTGGCGACACCGTGCGGACCACGTGCTCGACGCCGATGGCGGCCGCCGACTCCGCGGCCACGTCGACCTCGGAGTAACCCTCCCGCTCGAACCCCGTGGTGAAGGTCATCAGGTCCGGGTTGTGCTCTTTGGCCAGCGCCGCGATCGCGGTGGAGTCGATGCCTCCCGACAGGAATGCGCCGACGGTGACGTCGGCGCGCATGTGCTTGGACACCGAGTCGCGCATCACTGCGGTGATCTCGTCATGCAGTCGGTTCGACTCCGCGGCCGTCCGCACCGGTCGCGGGCGGAACTCCGGGTGGAAGTACCGTCGGATGGCGGGCGCGCCGCCGGGGGACAACGTGAACGATGTCCCCGACTCGATCCGCCGGACCCCGGTGTGCAGTGACGCGGGCTCGGGGACGTACTGCAGCGTCAGGTAGTGCTGCAGCGCCCGGCGGTCGACCTCGCAGCACAGTCCCAGCGTGGGCGCGAGGTGCAGCAGGCTCTTCTTCTCGCTGGCGAACGCGATGCCGCGCGGGCCGTGGGCGACGAACAGCGGCTTGATGCCGAACGGGTCGCGCGCTCCGAAGGCGACCCGGCGCTGGGTGTCCCAGATCAGGAACGTGAACATGCCGCGCAACTGACGCACGGCCCCGGGCCCGAGGTGGTGGTAGGCCGCCACGATGACCTCGGTGTCCCCCTCGGTGGTGAACCTCACGCCGTGCTCGCGGCGCAACTGCTCGCGCAGCTCGAGGTAGTTGTAGATCTCCCCGTTGAACAGGATGACGTAGCGGCCCGGTTGCTGGACCGGACCCGATTCGACCGGACCCCATTCGGTCGGGCTCCAGTGCAGCGGCTGGTGCGAATGGGCCAGGTCGATGATCGACAGCCGGTTGAACCCGAGCACGACATCGCGGTCGTTCCAGGTAGCGCTCTCGTCGGGGCCGCGGTGGCGCTGGCAGGCCAGTGCCGCCGTCGCCGCGTCGACGTGGCCGGCGGCATCCCCGCCGGCCGCCACCAATCCCAGCAGACCGCACACGTGTTCGCCCTCTCGTCTCGCCTCGGTGGCAGGCGTTCCAGTATGCCGATCCGCCTTGCGCTCGCCCCGCCCCGGCTCGGTCGCCGGTCGATCGCTGGTTTAGGCTCGACGCCGTCAACGGGACGGGGCGAGGAGGACGAAGCGTGGTCGACGTGGTCCGTTCGCGCGCGGGACGGCCGCTGAAGGTCGCCCTGATCGCCGTGGCCGCTCTGCTGGCCACTGGTTGCTCCGTCGATGACGCCCTCGGATTCGGCTGGCCGGACGGGGTCACACCGCAGGCCGAGCGGATGCGCGAGCTGTGGATCTGGTCCGCGCTCGCAGCGCTCATCGTCGGCGTGATCGTCTGGGGACTGATCCTGTGGACGGTGGTCTTCCATCGCAAGCGCACCGACGAGATGCCCCGGCAGACGCAGTACAACCTGCCGCTGGAGATCTTCTACACGGTCGTGCCGTTCGTCATCGTCGCCGTGCTGTTCTACTTCACCGCGACCACGCAGAACTTCGTGCAGGCGAAGGTCGATGATCCGGACCTGCGGGTTGAGGTGGTGGGCTTCCAGTGGAACTGGGAGTTCCAGTACCTGCAGGAGCAGCGCAACGGCAACGGCGAGTTCGTTCCGATGCAGACCCAGGCGGGGACTCCGCTGAGCACCGTCGGGTCGCCCAACACGATCGCGCTGCTGGTCGTGCCCACCGAGCGCGTCGTCGAGTACCGCCTCCTGTCGACCGACGTGCTGCACGCCTTCTTCGTTCCGGAGTTCCTGTTCAAGCGCGACGTCTTCCCGAACCCGGAGAAGAACAACACCGACAACGTGTTCCAGACGACGGTCGAGCGGCAGGGCGCCTTCGTCGGCCGGTGTGCCGAGCTGTGCGGCACGTACCACTCGCAGATGCTCTTCGAGATGCGAGCGCTGCCCGGTGATCTGTTC
Organism: Pseudonocardiaceae bacterium; assembly: GCA_009377865.1. Classification (GTDB taxonomy): domain Bacteria; phylum Actinomycetota; class Actinomycetes; order Mycobacteriales; family Pseudonocardiaceae; genus WHSY01. The sequence continues at coordinate 1,469 of WHTH01000045.1, read as the reverse complement.
GACCGGTACATGGACATCCGCGCCCGGATCAACCCGGTCACCCGGCAACCCTTCACGGCCGGCGAGGCGTTGCAGCAGCTCGACTGCGGACCGCTGTGCGCTCCGGAAGCGGTGACGACGTCGCCGTTCGATACGGCGCGCAGCAACTGAGGGCGCAACCCGGCGCAGTGAATCGATTCGGTCGGCAATCCGTGCGAGAGCGAGGCAACGCAGGATGACAGTCGAGGCTCGGATCTTCGAGATCGTCACGGCGTTCTTCTTCATCTCCGCGGTGGTTTACGGGCTGTGGTCGGCCGAGCCGATCGGCACGACGGCCCTGACACTGACCGGTGGTCTCACGCTCATCATCGGCACGTACTTCAGGTTCGTGGCCCGCCGGGTGAGGATGCGGCCCGAGGACAACGCCGAGGCCGAGATCAGTGACGGCGCTGGTGACCTGGGATTCTTCTCGCCGGGTAGCTACTGGCCGATCACGATCGCGCTCGCGGCGACGCTGGCCGGGTACGCGCTCGCCTTCGGTCAGTGGTGGCTGCTCGGGCTGTCCGTGGTGGCGGTTTTGATGGCGGTCGCCGGACTGGTCTTCGAGTACCACGTCGGCCCCAACAGCGACTGACCCAAGGCGCGACGGGGCCGTGCTGCGCAGCGGCGTGGTTGTGCTGGGCTATTCGCGGGGTTGTTGCGGCCGGCCTGCCAGCTCGTGTCCCGAAGTGTCGGCATCCTCGCCGTCCCCGTCGTGATGGGCGGCCTCCAGCGCTGCCGTTTCTGTCGGCGGGTCGGGCCGGGTCAGGGACCCGGGGACCGGTGAGCCGGCATAGCCGAGCTTGTTCATCCGCTTCGGGACGGGGGCGCCCTGGTACTCCAGCGGTCGCGCGTGGCCGTGCTCGTCGGCGCCGCCCAGTGGCTGGTGCACCTCGATGAACTCGCCATGCGGGAGCCGCTTGATGATGCCGGTCTCGACACCGTGTTCGAGCACCGCGCGGTCGGCGCGCTGCAGCCCGAGACAGACGCGGTAGGTGACGTAATAGGCCAGCGGCGGCCCCAGCAGCAGCGCGACGCGTCCCGCCCAGGTCATGCCGTTGAGCGAGACGTCGAAGTAGTAGGCGATGACGTCGTTGAAGCCGGACACGTACAGCACCGTGAAGAAGACCACCGCCATCATGCCCAGCGAGGTGCGCACCGGCACGTCGCGGGGCCGCTGCAGCAGGTTGTGGTGCGCGGTGTCCCCGGTGAGCTTGCGCTCGATCATCGGGTACATCAGCAGGAGCATGAACATGACACCGGGCAGGAAGGCTCCGGGCCAGAAGCCAGCCGGGATCGTGTAGTTGCCGAGGTAGATCTCCCACGGTGGGAACAGCCGCAGTGACCCTTCCAGGAAGAAGATGTAGAAGTCGGGCTGGGCGAAGGTGGAGATCTGCGCGGGGTTGTACGGGCCGTAGTTCCACACCGGGTTGATCTGGAACACCCCGGAC
>WHTH01000111.1 GCA_009377865.1 Pseudonocardiaceae bacterium | reverse complement strand
TGCTGCTGCGCGATCAGCGCGGCAAGCGCGGGTTTTCCTCCACAGACGACGAGGAGGAGCAGTCCAGTGTTACCCAGACACAGGTAGACCCTGCGGAGGTGGCGAATCCGTACCATTCGCTTGGCTCGATCATCGCCATCGGAGCGCGGGTCAGTAGGTGCCGGATGGCCTACTACCCGCGTCCGGAGTTGGACGACCACGACGGCATCCTGTGGATGGCCGATCGTCAGTCTGGATCGTGGGCGCGGCTACATCACGATCCCGACAAGGATGACCCGGACCCCGTGTACCAGTACGGGCCGCGCAAGTTGTGGGACGAGGTCGAAGTCGCCCACGCCTGGTGGGTGGATCACGGGAGACCTGGCGCTGATCGCTGGCGGATCACGGTGACCCCGCACGGCCAACGGATCGAGTTGCTCCCATCAGAGTCCGAGTGCGGGCGAACAGACCGGTGAGTAGCCGCGCCAGCAACCTCGGCGAGCAACGCAAGGCCCTCCCCCCGCTCGACCCGGCGCTGTTCGAGGCACCCGAGATGTGTGCCGCGCTCGCCGAACACAAGATCGGCGACGTCTACCGGCTGCTGACCGACCGCAAGGACGGCGGGATCAGCCAGCACGAGATCGCGCGCCGCACCGGGCAGAGCCAGTCGGAGGTCTGCGAGATCCTCAAGGGCCGCAAGGTCGGCATGTACGGCACGCTCGTGCGGGTCTGTGAGGGTCTCGGCGCACCCCGCGAGGTCATGGGCCTCTCGTTCGGCCCGGGCGGCGCCTACGCTGGCGGTGTTACGGTCGCCGACCCCCCGGAGGGGGATGCGGAGATGCGTCGTCGTCACCTGCTCGCCACTGCCGGCATCGCCCTGGTGGGCCAGCCGGTCAAGCATCTGGGCGAGCTGCTGGAGCTGCCCGGCCCGTCCCCGGTGGAGCTGCCGTCCCGGCTCGGCTGGCACCAGGTGTCGAGGGTGCGCGACGTGACCCGGCACCTGCGCGAGACGGGGAACGCCTACGGCTCCGATCCGGAACTGGCCAGCGAGACCGCCGCGTGGGCCACCCGGCTGCTCACCGTCCCCGGCGCTGAGCCGGTCAAGCAGGAGCTGGTGACCGCGGTGGCGGCGCTGCACCTGGAAGCGGGCTGGTCCGCGTTCGACGGTGGTCGCTACGAGCAGGCCATGTACCACTGCACACGCGGGCTGGAACTCGCCACCCAAGCGGGCGACCCCTACTACCAGACCTTGGCGCTGAACTACGCGGGGCTGGCCACCCTCGAGGACGGCAACCCCGACGACGGGCTCAAGATGCTGCAGCTCGGGCAGGTCAAGTCCTCGGACATCCCCCGCGATCTCGACCGGAACTCGGAAGGACTCGGTGCGGGCTCGCGGGTGGGCCTGGAGGCGTGCGGACTCGCGGACTCGGCCACCGCGCTGTTCGCGCTCGGTGAGACCGAGTCGGCCCACCGCCACCTGGGCCGCTCGCGGGAGCTGTGGCGGCCCACCCCGACCGCCCCGGCGGGCGATCTGGACATCGTGACCGCGAATGCGGAGCTCGATAGGGGCCGCCTCGACGCGGCCGAGCCATTCGCCACCGCGTCGGTACGGCGCTGGCAGAGCGGCGGCAGCGAGCGCGCCCGCAGCCGGGCCAGCGTCGTACGGGCCACCATCCACGTGCAGGCCGGAGACACGAAGGGCCTCGGACTGGCAGACGGTGCGATCACCGCTGTGGCCAAGCTCAGCTCCGTCCGCAACCGGAAACGCCTCGCACCGCTGGCCGATGCGCTCGAGGACCGACCGGGCAGCGACACGCGCGAACTGGCACACCGCGCCCGGCAGGTTGCGACCCTACCGGCGTAACCCCCGACGGTGCGAAACCGCTGATCAGCCACGCTGCTGCCCCCCATCCAGGTACCGGGCGCCGCGGCCTCCACGCTGACGTGTTCGCGGCCAGATGACCACGCAGGTAGCGGCCAGATGCCCATAAAGATGCCGTCCAAGTGCCCACGACTTGAGCGGCCAGGTGACCATTGATCATGTACGGTTCGACGCCCTGTGGCGGCTCAGTCCATGAGCACCGACGTGTCGATGCTCTCACTCAGCAGCCGGTAGCCAGGAGTCGCCGGTGGCGAGCACTGTCAGCCGCTGGGTCGCCCGGCTGAGCGCGACGTAGAGCGCCCGCCTGCCGGTGACCGATTCGGCGATCAGCCGTTCCGGGCCGACGAGCAGCACCGCGTCGTACTCGAGTCCCTTGGCGTCGAGACTGCCCATCACCCGCAGCCGTGGGTCATCCACCCCGGCCAACCAGTCGCGTAGCTGCGCCGCCTGCCCCATCGCGCTGATCACCCCCACCGTCCCCGCGACCTCGTCGAGCAGCTCGACGACTGCCGCGCGGGACTGATCGGCCAGCTCACCCGACGGCACGGTCCGCACCATGGGCGCCACGCCCGTGCTGCGCACGGCATCGGGCAGCTGCTCGGGAGTGGCGAGATCACCCGAGACCGGGTCGCGCAACACCCGCGCGGCCAGCGCGAAGATCTCAGCCGAGTTGCGGTAGTTGGTGCGCAGCGTGAACCGGCGCCGGGCGTGGGCCGTGCCCAGCGCGGCGTCCTTGGCCTCGTCCGCCTCGGAGGGGTCGGGCCAGGATGTCTGCACCGGATCGCCCACGATGGTCCAGCTGGCGTAGCGCCCGCGCCGCCCGAGCATGCGCCACTGCATCGGGGACAGGTCCTGCGCCTCGTCGAGCACGACGTGCGAGTACTCCTCGTAGTTCTCCGGGCGGCCGCTGCGCTGGGGTTTCCGCCGCGCACCGCGCCGCCGCCTCAGCGTGCCCGCCAGTACCCGCAGCTCGTCGAGCAGCGCGATGTCGGCGACCGACCAGCCCTGCTGGCGCTGCGACCAGTTCTGTCCGGCCGACCACGAGGCCGACAGCGCCGCTACCTCCTCGCGGCGCAGCACCCCCCGTGCCGCCGCCGCCAGCTGGGCACGGTCCCCGAGCTGGCCCAGCACCCCCTCCGGTGTGAGCACCGGCCACCACGTCACCAGGAAACGGTGGAAGTCCATCCGCTCGCCGAGCTCGGTGATCAACCGCTGCCGGTCGGGGCGGAAACCCTCGCCTGCGTGGCGCTGCGCCACCTGCCACAGCGCGTCGAGCAACGCCTCGGCGGCCGCGACCCGGGCCCGGTTGGGTGGCCCGCCACGCCGGTGCACCTCGCGGCGCACCGCCTCGAGCTCGCCGGCGCGGAGCCGGAGTACCTCACCGGAGTAGACGATCCGCAGCTCGGCGGGCACGCCGGAGGGGGTGGCCCGCAGCGCGCGGCGCAGCACCGTGCGCATCCGCAGCGAGCCCTTCACCGCGGCGACCGAGCCCGGATCGGTCCGGGTGGCGGTGACCCCGTCGAGCATCTCGCCGACTGCGCGCAGCTCCACGTCGTGCTCACCCATCGAGGGCAGCACACGCGAGATGTAGCGGGAGAACGCCGCCGACGGCCCGACGACCAGCACCCCCGCACGGCCCAGCCGGCGCCGGTCCCGGTAGAGCAGCGAAGCAACCCGGTGCAGCGCCACCGCGGTCTTACCGGTGCCGGGTCCGCCGGTGATCTCGGTGATCCCACCGGCCGGGGCGCGGATCACCTCGTCCTGCTCGCGCTGGATCGTGGCGACGATGTCGCGCATGGCATCGCCGCGGGCCTGGCTCATGCTGGCCATCAGCGCGCCCTCGCCGACGACCTGCAGGTCCGTCTCGCCGGGCGACAGCAGCTCGTCGTCGATGTCGACGACCCGCTCGCCGGAGCAGCGGATCACCCGCCGCCGGACGACACCCATCGGGTCGGCGGCCGTGGCCTGGTAGAACGCCGCGGCGGCGGGCGCGCGCCAGTCGGTCACCAGGTTGTCGAACTGCGCGTCACGCAGCCCCAGCCGGCCGATGTACATCGGCTCGCCGTCGTCGAGATCGAGCCGCCCGAACACCAGCCCCTCGTGCTCGGTGTCGAGCGAGGCCAGCATCCGGGTGGCGTGGCGGACCATCACGTCGCGCTCGAGCAGCATGGTCGCCTGCTCGAACCGGGCCTCGTTCTCGGCACCGTGCGCGATGCGGTAGCCGCCGTCACGCATCGCCCGCGCCTGCTCCCGAACCTCGGCCAGCCTGGCATAGACCCGGTCGAGGTATTGCTGCTCGACCGCGATCTCGGCCTGCTCGAGGGGCTCGGTCACCCAGTGGGCTCAGGCGGCTCGGCGACGTGGCGGTCGGCGCTGGCCCCGCCGGCGGGCGCCGTCGGACACGGCGCTGCGGCGCGGGCCGTGTTGTGCCGCAGGCTTGCGCTGCGCTGCCACCGTTGGCTGCGGCACGTTGACCAGCGGCGCCGCCGGACCCGTCAGCGCGGCGATCTGCTCGGCTCCCGGCCGAACTGTCGCGTGGTCCGGCGAGATACCCGCCTGACGGGTCAGTGCCCGCACGTCGCGGGACTGCTCGCGGGTCGAGACGGTGACCACCACCCCGTCGGCGCCGGCGCGGGCGGTGCGCCCGGAGCGGTGCAGGTAGGCCTTGTGCTCGGCGGGTGGGTCGACGTGCACCACCAGGCCGATGTCGTCGACGTGGATGCCGCGGGCAGCGATGTCGGTGGCCACCAGCACCCGCACCGACCCGTCGCCGAAGGCCGCGAGGTTGCGCTCCCGGTTACGTTGCGACAGGTTGCCGTGCAGGTCCGCGGCAGGGATGCCCGCCTGGGACAGCTGCTTGGCGAGCTTCTTGGCGGCGTGCTTGGTGCGGGTGAACAGCAGGCTGCGGCCCCGGCCGCCCGCGAGCTCGCGGACCACCGCGGCCTTGTCGGACTGCTCGACGGTGAACACGTGGTGCTCCATCGAGGAGATCTCCACCACGGGCGGGTCGACGGCATGCTCCACCGGCTCGTGCAGGTAGCGCCGCACCAGGACGTCGACCCCGTTGTCGAGGGTCGCGGAGAACAGCAGCCGCTGGATGCCCGCCGGGGTGCGGTCGAGCAGCCGGCGCACCGCGGGCAGGAACCCGAGGTCGGCCATGTGGTCGGCCTCGTCGAGCACGCTGACCTCGACGGCGTCGAGCGTCAGCTTGCCCTGCCCGATGAGGTCCTCGAGCCGGCCCGGGCAGGCCACCAGCACGTCGACGCCGTTGCGCAGCGCGGTGACCTGGGGGCCTTGCCCTACCCCACCGAACACGGTGCTGACCCGCTGACCGGCCGCCCGGGCCAGCGGCGCGACGGCGTCGGCGACCTGGTTGGCCAGCTCGCGGGTCGGCACCAGGATCAGCGCGCGGGGCTTGCGCGGGCTGCGGGGCGCCCCCGATGCCGCCAGCGCGGCGATGGTGGGCAACGCGAAGGCCAGCGTCTTGCCGCTGCCGGTGCGGGCGCGACCGAGCACGTCACGGCCGGCCAGCGAGTCGGGCAACGTGGCCGCCTGGATGGGCAGCGGTGTGGTGATGCCCGCCGCGGCCAGCGGAGCGACGAGCGACTCGGGCACGCCGAGCTCGGCGAAGCCCTGCGGCTCGGCGCCAGCGGCGGGGACCGCGACAGGCTTGACAGCAGTGGGTTTAGCCGCGGTGGGCTTGACGGTAGCGGCTGGGGCGCCGCCGGATCGGGACGCGCGGCGGCGATGAGTCGAGCGCGCGCGGTCAGGGGCAGGCGTGGTGCCAGGCAAAAGTGTCCTTCCGGAACGGGTGTGGGTGGCCGCTGATGCGTGGCCACTCGCTCCCCGTGAGCGGAAACCGTGCGCCCGGAGGGGGCGCGTCGCACTCGACCTCGGCGGTACCACTTCGGCACCCGCCTGTAACGATCATACACAGCGGTATCAGAGAACCGCTCGTAGCCCTCATGGGTGACCTGGTCTCGGTCGCCTCGACCTGAGCAGCGGGATTCACTCGATGCGATCCGCGAGTTTCCGTTGACCCGGCCCGGACAGTTCGCTCACCACGCCGCGCCGCCCGGCGATGGCCATCAGCAGCCCCTCGGCCGTCCCCCGCACTTCCGGCCCTGCCCCCGTGGACCAGTCGAGATCAGTGGCGGCCAGGCGCACGCCTCGCACCCGCCAGCCCGCACACAACGTCGGCGCGTCCCACTGCCGCGGTGACAGCGTCGCGAGCAACGCCGCGAGGTCTTCCCGCTCTTCCCGCGCCAGCCGCCTCAGGTTCATAAGCAACGCCACGTTCGCATCGCCAGTGCGCGTGCGGTGGCCGCCGGTCAGGACGGGCTCCCGGCCGCGACGTCGGACGAACTCCCCGCCGGAGAGGCGTGCCGCTGACTGCTCGCGGTCGATGTATGTGGTGATCTGCGGCGCGGGCAACCCGGGGTAGGTCGTCATGCCCCGGACGATGGGATGCGACAGGTCGATGAACCGGCTCAACGCGGACCACCTCCGTGGCCATCCT
>WHTH01000054.1 GCA_009377865.1 Pseudonocardiaceae bacterium | reverse complement strand
CTCGGCGATCCCGCGGGAGATCTCCTCCCGATCGGCCTCGGTCAACATCCTGCGCACGCCCACCCGGTGCTCCTCGTCGGCTCGGTGTCACCGACGATCTACACCAAGATCAATTGCTACGACCGGTTGGGATCAAGCCCTTCTGCCAGCGATCGGGCGCCCCGATGAACGCTCCGGTACGTCTTACTGCCGTCATCTGCCATCAGGCGGAGCCGAGGCGCGCCGATCTTAGGTTCGTCAAGGGAAAACACCTGGTTGAACAGATCGGTCTCCGTGATGTCGCGCCGCCCTACCTTCGCCTGCGTCTCGGCATTGATGCGGATCGCTGCCTGGTTCACTGCTTGGGAGAAGTGCTTAGTTCGCCATAGCGGCGCTGCGCTCTCCCACACCCATGAGTGGAGCTTACCCGTGTCCATCTCGGGCGCACCGTCGCCGAGTCGCTCACGAAGTTCTGCGTCACGCTGCATGGTGACCTTCGCCCGCGCGGCCCACTCACGCAGGTGTTCCCAGCCCTTGTCCTTCTTATTTGAGGAGCGGGGCTCGTTTCGCCACCCAGGAAGGACCCGATCGATGATCTGCTCCACCACGTGCGCCAGACTCGCCGCATCGGTCTGGGACCCTCGCTGCACAGTGCCGAAGTATGCGATCCCTGAGCCGCGCATGTCCGGCACGATCTGGTCCGTCACGTGCAGAAACTTGTCGATCTCCTCCGTTGCCCAGTTCTTGTCCAAAGTGGTCACACCCGTAGTATGCGTCGAGCACTTGCTGGGTAGGCGCCAGGCCTCCATACGATCTAGACACCGAGCAGGGCGCCCCGATACTTCCAGGCCAGCGCGAGGCATGCGGCACCCGGTGACGCCATCGGCTCCGAGTTCAGCATCCGGTCGACCGCGGCCGCGGTGAACGGCACGCCCTCAGCGGCAGCGTCGTCGGCGATGCCGACGATCTCTCCCTCGTCGTTGAACCGGACGACCGACCCGAACGCCTGGCCGAAGGCGTCGTCATCGATGACGACCACCGTGAGGATCGTCGCCGCGAGGGTCAGCGCGTCGAGCCCGATCCCGAGCAGGTGCGCCGTCACCGAGCCATCTTCAAGCCCCTGCTCGAGCAGCTGATACAGCGGCCAACTCGGGTAGTCGATCGGCTGACTGCGAGTGCCATCGTGCTCCGGCCTGCCGAGCAGCTCCTCGGAGTACTCGCGGACGATGTTGCGCCAGATCGAGAAGTCGTTGTGCCGGTCCCACAGCGCCACGCTCGACGGCTGAAACTCCCCGGCGGGAACCACGTCGTAGATCCCGCCAGCGGTCGCCACCTTCGCTGGATCGCGCCAGTGCAGCAGAAACGACGGCTTGGCCGGGTACCGGCGCAGCCTGATGGTCAACGTGGTGATTGCCGGGATGATCGCCCGGCGCTGCGGGTCGAACGGATCGCCCGATTCGGTCGCGGAACGGCAGCCGGCCCCGCAGCCGGCGACTCGACGAGCCCAGCGCCGGATCGGCCATGCAGGCAGCCGCGAGCTCGTGGCCGAGCGCCTCGGAGACGTCGAGCTTGTCGAAGTAGGCGGCGAGACCGAAGTCGAGCCGGCGGTCGGTGAGCGAGCCGCCCAGCAGCCGGTAGCTGGGGCGCGACTCGAACAGCTGCGGTGGGTCAAGGTACTTGACGGCGGAGGTGTAGTGCTCGAACCGCGCGGCGGCCGTCCGCAGCGGCCGCGTCGGTGCCGATTCCGGCTCGGAACCGTCGACCGCGGTCTGCTGTGGTCGCTCGTCGAGATCGAGGCCAACCGTGGTGAGCTCGATCGGCGCCGCGGGCAGCCACTCCCCCGGCGCGATCAGCGGGGTGCGCGGCACACGCTGCTCGGCCGGATACAGCTCGACGGCGAGCCGGGCGAGCTCGGACCGGTGCCTGTTCAACCAGCGCCGCTGCGTTCGCCACTCCATCCAGCTCGCGGCGACCTCGGGGCTCGCGTCATCGCTCGACGCCACATGGCGCGCCTGTCCCGACGACAGGCCCAGCTCTTCGGCCGGGATGCCCAGCTCCGCGACGATCGTCCGGCGCTGCTCCAACGACAGCGGGCGCGTTCCCTTCTCGATCTGGCTCAGGTGCTGCTGCGTGGTGTTCAGCAGCTCGGCCACGGCGGCTTGGCTCTGGCGGTTCGTCGCGCGCCAGGCGCGGAGGACGGCGCCGGCGTCGTCCCGCACGGCGGTCGGCTCGCCGCGGCTGAGCCACTGCTCGGAGATCTCACGCACGGCCCTACCCCCCGAGATACCCGGCCAGTATGCGGCTCGCGTCGAGCCCTTCGGTCGCCCGACACGAGCAGCAGCAGTTTCCGGTCATGAGCACCCCTGCCACCGGAGCGTGAGGACGGGGTCCTGGTGCTCGTGGCTGGGCTCGCGGACCTCCAGCTCGTAGTCGCCGATCCAGCTCTCCCCGCTGTCGCTCTCCTCCGGCGCCTCGATACGGGCGATGGAAACGAGATGCGCACGAAACGAGTCCGGGTCCGTGATGTCCTCTCGCACGTGCCGCGGCGGGTACCGACGACCGTCCGGCCCTCGGAGCGTGATGGCCCAGTAGCGGGGCCGGCCATCCGGCACTTCACCCGGGGGCACGTCGTCCCCGGCCGCCGAGACACCGCGGCGATCCGGCGGGCTCAGTGCCGAAGCGCCCATGACCGGATGCTCATGCGAGCTCTGGCCCTCCGGGGCAACCACAATTCGCCGACGGCCGCGGCTCGCCATGGTGAGAAGTCCCCATGTCTCGAGTAGCTCGACGGCCCGGTGGGCGGTGCCGACTGATACTCCGTGCTCTGCGGCCACTTCCTTCACCGGGGGCGCCAGCTCCCCGTGCGCACGAGCACCCGCAACGATCTCGGCGCGCAGCTGCGCAGCGATCCGCTCGTAGGGGCTTCGCGGTTCGGTCTTGGCCCGCTCGGTGACGTCCAGCTCGACGGGACGCTCAGGCATCCTGCCGCCGATGTTCTTCGCGGCACGTTGGTCGGCCTCCGAGACCCAGGCGGCATAGGACTTGAGCGTTGTGGTCCCACCGCCCCCGTGGCCGAGCCGACCGGCCACCGTTCGCACGTCGACGCCGGCGGCGATGAGCTCGGTTGCCGAGTAGTGCCGGAGCTTGTGGAACGTGGTGTTGATTCCCAGGCGCGCAGCGAGACGGTCGTAGCGCTGGCTCAGCGAGCTCGGTGCCAGGAAGCGGCTGCCGTCCGGCTCCGGCGAGAACACGAAGGCGTCCTCGTCCAGGGTGTCCCCCAGCGTTTCGACCCGCGTGACCCAGCGCTCGCAATGCTCGGTCAGGACTGCGACCGACTCCGGGTCGAGGGCCACCCGCCGCTGCTGGTGGGTCTTCAGCTCGCCCTCGATCCAGCCGGACTCGCTGTGGCTCAGAGAGCGGCGCAGCCACAGCACCTCCCTGCCCGCCGTCAGGTCGACGTGCGACCAGCGCAACGCACACAGCTCACCGCGACGGCCCCGCTGGTCATCCCGACCCAGACCAGCGCGCCCCAATCCGGATCCCGCCACGCCGCAGTGACGATTCGCGCGGCATCAGCCGGGCTAGGCGGCTGCGGGTTCGGCGCCGGCGCGGCCGGGGGCTCGGCCTGGCTGCAGGGGTTCGTGGTGACCCACTTCCAGCGCACGGCGCGCTTGTAGGCCCCGGACAGGATGAAGTGCATGTGCCGGACAGTGGTCCCGCCGAGCGGCTGGCAGACGTGCTTGCGGCAGCGCTCGTCGCACTGGTGCCGCGCGCGCGTGCGATGCTGCAGCGTCGGACGCCCGGTGCAGTGGTCCCGACAGCGGCGCAGCTCCGCGTAGAACGAGTCGAGGATCTCCGCGTCGAGCGCCGACACCTTCAGGTGGCCGATCAACGGTGCGATGTGTTTTGCGCAAGTACCCGCGATAGAGCTCGATCGTTCGGGGCGCGGCGGCGAGCTGGTCGAGGTAGCGCTCGAGGAGCTGGTTGACCGTTGCGTTGGTGCGCGGGCTCCGGCGCTCCTCGACCTCGCGCACCAGCCGGTCGCGAACCGCCTGCGTTCGCCGCCCGGCCGTGGGACCGGCTGGGACCACCTCGGTCAGGTAGTGCCGCCGCTTGGTCACCGGATCGATTCCGGCGTAAACGCGGGCCCGCAGCGCACCGTTGGGCAGGCGCTCGATGCCGCCCCGCTCGCGTGCTCGACGACTGCCGCGCGCCCGTGCCATGAGCGGAACGTAGAGTATTCGCGCCACGAGCGGCACCACGCAGCACGGGCTAGTCAAGTCCTCGCGTGCATTTCCGCTGGTAAAACTGGTGGGCGCAGCTGGGTTCGAACCAGCGACCCCTCGCTTGTAAGGCGAGTGCTCTCCCGCTGAGCTATGCGCCCGTGCACCGGACGGGTCGCGCCCGGCATCGGGGATGTCAGGCCGGCAGCGTGGCCAGCGCCTGCTTCCAGGCGTCCTGGTCACGCGGCTCGCCGGGCTGCTTCATCTCGGCGAACCGGATGATCCCGTCGGTGTCCACGAGGAAGGTACCGCGGTTGGCGATCCCAGCCTTGTCGTTGAACACTCCGTAGTCGGAGGCCACCCTGCCGTGCGGCCAGAAGTCGGACAGCAGCGGGAAGTCGTAGCCCTGCTGCTCCGACCAGGCCTTGAGGGTGAACCCGGAGTCCACCGACACCGCGACGACCTGCACGTCGGCGTTCTGGAACTGGTCCAGGTCGTCACGCAGCGCGTCCAGCTCGCCGGTGCAGATCCCGCTGAAGGCCAGCGGATAGAACACCACCAGCACGTTCTTCTCGCCACGAAGCGACGAGAGGGTGATCTCCTCGTTGTTCTGGTCCTTGAGGGTGAAGTCCGGGGCCTGAGTTGCGACCTCCAGCGTCATCGGTCAGCTCTCTCCTCGATACGTCTGCCACGACACCGGCCAGTGCCGCTCGACATCGAGGGTATCGGGCGGGTCAGCGCTTGGACTTGACCGTCTTGGGAGCGACCAACCGCGCGCCCGCCCACTGCTCGCCGACTGCGACGTTGGAGGTCTGCGACAGGCCTACGGTCGGCGCCGCCTCGGCGATCTCGGAGGGCTCGACGTGGCCGTCGCGCCCGGTCTTAGGCGAGCACACCCACACCACTCCGTTGTCGGCAAGCGGACCGATCGCGCTGATCAGCGCGTCCACGAGATCGCCGTCCTCCTCGCGCCACCACAGCAACACGACATCGACGATCTCGTCCGACTCCTCGTCGACCAGGTCGGCACCGATCTGTTCCTCGATCGCGGCGCGGACGTCGTCGTCGACGTCGTCGTCCCAGCCGAGCTCCTGAACCACCATGCCCGGCTTGATCCCGAGCTTGTCGGCGACACCGGTCTTCCCGGCGTCCCCCCCGGCGGCGACCACCGTTCGTCCTCCTTCATACCTCGAAACCGACGATCGCACGCCGGATCATCGTACCGATCGACCCCCAGCGAACACCGCCCCGCCGGTCGGACGCAACAGGTAGTACCCGGGACACGCCGAGCTGGGTCTTCCGACAAGGGTTACCCATCAGTAGCGATGACAGCCTGCGCCAGCGGGGACAGCATGGAGGACGATGGGGGCCAGCGGGGCCGCGCCCGGAACCCGGGCACCCGCGAGGCACCTGACGAACGAGGCGAGGAGAACCCTTGGCCACGCAGAGCGACCGCGCCCCCGAGCGCGTCCGGGTCATCCGCGACGGGATGGCCGCACACCTGCCGGACATCGATCCGGAGGAGACGTCGGAGTGGCTGGAGTCCTTCGACGGCGCGCTCGCGGCCGGCGGGCAGCAGCGGGCGCGCTACCTGATGCTGCGACTGCTCGAGCGAGCGCGCGAGCGTCACGTCGGCGTGCCCTCGCTGACCAGCACCGACTACGTCAACACCATCCCGACCGAGAACGAACCGTGGTTCCCCGGCGATGAGGAGGCCGAGCGCCGCTATCGGGCCTGGATGCGGTGGAACTCGGCGATGATGGTGCACCGGGCGCAGCGTCCCGGCGTCGGCGTCGGCGGCCACATCTCCAGCTACGCCTCCTCAGCAGCGCTCTACGAGGTCGGGTTCAACCACTTCTTCCGGGGCCAGGACCACCCCGGGGGCGGTGACCACATCTACATCCAGGGCCACGCCTCCCCCGGCATCTACGCGCGCGCGTTTCTCGAGGGACGGCTGTCGGCCGCCCAGCTCGACGGGTTCCGCCAGGAGGTCTCACACGCCGGGGCAGGCGGGGGCCTGCCTTCATACCCGCACCCGCGGCTGATGCCGGACTTCTGGGAGTTCCCCACCGTCTCGATGGGACTGGGCCCGATCAACGCCCTGTTCCAGGCGCGGTTCAACCGCTACCTGCACGACCGGGGCATCAAGGACACGTCTGACCAGCACGTCTGGGCGTTCCTCGGCGACGGCGAGATGGACGAGCCGGAATCCCGCGGGGTGATCCACGTGGCCGCCGCCGAGGGCTTGGACAACCTCACCTATGTCGTCAACTGCAACCTGCAGCGCCTCGACGGCCCGGTACGTGGCAACGGGAAGATCATCCAGGAGCTGGAGTCGTTCTTCCGCGGCGCCGGCTGGAACGTGATCAAGGTCATCTGGGGCCGGGAGTGGGACGCGCTGCTGCATGCCGACCGGCAAGGTGCGCTGATCAACCTCATGAACACCACGCCCGACGGCGACTATCAGACCTACAAGGCCAACGACGGTGGCTACGTCCGGGAGCACTTCTTCGGCCGCGACCCGCGGACCAAGGAGCTGGTGCGCGACTACTCCGACGCCGAGATCTGGAACCTCAAGCGCGGTGGGCACGACTACCGCAAGGTCCACGCCGCCTACCAGGCCGCAATGGCCCACCACGGTCAGCCCACGGTGATCCTGGCAAAGACCGTCAAGGGCTACGGGCTCGGCCCGTCGTTCGAGGGCCGCAACGCCACCCACCAGATGAAGAAGCTCACCCTCGAGGACCTCAAGATCTTCCGGGATGCTCACCGGATCCCGCTGTCGGACGCGCAGCTCGAGGCAGACCCGACGCTGCCGCCGTACTACCACCCGGGCGAGGACGCTCCGGAGCTGCAGTACCTGCTGGAGCGCAGGCGCGCGCTGGGCGGGTTCCTGCCCGAACGGCGCACGAAGTCGCGTGCGCTGGTGCTGCCCGGTGACAAGGTCTACGACGTGGTGCGCAGGGGGTCGGGCAAGCAGGAGGTCGCCACCACCATGGCCTTCGTCCGGTTGGTGCGCGAGCTGGCCAAGGACGAGGAGATCGGGGCCCGGCTGGTGCCGATCATCCCGGACGAGGCACGGACCTTCGGCATGGACTCGATGTTCCCCACGCAGAAGATCTACAACCCGGGTGGGCAGGTCTACACCTCGGTCGACGCGGAGCTGCTGCTGGCCTACCGGGAGAGCGAGCAGGGCCAGATCCTGCACGAGGGCATCAACGAGGCGGGCGCCACCGCGTCGTTCACCGCGGCCGGGAGTTCGTACTCGACGCACGGCGAGCCGATGATCCCGATCTACATCTTCTACTCGATGTTCGGGTTCCAGCGCACCGGCGACGGGTTGTGGGCAGCCGCCGACCAGATGGCCCGCGGTTTCCTGCTGGGCGCCACGGCGGGCCGCACCACCCTGACCGGCGAGGGGCTGCAGCACGCCGACGGGCACTCGATGCTGCTCGCCGCGTCCAACCCCGCGGTCGTCGCCTACGACCCGGCATGGGGCTTCGAGATCGCCCACATCGTGCGCGACGGCTTGCGCCGAATGTACGGCGACACCGGGTCCGATTCTTCCGGCGAGAACGTCTTCTACTACGTCACCCTCTACAACGAGCCCTACCCGCAACCGGCCGAGCCGGAGGGACTTGACGTCGACGCGCTGCTGCGCGGGCTCTACCGATATGCGGTCGCACCGGCCTCGAACGGCCCAAGGGTGCAGCTCGCCGCCTCCGGCGTGGCGCTGCCCTGGGCGCTGCGGGCGCAGGAACTGCTGTCCCAGGAGTGGGGCGTGACGGCCGACGTGTGGTCGGCGACGTCGTGGACCGAGCTGCAACGCGAAGCCGCCAGTGCCGACCGGCACAACCTGCTGCACCCCGATGACGAGCCGCGGGTGCCGCACGTGACGCGTGCCCTGGAGGAGGCGGCCGGCCCGCTGGTGGCGGTGTCGGACTGGACCCGCGCGGTCCCCGACCTCATCCGGCCGTGGGTGCCCACCGATATGGTCACCCTGGGTGCCGACGGGTTCGGCTTCTCCGACACCCGGCCGGCCGCGCGGCGACACTTCCTCGTCGATACGGAATCGGTCGTGGTCGGGGCGCTGGCCGCGCTGGCCGGTCGCGGTGAGATCGAGCAGTCGGTGGTCTCCGAGGCGGCGCGGCACTACCGCATCGACGACCCGAAGGCCGCCGGCCCACAGACCTCCGACCCTGGAGACGCCTGACGGCCCGTCATTCCTGCTGCGCCTGCCGGCGCCGGGCATCCTCGCGGTCCATCTCGGTTGCCTGCGGCAAGGTCGGCGCGGTACCGCCGAGCCGCGCGGGTAGCCACCAGCTGTCGTGCTCGCCGCGGGGCGCCTCGGGGTAGGCGTGCTGAACGTCGGCCAGCAGCACCGCCATGCGCGCCTTGACGCCGGCCAGTGCCACGACCGCGTCGGCGTCCGCGGTGATGGTGACCGGCTGCCCCACCGCGATCGTCACTGGAATGTGGTTACGGCGCAGCTGTTTGGGCCTGCCCTTGGTCCAGATCCGCTGCGAGCCCCACACCACCGTGGGCAGCACGGGGGTACCGGACTGCTGGGCCAACCGCACCGCGCCCGACTTGAACTCCTTGAGCTCGAAGGAGCGAGAGATCGTCGCCTCCGGGAACACCCCCACGATCTCCCCCTCGCGCAACGCCCGCAAGGCCGTCGCAAAGGACGTCGAGCCCGCGTCGCGGTCCACCGGAATGTGTTTCATCCCCCGCATCAGCGGACCGCTCACCGGGTGCCGGAACACCGCCTCCTTAGCCATGAACCGGACATAACGCCCTGAAGGCAACGCCGCGTAACCGCCGAAGCTGAAGTCGAGGTAGCCGACGTGGTTCAGACACATCACGGCCCCGCCGTAGCGCGGCACATGCTCGGTGCCGATGAGCTGCAGCCGAAGCCCGAGGTAGCGGTACACACTCTTGACGAAGGCGCTCACGGGCGGGTACACGAGCTCGGCCATGCCCGCGAGGGTGCCATGCTGGCGCCATGACCCAGACCGGGCACCCGCGGCTGTCGGCCCGCACGCTGCGCCTCCTCGAGCACGCCTCCGGCGATCTCGCCACCGCGAGCGTGACAGAGATGGAGCAGCGCTGGGCGTGGTTCCGCCGGCTTCCTGCCGACCAGCGCGCGGGTGTGGTGCTGGTGACACAGACCAGCATGGCCAACTTCGTGGAGTGGCTCAAAGACCCGCAACACTCGATCAAGCTCACCGCAGACGCGTTCCGGTCCGCGCCACGCGAGCTCGCCCGCTGGGTCAGCCTGCGCCAGACCGTCGAGCTGGTGCGCGTCGCCACCGTGGCCTTCGAGGAGCGGCTGCCCAATCTCGCCGCCGACGACGCCGAGCGCGCCACCCTGACCGAGGCCTCGCTACGCTTCGGCCGGGAGGTGGCCTTCGCGGCGGCCACCGCCTACGCCGGGGCAGCCGAGGCGCGCGGCGCGTGGGATGCCCGGCTCGAGGCGCTGGTCGTCGACGGGGTGGTGCGGGGTGACGCGGAGGAGTCGCTGCTGTCCCGGGCCGCCGCGCTGGGCTGGGACGAAACCGCCCCGGCAACGGTGCTCGTCGGGTACCCGCCGCCCGACGTGCCACCCGACACGCTGTCCGACATGCGCGGCACCGCGACCCGGGGCGGTCGGGCGGCGCTGCTCGGCGTGCAGGGCTCTCGGCTGGTGGTGGTCGCCGCCGGCCGCGACGAGCTGCCCGACGAGATCGCCCGGCTGATCGGCGCGTTCGGCGAGGGGCCGGTCGTCATCGGCCCGACCGCCCCGTCACTGGCCGAGGCGCACCGCAGCGCGGCCGATGCGCTGTCCGGGCTGCGGGCGGTGCCGGCATGGCCCGCGGCGCCCCGGCCGGTGCCCGCCGCGGACCTGCTGCCCGAGCGGGCGCTGGCCGGCGACCCCGAGGCGGAACGGCTGCTCGTCGAGGAGGTGCTCCGGCCGCTGTCGGCCGCCGGCGGCGGGCTGGAGGAGACGCTGGACACCTACTTCGACTCCTGCGGCGTGCTCGAGAGCTGTGCCCGGCGGCTCTACGTCCACCCGAACACGGTGCGTTACCGGCTGCGCCGGATCGCCGACATCACCGGCCGCGCGCCGACCGATGCGCGGGGGGCGCTGGTGCTGCGGGTCGGGCTCGCGGTCGGCCGGCTCGCCCGCTCCCGCGGACAGTGGTGAGCCCGATGAGCCGCACAAACCTCACGTTACGCACAATGACCGGACGTACTGAAGCCTCGATAGGCGTACAATTTTGTAGACACTCCACAAACCCGGCGCGGTGGACTTCGTAGCTGTCCGCATCACGGGCGGGGCCTGCACGGGTGTTGAGTGGGGGTGTGATTGCGCTGCTCGCACCCGGCCAAGGATCCCAGACCCCCGGCATGCTCGAACCGTGGCTCGAACTCGACGGAGCGCGCGAGCGGGTCGCCGCGTGGTCGGAGTCGACCGGCGTCGACCTGCTGGCGCTGGGCACCACCGCTGCGGCCGAGGAGATCAAGGACACCGCCGTCACCCAGCCGCTGGTGGTGGCATCGGCGTTGCTGGCCGCCGAGGAGCTCACCCGGCGCGTCGAGCTGCCTGCCGGCACACCGGTCGTGGGCCACTCCGTCGGTGAGCTGGCCGCGGCAGCGCTGGCGGGGGTGCTCAGCGACGACGAGGCGGTCGGACTGGCCGCCGTTCGTGGGCGGGAGATGGCTGCCGCCTGCGCCGCGGCGCCCACCGGGATGTCCGCGGTGCTCGGTGGTGATCCCGACGAGGTGCTCGATGCACTGGCACGTCACGGCCTGGACCCGGCGAACCGCAACGGCGCGGGGCAGATCGTCGCCGCCGGCCCGGCCGATGCGCTCGCTGCGCTGGCCGAGGACAAGCCGGAACGGGCCCGAGTGGTGCCACTGCCGGTCGCCGGGGCGTTCCACACCCGGTTCATGGCCCCCGCCGAGCAGGCGATGAACGAGCACGCGGACAAGCTGCGCCCACGGGACCCGAGCCGGCCGTTGCTGTCGAACGCCGACGGCGAGCCGGTGACCGACGGCGCCGAGATGCTGCGGCGGCTCGTCGCACAGGTCACCAAGCCGGTGCGGTGGGACTGCTGCATGGCGGGGCTACGCGCGCTCGGGGTGACGGCCACCGTGGAACTGCCGCCCGCCGGCACGCTGTCGGGCCTCGTCAAGCGTGAGCTCAAAGGCACGACTACCGTGGCCCTACACGAACCCCATGATCTCGATCAGGTCGCTGGCCTGCGCGGCGAACACTCGGGGAGCCCGGCATGACACCCGCCGATGTACTTTTTCCCGCGGAGGCGGCGATATGACACCGCAGCTACAGCAGAACCCCATCGTCGCAGGTGCCCGGATCCGCGGCTTGGGCAGTGTGCAGCCCGAGCAGGTGGTCACCAACCACGACATCGCGGCCAGCGGTGTCGAGACCAACGACGAGTGGATCAGGGACCGGGTCGGCATCGTCGAACGGCGCTTCGCGCGCCCCGACGAGTCACTGGTCGACATGGCCAGCGACGCGGGCGCGAAGGCGCTCGCCGACGCGGGACTGGCGCCATCCGAGATCGACGCCGTCCTGGTCGCGACCTGCACGATGCCGTCGCAGATACCCAACGCCTCCGCTCAGGTCGCGCACCGGATCGGCGTCGAGGCCTCGCCCGCATTCGACGTCAACGCCGCCTGCGCCGGATTCTGCTACGGGCTGGGTACCGCGGCGGACATGATCCGGGCCGGCTCAGCAGGCAACGTGCTGGTCATCGGCGCGGAGAAACTCACCGACTGGGTGGACCCGAACGACCGCTCCACCTGCATCATCTTCGCCGACGGGGCGGGTGCGGTCGTCGTCGGCGCCGCGACCGGGGACGAGGCTGCCGGCATCGGCCCGATCGCGGCGGGCAGCGCGGGCGACCTCGCGGAGACGATCGTGGTGCCCGACCGCAGCTCCTTCATCTACCAGGAGGGCCAGGCCGTCTTCCGGTGGGCCACGACGAAGATCTCGCCGGTGGCGGTGCAGGCCATCGAGCGAGCCGGCTTGACACCGGGCGACATCGACGTCCTGGTGCCGCACCAGGCCAACCTGCGGATCGTCGAAGCCATGGCCAAGCGGCTGCACGCGGCAGGTGCGCGTTCCGACATGGCTGTGGCCGATGACATCATCCGGTCCGGCAACACCTCCGCGGCGTCGATCCCACTGGCCATCGATCACATGCGCAACGACGGACGCGTCCGCTCGGGAGACATCGCGCTGCTGGTCGGCTTCGGCGCGGGCCTGTCCTACGCGGGTCAGGTGGTCGTGCTGCCGTGATGAGCCTGGTCCAGCATGAACACCCGGCGGGCGCTCGGCCCGCCGCCATCGAGCCAATGGAAGGAAGTGGCACGTGACCAACGAGGAGATCCTGAGCGGCCTCGCCGAGATCGTCAACGAGGTCGCAGGCGTCGAGACCAGCGAGATCACCCGCGACAAGTCCTTCGTCGACGACCTGGACATCGACTCGTTGTCGATGGTCGAGATCGCCGTGCAGGTCGAGGACCGTTTCGGTTCCAAGGTCCCCGACGAGGACCTCGCCAACCTCAGGACCGTCGGCGACGCGGTGGACTACGTCGCCAAGCACACATGACCCATCCCGTACTCCTTGCCGCGGAGGCGACCAGATGACACCACCCGATGTCGTCGTCACCGGACTCGGCGCGACGACCCCGCTCGGTGGGGACATCGCGTCGACCTGGGACGGCCTGCTGTCCGGCCGCAGCGGCCTCAGCGCGCTCACCAGAGAGTGGGTGGACCGCTACGAGCTGCCGGTGCGCATCGCCGCGCAACTGGCCACCGAGCCGGCCGAGACGCTCAAGCGCGTCGAGGCCCGTCGCTGGGACCGCTGCGAACAGGTCGCGGTGATCGCAGCGCGGGAGGCCTGGCAGCACGCCGGTCTGGGAGACGACGGCGTCGAGCCCGAGCGGCTCGCCGTGGTGATCGGGACCGGGATCGGCGGTGCGGTCACGCTGCTCGAACAGGACGACCTGCTCGAGCAGGAAGGAATGCGCAAGGTCTCCCCGCTGACCATCCCCATGCTCATGCCCAACGGCCCCGCCGCCTACGTCGGGCTCGAACTGGGCGCCCGGGGCGGCGTCCACACCCCCGTGTCGGCATGCGCGTCGGGCGCCGAGGCACTGGCGATGGCCTGGCGGATGCTTCGGGCCGGTGAGGTGGACGTGGTGGTGGCCGGGGGCGCCGAGGCCTGTATCACGGCGCTCCCGCTGGCAGGGTTCGCCCAGATGCGGGCGATGAGCACCCGCAACGACGAGCCCGAGCGGGCGTCGCGGCCGTTCGACACCCAACGTGACGGGTTCGTGCTCGGCGAGGGCGCCGGCGTGATGGTGCTCGAGCGGGAAGAGTTCGCCGCTGCCCGGAGTGCTACCGTGCACGGCCGGCTCGCCGGGATCGGCACCACCTCCGACGCCTATCACATCACCGCCCCCGAGCCGGAGGGCATCGGCGCGTCCCGCGCGATCACCGCGGCGCTGCGCACCGCGGGCGTCGAGCCGTCCGACGTGGGGCACGTCAACGCACATGCGACCGCCACCTCGGTCGGCGACGTGGCCGAGGCCGCGGCGATACGGTCATCGATCGGCGACCACCCGGTGCTGACCGCACCCAAGTCGGCACTCGGGCACCTGCTCGGTGCCGCCGGCGCAGTCGAGGGGATCGCCACCCTGCTGGCGGTCCGGGACAATCTCATCCCTCCGACGCTCAACCTCGATGAGATCGATCCGGAGGTGAAGCTCGACGTGGTGGCAGGCGCCTCCCGCGAGGTCGAGCTGCACGCCGCGGTGAGCGATTCGTTCGGATTTGGCGGGCACAACGTCGCGCTCACCTTCACCCAGGCCTGACACGGCTCCCCCACTCGAGGAGACCTCGATGACCGCTCTGGTCACCCGATCCACGAGCTCCGCCGACGACAGTGCAACCGATCCCCGCGATCCCGAGCTGCGGCTGACCGCGCTGTTCGACGACGCCACCATGGTGGCGTTGCGTCCCCGGGACGCCAGCGGCATGTTCACCGCCCGTGGCCGCATCGAGGGCGCCAAGGTCGTCGCCTATTGCACGGACGCGACCAAGATGGGCGGCGCGATGGGGTCGGAGGGCTGCCGCCACGTCGTGGAGGCCATCGACACCGCCGTGCGGGAGCGGTGCCCGGTCGTCGGGCTGTGGCACTCCGGTGGAGCGCGGCTGGCCGAGGGCGTGGAAGCGCTCGATGCGGTCGGGCAGGTCTTCGCCGCGATGGTGCGGGCCTCGGGTCGGGTGCCCCAGATCTCCGTGGTTCTCGGCGCCGCCGCCGGCGGTGCCGCGTACGGTCCCGCACTGACCGACGTCGTGATCATGGCGCCGGAGGGCCGGGTGTTCGTGACGGGGCCCGATGTGGTGCGCAGCGTGACCGGCGAGCAGGTCGACATGGAGGCGCTGGGAGGTCCTGGTGCGCACGGCAAGAAGTCCGGCGTCGTACACGTTGTCGCCGACTCGGAACCCGACGCCATGGACCGCGCGCGGGAGATCACCGGGCTGTTCGCCCGGCCCGGCGCCTTCGACCTGCACTCGGTGCGCGACGAGGTGGACCTCGCCGCAGACCTGCCCGAGCAGCGGCAGCGGGCCTACGACGTCCGACCGATGCTGCGCGACATCCTCGACGAGCGCAGTGATCAGCCCGGGCAGTCGGTCTTCCAGGAGCTGCAGTCCAAGTGGGCGCCCAACATCGTCATCGGGCTGGGCCGGCTGGCGGGGCGCACCGTCGGCGTGATCGCGAACAACCCGCTGCGCCTGGGCGGGTGCCTGGACTCACCGTCGGCGGAGAAGGCGTCGCGGTTCGTGCGGATGTGTGACGCGTTCGGCGTGCCGCTGGTCGTCGTCGTCGACGTCCCCGGCTACCTGCCGGGGGTCGGTCAGGAATGGGACGGCGTGGTGCGCCGCGGCGCCAAGTTGCTGCACGCCTTCTCCGAGGCGATCGTGCCGCGGGTGACGCTGGTGACCCGCAAGGCATTCGGCGGCGCCTACATCGCGATGAACGCCCGGTGCCTCGGTGCCACGCACGTGTTCGCCTGGCCGGACGCCGAGGTCGCCGTGATGGGAGCCAAGGCAGCCGTGGGGATCCTGCACCGCAAGAAGCTGGCAGCCGCTGCCGAGGAGGACCGGGAAGCGCTGCACATCGAGCTCGCCGAGGAGCACGAGCGGCTCGCCGGCGGGGTCAACCGAGCGGTGGCGCTCGGCGTGGTCGACGAGATCGTCGAGCCGACCCAGACCCGGCGCCGGCTTGCCGAGTCGCTGGCCGCCGCCCCCGCCGGCCGCGGCGCCCACGGCAACATTCCCCTGTGAGTGCGACCTGTCCACAGGGTCAGGAGCAGCGTTCCTTGCGGCTGGTGTCGGGATCGCCCGGACCCAACAGCAGCTGGTCCGACTCGGTGACCACCGGGTAGGAGACGTGCCAGCGCAGGCAACGGAACGGGGTCTCCTCGGGAGCGTCGTCCGGGTCCTGCACGCTGTTGAAGGACAGCAGGACCGTCAGACCACCACCGGGGCGCGGTTCCATGCGGTGCACGACGATGTTGACATCCGTGCTGGTCGCGTACTGCTCGCGCCACACGTCCTCCGGCGTTCCCTCGGCACGCTCCGTGACGACGGTCGACGTCCAGCGAGAGTACTCACCGAAGTTGATCGCGTCGAAATGGCTCTGCAGCAGGTCTTGCACGGCGTCACGGTCCGGGTGCTCGGCGGCATCCATGATGAACCGCACCGTGCGCGGACTCGGCTGCTCGGCAGGCGGCAGCTGCCGGGTGGTGGTGGCAATCGCGTCGCCGGGCGGGCCGGTAGCGGGCTCGCGGGGCGGATCGCGCAGCACCAACCCTGCCCCCACCGCCAGCACGAGCACACCCACGCTGACCGCCGGCCACCAGCCGTAAGGGGTATGAAGCACCCCGCCAGTATGCCGACCTGCCTACCCGACGCGGTGCAGCCAGGTCACAGGGGCGCCGTCAGCGGCACGGCGGAACGGTTCCAGCGCCTCGTCCCAGGCGGCGCCGAGCAGTTGGTCGACCTGGTGTGCGAACGCTTCCGGCCCACGACCCGTCACCGCCAGCGCGCGCAGTTGATCCTCACCCACCACGATGTCGCCGTTCGCGCTGGTACGCGCCCGCCACAACCCGAGCCCCGGCACCGAGCAGAACCGCTCGCCATCGACCCCTGGGCTGGGCTCTTCGGTGACCTCGAAGCGCAGCATCGGCCAGCCACGCAGCGCCGAAACGAGCGCAGCACCAGTCCCGGCCGGCGCAGTCCAGTCGCACTCGGCGCGCAGCTGACCCGGCGCCGCCGGTTGAGCCGTCCACTGCAGGTCGACGCGGATCTGCAGCACGCCCGAGATCGCCCACTCGACGTGCGGGCAGACCGCGGACGGCGACGAGTGGACGTGAATCGTTCCACCAGTGCTCATCTCCTGACCTCCGCTTCACGACGAGGAGTGTCTTCCCCTACGTCCTCGGTGAAACGCGATCAGGACTGCTGTAAAGCTCTGGCAAGTGGTCATTGTGCAGCATGGGGCAGCTGATGCGCCAGCGCTGCGCCTGACTGACCCCCAATGCGCCTGACCGACCCCGGCGGGTCAGCGGTCGGATGCGCCGATCGCCGTGGCGGCCTCGACCACATCGACCATGCCCGTGCCCTTGTCCGGCGACGTAGCGAAGCCGTCAACGGTCTCGTAGTCGGCACCGTCTGCGTAGGGGTGAGCCGTCGACTTCAGCACCTCCTCGATCTCGGCCGGCGTCGCGTCCGGGTTCGCCTGGAACAGCTGCGCCACGATGCCGGTGATGTGCGGCGCCGCCATCGACGTCCCGCTGATCGTGTTGTAGGTGCCGATGTCGAGCAACCCCGGCCCGTTCTGCGGATCCATACCGGTCGAGCAGATCAGCAGTTGGGGTCGGCAGGCGGACGTGATGTTCTGCCCCGGCGCGGACAGGTCCGGCCACGTCGAGGGGTCATCGGCCGCGCCCCGGGAGGAGTACTCGGAGACCTCTCCGTCGCGAGTGCCAGTGTTGCTGTCGTGGTAGGAGGCCACCGACAGAATGCCACCGGTGAGGTCTTGTCCGGGCGGGTTGGTGAGGCTCTCCGAGCCATCGCCCCCGTCGTTGCCCGCGGCCCACACGGTGACCACCCCCTCGTCGGCGAGTTCGCGCTGCAGCTTGGCGGTGGCGGAGTTCGGATCGAACTCGCCGCCGCCCGACGGTCCGTAGGAGTTGTTGACCGCCTTGATCGGCGGGCACGCCGTGGCGCTGGCCGCCGGGCCGCACGGAGCGTCGTGGTTCTCCAGCACCCAGTTCAGCGACGAGTTGGCACCGATGATGAGCACGACGGCGCCGGTCGACAGCGACACGATCTTCGAACCAGGTGCCGCGCCAGAGACCTTCGTGCCGTCGGACAACGTCACCGGGTTGCCTGCCGCGATCCCGTTGACATGGGTGCCATGCCCACCGCCGGACAGCGTGTCGGTGTCGACGTCGGTCGGCACGTCGAGCACGCATCCGGTGTCGGTGCTCGACTCATCGAGGCACAGGCTCTTGACGTTGCGCACCACCTTGCCACCGGCGAACGCCGGGTGCGTCGGGTCGATCCCCGTGTCGATCACCGCGAGCGACACACCGGAGCCGTCGAGTGGCTGCTTGTTGGCTCCCCGGAGGGTCTTCGCCGCCTCGGCTCCCCTGGTGGCCTGGTTGGAGGTGGCAGTGAACAGCTCGAGAGGCTGGTCACCCTCGAGATAGGTCACACCCGGCTGGTTCCGCGCCTGCTGCACCTGGCCGGGTGTCGCGAGGGCCACCACGACACCGATCTGATCGAAGGTCGTTACCGTCGACATGCCGGTGCCCTGCACCGCCGCCTGCGCATCGTCCACCATCGCACCGTGCACCATCATCGGCATCGGCGCGCCGGTGGCGGAGGCCAGCTGCTCGACCAGTGACGGCGAGAGCGGGGCGGGGGCTGCCGCCGCGGTCACCGGAGCGGCGGTGACCGCCGCAGCCGCGACCATTCCACTGACCAGCAAGCCGGCGAGCAACCCGCGACGAGCACGGCGCAGGGTCATGAACCCCTCCTGTTTTCGGGGATCGAGGGTGCACAGAGAACTGATGCTGCGGTGTCAACAGCCACGGAGCGCAGTCACCGGGCGGTAAGGCTAACGTCGCGCCTGCTGTTGGACAACGCCGCCGTCGTCCCGCCTGGCAGCCGGTCGTGGCACGGAATACCGTGCACCCGAGATCGTCGATCCGCGCGGTGCGGTTCCGCGCGCCGGTGAGCGAGGTGGGCGGCATGCGGTGGGGTGAACGTGGCATCCCGATCCAGCTACGGCGGTCCGTGCCGTGGACGCAGCAGGGCCCGACGTGGCGCGACGCCAAGCCCGGGCTGATCGAGGCTGCGCTCAAGCGCGCGCAAGCCCGGCCGTCGGGCAACTGGTACGTGCTGGCGGCGTCGAGCGAGGTCCGCGACGACCGGCCGCTCGGCCGCACGATCGCGGGCATCGAGATCGTCGCGTGGCGCACGCCGGACGGCCGGGTGCATGCAGGTCCCGGCGAGTGCCCCCACCTCGGCGCCCCGCTGTGCCGCGCCGCCGTCCACGGCGGGGCGCTGGTGTGCCGCTGGCATGGGCTGTCGCTCGACGAGCGTGGAGCGGCCGGCTGGGACCCGTTCCCGGCCCACGACGACGGCGTGCTGGCCTGGGTGCGGCTGAATGCGGTCGGCGGCGAGCAACCGTTGGACGCACCCGTGCTGCCGCCACGACCGGAGACCACGGCGAGCATCGACGCGGTCATGACGCTGACCGGGCGCTGCGAGCCCGAGGATGTCGTCGCCAATCGGCTCGACCCCTGGCACGGCGCCTGGTTTCACCCGTACTCCTTCGTGGACCTGCGGGTGGTCGAAGCGCCGCCCGACGACGGCGACGCGGCGGCCGACCGGTTCCTGGTGGAGGTCTCCTTCCGGATATCGCGGCGGGTCGTCGTGCCGGTGCTGGCCTCATTCTCCTGTCCGGAGCCGCGCACGGTCGTCATGCACATCCTCGACGGCGAGGGCGCGAACAGCGTGGTGGAGACCCACGCCGTCCCACTGGGCACCGACGACGGGGGACACCCCCGTACCGCCGTGATCGAGGCGACCATCGCGCATTCCGACCGTAAGGGGTTCGCGGTCGCGCGCAATGCTGCGCCCGCGATGCGGCCGCTGATGCGGTTGGCGGCTCGCCGGTTGTGGCGCGACGACCTCGCCTACGCCGAGCGCCGCTACGAGCTGCGCACCACCGGCCGCTGGTCCGGCTGAGCGCCTACGGGTTGCGCGAACGCGGCGTTCGCGCAACGCCATCGCGCCAACGCGGCGTCGGCGCAACGGGCAAGGATCAGGTGCGGCGATACCGGGCGGCCGCGGCGCGCAGCGGGGCCAGCCGGCCCCGGGTGGGCACCGTCCACAGCTCGTGCCCGCGAACATCCCACCCAGCCAGCAGCTCGTTCGCCGCCAGCAGCCCACTGGTCGCGGCGCGCTCCATGAGCGCAACCGGCAGGTCGACCCGGGTGAAGTCGCCCGCCAGCATCACCGCCGGGTCAGGGGTGGTGACCGGGGGCCGATCGGCGAAGCCACCGGGCGCGAACAGCGGACAGTCGGCCCGCAGCTCGTGGCGCTCGTCGACGATGCCCGCCTCGGCGGTTTCCGGGAAGAGCCGGTGCAGCTGCGTCAGCAGCTGTGGTCGCAGCGCCGCCACGTCGCTTCCCTCGGGCAGCGCATAGGCGTGCACCTCCACCACCGATCCGCCGCGCCGCTGCGACCAGCGTCGCGCCTCGCCCTCGTAGCGCTCGAGCACGCTGACGTTGTCCACCGCACCGAACCCGGCGGTGCCCAGAAACCCGGGCCGGTCGGCCTGCACCGGGCGATCCAGCCAGAACCGCGACACCAGGAACGGCGGTGCGCTGGGCAGCCCGGCGATGCGCCGCCGCCACTGCACGTCGCCGAGCTCGGAGGCCTCGGCGAGGCTCCGGAGGCCCGCGACGTCGCAGCCCAGCACGACCGCGTCCACCTCATCGGGTTCCTCCCCCGCGCCGGTGCGCAGTGCGAACCGGCGGACACAGCCCGGTTGCACCGCCTCGACGGTGGTGCCGGTCCGTACCCGCACCCCGTGGGTGTGCAGGTACCTGCCCATCGGCTCCCACACCGCCTGCGGGAACGGCTCTGCGGTGACGTCGAAGACCAGACCCTCGCTGGAGCCGAGGAAGTAGATGTGGAACATGGTGGCCAGTTCGGCCGCCGACAGGTCCCGGGCGTCGGCGAAGAAGCTGCGGGAGAACACCGAGAACGCGAGGTGCTGTGCCGCAGGCGGGAACCGGATCTGCTCCAGAAAGCTCATCGCGTCGAGGCCGTCGAGCCGCCGGTAGATCTCCGGCACCGAGACGTCCACCAGCGGCAGGGCCGCCACCGCGTCGATCCGCGACACCAGGTCGCGCCAGCTGAAGGTCGGGCTCTTGGCGGCGAAGGCCATCGCGTTCCACGGCGGGGTGCGGGGCAGCCCGACGAAGCTGTCGCGATTGCCCTGCGCATCGACCAGCGGGTAGTCGCGCAACGGGGTCAGCGGCGCACCGACGCGGCGCAGCAGGACGCGCAGGTTGTAGTACTGCCGGAAGAAGGCGTGGAATCCGCGGTTCATCGTGACCTGCGACCCGTCGGCCAGCGTCGTCGGCCAACCGCTGACCCGGCCGCCGAGCTGGCGCTCCCGCTCCAGCAACTCCACGTCGACGCCGCGTTCGCCCAGCGCGACCGCAGCCGCGACTCCCGCGATGCCACCTCCGACGACGGCGACCCTCGGTGGCCGCGGCAGGTGGCCGGTATCCGGCAGGCCGGACCGGGCCGGGTGCAGCACGGCCCGGGGATCTCGTCCCGGCTGTCGCCCGCCGGTGCACGACCGACGCCGCGGCGGTGCGGTCACGCTGTGTCCCCGCCGCACCGGGCGATGAAGGTGTGCACGATCGTGCGCTCCCACCCCGGCACCGGGTCGGCCGTCACGTGTGTAAACCCGACCCGGCGCAGCCGCGCGACCAGCACCACCGCGCGGTCGAAACGCAGCACGCTGCGCCACAGGTAGCGATACAACACCGTGCGACCGGAACGGACCCCGCCCAGCGGGATGATCACACCCCAGCACACTGCCGTCCACAGCGCCTTGCTTGCCAGCGAACCGGACAGCGAGTAGTCGTGTACCGCGAGCGGGGCACCGGGCCGGAGCAGATCGCGCAGCGTGCGCAGCACGGAATCCGGGTCGGCGAGGTTGCGCACCAGGTATGCCGCGAATATCCCGTCGAACGGCTCCTGCAACCCCCCCTCGTCGAGATCTTCAGCGGGTGCGTGCACGAACGAGACCGTCGACGGCCAGCTCTTGGCGCGAGCCTGCTCGAGCATGCCGGCGGAGGCGTCGACGCCGATGATGGTCGCCTCCGGCGCGGCGGCGAGCAGCGCCGCGGTGGACGCACCGGTACCGCAGCCGACGTCGAGCAGCCGCAACCCCGCGCCACCTCGGGGCAGCTGCATACGCTTGGCCGACAGTCGCAGCTGCTCGTGGTAGCCGGGACTCGCGCCCACCAGGCCGTCGTAGGTCCCCGCCGCGGCGTCGAACTCGCCCGCGACGTCGGTCGGCTGCACCGCGCGGGGAGTCCACCGCAGCCACCCGGGATCGGCATTCAGGGACATCGCGCTCCTCGGATCTCAACGTGTGTCGACCGAGATCCTGTCGGTCGCGGGCTCGCTCCACGACCCTGGGGTCCGGTAACCGCGGCCGACACGCCTACAACCGCCGCGTCGACGAGGCTATGACATACGTCACATTCCCGATCCGGGGCGAGTGGAGAAACGACACTTGGGTAGCTGGATATCGGGGATGGGAACCGGAAGTGGTCAGCCCCGCGGAGTTACCGGGGTCACAGCCACACGCGACCTGCGACCTGCGACCGTAGCGCCGGTGAGAAGGGCCAAGCAATGGACATGATCGATCAGGTGCTGTGGGAGCAGGAACTCGCCGAACACCTACACCGCGACACCAAAGAACGCGGCGCTATCCAGGCGCGCGGCGCTACCAAGGAACTCGACGAACCCGGGGAGCTCAGGGAACTCGAACTGCTCAACGGGCTCAAAGAGCTCGACGAGCTCAACGACACCCCGCGCGCCGAGCCGCCGATCGACTCGAATGACTATCCTCCCGCCGTGGTGATCCTGCTGTGGTCGCTCGCGGTCGTGGTGGTGTCCGCTGTTGGCTTGTTGATCGGCTACTTTGTCGTCTGACGCAACCGCCGTCGGTAGGATCTTCGACGTGTTCCCGGACGACGCCGGGCGCGACGCACACCTCAACGGCCGGGTCGCCGAAGCGCTCATGGCGCAGGCCCCGGATCTGTTCGCCGGGGACCCGCAGATCCAAAAGGTCGACGTGCGGGCCGCAAAGCTGCCCTGAGTGCCCTGCTGCCTGGTACCTACCGCCAGTGGTGGTGGGGCGAGTCGGACTCGAACCGACGACTTGACAGATTATGAGTCGCCGATTTCACCCGGCAGGGGTAGACGACCTGCGACTATGCCGGCTCAGCTTCGTGCTTCGTGGCCGCCAGAGGCACGGCCGGACCCAAGTTCGTGGACAGGTTCATGGACAAGCTGCCCATCGCCGGCACGCTCGCCCGCGGGCTTCACTAGCTGTACTGACCGGAGACGTTGGTCGAGGGCGTGCGACGACACGGTCTGCCTGATCTTGATAGGTGAAGACCTCCTGCGGTGTTGTGGAGCTGTCTGAGGGCGTCCATCCCGACCGCAGGAGGTCTTCGTGTCCCACGCTAACGCCGCGCTGACTCCGCGTGCCCGCATGAAGCTGGCGCGTCTGATCGTCGAGGGCGGGTGGCCGGTCGCCCGGGTCGCGGAACGGTTCCAGGTGTCGTGGCCGACCGCGAAGCGGTGGGCCGAGCGCTACCGGGCAGACGGGCTTGCGGGCATGGCCGACCGCTCGAGCCGCCCGCACCACAGTCCACGTGCGACCCGAGCTCCGATGGTCCGCAAGATCGTGCACCTGCGCTGGAAGCAGCGCCTCGGGCCGGTCGCGATCGCCGATCGGGTCGGGTGCGCCCCGTCGACCGTGCATCAGGTCCTGGTCCGGTGCCGGATCAACCGGCTCGCCCACGTCGACCGCGCCACCGGTGAGCCGGTCCGCCGTTACGAGCGGGAGGCTCCCGGGGATCTGCTGCACGCCGATGTCAAAAAGCTGGGCAACATCCCTGGTTGGCCCCGGGTTCGGCGGAGTGGGGTAGCTGGAATCTTGGCCACCTGAACCTAGCGGCCTTGGTCGCTAGGAGTTTGAACCTTGAGCCAAGTTCTCACGCGGTCATGCGGGCCTCGGCGATGTAGTCGGCGAGGTGTCGATCGATCACCCGGAGCGCGTGGCGCAGGGGCAGTGGGGCGGGTGGGTCGT
>WHTH01000085.1 GCA_009377865.1 Pseudonocardiaceae bacterium | reverse complement strand
TCGCGACGGTGCCCCGCCACGCGCTGGTCCCTCGTTACTACCGGTCGGACAACTATCAGGAAATCGACGGCACCACCGAAGACGATCATTCGACATGGCTGCGGGCGGCGTACTCCGACGAAACCCTCATCACCCAGAAAAGTCGGTACACGGTGACCTCCTCGGGCACCATGCCGGGGCTCGTCGCGCTCATGCTGCGCGCCCTGGACGTGCACGACGACCACCGGGTGCTCCAGATC
This sequence comes from Pseudonocardiaceae bacterium, assembly GCA_009377865.1. Lineage (GTDB taxonomy): Bacteria > Actinomycetota > Actinomycetes > Mycobacteriales > Pseudonocardiaceae > WHSY01. Next base: position 11,640 of record WHTH01000085.1, on the reverse strand, counting down.
GGCACCGGTACCGGCTACACCGCCGCGCTACTGTGCGAGCGTCTCGGCTCGCAGCACGTGACCACAATCGACATCGACCCCGAGCTGGTGCGCGCTGTCGGCATCGGGCTTGCGTCGGTGGGCTACCAACCCACCGCCATCGTCGGCAACGGCGCGCACGGACACCCTCCCCACGCGCCGTTCGATCGGTTTCTGGCCACCTGCTCGCTGCGCCGCATCCCGGCTGCATGGCTCTCCCAGGCAGCCCCGGGCGCCCGTATCGTCGCGCCCATCGCCAAAGGACTCATCGCCCTCGACGTCGCCGACGAGGACCACGCTTGCGGCCGTTTCCTTCCCGAAGGGGGCTACTTCATGCCCCTGCGCCACGACGACAGCGTGGACGACATCGACGACCCAGCCACTGCCACACCGACCGCCCCGCGCCACACATCGCTCGGTCCGCGCGACACCTTCTACCAGCAGCACCTGCGGTTCCTGCTCACCGTCGCGCTCCCCGACGTGTCCGTCGGCCAGCATGGCCCGTCGCTCGATGAACTGATCATCGATGACCACGCCGGCTCGACGGCGCGGCTCGACACCAGCGACGACGGCACGTTTCTCGTCACCGAAACCGGATCCCGTGCACTGTGGACCGAGGTCGAACAGCTCCACCAGCTATGGCAGGCATGCGACCAACCCTGCCGGGAACGCTTCGGCCTCAGCGTCGCCCCCGGACGCCAGTGGATCTGGCTCGACGCACCCGACAGCCCACACGCGTGGGATCTGCCGCCTGACCTCAGGAGGTCTGAGCAGGCCTGGGCTGAGTAGCCCCGGGCAGCGGCACGCCGTCCGGGCCGAGCGCGTCGACGGCGTATCCGTGGGGGTAGGAGCGGACCGTCCAGGACTCGGTGACCCGGTGCGGTCGTCGTCGCGGTGGCAGCAGCCGGACCAGCCGCCCCCTCGCGCGCAGCGCGGCCGCGGCGAGCGCCCGCACCGGCCGCGGCGCCGGACGGAACCCGAACACCCGCAGCACCGGCTCGTCGAGCAACGCGTGCACGCCGATGCGTACTAGCGGCGCGGGCAGGAACCACATCCATCCGACGAACAGCTCCCGGGTCGCGGTCCCCACCTGGGCGCTGGCCACGGTGGGACGGAAGTGCGCGGCCTCGTAGGCGTCCGACAGCGCCACCATCTGCTGCCAGGTCGGCGGCAGGTCGCGGATCCCCATCATGTGGCCGAGCCGGCGGTAGTAGTTGTACGTGGCGTCGCGCTCGTGATCGGACAGCGGCCGCCAGCCGAAGCGGTCCAGCCACCGCAGCGGCACCGCGACGAACGTGGACAGCACGTAACGCATGTCGTCGTTCGAGATGTCGAAGCGATGGTGGATCTGGTTGATCCGGCGGACGGCCTCGCGACCCTGCGGGCTGTCGAGTCCTTGCTCCAGCCCTTCGGCGAGCAGCAGCGACGTGTCGTCGTATCGCTTCTGCGGGCGCTGCGCGAACTCCTGGGTGGCATCGAGCAGCCCACCGATCGAGGGCACGCAGTACGTCCGGTACAGCGCCAGCTCCAGCGCCCGGGTGACATCCCACGGGAACTCCACAGTGACCAGCAACCTGGCGATCTGCTCGCAGTCCCGCTCGGGATGCAGCGAGGCGATCCGGTCCCGGACGGCGTAGCGGTGAGATCCCATTCACACGACCCTGCTGCGTCACCGTCACGCCGTCAACGTGCCGGAGGTGTGGCGCCGTGACAGAGGACACCATCGGTGGCGCCGACCGGCTGGAACAACGGGTCGGCGTGTGACGGTTTGCCGGCTGAGGCCGTGCAGGCGGTCTCTCGGAACATCACGAGTGGATCATCTGGAAGGGGTCGAGGGCGTTGCCAACCATCTGGATCGCTCTGCTGAGCGAGGCAGCCGTCGTATTCGCTGTGGCGAGTGCGGCCACCGTGTGGATCAGGACCCGGTTGGCACGCCCGGAGCGTGCCGACGACCAGGGCGGCTGACCCTCCCAGCCGGCCGGTGCGCGGTACGGAACGCGCGGTCAGTGTCCACTCCTGCGACATGAAGCGATCAGCGGCACCGCGCGGCCGAAACCGGTTGACCAGTCGGCGCGCGAGACCCGCCGTCCGACGCGCGAGTTGTATGCGTCGCACCCTTCACCCGCGGTCGACTGGTACCCAACTCGGGAGAACGTCGCGGCCACGAACGCGATGAGCACCGCTTGGCGATCGCCGAGGACGAGGGAGATCCGGCTCCGTGTCACAGGATTCGCTGACCCAGCAGATCAACTGCCCGCTCACTGTGAGCGGCGCGGAGATCCTCACCGCACCCGACCGTGCTGCGCCGGAGGCAGCGGCACTGCTCGGGTGGGACGGTGTGGTGCTGCCCGCTGGAGTGCTCGTGGGACGGCGGGTCGCCGTCGCCGCCGAACTCATCCCAGCGGCACACGAGTACCGAACCACCACCGGGTGGGGGCCGGTGACCGATCGGCTCTCGGTGACGACCTGGAGCTGGCCGGAGATGACCCAGCAGGTGCCGCCGGTCGCGGTGCGGCTGCACGGTGTGATCGCTCCGGCGCGGCACTGGCGCACGGGCCTCGCCGGGGCTGTGCCGTTCGCCGGGCTGTGTGCCACCGCGATGCTGCTGCCTCCGGACGTCGGGCGCGACGTCGAGTGCCTGCGCCGTGCGGATCAGTACGGTTGCTCGGTACTGGCCACCACCGAAGTGTCCGATGTGGATCCAGATGCGGTCGACTTGGTGCAGCCCGGGCGTTCCGGACCCGCCCTGCCCGCCGGGCTGACGCCGGGCGGCCGGCTGGTGCACGAGCTCGTCTACGAGCAGTTGCTCGCCACGGTGAGTTGACTCCCGCGCCGCGCTGCCCACTGCGTTCCGGGACGTTAATGTCGACATATGCGAGTGGTGATCGCGGGTGGGCACGGGAAGATCGCGCTGCACCTGCAGCGCTTGCTGCGCGGGCGTGACGACACCCCCGTCGCGCTGATACGCAACCCGGACCACACCGACGAAGTGGCTGCCGCCGGTGGTGAGCCAGTGGTCTTCGATCTGGAGAGCGGCGGCATCGCCGAGCTCGCCGAACACATCGAGAATGCCGACGCGGTGGTGTTCGCCGCCGGGGCCGGCCCGGGCAGTGGCATCCCACGCAAGGACACGGTCGACCGCGCCGGCGCGGCACTGCTTGCCGAGGCCGCGCAGCGGGCCGGGGTACGGCGTTACCTGCTCGTCGGCGCGATGGGGGTGAAGCCCGACGATCCGGAGTGGACACCGCCCGAGGATGTCGGCGAGGTGTTCGCCGCCTACTTGCACGCTAAGGTCGCCTCCGAGCGTGACCTGATGGGTCGCGATCTGGACGCGACCGTGCTCCGCCCCGGCAAGCTCACCGATGACGAGCCCGCCGGGCGGGTGCGGCTGGCCAGGTCCGAGATCGAGCGCGGCGAGGTGAGCCGGACCGACGTCGCGGCGGTGCTCGTCGCCCTGCTCGACGAGCCCGGGACTGCCGGGCTGACTCTCGAACTGGTGGGTGGGGACCAGCCGATCGCGGTGGCCGTGGACGGGGTGCTCAGCTGACGAGTGGGTGCTGCGATGTCTAACGGGGGATCCTGAGCCGCCCGTTTGCGGTAGCCCCGCCGTCGGGGTGGGGTGAGGCCATGGCTGAGGAATACGACGTAGTGGTAATCGGCGGTGGCGCGGTCGGCGAGAACGCGGCCTCGCGTGCGGCGCAGGACGGTCTCGCCGTCGCGCTGGTCGAGGCTGAGCTCATCGGCGGCGAGTGCACCTACTGGGCGTGCATGCCGAGCAAGGCATTGCTACGCCCCGGCAACGCACTGGCCGCGGCGCGACGGGTGGCTGGCGCGAGACAGGCAGTGGGCGGGGATCTCGATGCCGCAGCGGTGCTGGCCAACCGGGATGCCTTCGCCTCGAACTGGGACGATGGCCCGCAGCTGGCGTGGGCGCAGGGGGCGGGGTTGACCGTTATCCGCGGTCGCGCCCGGCTGGCGGGCGAACGGACCATTGACGTCGAGGGCGCCGATAGCACTCGACGTCTGTGGGCCCGGAAGGCGGTCGTGCTGTGCACCGGCAGCGTGCCGGTGATCCCGCCCGTCGAAGGGCTGTCCGAAGTGGAGCTTTGGACGTCCCGGCAGGCCACCTCGGCCGAGGAAGCCCCGGTGCGGCTCGCGGTGCTCGGTGGCGGTGTGGTGGCCGCGGAGTTGGCGCAGGCATTCGCTCGGCTCGGCTCGCAGGTGACGGTGATCGAGCAGGCCGATCGGCTGTTGCCCGGGATGGAGCCCATCGCCGGCGAGTTGGTTGCCGCCGGCCTGCGCGACGACGGCGTCGACGTCCGGCTGGGTACGCGGGTTCGCCGGGCCTCCCGACAGGACGGCATCGTGCGCGTGGATGTGGCCGGGGGCCACGTCGTCGAGGCGGATGAACTGCTGGTGGCCACCGGCCGCCGACCGGCTACCGGAGACCTCGGCCTGGAGACGATCGGCCTCGAGCCCGGTGAACCGCTCGCGGTCAGCGACGATGGGGCCGTCACCGGCGTCGGTGGCGAGTGGCTCTACGCCGCTGGCGATGTCACGGGTCGGGCGCCGCTGACCCACCAGGGGAAGTACGCCGCACGGGTGGTCGGTGATGTGCTCGCGGCACGCGCCAGGGGACAGCGGGCCGATCCGGTGCCATGGACACGGTTCGCGGCCACGGCCGACCACGTCGCGGTGCCGCAGGTGGTGTTCACCGATCCGGAGGTCGCGGCCGTCGGACGCACTGCCGAGCAGGCCCGGGCGCAGGGCGTCGACCTCGACGTCGTCGACCTCGACATCGCGGTCGCGGGCTCGGCGGTACATGCCGATGGTTACACCGGCCGGGCGCGAATGGTCGTCGACACCGAGCGCAAGCTACTCGTCGGTGTGACCTTCGTAGGGCAGGACGTGGCGGAGCTGGCGCACGCGGCGACGATCGCGATCGCCGGCGAGGTGCCGCTGCACCGGCTCTGGCACGCCGTGCCGGTGTTCCCCACGATCAGCGAGGTCTGGCTGCGGCTGCTCGAGTCCTACGACATGTGACGCGTTGGCCGCACTCCGCGTGCAGGTGGCCGACACTTCCGGCGTCACCCGGTCGTGTTTCCGCTCGGCGCAACGGCAGGGCCATTGATCGAAATCGCGGGGATTGGCGCGGCCACGGCAGGCAAGAGTGAGACTGAAGAGAAGTGGGGCGGGGCCGTTCCTCTCGAACGGCCCCGCCCCATTGGGGGCGCTGCGCTTCGCGGGTCCGGCGCCGGACGGGGGACTTCCCCGCCGTGTGTCACGGGCACTGGCGGGGCTCTGGCGATCAACGGACCCAGCGGGGCTCGGCGGCTGCCAGTCGAGGCGCCACCGGCGCGGCGCTCCATCCGCGGGGAGCGGAACGCTGCGACCCGACCGGGCGGTCGGGAGGAGGGTCGGTATGGAGTTGTGGGTCGAGCCCGCGGGCCGGCGCCGGCGTCGGGGCACGCCGCCGGCCCGCGGAGGTCGGTGTGACCGGCGATCCGACGACGCCGCGGTCGGGGGCACGGACGGCATCGAATCACCGGCCACGTGGCGGGGGCTCGCGTCCGCGCCGGCTGGGGTCACCGAAGCGGGCACGAGGCCGCCAGTCTGTGGAGTTGTCTCAGTGCGCTGCGGTGACTTGCGCTGCGGCGACGTGCCTCCTCGGTGTGCGCGACACCCTGGAGCCGGGCCCGGCCTGGCCAGGAGCCGTTTCCGCTAGGAAGTGATCGTGTGCCGCTCGCCAGACCGAACAGGGCCCACGCCGTGGGCGCCCGCGGCGGGAGCACGCCGGGCACCGGCCCTTGGAGTCCGGCTCGTGCGCTAACAGCAGCGCGCGCAACCCGCTGGTCAGACGCGGCAGCTCGGTGCGAGCCACCGATTCGAGCGAACTGTCGTCGGCGTGCGAGGCCAGTTCGTCGAGCATGTCGAGTCGCTCCCATACCGCCTGCCGGAGGATCTGACCCAGAATCTGGTCCACGTCGTCACCCTTCCTGCTTCCGTCCGGCTGCCGAACACGTTGCTATTGGGTTCATAGCGTGCGTCGCCAAGCACCTGAGTGGGGATGTGGTGCGCCAATCGGCCCAGCGGTTACGGTAAGCGGCAAGGGTTGATCGGTGCGGCCGATCACCTTTGCCGAAGCAGGCTTCTCCACCCGGAGCTGCGTGCCTACTCTTCCTTCCGTCGCCCGTCGAACGGTGAGGGGGCGAGATGAACGTGATCGGATCGCAGGACCATCCGGTGTCTCCCGAGGTCTGGGAGGAATCGGAGATGCGGCGAGCCCTGGCCGCCAGGGACATCAGCGGGGTCTACCGGCTGTTGCGCCGCGTCGGGATCTCACAGCGTCAGATCGCGGCCCTCACCGGGCAGTCGCAGTCCGAGGTCTCCGAGATCCTCAAGGGTCGGCAGGTCATGGCCTACGACGTGCTGGCGCGGGTATCCGATGGCCTCGGGGTCCCCCGGGGCTATATGGGACTCGCCTACGACGAGGCGACAGCGACGAGCGTCGTCGGACCAACCGGCGGCGCGCTTGCTGAGGAGGATGAGTCGGTGAAGCGCCGGAAGTTCGTCACGAACACCGCCGCTGTCATGTTCGGGTCGGGCGCGCTCGCACTGGATCGGCTCGACTGGCTTTCGAAGCTGCCGCAGACGCCCGTGCCGGAACGGATCGGCATGTCCGACGTCAAGCAGGTGGAGGCATCGACCAGGGCGCTGCGCGGGTTGGACTACCAGTACGGCGGCGGCGCATGCCGCGACGCGGTGGTCGCCCAGCTCTCCTGGGGTCAGCGGTTGATCTCGGCAACGAGTAGTGACGTGGTACGCCAGAGCCTGTTCCGCGCGCTGGCCGATATGCAGAATCTCGCTGGGTGGACGACGTTCGACATCGGGATGCTCGACTCGGCACGCAACCACTTCTCGCGAGCTATCGAGTTCGCCAAGATATCCGGTGATGACGGGTTGATGTCGAACGTGCTCTACCGGATGGGGCGGGTGTACCTGCATCACCATGAGCCCAACGAGGCGCTCAAGATGTTCCAGTTCGGCCAGCTTGCCGCACAGAACTCCGGGTCAGAACTCGCGGTGGCCGTACTGTGCGCCAACGAGGCGTGGGCGTACGCGATGATGAACGACCCCGTCCAAGCCCAGAAGCAGATCGGGCGAGCCCGTGACGAGTTCTCCAGGGCCAACTTGGTGGAGGCTCCTGACTGGGTGAGGTTCTTCAACGAGACCGACATGCAGGCGACGGTCGGGAGCGTCCACACCGAGCTGTCCGCCTGGGACGCCAAGTACTCCGCCATCGCGATCCCGGCGATCAGCCAGGCGCTGTCCGGCTACAACGATGCGATGGCGCGGAGCAAGGCGTTCAACCTGACGATGCTCGCCACCAACCACATGCGCCAGGGTGATGTCGACCAGGGCGTCCGTGCCGGTCGTGACGCGCTGAGCCTCGCGGGCAGTCTCAAGTCGGCCCGGGTGGTCGATCGCCTCAAGCCGCTGGAGCTCGAGGCCGCCAAGCGCGGGGCCAACTCCGACGCCCGGGACCTCTCGGCAAGCATCCAGCGCATCCGCGGATTGCGGGCGAGCTGAGGAGGACAGGACCAGCGGCATGTCTCCGGTTCGTTCAGCCTCCATGGCGCCGTTCTCGGATGTGCTCACCGACGCCGTCGCCGCGATCTGCCAGGCGTGCGATCTCGACCCGACCGGCGCCACACTGATCCGTAATGTCAACAACGCGGTGATCAGGCTGGCGTGCCACCCGGTGGTCGTACGGCTGGTCACGCTGCCCTCCTACGTGCCACGCGCCGAGCTGGCCGTGACAGCGGCGACGCTGTTCGCCGAGCACGATGTCCCGGCGATCCGGCTGCTGCCGGGAGTCGCGCAGCCGGTGCGGGCAGCCGGGCATGTCGCGACGCTGTGGCAGGCCGTCCCGAGTGTTGGCCCGGCCCCTACCGGCGCCGATCTGGCCGCGACGCTGCTGACCGTGCATGGGCTGCCGCCTCCGGTGGGCGCGCTGCCCCGGTGGGACCCGCTGTCCGACTTCCGGAACCGACTTCGTGATGCCGCGGAGCTCGAGCCCCGTGACCGTCGTTTCCTCGACCGGCGCAGCGACGAACTGGCGGCCGCGCTCGAGCAGTTGCGGTTCCCGCTTCGCCGCGCGGTTGTTCACGGTGACGCGCATCTCGGCAACGTGATCCCGGGACCCGCGGGGCCGGTGCTCTGCGATTTCGACTCCTGCTGCATCGGCCCCCCGGAGTGGGACCTGACCCCGATGGCGGTCTCGGCCGTGCGCTTCGGCCGCCCGGCGGCCCACCAGGCGGACCTCGCGGCCGGGTACGGCTTCGACGTGACGGCCTGGAATGGGTTCGAGGTGTTGCGCGACATCCGCGATCTGAAGATCGTCGCCGGGGTGTTCCCGGCCCCGGGGCGTGGGCCGTGGGTCGCCACCGAGTTCCGTCGCCGGATGGCGAGTCTGCGGTCGGGCCGGCGGGAAGACCGGTGGTCGCTGACGCGCTGACCATTCAGACCCGAGAGGTGAGCAGGGGAGGGTCCTTTCACTGCGTGTCATCGGATCGGCCTTCCTGGTATCCGACCGGTGGGTAGCTGAGAACCGCCGATGACCTCTACTGTCGATGACCGGTGGTGTGCGCGTCCGGTCGGGGGTCCGCAACGCCACCTCCTCGTCCGGCTATCGCTGCCGGGGGAGGCGGGATACCCCTGGTGTGCAGGACGACCGGACCGCGGGCCGGCAGCGCCCTGCCGATGCGCGAAGGTGATGGTAATCCGAGGTGAGCGCAGACGCGTCCGCATTTTCGCTGCCCGCCAGGATCGTCGGGCACCCTCATGATCGCTCGTGGATCGACTGGCCGCAGCAACCGGGCGCCCCGCTCCGGACCGGAACCCGCCCGCCTCCGGACCCGCTCAGCGTGTCGAACGCGCGGTCGTTGGGCGGGCTCCCGCTGGCCGAGCTCGCCGCGGTGCCCGGCGCGCAGCTGCAGCAGCTGCACCTGGACGCCGGAGAGACCGGCGCGCTGCTGCGTGCGCTGCGGCGCAACGCCGACGCCGCGTCGGCACGCCTCGCCGAGGCGACCCGGCATCACCTCGGGTTCGCCGGCTCGATCGGGTCGCTGCGGCGCCCGCGAGACGTGGCCGCTGCGCTGCACCGGATGCTGACCCGGTCCCGGTTCCTCAAGGGCTCCCGGTCCTGTTACCCGCTCACGACCGCGACCGCACAGATCGTTCCGTTCGTCGAGCAACGCCGTCCGGTGACCGTGATGGTGAGCGGCTTCCCGTTCAAGCAGCATGACAACGGGCTCAAAGCGGCGGGTCCGTACCCGGACCTGGCCGAGCTGGGTGCGCTGTTGCGGTTGCGCGAGCTGGCGCGGGCATTCGTCGAGCTCTATTCGCCCGGGCTCCGGATCGTCGTGCTCGCCGACGGGGGTTATTCCCGGCCACGGGCGTGGTCGGAGGTTTTCGGCTACCGCGACCGGGTCGAGATGTTCGCTCAGCTGGCGGGTGTGAGCGGCACCCTCGAGTTCGCCGACCAGAACCGCTACGTGGCCGGGTTGCTCGGCGAGAACGGCTGGAGCGAGCGGGAGAGCATCCGGCGGCGGCTGCGCGAGCTCGTCGCTACGCTGGCCGGCCCGCCTGACTCGCTGGTCGCTGCCGGGGAGGCCGGACGCCGGATCACCGGCGGTCTCCCCCCCGAGCTGCTTGCCGATGTGCCCGGTTTCCGCGACATCGTGTCCTCGCTGCTCTATTCGGTCCCAGTACCGGCTCCGCAGGGCACCAACCCCATGCGGTGGGCCTGCATGCTGCTGGCGCGCCCGGACGTGCTCGACGGCGCGGATGTGCCCGACGAGCTCGTGCGTTCGCGGCGGGCGGTGCTCGGCTCGGCCTGGCGAAGTGCGGTCGATCACCTGGCGGCGAGTGCCGCGGACAACGCCGTCGGCGTCGCAGCGCGCTACCCACACCACGTCCGGCTGGCCACGGTCGCCTCCCGGCGCGGCGCCAGCGGGTTCTCCTACCTCGGGGGCTCGGCGTTGCTGCCCTGGCACGGCACCGGCTGCCTCGACGGGCGCGGCCGGCTGTGTGCCGATTTCCTGGTCAGCCTGCTCGACCGGGGCTTCCTGCCGGTGTACAGCCTGGAGCTGTCCGGGCTCGGCGCCACGGGCGGGCAGCCGTTGTTGATGGTGCCGTTCGCCCGGACCGTGTTCGCCGACGGGCACCGCAAGGTCGACCCGGAGCTGCTCGCCACTGCGAGGTTACGCTCACGCTGAGTGATCCCTGATCGCCCGATCCGGTGGCCGTCGGCAATCGCGCTAACGGCTTGCCCGCTGCGGACGATGGTGCAGGCGACAAGCCGCTGCAGTGAGAGGGGGTGCGCGATGGGCGTTCAGCCGATGGCTCTGGCGGGACCGGACGTGGTCGCTGCCCGCCGGCCGTGGCTCGGCCGGTGGCGACGCACCCGGGCCGCCCGCGACACCGCCGACGTTCTCGACCGCCTGGTCGAGGCCGAGCTCGACTTCCTGCGCCGATTGCCGGTGCACCTGCGGTCGCGTCCCGCCGAGGCGCTCGCCGTCCTCGTGATGCTCGCTCAGGATCACCGGTACTACGTGCTGGGCTGGCTCAGCCGACGGGAACTGCGGAGGCGATCCGAGCGCGCACTGTCCGACCTCGACGCACTGCGCGTCAGTTTCGACATGATGGGCCCACCGCGATGAACCACCTCGACTGATCCCCGTCGCCTGTCCCCGTCGCCTGTCCCGGAGCGTCGGCCGCCTCCGTGGTCAGTGGGAGCGGCCCACCCGTAGCGCGAGCAACACCGCCGCGCGTCGCACGATGTAGCTGGGGCTCACGAGGCCACCATACTGACCGGCGCAGGCAGGTTTCGAGGAACCGTCAGCCCCTCGACCTAAGCTGGTTGGTGTGAAATCCCCGGTGCTGCTCGATGCGGGTGTCGTCAACCGGTGCCGTCGCCGGGTGCATCTCGAGCACGACGCGCTGGCACTGCGGCCCGAAGCGCCCACCGACCCGACGGCCGAGCAACGGAGCACCGACGCCGTCGCACACCGCCGAACCGTCGCCGACGCGCTGTCACAGCTGCTCGGCGAACGGTGGGCGGAGGTACCCGCCGACCTGCCCCACGCCGAGCGGATGGCGATGACCCGGTCGCTGCTCGATGCCCGGGCACCCGCGATCTGGGGTGGGCTGCTGCCCGCCGACCCGGCGGGTGGCCGCCGGGGCGGAGCGGACCTGCTGGTGGCGAGCCGCACGGGGTACCTGCCGGTGATCGTGGTGCGGCACAAGGTGACCGACCCGGGGTCCGGGGCGCGCACCGCCCCGCTGTCCGACCCCGGACCCGGCCGGGCGCGCCACGACCCGCACCGCAAGGTCCGGGCGCAGCCACGCGACCAGTTGCGGCTGGCACATGCGCTGCGGCTGTTACAGGCCGCGGGGGTCGCCGTACCCGGCCGTGCCCGCGGCGGCGTGATCGGGCTCGACGCCGACGTGGTGGTCTGGCACGACCTGGACGCGCCCACCTGGCCGGGCGGTCGCACCGCGATGTCGGAGTACGACACCCGCTTCGCCGACCGGCTCGCGGTCGCGCACGCCGCAGCG